>NZ_JALDSX010000035.1 GCF_022748595.1 Brevibacterium sp. ZH18 | reverse complement strand
TCGTGGGCGGGACCGGGTGGGTGGGGTGGCGTCGGCTTACTTGGCGCGTTCGATGATCTCGACGAGCCGCCAACGCTTCGCAGCCGAAACTGGCCGCGTCTCGGACACGAGGACGAGGTCACCGACACCAGCGGTGTTCTCCTCATCGTGAACCTTGTACTTCACCGACTGGCGGAGGACCTTGCCGTAGAGGCGGTGCGTCTTGCGCTCCTCCACCTCGACGACGATGGTCTTCTCCATCTTGTCAGAAACAACGTAACCACGCACAGTCTTGCGCGAGTTACGATCCGCGGCGCCTGCCTCGGGCTTGGTGGTCTCCGCCATCACTTGTCCTCTTCCTTAGCGTCAGCAGGGTTCGGACGAATGTCCAACTCCCGCTCATTGAGCACGGTATAGATACGAGCGATGTCGCGACGCACAGCCTTCAGGCGGCCGTGGCTCTCCAGCTGGCCGGTGGCCGACTGGAAACGCAGGTTGAACAGCTCGGCCTTGGCCTTCTTGAGCTCTTCGAGCAGACGCTCGTTGTCAAAACCGTCAAGTGCGTCCATGGAAAGGGTCTTCGAACCAATTGCCATATTCACTCACCACCTTCGCGGGCCACGATACGGGCCTTGAGCGGAAGCTTATGGACCGCGAGGCGCAAGGCCTCGCGAGCAACTTCCTCGGACACACCGGCGAGTTCGAACATGACCCGTCCCGGCTTGACATTGGCGACCCACCACTCCGGAGAACCCTTACCGGAACCCATGCGGGTCTCGGCAGGCTTCTTCGTCAGCGGACGGTCTGGGTAGATGTTGATCCACACCTTGCCACCACGCTTGATGTAGCGCGTCATGGCAATACGTGCGGCTTCGATCTGCCTGTTGGTGATGTAGGCGGGCTCGAGAGCCTGGATGCCGTAGTCACCGAAGGACACCGTCGTGCCACCCTTAGCTGCGCCGCCCCGCTTGGGGTGGTGCTGCTTGCGGTATTTCACTCGACGAGGGATCAACATAGCTCAGCCCTCCGATCCGGCCTCAGCCGCAGGGGCTTCGGCGTTGTTCTCAGTCTTCGGCGCTGCGTCGTTCCGGCGCGGTGCTGCTGCGCCTTCCTGACCACGACCACGGCCGCCACGGCCGCGCCCACGGCCCTTGGGGCCACGAGCAGCAGGAGCCTTCGCCTGCTCGGCAGCAAGCTCCTTGTCGGTCATATCGCCCTTGTAGATCCACACCTTGACGCCGATGCGACCAAAGGTGGTGTGCGCTTCGTGGAATCCGTAGTCAATGTTCGCGCGCAGGGTGTGCAGAGGCACACGACCTTCGCGGTAGAACTCTGAACGGCTCATTTCGGCGCCGCCGAGACGACCGGAGCACTGCACGCGGATGCCCTTGGCACCTGCGCGCTGGGCGCTCTGGATCGACTTGCGCATAGCGCGGCGGAATGCCACGCGGCTCGCGAGCTGCTCGGCAACTCCCTGAGCAACCAGCTGCGCGTCGATCTCGGCGTTCTTCACCTCAAGGATATTGAGCTGAATCTGCTTGCCGGTGAGCTTTTCGAGCTGACCGCGGATGCGATCGGCTTCGGCTCCACGACGTCCAATGACAATGCCCGGACGGGCAGTGTGGATGTCGACTCGGACACGGTCACGCGTGCGCTCGATGTTCACCTTCGAGATGCCAGCGCGCTCAAGGCCCTTGGTCATCATCTGACGGATCTTCACATCTTCGAGCACGTAGTCGCTGTAGCGCTGTCCCGGCTTAGTCGAGTCAGCAAACCACTTCGACTTGTGGTCCGTGGTGATTCCGAGTCGGAATCCGTTCGGATTGATTTTCTGGCCCATTAACGATTCCCCTTCCGGCTCTTGCGCTGAGGCAGGTCGTCACCGCTGGCCAGGATCACTGTGACGTGACTGGTGCGCTTCTCAATGCGAAAAGCACGTCCCTGGGCCCGCGGGCGGAACCGCTTCATGGTTGGTCCCTCGTCCACAAACGCTTCGGAGATGACCAGTTCGTTCTCGTCGAACGCAACGCCCTGTTCGTCGGCCCGGATTCGCGCATTGGCGATTCCGGAGGCAACGAGCTTGTAAATCGGATCTGATGCCGATTGTTCTGCAAACTTCAACACTGCAAGTGCTTCGGTCGCCTGCTGACCACGAATGAGGTCGATGACGCGCCGAGCCTTGCGAGGCGTGACGCGCAGGTAACGCGCCTTAGCCTTGGCTTCCATCGCTTCCTTCTCTCTTGTCTAGGATCGAAAGAGTGCCCCGCGTCAGCGGCGGCGACCCTTGCGATCGTCCTTTTCGTGGCCACGGAACGTCCGTGTCGGTGCGAACTCGCCAAGCTTATGTCCGACCATTGCTTCAGTGATGAAGACTGGAACATGCTTGCGTCCGTCATGTACTGCGATGGTGTGTCCCAGGAAATCCGGGATGATCATCGAGCGACGAGACCATGTCTTGATTACATTTTTAGTGTTCTTCTCGTTCTGGCGAGCCACCTTCTGAAACAGGTGTTCGTCGACGAAAGGACCCTTTTTGAGGCTACGAGGCATAAGTCAGTACTCCAATCAGCGCTTCTTGCCGGTCCGGCGACGGCGCACGATGTACTTGTCGCTCTCTTTGTTCGGCCGGCGAGTGCGGCCTTCTGACTGACCCCACGGGCTGACTGGGTGACGACCACCCGAGGTCTTGCCCTCGCCACCACCATGTGGGTGGTCGACAGGGTTCATGACGACACCACGCACGGTCGGGCGCTTGCCCTTCCAACGCATGCGGCCTGCTTTGCCCCAGCTGATGTTCGACTGCTCGGCATTGCCGACCTCGCCGACAGTGGCACGGCAGCGCGCATCAACGTTGCGGATTTCGCCCGAAGGCATCCGCAGCTGAGCGAACCGGCCGTACTTCGCGACGAGCTGCACGGATGAACCGGCCGAACGTGCGATCTTGGCACCGCCACCGGGACGCATTTCAACTGCATGCACCACGGTACCGACTGGGATGTTGCGCAGGGCAAGGTTGTTGCCCGGCTTGATATCTGCGCCCGGTCCGGCTTCCACCTGTGCGCCCTGCTTGAGGTTATGCGGGGCGATGATGTAGCGCTTCTCTCCATCTGCATAGTGCAGCAGAGCGATGCGCGCGGTGCGGTTCGGGTCGTATTCGATGTGCGCGACCTTCGCCGGAACGCCATCTTTATCATGGCGGCGGAAGTCGATGACACGGTACTGACGCTTGTGACCGCCGCCCTGATGGCGAGTGGTCACGCGGCCCTGGCTGTTGCGGCCACCGCGCTTAGGCAGTGGGCGCAGAAGTGACTTCTCCGGTGTAGACCGGGTCACTTCGACGAAGTCGGCGACCGATGAGCCACGGCGGCCCGGGGTCGTCGGCTTGTGCTTACGGATTCCCATGAGTCTTGTCCTTCTTTGACGAAGGATCGCTTAGAGCGATCCACCGAAGATGTCGATTGATCCGTCCTTGAGGGCGACAATGGCACGCTTGGTGTCCTTGCGCTTTCCCCAACCGGTGCGGGTGCGGCGGCGCTTGCCCTGACGATTCAGGGTGTTGACCTTGGCAACCTGCACATCGAAGATCGATTCAATGGCGTGTTTGATCTCAGTCTTGTTCGACGACTGATCGACGATGAAGGTGTACTTTCCCTCGTCCATCAGGCTGTACGTCTTCTCTGAGACGACCGGTGCGACGATGATGTCGCGTGGGTCCTTGAAGTTCAGACTCATGATGCGTCCTCCGATTTGCGGTATCCGCCCAGGAACGTCTGCAGTGCTGCTTCGGTGAACACGATGTCATCGGCGATCAGCACATCATAGGTGTTGAGCTGATCGGAGGTGAGCACGTGAACATGAGGCAGGTTGCGAACGCTGCGCTGAGTGAGCTCATCGTCACGCTCGAGCACCACGAGGGTGTTCTTGCGATCGGACAGGCCAGCCAGAGCGACCTTCGCCTGCTTGGTCGACGGCGCATCGCCGGTGATCAAGTTCTTAACGACGAAAACCTGATCGAGACGTGCGCGATCCGACAGAGCGCCGCGCAGAGCAGCAGCCTTCATCTTCTTTGGGGTCCGCTGCGAGTAATCGCGAGGAACCGGCCCGTGCACGACTCCACCACCGTTGTACTGAGGAGCGCGGATCGAACCCTGACGGGCGTTACCGGTTCCCTTCTGACGGTAGGGCTTACGTCCGCCACCGCGTACTTCGGAGCGGGTCTTTGTCTTGTGTGTACCCTGACGAGCTGCTGCCAGCTGTGCGACGACAACCTGGTGGATCAACGGCACGTTGGTCTGCACACCGAAGATCTCGGCAGGCAGTTCAACGGATCCGGTCTTCGCACCAGCGGCATCGACGACGTCGACTGTCTTGACATCAGTCATATCGTTCAGGCCTCCTTCGCGGCCGAGCGAACGAGAACGACTGCACCCTTGGGGCCGGGAACGGCACCCTTGATGAGCAGGAAGTTGTTCTCGGTGTCCACGGCGTGGATCGTGAGGTTCTGGGTGGTGTGCTTGACTGCGCCCATACGGCCGGCCATGCGCATACCCTTGAAGACGCGACCAGGTGTAGCGGCTCCGCCGATAGAACCTGGCTTGCGGTGGTTACGGTGCGCACCGTGGGAGGCACCGACGCCGTGGAAGCCGTGACGCTTCATGACACCGGCGGTTCCCTTACCCTTGGTCTTTGCAGTCACGTCGACCTTGATCCCGGCATCGAACGTGTCGACTCCGAGTTCCTGGCCCAACGCGTAGTCAGCAGCGTCAGCGGTGCGCAGTTCGACAAGGTGACGGCGTGGTGTCACGCCGGCCTTCTCGAAGTGGCCTGCAGTCGGCTTGTTGACCTTGCGAGGATCGATCTCGCCGAACGCAATCTGCACAGCGGGGTAACCATCGGTTTCCTCGTTGCGGATCTGCGTCACGACGTTGTTTCCGGTGGCCACAACGGTCACCGGTACGAGCTTGTTCTGCTCATCCCACACCTGGGTCATGCCCAGTTTGGTACCCAGAAGGCCTTTGACCTTGCGGGTTGTAGGGAGAGCTGAGGAACGATTGTTCGCCATGTTTCCCTCCCTTAGAGCTTGATCTCGATATTGACGTCGTCAGCGAGGTCGAGACGCATAAGCGAATCGACAGCCTTCGGCGTCGGATCGACGATGTCGATCAGACGCTTGTGCGTGCGCATTTCGAAGTGCTCACGGCTGTCCTTGTATTTGTGTGGCGAACGGATGACGCAGTACACGTTCTTCTCCGTTGGCAACGGCACGGGGCCCACAACAGTCGCACCTGCGCGAGTGACGGTGTCCACGATCTTGCGTGCAGCACTGTCAATCACAGCATGGTCGTACGACTTGAGCCGAATGCGGATCTTCTGTCCCGCCATGGCGTCGTCTCTTTCTTTAGTTACTTCCGGCCATCAACCATCAGGCGAGGTAACTCGTCTGTGGTCTGTGCCGGCTGACCATGACCGACCCCCGAGGTCGGGCGTGTCGGCTAATCCTGGCGGAGAATCTTTCGATTCCCGTTCAAGGCCGACGGCGCTTTTACTCATTGGCTGCTCGGTCCGAACCCGCTCAAGGCAGATTCATCGATCCGATAGTGTTCCGGGCTGTTCGCGGTATTGCTACCGCAGTGCAGGGGTCAACGCCCAAAACGCAACTTCACTATCTTGTCACATACCACTTGATCCGCGCAATTCCAGGCATCTGGGTTGTGAGGCATTTCATCACCGCTGCTAACCGGGCAGTCACGCAGGTCACTCGCCGAGGCGGTACTTCCCTGTGAATGCACGGAACCCCGGTCCAATGGACCGGGGTTCCGATTCGATCGTTCAGGACCGTGGCCCCGAGTTCAAGGCCGAAGCCTTGATGATCGACGTGTGATCAGGCAGTGATCGTCGTGACTCGACCAGCGCCGACGGTGCGTCCACCCTCGCGGATTGCGAAGCGGAGGCCCTCTTCCATGGCGATCGGCTGAATGAGCTCGACCGACATATCGGTGTTGTCGCCAGGCATGACCATCTCGGTGCCCTCAGGCAGCGTGATGACGCCGGTGACGTCCGTGGTGCGGAAGTAGAACTGAGGACGGTAGTTCGAGTAGAACGGGTTGTGGCGTCCACCCTCGTCCTTGCTCAGGATGTAGACCTGGCCCTCGAACTTGGTGTGCGGGGTGATCGAACCCGGCTTGCAGATGACCTGTCCGCGCTCAACCTCTTCGCGCTTCGTGCCACGGAGAAGCAGTCCGACGTTCTCGCCTGCACGTGCGTCAGGCAGAGTCTTGCGGAACATCTCGATGGCGGTGACGGTCGTCTTGGACGACTTCTCCTTGATGCCGACGATTTCGATGTCGTCGTTCGGCAGAAGGACGCCGCGCTCAACACGACCGGTCACGACGGTTCCACGACCGGTGATCGTGAAGACGTCTTCAACAGGCATGAGGAACGGCTTGTCAATGTCGCGCTCCGGCTCAGGAACGTTGTCATCGACAGCCTGCATGAGCTCTTCAACCGACTTGACCCACTTCTCGTCGCCTTCCAGCGCCTTGAGAGCGGACACCTGAACGACAGGAGCGTTGTCTCCGTCGAACTCCTGGCTCGAGAGCAGGTCGCGAACCTCGAATTCGACGAGCTCGAGGAGCTCCTCGTCATCGACCATGTCGGACTTGTTCAGAGCCACGACGATGTAGGGGACGCCGACCTGGCGAGCGAGCAGAACGTGCTCACGGGTCTGCGGCATCGGACCATCGGTAGCAGCAACCACGAGGATCGCGCCGTCCATCTGAGCAGCACCGGTAATCATGTTCTTGATGTAGTCGGCGTGACCAGGGGCATCGACGTGAGCGTAGTGACGCTTCTCAGTCTGGTACTCAACGTGCGAGACGTTGATGGTGATGCCGCGCTCCTTCTCCTCAGGTGCGTTATCCACCTGGTCGAAGGCGCGAGCCTCGTTGAGATCTGGGTACTTGTCCGCCAGCACCTTGGTGATTGCGGCGGTCAGGGTGGTTTTTCCGTGGTCAACGTGGCCGATGGTGCCAATGTTGACGTGCGGCTTAGTCCTATCGAAACTAGCCTTTGCCACTGGGTTCCTCCTCGTGGTTGGCGAAAGATATGCGGTTCATATCTTAGACCTTTTGTTGGTTAACTTTCATTCCGGTGAACATGTTCTTGATCACCGGGGCGATCGGGGACCGGAGATTACTCTCCGCCACGCATCTTCTGGATGATCTCTTCGGCAACTGCCTTCGGGACCTCCGCATAGCTGGAGAAGGTCATCGAATACACCGCGCGACCCTGGGTCTTCGACCGCAGATCTCCGATGTAGCCGAACATCTCCGACAGCGGGACCATAGCCTTGACGACCTTCACACCGGAAGCATCGTCCATCGACTGAATCTGGCCACGCCGGGAATTCAGGTCGCCGATGACGTCACCCATGTATTCCTCAGGGGTGCGCACCTCGACGTCCATGACTGGTTCCAGGAGAACCGGGTTTGCCCGCAGAACAGCCTCTTTGAAGACCATCGAGCCGGCAATCTTGAATGCCATCTCCGAAGAGTCGACATCGTGGTATGCGCCGTCGACCAGAATGGCCTTGACGCCGACCATCGGGTAACCGGCAAGGACACCGAGCTGCATGGCGTCCTGGATACCGGCATCGACGCTCGGAATGTATTCGCGCGGAATACGTCCGCCCGTCACAGCATTCTCGAACTCGTAGATCGTATCGCCTTCAACCTCGAGAGGTTCGAAGGTGACCTGGACCTTCGCGAACTGTCCCGATCCACCCGTCTGCTTCTTGTGGGTGTAATCGTACTTCTCGACTGTCCGACGAATGGTTTCGCGGTACGCGACCTGAGGCTTGCCGACGTTCGCCTCGACCTTGAACTCGCGACGCATGCGGTCGACGAGGATGTCGAGGTGAAGCTCGCCCATTCCGCGGATAACGGTCTGACCGGTCTCCACGTCGAGCTCGACCCGGTAGGTCGGGTCCTCTTTGACGAACTTCTGGATCGCTGCCGACAGCTTCTCCTGGTCGCCCTTCGTCTTGGGCTCGATGGCCACAGAGATGACAGGCTCAGGGAACGTCATCGACTCGAGAGCAATCGGGTTGGCCGGATCGCAGAGGGTATCTCCGGTCGTCGTCTCTTTGAGACCGATGAACGCGTAGATGTGTCCTGCGATTGCCTCTTCGACAGGGTTCTCCTTGTTGGAGTGCATCTGGAAGAGCTTTCCGACGCGCTCCTTCTTTCCACTCGTGGAGTTGAGAACCTGCTCGCCCGACTTGACCTCACCTGAGTACACGCGAACGTATGTCAGGGTGCCGAAGAACGGGTGGGTCGCAACCTTGAAGGCGAGAGCCGAGAAAGGCTCGTCGACGGAAGGCTTGCGGGTGAGCTCCTCTTCCTCGTCACGAGGGTTGACTCCGAGCATCGGAGGCACCTCGAGAGGCGAGGGGAGGTAGTCGATGACTGCATTGAGCATCGGCTGGACGCCCTTGTTCTTGTACGCAGAGCCGCACATAACAGGGAAAGCAGACGAGTTGACGACGAGCGCACGAATGCCGCTCTTGATCTCGTCGACCGAGATCTCTTCGCCTTCGAGGTACTTCTCCATGAGTTCATCGCTGCCCTCAGAGACGTCCTCGACGAGCTGAGCGCGGTACTCTGCAGCCTTCTCCTTGAGATCCTCAGGGATCTCAATCTCGGTCATGTCCTGACCCTTCTTGGACTCATCAGGCCAGATGTAGGCCTTCATCTCAAGCAGGTCGACGACGCCGGCGAAGTCGGCTTCGGAACCGATCGGCAACTGGATAACCAGCGGCTTTGCACCAAGGCGATCCTTGATGGTCTGCACGGTGAAGTAGAAGTCAGCACCGAGTTTGTCCATCTTGTTGACGAAGCACACACGCGGCACGTCGTACTTGTCAGCCTGACGCCACACGGTCTCGGACTGCGGTTCAACGCCTTCCTTACCGTCGAACACGGCGACGGCGCCGTCGAGGACGCGCAGCGAGCGCTCGACCTCGACGGTGAAGTCGACGTGACCAGGGGTGTCGATGATGTTGATCTGGTTGTCGTGCCAGTAGCAGGTGGTGGCAGCCGAGGTGATCGTGATGCCGCGCTCCTGCTCCTGCTCCATCCAGTCCATCGTCGACGCACCATCGTGGGTCTCGCCGATCTTGTAGTTCACACCGGTGTAGTAGAGGATGCGTTCGGTCGTGGTTGTCTTACCGGCATCGATGTGGGCCATGATGCCGATATTGCGGACCTTGTTCAGGTCGGTGAGCACGTCAAGTGCCACGGTGTCTCTCTCTCAATCGATGACTTGATCGACTCCCCCGCTGCCCGGCCGGTGCGCTTCGAACGAAGCAGACCGGCGCGGGTCTTGGGAGGAACGATCACCAGCGGTAGTGGGCGAAGGCCTTGTTGGACTCGGCCATCTTGTGCGTGTCTTCACGACGCTTCACAGCGGCACCGAGGCCGTTGCTCGCATCGAGAATCTCATTCATGAGACGCTCGGTCATGGTCTTCTCACGACGCTGGCGGGAGTAACCCACGAGCCAGCGCAGAGCCAGAGTCGTCGAACGAACTGGACGAACATCGACCGGAACCTGGTAGGTCGCGCCGCCGACACGGCGTGAGCGGACCTCGAGGGACGGACGGATGTTGTCAAGAGCCTTCTTCAGGTTGACAACTGGATCGACGCCGTTCTTCTCGCGTGTACCTTCGAGGGCACCGTAGACGATGCGCTCTGCGGTCGAACGCTTGCCGTCCAGCAGGATCTTGTTGATCAGCTGAGTGACGATCGGTGAGCTGAAGACCGGGTCGATGACGATCGGTCGTTTGGGTGCAGGACCTTTACGTGGCATTACTTCTTCTCCCTCTTCGCACCGTACTTGCTGCGAGCCTGCTGACGGCCCTTGACACCCTGGGTGTCGAGCGAACCGCGAACGATGCGGTAACGCACACCTGGCAGGTCCTTGACACGGCCACCGCGCACGAGCACGATCGAGTGCTCCTGCAGGTTGTGTCCTTCGCCTGGGATGTATGCGGTCACTTCGATCTGGCTCGAAAGCTTGACACGAGCGACCTTGCGCAGAGCCGAGTTCGGCTTCTTGGGAGTGGTGGTGTACACGCGGGTGCACACGCCACGACGCTGCGGGCTGCCCTTCAGGGCAGGAGCGTCGGATCCTGCGGGTTTGACATGCCGTCCTTTGCGGACGAGCTGCTGGATTGTTGGCACTAAACGTTCTCCATTGCTTCTCGATAGACCTAATTCCCACATTGGCCATGGCATCAGCCATGTTTGTGAACCGTGGGACATATCCGACTGAACACCGGGTGAAGCTTGGCCCCCGATGCCAGTATTCGCGCGCCGCCATGCACCCTTCGCTCGGGTGTGTCGCGAGGACACAAGACCAGCGAGAATGACACGTCAGCGGCCTGCTTCGACGAATTCTCACACTGATCCGGGTCTCACAAAATGCCCGGGATGATCATTCGACGACGCAGATAACACAATCAGTCGCATCTCAGAATATCGCGCCCCGGTGCATCAGGTCAAAACCAGGGGTTGCGCCGTCCACGACAGGCGTTCTCCTTCCTTGACTCGTTCAAAAGAACGCGGCATGCTGAGTGTGTGGCTGAGAAGAATCATGAACACGACGACGAAGCGTCCGCAGCATTGCGGAAGAGCTCTCTTCGCGTGACGAAGCAGAGGGTCGCGGTCCTCCAGTCGGTGTGCGATCATCCGCATGCGGACACGGAGACCGTTCTCCGCGCGGTCAGGGAGCGCCTCCCCGAGGTCTCCCATCAGGCCGTGTACGACTCGCTCCACACTCTCACCGAGGTCGGGCTTGTGCGGAGCATTCAGCCGTCCGGGTCTGTTGCCCTCTACGAGAGGCGCGTCGGAGACAACCACCATCATCTCGTGTGTCGATCCTGCGGTCTCATCGTCGATGTCGACTGCACGATCGGGCAGGCCCCGTGTCTGACGCCCTCGCATGACGGAGGTTTCGTCATCGAGCAGGCCGAGGTCACCTTCTGGGGTCTGTGCCCGGAATGTGCTGCGTCCGCAGCGACTCCGCCTCAGCCCGACCTGTCCTCTGCTGTCTGAGCGGCCTTCACGCTCGGACAGCTCGGCAGATCATCGCGCGAGCTCACCACTACACCTCTGACCTCACACGAGTCCTGTCCGGACTCGCCAGCGAAAGGAACACGATGACCGATTCGACGACAGCGGGCGGCTGCCCCGTCGCCCACACCAGCACGGCAAAGGCAGATGAGTCCACGACTGATGCCCTTGTCAATCCCGTGCAGGGAGACGCAAACTCACATTGGTGGCCAAACCGCCTGAATCTGAAGATCCTCGCCAAGAACCAGCCTGCACGCGACCCCATGGACGAGGGCTTCGACTACGACGCCGAGTTCGCCAGCCTCGACTACTACGCGCTCAAAGCCGACATCGAAGAGCTTCAGAACAGCAATTCCGCCTGGTGGTCGGCCGACTTCGGTACCTACGGTCCGTTCATGATCCGCATGGCGTGGCACTCGGCCGGAACCTACCGTGTCCAGGACGGTCGCGGCGGCGGCGGCGAAGGACAGCAGCGCTTCGCTCCGTTGAACTCCTGGCCCGACAACGTGGGCCTGGACAAGGCCCGCCGTCTGCTGTGGCCGGTCAAGAAGAAGTACGGCAAGAAGATCTCGTGGGCCGACCTGTTCATCCTCGCCGGGAATGTCGCGCTCGAGTCCATGGGCTTCAAGACCTTCGGCTTCGCCGGTGGTCGTCGCGACGTGTGGGAGCCGGACAACGACGTCTACTGGGGCTCGGAGAACGAGTGGCTGGGCACTGACAAGCGCTACGTCGGCAACCGCGAGCTGCAGAAGCCGTTGGCGGCGACGACCATGGGCCTCATCTACGTCAATCCCGAGGGACCTGAAGGCAAGCCTGATCCGCTGGCAGCCGCTCACGATATCCGTGAGACCTTCGCCCGAATGGCTATGAATGACGAGGAGACTGTCGCCCTCATCGCCGGTGGTCACACCTTCGGCAAGACACATGGCGCAGGACCCGAGTCCCATAAGGGCGCCGATCCAGAGGGCGCGCCGCTCGAAGAGCAGGGACTGGGCTGGAAGAGCGACTTCGGCACGGGCCAGGGCAACGACACCATCGGCAGCGGCATCGAGGTCACCTGGACCTACCACCCGACCCGTTGGGACAACGAGTTCTTCCACATCCTCTTCGCCTACGAGTGGGAGGTCTTCGAGAACGAAGGCGGTCACCTGCAGTGGCGTCCGAAGGACGGCGGCGGAGACGATATGGTCCCGATGGCGCAGGGCGACGGCCGTCGCGAGCCGCGTATGCTCACCACCGACCTCTCTCTGCGTTTCGATCCCATCTACGGTGAGATCTCGCGTCGTTTCAAGGATGACCAGAAGGCCTTCGAAGACGCCTTCGCCCGTGCCTGGTTCAAGCTCACCCACCGTGACATGGGCCCGTCGACTCGCTACCTCGGGCCCGAGGTCCCCAGTGAAGAGCTGATCTGGCAGGACCCGGTTCCGGAGGGCACTCCGCTCGACGCCGCCGGCATCGAGGCTGTCAAGGCAGCTGTTCGCGAATCGGGCCTGAGCGTCTCGCAGCTCGTCTCGACCACGTGGGCCGCCGCCTCGTCGCACCGTGTCTCCGACAAGCGCGGCGGTGTCACCGGTGGACGTCTGCGCCTCGAACCGCAACGCAGCTGGGAAGCCAACGAACCGCAGAAGCTGGCACAGGTCATCCCTGTCCTCGAAGGCATCGCCGCTGACACCGGTGCCTCATTCGCCGATGTCGTCGCCATTTCCGGTGCCGTCGGCGTCGAAACTGCTGCCAAGGCTGCAGGCTTCGTCGTCACCGTTCCGGTCTCGACCGGCCGCGGTGACGCCACACAGGAGCAGACCGACGTCGATTCGTTCTCGTACCTCGAGCCGACTCACGACGGATTCCGCAACTACCTGACAGAGGGCCTGCCCCTCAAGGCCGAGTACCTCCTCCTCGATCGAGCCAGCCTGCTCGGGCTGACTCCGAGCGAGATGACTGTGCTCATCGGCGGCCTGCGCGTCCTCGGCGCCAACTACGAGGATTCCGATCTCGGAGTCTTCACAGACCGTCCGGGCGAACTGAGTAACGACTTCTTCGTCAACCTGCTCGAGCTCGGCAACCTCTGGAAGCCAGTCGGCGAGTCGGACTCCGCCAACGTCTACGAGTGCTTCTCCCCCGAGGGTGAGAAGCTGTGGACCGGCAGCCGCATCGATCTTCTCTTCGGTGCGAACTCGGAACTGCGTGCCATCGCCGAGGTGTACGCCTCCGATGACGCCAAGGAAAAGTTCGTCAACGACTTCGTCAAGGCCTGGAGCAAGCTCGTCGAGGCTGACCGCTTCGACCTGCACCGCTGAGAGGCTGACGGCGTCAATCGCTGACGCTTCAAAGGCATCACCTGCCCAGCTGCATGACTGTGCCCCCACCGGCAACGGTGGGGGCACAGTCATCTCCGCAGCGCAGTCCCCGATTGGCCGTCATTCGTCTGGCTGTCGTCGCTGTTCTCTTCTGGCGCGTGGAGTTCTGCCCGTTTGAACTCTGCACGTACGAACTCTGCACGCTCGAGATCTATCCGCCCGAACCAGTGGCTCCGCTGGTGCCATTCCCGCCAAAGCCGCTCCCTCCGCCCTGGGGGCCGCCCTGCTGTCCTCCCTGCTGCCCGCCCTGTTGTCCGCCCGGCTGACCACCTGGCCCGCCTGCACCTCCCGGCCCGCCTGCACCTCTGGGGCCGGAGCCCTGGCTAGAGTCGGACTGGTTCGACATGATCACCGTCGAGGCCCCGACCGCTCCCCCGGCCAGTCCGCCCACAACGAACAGGGCGGCTCCCGCGAACACAGCGGGCATGAGCGGAATTCTTCGCTTCTTCGCTGTGGGTCGCGCCCCCGCGTAGGCGGCGGAACCCGAGGATGTGTCCTGCTCCGGGCCGGGATTCTGATTCTCTGTCATGGGATCTCCTTCGTAGTCAGTGATCCCACTGTCGCGAACCGTGCTGTTGCGCATTTATGTCGACGCTGTGTCCAGGCTGTGTGATGCGGGAGTGCTCAGGCGGCCCGCAGCCGCAGCGTGAATACAGTGCCCGAATCCGAGGTCTCCATCGTCACCGAACCTTGCATAAGATCCACGAGGCCGGCCGCAATCGCCAGACCCAGTCCCGAAGATCCGCCCCGGACGCCTCCGGCTCTGGTCCTCGAAGCGTCTCCGCGGACGAAGCGGTCGAAGACGCTGTCACGGATGCCCTCCGGGATGCCCGGTCCATCGTCGCTGATCCGAACGGTCACGAAAGGGTCCGCCCTGGAACCAGCACCAACACCAGCACCGGCCGCAGGCTCGGCTTCGACATGGACACGGGTTCCCGCGGGCGTGTGCACGCAGGCGTTGGTCAGCACGATCGACACGACCTGTCGCACCTGATCGGTCTCACCGCGGACCTCCAGAGCCTCGGGCGGCAGGTCGAGGACGATCGAATGCGCCGGACTGAGCACGTGTGCGTCCTCGACGAGCTCGAGGAGGAGCGCCGAAACGTCGACAGTATCCTCCTTCGTCGGCTGCCTGCCCGCCTCCAGTCGCGCCAGGAGAAGCAGATCGTCGACGAGCGACGACATCCGCAGCGCCCCGGAGTCGATCTTCGCCAAGGAAGCCGTCACCTCGGCGGGCAATTCGTCCCGGTAAGGGCGGGTGAGGTCCGCCCACCCGCGGATCGTGGCGATCGGCGTCCGCAGTTCGTGGGAGGCGTCCGCGACGAATCGGCGCATCTGCTCTGTACCCCGATACCGCTCGTCAAGAGCTGAACCCACGTGGTCGAGCATCCGGTTCACCGACGCACCGACATCGCCGACCTCGGTGCCGGGAACTGCGAGCTCGGAGGGCACGCGCAGCGCCAGCTCGGGTTTGCCCGCTCCCAGTTCGAGATCGGTCACCTCACGGGCGGTGCGCGCGACGTCGCGCAGGTCGCGCAGTTGTCGGTGGATGATGACGGCCATGAGCAGCGCAGTCGCAATCACCCCGATGAGCACGACGAGCACCGTGGTGAAGGCCGTGCGCTCGAGAGCCGAGTCGACGTTCTTCTGCGGCACTCCGTAGACCGTCGTCGTGCCCGCATCGTCGAATGCGACGACCCGGTACCGGCCGAAGCCGGGGATGTCGATGGACTGATGACCAGCCGACGAGCTGCTCTGCGCCCCTGTGCCATCGGCGCCGTCGGCACCCGGACCTGCGGACACAGTCTCAACGCCGAGCAGTGCCTCCACCGCCCTGTCGGACAGTGCCTGCGGACGCGCACGTCCCGCCTCGGCGATCAGGCCCTCTGCCGCATCATCCGTGCCGACGACGACGAGCGCACCATCACCGACACCCGGCTGGAACAGGTAACGCAGCGCCTGATCGACCGCTGACGATCCGCTGCTCGAACTACCGCCCCCGCCCGGTCCGTCTCCGGGACTGATTCCCGGTCCCGGATCGCTTCGGGCATGCTGGGTCATCCCCGACAGCTGCGTGTCGAGGTCGGACATCAGCGAGGTGCGCACACTCCACCACGACGCGGCTCCGATTCCGGCTCCCACGAGGATGAGGACGAGGCTTGCGAGGACGATCAGTCGCGTCTGCAGCCGCCACCGCCGGCTCGGGCTGGCTGGCCGGCTCGGGCTGGCTGGCCGGCTCGGGCTGGCTGGCCGGCTCGGTGGAATGGTGCTCACGAAGCATCCCTGAGCATGTAGCCGGCGCCGCGCTTGGTGTGGAAGAGATTCGGCTGGTCCGGAAACGGTGCGTCGATCTTCTTCCGCAGGTAAGAGAGGTAGAGCTCGACGATGTTGCCGTTGCCCCCGAAGTCGTAGTCCCACACCCGATCGAGGATCTGCGCCTTCGAGAGCACGACCCGCGGATTGCGCATGAACAGCCGCAGCACCTCGAATTCGCGGGCGGTGAGTTCAATCGCCTGCCCGGCACGGGCCACCTCGTGCGAACGCTCGTCGAGCTCGAGGTCCCCGACGCGCAGGATGTCGTCCTCGGCGCTGGGTGCTGCAGGGGCGCTGCGCCGCAGTCGGGCCTCGATCCGGGCGATCACCTCGTCGAGATTGAACGGCTTCGTCACGTAGTCGTCCCCGCCGAGGCGCAGCCCGGTGAGCCGGTCATCGACCTCATCGCGGGCGGAGAGGAAGACCACCGGGGTCTCGATTCCCTCGCCGCGGATCTTCTCGATGACGGCGAATCCGTCGAGGTCGGGCAGCATGACGTCGAGGACGATGGCGTCGAAATGCTCGCTCCTGGCCCGGGCTACCGCGTCGCGTCCGGTGCCCACGCTCTCGGCCTGCCAGCCCTTGACATGGCAGGCCATGACGAGGAGTTCGGCCAGGTTGGCTTCGTCGTCGACGATGAGCACGCGCGACGCCACCGCCTCGGCGCCCTTCTGTATCGGGTTCATGATTCGATTATCTCCTCATCCGGCACTGAAATCGTAGAGCGTGCGCGAATCGACGGTCGTGGACGTGAAGTTCGCCTCGACCCAGTCCGAGATCTCCGCCGAGGTGGACCCCGAGTCCCCGCCCCCGCCGGGACTGTTCGACGCGGTCCCGATGTACCAGTGGATCTGTCCCTCTGCGACGAGCTGTTTGAACTCCGCGAGTGTCGGGGACGGGTCCGTGCCGTTGAATCCGCCGATGGCCATGACCGGCTCGTCGAGGGCGAGCTGGTAGCCCGCCGCCTGGTTGGCACTCGTCGTGGCAGCAACCCAGGTGTACTGGTCTGCGTCCTCGCCCAGCAGCTTCGTAAGCTCGGCCGAGGGTGTCGACCCTGTGAGCAGCCCGCCCATGCCGCCGCCCGCCCCGGGCGCTTCCTCAGATCCGGGAACACTGCCTGCCCCGGGGACTCCCCCACCGCCAGGTGATCCCTCCGCGCCCGGGCCTCCCCCAGTGCCGCCCTCAATGCCGCCGGCACCGCCGGGTCCGCCGGGTCCGCCTCCACCGCCAGGGCCTCCCATGCCCGAGCTCGTGCCGGCGATCGTGACGATCGAGCCTTGGGCGCTTGCGCCGATCGTGCGGGCCTCCAGCTGAGTCGGAATCACCAGGCTCGACACAATTGCTGCGCCTAGCAGGACGGTCGTCCACCTCCGCGAGCGTCTGCTCCGAACCGACGCCGCGACGCTGCCCGGCTCGTCCTCGGTGTCGGGCCAGGCGCGCATGCGCCGCCGTAAACCGAGGACGATGAGGCACAGTCCGCCGAGGATCGACACGATGAGCACCGCCCACCGCAGACTGCCGGGGACTCCGCTCATCGAGGCGGCGAGAATGAACTGCCACGCTCCGGTCAGGGACCACACGAGGGCCAGCAGCAGCCTGCTGGCGAAGGTGGACCGGTTCACCAGGAGTGCGACTCCCAGAGCCACGACGACCGCGATGGCTGGCACCAGGGCCACCGTGTAGTACTCGTGGACGATGCCGTTCATAGAGCTGAGCACGAGCCACACCACGACGAGCCACGCGCCCCACAGCATGACGGCGGCGCCGAGGTTGCCCGACGTCACGCTCACCGGCCCGGACGTCACGGGGTCCGTATCACCCCGGTCCGAACCGATCCGGTCCGACCCGATCTGGTCTGACCCGATCTGGTCTGACCCAGCCGTCTCTGGAACAGCTCGCACACGGCGACGGCGGGCCACCTCGGCGCGGATGAGGAGGATCACGAGGATGACGAGCAGGAACAGCGCAGTGGGCAGGAACCACGCGATCTGGGAGCCGAAGCTGCCAGTCAGCAGCCGGGCGATTCCGGTCTCGCCCCAGCCGCCACCGCCCATTCCGCCGCCTCCGCCGCCGACGGATCCGGACTCGTTGCCGGTCAGCCGCCCGAAGCCGTTGTAGCCGAAGGTCAGCTCGAGGAACGAGTTCGATTGGGACCCTCCGACATAGGGTCGGTTCGCTGCGGGAGTGAGTTCGACGAGCGCGATCCACCACCCGGCAGTGATGACCATGGCGATGATCGGCACGATCAGCAGCAACGTCCGGCGCAGCCACGAGGTGCGAGCGAAGAGCATCCACGCCGCAGCCATTCCGGGCACGATGAGCAGAACTTGGAACTGCTTGGTCAGGAATCCCATTCCCAGGCAGACGCCGGCGAGGACCAGCCACAGCACGACAGTCCTGGTGGTGTGGCGCACTGCCTGAACGGTCCCGACCGCACGCAGAGCGTGCTGCGTCGCCACCACGGCGCCGACGCACAGCGTGACGAGCAGGGCATCGGGGTTATTGAAGCGGAACATCAGCGCCACGATCGGCGAGAGTGCGAAGAGCAGACCGGCTCCCAGTGCGGCAAGTCGCTCTACGAGTAGGCTGACGTGTCCGCGCAGGCCCAGCCTCGTCGAATGGGCCAGCATCAGCACGCTGACTCCTGCCAGCAGCACCTGAGGCAGCAGCATCGAGAACGAGGAGAAGCCGAATGCTCGGGCGCTCAGGGCCATCAGCCACAGGGCCGCCGGAGGTTTGTCGACGGTGATCGCATTCGCTGAGTCGAGGGACCCGAAGAGGAATGCCTCCCAGTTCTGCGATCCGGCCTGGACTGCAGCGGCGTAGAAGGAGTTGGCCCAGCCGTTTGCGCTGAGGTTGACCAGGTAAGCCGCGATCGTCCCCAGGGTCAGCAGGCTCAGCGCCGTGGGGTACCAGAGTCGTCTGGTGCGGATGCGCTCAGACATGATGCGACCTCTTCGATTCGGTGGGAGCGGTGTTCGCAGCGGCGTCGGCGTCGGCACGCGGGGTGCTGTGTGGGGCACTCGAGTCGAATCGCCGTACGGTGCCGACTGCGAAGACCCATGTCCGAAGAAGAACGAAGCGCACGATCGTCGCCGCAAGATTCGCCGCGGTCAGCACGGCCAGGGTGCCGATCGTGGCCCAGGTGCCGCTGAATGCGGCGCTGAGCGCCAGGCCCGCCGAGGTGAACGCCAGACACAGCGCGAACGCCGCCATCCCCTTGACCTGGGCTGCGAACCCGTGGTGCGGAGAGCGGATCCCGAACGTATGCCGCCGGTTGAGAGCAGTGTTGATGACTGTGGAGATGAGCAGAGCGCCGAGGTTGGCCACCGTCGGCGAGACCACCTGGACTCCGAAGAGGAAGAGGACGGCATAGAGCAGCGTGCTGATGATCCCGACGTCGATGAAGTGCAGGATCTGCGCCCCGGTGTTCGGTGCCGGAACGTCGTTCACGACGAACGGTCGCCCAACCGCAGGGTTCGCTGCGTTCGAGCTGTGGATGGGGGCGCGGCTCGACGTGCGATCGGACGTGCGCAGACGCCAGATCCCCTTCACATCGGCCCATGCCGTGGCGACGACGTCGACGGACGAATCCGGATCGTCGACCCAGTCGGTGCCGAACTCATGGATGCGCAGACCGGCCCACTCGGCGCGGGTCAGCAGCTCCGTGTCGAAGAACCACTCGGTGTCCTCGACCACTGAGAGGAGGACCTTCGCCGCCTCGGCAGACATCGCCTTGAACCCGCACTGTGCGTCGCTGAAGCTGACACCCAGGCTCGCGCTCAGCAGCCGGTTGTAGCACCGGGAGATGATCTCCCGCTTCACTCCTCTGCTGATGTCGAGCCCGGGAAGCAGCCGACTCGCAATGGCGACGTCCGCGATTCCCGAGCGGATGACCTCAACCATCGGGTCCAGGGCACGGATGTCGGTGGCCAGATCCACATCCGTGTACGCCACGATGTCGGCATTCGATGCCGACCACACCCGCGACAATGCTCGGCCCCGACCTTTCTCCTCCAGGCGCACGTAGTGCACCTGCGGATGGGTCCGGGCCAGCGCCTCGGCGATGGTGGGGGTGGAATCGGTGCTCGCATTGTCCGCGATGACGATCGCCACCTCGTTGGCTCCGTCGGCACAGGCGGCCAGCAGGGTCTCGACGGATGCCTGCAGAGCGTCTTCCTCGTTGTACACGGGAACGACGAGGTCCACGGTCGTGGGAGCGCGAGCGACGTCAAGCACGGTCTGCGTCTGGGGCTGGGTCTGGGTTCGGGTCTGGGTCTGGGTCTGGGTTCGGGTCTGGGTCTGGGTCTGGGTCCATGGGATGCTCTCGTGTCTCATAGCCCTCACACTTCCGGGGCAGCTTAGGCCGCACTTGGGTCGAAGCTGTGGCCAGGCTGTGGGAGTCCGCATGACGATCGCCCATCGCCCAAGTGTGGTCCCCGCTACACTGGGGCCATGCCTCATGACGATCCCCCACCGCCGTCTGCACCACGAATCCGAGCCTCTGACAAGGACAGGGACGCTGTCCTTGGAGTGATCACCGATGCGGTCACGAGCGGGCGCCTCGACCCTGAGGAGACTGCGGACCGTCAGGATCAGGCGATTCGGGCGAAGTTCCTCGACGAGCTCATGTCGCTCATCGTCGACCTCCCCGAAGGTCACGACCTCTACCGAACTCTGCATCGCCAGACCAGCGGCGGTGCGACACCGGGCACCGCCATCACAGCCAGCTCTGGTCCCGCTCTTCTGGCACCTGCAGCCGAGCCGGGTTCGTCGAAGCCGATGAATGCCGTGGCGATCATGTCCAGCCGTGAGATCGACGTCGTGCCGGGCACCGCCGCCGTGACCACGTATGCCCTCATGGCCGGCGACACCATCGACCTCTGCGACGTCATGGGTCCGGGCGTGAACGTCGCGCTGACGAACTATGCCCTGTGGGCCGGCCACGACGTCTTCGTCCCACCGGGCGTGCGTATCCGCGACGACACCGTCAACATTATGGCCGGCAATGAGATCCATGCCTCGGCCAAGGGTGACGGTTCGAACGGGACGCTCGTCCTCAAAGGCGTCTCGCTCATGGCCGGCCACAACGTCCGTCTGGCCAAGGGCTACCGTACGAAAGATCAGGGGCAATTGGAATGAGAATCGGTGTGCTCACCTCCGGCGGCGACTGCCCCGGACTCAACCCGGTCATCCGCGGCATCGTCCGCAAGGGCATCCGCACGCACGGCGACTCGTTCGTCGGCATCCGCGACGGCTGGCGCGGACTGCTCGAGGATGACATGTTCGACATGTCGATGCTCGATGTCAGGGGCCTGTCCGGACGCGGCGGTACGATCCTCGGCACATCCCGCACCCACCCCTACGAGCTCGGGGGCCCGGAGCGGATGCGCGAGGTCCTGGCCGCACACGACATCGATGCGATCGTCGCGATCGGTGGGGAAGGTACGCTCGCCGGCGCTTCCCGCCTCGTGGACGAGGAGGGTCTCCACATCGTTGGCGTACCCAAGACCATCGACAACGATCTGGGGTCCACGGACTACACGTTCGGCTTCGACACCGCTCAGGCCATTGCCACGGAGGCCATCGACCGCCTCCGCACCACCGCCGAATCCCATCACCGCTGCATGGTCATCGAAGTCATGGGCCGCAACGTCGGCTGGATCGCGCTGCACGCCGGCATGGCCGGCGGGGCACACGCGATCCTCATGCCCGAGTTCCCCGTCTCGTTCGACCAGATCGAAGCTTGGGTGACCTCGGCCAGAGACCGCGGTCGCGCCCCGATCGTCGTCGTGGCAGAGGGCTTCATTCCCGAAGGTCTCGACGAACAGGTCGCGAACCGCGGTGTCGACAACAAGGGCCGGACCCGCCTCGGCGGCATCGCCGACTACCTGGCCCCGAAGATCGAAGAGATCACCGGAATCGAATCCCGGGCCACGACCCTCGGACACCTGCAACGAGGCGGCTCCCCCACCGCGTACGACCGTGTCCTGTCGACGCGGCTGGGAATGGCAGCCGCCGATCTCGCCCACAACGGCCAGTGGGGGAAGATGGCCAGCCTCAAGGGCACAGACATCGTGTCCGTCGACATGGCCTCGGCCGTGGACAGTCTCAAGTCTGTTCCGCTGGCCCGCTGGGAAGAGGCTCAGGTCCTCTTCGGCTAGAGGCCCAGGTCGTCATCGGCTTGAGGTTCAGGCACTTTTCGGCTTGAGGCTCGCCTCGCAGCCGTCTCCAGGTGAATGCACCGAGGGGCACCCACCAGATGGTGAGTGCCCCTCGTCTTCCGAGTGTCAGCCGTGGGCTGGACTCAGATGATCAGCGTTCAGCCTCAGCTGAAAGCGCCGTAGTCGTAGTCCTCCAGCGGGATGGCAGAACCGGAATCGGATCCGATGCCCGCGTAGAAGTCTCCGTAGCTGTTCGTGAACATCTCGGCCTTGGCCTCTTCGGTCGGCTCCACCACAAGGTTGCGGTGCTTCTGCAGGCCAGTGCCCGCAGGGATGAGCTTACCGAGGATGACGTTCTCCTTGAGTCCGAGCAGCGTGTCCGACTTGCCTTCCATCGCAGCCTCGGTGAGGACGCGTGTCGTCTCCTGGAAGGACGCGGCGGACAGCCACGACTCGGTGGCCAAGGAGGCCTTTGTGATACCCATGAGCTCGTCACGAGCCGATGCCGGCTGGCCGCCTTCGGCAACCACACGGCGGTTCTCGGCCTGGTAGCGACCACGGTCGACCAGCTCGCCGGGCAGCAGTGTCGTGTCGCCCGACTCGATCACGGTCACGCGACGCAGCATCTGCCGCACGATGACCTCGATGTGCTTGTCGTGGATGCCCACGCCCTGCGAGCGGTACACCTTCTGCACCTGCTCGACGAGGAAGCGCTCAGCCTCACGACGACCGCGGATGCGCAGCACCTGCTTCGGATCGACAGCACCGATGACCAGCTGTTCGCCGGCCTTGACGTTCTGTCCGTCCTCGACGAGGAGACGGGCACGCTTGGAGACTGCGTGCTCGATCTCTTCGCTGCCGTCATCGGGAGTGATGATGACGAAGCGGGTCTTGCGGCTGTCGTCGACCTTGATCCGTCCGGTCGCCTCGGCGATGGGAGCGAAGCCCTTTGGTGTGCGAGCTTCGAAGAGCTCGGTCACACGCGGCAGACCCTGGGTGATGTCACCCGTGGACGCCGCCGCACCACCGGTGTGGAAGGTACGCATCGTGAGCTGGGTTCCCGGCTCACCGATCGACTGAGCAGCGACGGTGCCGATGGCCTCGCCGATGTCAACCAGCTTGCCGGTGGCCATCGAACGACCGTAGTGCATGGCAGAGATCTGCGTGTCGGAGTCAGCGGTGAGCACAGAGTGCACCTTGAGCTCCTCGATGCCTGCAGCGACCAGAGTATCGATCGTCTCTGCGGTGACGTCGGTCTTCGCCGGCACGATGACATTGCCATCGGCGTCGGAGACGTCGGAGACGGTGAGTCGACCGTAGAGGCTCGTCTCAGCGAACTCGTGCGGCACCAGGTTGCCCTCATGATCGCGCTCGGCCGCGGGCAGTGTGATGCCCTTGTTCGTGTCGGCGTCCGAGGTGCGAACGATGACGTCCTGCGACACGTCGACGAGTCGACGGGTCAGGTAGCCGGAGTCTGCAGTACGCAGAGCGGTATCGGCCAGTCCCTTACGAGCACCGTGCGAAGCGATGAAGTACTCGAGGACCGACAGGCCCTCGCGGTAGTTCGAGGTGATCGGACGAGGGATGATCTCACCCTTCGGGTTCGTCACCAGACCGCGCATACCGGCCAGCTGACGGACCTGCATCCAGTTACCCGATGCACCGGATTCCACCAGACGCAGCACCGAGTTCTCCTCGGGGAAGTTCGTCCGCATGACCTGGTCGACCTTCTCCGTGGTTTCGGTCCACAGTTTGACGAGCTCATTGCGACGCTCGTCATCGGTGAGTGCACCGAGTTCGTACTGCTGCTGCACCTTCGTGTCCAGCGCCTCAGCATGGTCGATGATCTCGGTCTTGGCCTCAGGCGAGACCACATCGGACATCGCAATAGTGATACCCGAGCGAGTCGCCCAGTGGAAGCCACCGGCCTTGAAGTTGTCCAATGTGTGCGCAACCTCGACCTTGGGGTATTCCTCGGCGAGGTAGTTCACGATGCGGCTGAGTGCCTTCTTGTCGATCGCGGAGTTCACGAACGTGTAGTCGGCAGGCAGGTAGTCATTGAACTCCGCACGGCCCAAGGTGGTCTGCACGTCGAGCGGATCGCCGGCTTCCCAACCTTCGGGAACCTCCATGTCGGGGCCCGGAACAACATTTTCCAGACGGATCGTGACGACCGAACCGAGGTCCAGTTCGCCGCGGTCGAAGGCCATGATGGCTTCGCCCAGACCGGAGAAGGAGCGTCCCTCACCGGCTAGACCCTTACGCTCGGAGGTCAGGTGGTAGAGGCCGATGATCATATCCTGCGAGGGCATGGTCACGGGCTTGCCGTCCGAAGGCTTGAGGATGTTGTTAGCCGAGAGCATGAGGATGCGGGCCTCAGCCTGCGCCTCGGGGCTCAGCGGCAGGTGGACAGCCATCTGGTCACCGTCGAAGTCGGCGTTGAACGCCGAGCAGACGAGCGGGTGCAGCTGGATGGCCTTACCCTCGATGAGCTGAGGTTCGAACGCCTGGATACCCAGACGGTGCAGGGTCGGTGCACGGTTGAGCAGCACCGGGTGTTCGGTGATGACCTCTTCGAGCACGTCCCACACCTGTGGGTGCTGACGTTCGACCATACGCTTGGCCGACTTGATGTTCTGAGCATGGTTGAGATCGACCAAGCGCTTCATCACGAAGGGCTTGAACAATTCCAGAGCCATGGTCTTCGGAAGACCACACTGGTGCAGGTGCAGCTGAGGACCGACCACGATGACCGAACGGCCCGAGTAGTCCACGCGCTTGCCCAGGAGGTTCTGACGGAAACGACCCTGCTTGCCCTTGAGCATGTCGGAGAGCGACTTGAGCGGGCGGTTGCCCGGTCCGGTCACCGGACGTCCACGGCGGCCGTTGTCGAACAGTGAATCGACGGCCTCCTGGAGCATCCGCTTCTCGTTGTTGACAATGATCTCGGGAGCGCCGAGGTCCAACAGTCGCTTGAGGCGGTTGTTGCGGTTGATCACACGACGGTAGAGGTCGTTGAGATCGGAGGTCGCGAAGCGGCCACCGTCAAGCTGCACCATCGGGCGCAGTTCCGGCGGGATCACCGGTACAACGTCGAGGACCATGCCCTCAGGGTTGTTGTCGGTGGTCAGGAACGCGTTGACGACCTTCAGACGCTTCAGGGCGCGGGTCTTGCGCTGGCCCTTACCGGTCTGGATCAGTTCACGCAGCTTGTCCGACTCGGCCTCGAGGTCGAAGTCGAGCAGACGCTTCTGGATCGCCTCGGCGCCCATAGCTCCGGTGAAGTAGAGACCGAAGCGGTGGAACATCTCGCGGTACAGGCTCTCGTCACCTTCGAGGTCGTTGACCTTGAGGCTCTTGAACCGGTCCCACACCTGCTCGAGACGGTCGACCTCGCGGTCGGCGTTCTTGCGCAGCTTCTCCATTTCCTTCTCGGCGACGTCGCGCAGCTTCTTCTTGGCTGCGGCGGTTCCGCCGTCAGCCTCGAGAGCAGCGAGATCCTCTTCGAGCTTCTTGGAGCGACGGTCGATGTCGGCGTCACGGCGGGTGCCGATCTGTTCCTTCTCGATGTCGATCTTGTTCTGCAGGCTGGGCAGATCGCGGTGACGGGAGTCCTCGTCCACCGAGGTGATCATGTAGGCGGCGAAGTAGATGACCTTCTCGAGGTCCTTCGGAGCCAGATCCAGCAGGTAGCCCAAGCGCGAGGGAACGCCCTTGAAGTACCAGATGTGAGTGACCGGTGCGGCCAGCTCGATGTGCCCCATGCGCTCACGGCGCACCTTGGCACGGGTCACCTCGACGCCGCAGCGCTCACAGATGATGCCCTTGAAGCGGACACGCTTGTACTTTCCGCATGCGCACTCCCAGTCACGGGTGGGGCCGAAGATCTTCTCACAGAAGAGTCCGTCCTTCTCCGGCTTGAGTGTGCGGTAGTTGATGGTCTCAGGCTTTTTCACCTCACCGTGTGACCAGCCGCGAATGGAATCCGCGGTGGCAAGACCGATACGTAGCTCATCAAAGAAATTGACGTCAGGCACGTAAATCCTCTTTCCTGGCGATGAACATCTCGTTCATCAGAAGTTGTGTCGGTTGAAGTGGAAGTCCTCAGACTTCTTCTACGGTCTGGGCTTCGCGGTACGACAGGTCGATGCCGAGTTCCTCAGCGGCCCGGTAGACTTCGTCCTCCGAGTCGCGCATCTCGACCTCGGCCCCGTCCGAAGACAGAACTTCGACGTTGAGGCACAGGGACTGCATCTCCTTGATGAGGACCTTGAACGATTCGGGGATTCCCGGATCGGGCAGGTTCTCACCCTTGACGATGGCCTCGTAGACCTTCACACGGCCCGGGATGTCATCGGACTTGATCGTCAGCAGTTCCTGCAGCGTGTACGCCGCGCCGTAGGCCTCGAGGGCCCACACTTCCATTTCACCGAAGCGCTGACCGCCGAACTGTGCCTTACCGCCCAGCGGCTGCTGGGTGATCATGGAGTACGGTCCGGTCGAACGCGCGTGGATCTTGTCGTCGACGAGGTGGTGCAGCTTGAGCATGTACATGTAACCGACAGCGATCGGGTACGGGAACGGCTCACCGGAGCGACCGTCGAACAGCTGGGCCTTGCCCGAGGAATCGATGAGACGATCCCCATCGCGGTTCGGGGTGGTCGAATCCAGCAGTCCGCGCAGCTCCTGCTCGTGCGCACCGTCGAAGACCGGGGTCGCCAGGTTCGTGCCGGCTTCAGCCTCGCGGGCCGCTTCCGGCAGCTCGGCTGCCCACTCGGGGTTGCCCTCGATCTTCCAACCCTGCTTCGAGACCCACCCGAGGTGGACTTCGAAGACCTGGCCGATGTTCATACGACGGGGAACACCGTGCGGGTTGAGGATGACGTCGACGGGGGTTCCGTCGGCGAGGAACGGCATGTCCTCGACAGGCAGGATGGTCGAGATGACACCCTTATTGCCGTGACGGCCGGCCATCTTGTCGCCGATCGTGATCTTACGACGCTGAGCGACGTAGACGCGGACCATCTGGTTGACGCCCGGCGAGAGCTCGTCGTCGTCCTCACGGTCGAAGACGCGGACGCCGATGACGGTTCCGATCTCACCGTGGGGAACGCGCAGCGAGGTGTCGCGGACTTCGCGGGACTTCTCACCGAAGATGGCGCGCAGCAGGCGCTCTTCCGGAGTCAGCTCGGTCTCACCCTTCGGGGTGACCTTGCCGACGAGGATGTCGCCATCGGTGACTTCGGCGCCGATGCGGATGATTCCGCGATCGTCGAGGTCAGCGAGGGCATCGGGCGAGATGTTCGGGATGTCGCGAGTGATCTCTTCGGCACCGAGCTTGGTGTCGCGAGCATCGACCTCGTGCTCCTCGATGTGGATCGAGGACAGGACGTCGTCCTGGACCAGACGCTGGGAGAGGATGATCGCATCCTCGAAGTTGTAGCCTTCCCATGACATGAATGCCACGAGCAGGTTCTTGCCCAGAGCCATCTCACCGTTCTCGGTGGACGGTCCGTCAGCCAGCACGCTGCCGACCTCGACGCGGTCGCCCTCGTCGACGATGATGCGCTGGTTGTACGAGGTTCCGTGGTTCGAACGCTTGAACTTCGAAGCGCGGTAGGTCTGCATCGTGCCGTCGTCAGCCAGCACGGTGACGTAGTCGGCGGACACCTCGGTGATGACACCGGCCTTGTCGGCGGTGATGACGTCTCCGGCGTCGACAGCGGCACGGTACTCCATGCCGGTTCCGACGACAGGCGACTCTGACATCACCAGCGGCACGGCCTGACGCTGCATGTTCGCACCCATCAGGGCGCGGTTGGCATCGTCATGCTCGAGGAACGGAATCAGCGCAGATGCGACAGACACCATCTGACGTGCGGAGACGTCCATGAAGTCAATCGTGTCCCACTGGACGAGCTCGGCTTCGCCGCCGCCGCCCTTCGGACGAGCGAGAACTTCGACTTCAGCGAAGCGCTGCTCTTCGGTCAGGGGCGCGTTGGCCTGTGCGATGTTGAATTCGAGTTCGTCATCCGCAGTGAGGTACTCGGTGTCATCGGTGACGACACCGTCGACGACCTTGCGGTACGGCGTCTCGATGAAGCCGAACGGGTTGATGCGAGCGTAGGAGGCCAGCGAGCCGATCAGACCGATGTTCGGGCCTTCAGGGGTCTCGATCGGGCACATGCGTCCGTAGTGCGACGGGTGGACGTCGCGGACTTCCATGGCTGCGCGGTCACGCGAGAGACCGCCGGGACCCAGTGCGGACAGGCGGCGCTTGTGGGTCAGACCCGCGAGCGGGTTGTTCTGATCCATGAACTGCGAGAGCTGCGAGGTGCCGAAGAACTCCTTGATCGCAGCCACCACGGGGCGGATGTTGATCAGGGTCTGCGGAGTGATCGCCTCGACGTCCTGGGTCGTCATGCGCTCACGCACGACGCGCTCCATACGCGACAGGCCCGTGCGGACCTGGTTCTCGATGAGCTCGCCGACCGCGCGGATGCGGCGGTTGCCGAAGTGGTCGATGTCGTCGAGCTTGACGCGCAGCTCGATGTCTTCGCCGTCACGCACGCCCTTGTTGACCTCGAGGCCGGCATGCAGCGAGACGAGGTAGCGGATCGTGGCAACGACGTCGTCGGTCGACAGGACCGAGTCGCTCAGCGGTGCATCGACGCCCAGCTTGCGGTTGACCTTGTAGCGGCCGACCTTGGCCAGGTCGTAGCGCTTGGGGTTGAAGTACAGGTTGTTAAGCAGGTTGCGTGCCGCCTCAGCGGTAGCAGGCTCTGCCGGGCGCAGCTTCTTGTAGATGTCGAGAAGCGCTTCGTCCTGCGTGCTGACCGTGTCCTTGGCCATGGTCTCGCGGATGGATTCGAACTCGCCGAATTCCTCGAGGATCTTCGCTTCGGACCAGCCGAGAGCCTTGAGCAGAACGGTCACGGACTGCTTGCGCTTGCGGTCGAGGCGGACGCCGACCTGGTCACGCTTGTCGACCTCGAACTCCAGCCAGGCACCACGCGAGGGGATGATCTTCGCGGTGAAGATGTCCTTGTCCGTGGTCTTGTCGACGCTGGACTCGAAGTAGGCTCCGGGCGAACGCACGAGCTGCGAGACGACGACGCGCTCGGTGCCGTTGACGATGAACGTGCCCTTGTCGGTCATCAGCGGGAAGTCGCCCATGAAGACCGTCTGGCTCTTGATCTCGCCCGTGTTGTTGTTCATGAATTCGGCGGTCACATACAGTGGCGCCGAGTAGGTCATGTCGCGTTCCTTGCACTCATCGATCGAGTACTTGGGAGCTTCGAACCGGTGTTCCCGGAACGACAGCGACATGGATCCACCGAAGTCTTCGATCGGCGAGATCTCTTCGAAGATGTCTTCCAGCCCCGAGGTGGTCGCGACCGAGTCGTCTCCGATCTCGATGGCTTCGGCTACGCGGTCCTGCCACGCTTCTGAGCCGATCAGCCAGTCGAAGCTGTCCGTCTGCAGTCCGAGCAGATCGGGAACTTCAAGGGGTTCGCGAATCTTCGCAAATGAGATTCTCTTAGGGGCGTTAGCGGTCCTGGTGTTATCGTTGGCGGCGGCCAATGGGATCCTTCCGAGTGCTTCACCAATTGATACGTCGATGCCCCACTTCCAGTGACTTCGCGGCGCTGGTGTGTCAGATTTCGACACCGGGCGACAACGTGGTTCACTTGAGTGGAATTGAAGTGCCCCCCGCTATATGAAGGCACGCCACAGGCAGAGCAACGCAAATATCAAGCTTATAGCAATCGGTCAAGTCATGCAAGGCGTTTCTTCCACAGCCCCACCCAGGCCCAGGTTGCGAATCCTGCTACGTCGTTGATGGCCAGCATCCACGAATTCTCCACCGCATTCCACGTGTAGACCCGCTCCACTTCAGAGCTCTCCCCCAGTGCCACGTGATTCGCGATCTTCAGCGCCGCCCCGAGCCCGTGCCCGCGGTGGTCCTTCGCAACCAGAGTCGAACCCTGCCAGCCGATCTCCGGCCTGTCGTCGAAGTGGGCGACTTCGGTGAAGCCGGCGGCAGATTCGCCCCGTAGAGCCAGAGCCGTATGCAGCCGCTCCCCCTTCGCCTCCCGTTGGGCGTCGAGCGCCGCCACTCGCGCAGCGTCCCACGACTCCTCCTCACCGAATTCCGCGGACCCCGGAGTGTCAGTCGACATCCTCTGGTGCAGCATGGCGATCTGTTCACGGCGGTGCGCGGGCGTCGGGCCGTTCCACGTCTCGATCGAATATCCCGGGTCGAGATCGACGCTGTCGCCGGGGGCAAGGGATGCCGCCGTAGCGGTCTGTGCCACCGAGCAGCGTTCGAGCTGTTTGAAGTCGAACCCGTGCCGGATCAGAAAGGCCACGCCCGGCAGATCAACGGGCAGGCTGCCAGCTCCGGATTCGGCAGCGAGGTTGGGACCGCGGGGGTCGGCATCACGTGCAGAGGGAGGAATCTCGCAGTAGCTGGTCAGCTGTGTGCGCCCTTCGGCGCGCAGACTCACTTCCATGGATTCGAGCAGCTCAGCGCCCCTGCCTCGACGACGGTGCTCGGGAGCCACTGCACACCACACATCGGCGACGTGGAGGTTGTCCTGCAAACTCAGGTAGGCGATGCCCGAGGCGACGATCTTCCCGTCGAGGCGGCCGATCCACGTCTGGGTGGTCGTGTATTCGCCCGGGTTCAGAAGCCGGCCGCGCACTTCGCCGGGCAGTGGATCGAAGTCCTGTCCCAGACCCGAGTCCCTGTTGATGAGCGTGTCGAAGTCGAGCACTTCGGGCAACAACGCATCGATGTCGGTAGCGCTGCGGGACCCGGCCGGGATGTGCGTGATCTCCATGTGCGTCCTTCGCGGTGAGGTCTGCGACGGCTGAGGACCAGGAACCTGACAGCCTGTGGCAGACATTCTAGACTGCTCTCATGGCGAAAGTGAGTGTTCTCAGTCAGAATCCGGCCGCAGTCAACTGCGGAATCGTCACAGGAGGCGAGCGCAGCCTCATCATCGATTCGGGACCGTGTCCCACTGTCGCTTCCCATCTTCTGCATCGGGCTCAGGCTCTGAGTACCGAGCTCGTCGGCTCTCCCCACCCTGTCGAAGCCGTCATCACCCATGACCATTGGGATCATTTCTTCGGCAATGGCACGCTCGCTGCGGCCGGGGTCGAAATCTTTTACACCTCGCAGTCGTTCGCCGCCGATCAGGAGGCCACCTCGTGGATCGCCCTCGACGGAGTCCGGAACGCACCCGAGAACGCTGAATTCGCCGAGGAGCTGCCTGAGGATCCGAGCGCACTGATCGTCGAGGTCTCCCCCGTCGACGGCTCCCCCGGCGAGGTGGGCGAGATCGACCTGGGCGACTGTCGGGTCGAATTCCATGTCCTGGGCGGGCATTCCACAGCCGATCTGGTCGTGCGCCTGCCCGATCTCGGCATCGTCTTCACCGGCGACCTGGTCGAGGAGGGCGCATCGCCTCAGGCGGGCAACGACGCCTCGCTGAGCGAGTGGGTGCGGAGTCTGCGCACTGTACTGGCGTTTCCCGAGGCCACGGTCTTCATCCCCGGCCATGGTGTGCCCGTAGACCGGGAGTTCGTTGAACGTCAGCTTGAGGATATCGATGGACTGCGGATGAACCAGGCCGACGCCGAGGTGGCTCTGCCCGCCCGTACGATGCCCGGTGACTACGACCGGACCCTCCCTCGCGAGATCACGATCGCAGGCAGCTGAGTCTTCGAGTCGTCAGGCTTGACCCTGCCGGTGGAGCGCGGCGACAAGATCTCCGCCGATGGCTCCGAACAGGGTTGTCGCCCAGATGCTCGTTCCCTCGACGTAGGGTTTGTCCCCATCGAAGATCCACTGCAGTTGGTTCCCGGCCTGCCGATCGTGCTGGCAGCTGCCGCACACGGGAACCCGCACTCCGGAGCCATCCGCATCGAGGCGGGTCGTCGACTGCGCCTCTCCGTGTAGGGGATTGATCGTGCACAGACTCTGCGGGAGCTTGCTGCGCCCCCGCGTCCCGGACTTCTTGGTCTTACCTGCCCCCACCTCGGCGATCTCTCGACCCGCCTGCCGCAGCAGGACCATAGCTCCGGCGAGATCGATGCGTTCGGAGTCCTTGTCATCAACGATCCGGCGGGAGATCTGGTACGCGTCGAGTGCCTTCGCAACCTTGGCAGCTTGGGCTTCGTCGAGATTTTGGGTCTGGAGATGATCGATCTTCTCCGCGATCCGGTTCGTGTCGTCGTTGATGTCGTCTCGCAGTGACTCCCGCTGCAGGGTGTCGACCCGGTCGAGCAGTTTGCTGGGCAACCGGAATTCGCGGTGTCTGCGCCTCTCCGTCATGCTCCCCTTGATCGTGCGGGCCAGGTAGAGCCCGGCGATGACGAGCGCGAGCACGAGGACCGCTCCCCCGAGGAACATCGGAGAGAAGCTCCCCGAGTTGCTGTCCTCGGCGAAGTCGCTTCCGGGCGCCTCCTGCCCGGTGGTCGATTCGCCCGACTCGGTGCGCGTCTGTGGATCGGCGTAGAGGTTGAGGAGCTTGTTCAGCTTCGACATCGACGGCGTTTCGACATTCCACTGCGAATGGGCGATGGAGTTCTGATCCATGACCTGCATCGCGAGATCATGATCGTCCTCGAGCTTCACCTCGGTGTACAGATCGCTCGTATTGCTGACCATGATGAAGGTTCCCTGCCCTCCGTGGTCGGCGGCCACTTCCCGGAGCAGGTCGAGGTCGACTGCTTTGTCGTCAACGGCGATGACATAGACCTTGAAGTCCAGCCCCTGTGCTGTGGTCTTGGCCTTGTCGAAGAGTCGGGTGTCGAGGGTGCCTGCGGCCGACTGATCGACATAGAAGGGATCAGCCTTGAGCGATTCGGCGATCTGATGTGCGTCCACGGTCATTTCCTTCGGTTCCGGTGATTGACGGATTTTCGGTTCGCCGAAGTATCGGGGATCTCGTTCTGACGGCGGACATAACCGAGGACTGCGACACCGATGGCAGCGATGGCTGCACCGACGACGAGGCCGAAGACGGCCGCGGAGACGGCTGAGGTCGTCGAGTATGAGAGTTCGCGTGAATCCTCCGAACGGTCCTCGGCCACAAGGTCATCATCGGGGCTGTCGACATTCGGCTCCGAATTCTTCAATATCCGAACCCACCTCAGGCCTGTCGAGGTCAGCGTGTCATCGGGATCCGACTGAGGAACTTCGCGCAGGTCCCGTCCGCTGCCGTGTGAACCGACACCCTGGCTGATGGGGCTGATGACGAGCACGCTTGCGGAATCGACATCGAGTTCACGGGCGATCCGTGCGGCTTTGAGGTCCATGCGCGCATCCGTGTCGTCGAGCATGGTGTGGTTGAGGAATGCCACATAGATTGGAGAGTCGAGGCCCTTGATCTCGCTGCGGATCGCGGCGAGACCGGCGTCATCGACGTCGAAGGCCAGATAGTCGTCGACGTGGACGGGATCAGACTCGAGTTCCTTGGCCAAGGCTCGGTAGGGTGTGCGATCGTAGTTCGGGTCGAGTCCGCTCTTGATGCGGTCGTCGTAAACCGAGTCGACTGTGATCTCGTCACTGTTCTCCGCTGCGATCCGAGCCTGCTTCGCGTCGTCGAACCTGGCGATGCTGATCATGGTCGCCCCTGCCCCGATTGCACAGAAGATGATGACGGCGATGAGCGTTCTAGTCCAGGTACTCATCGTCGTCCACTCTCTGCCTTCGCCGACGCCGCGAGGATCGAATCCTCGAGAGCCGCGAAACTTCCGAAGCCCGAAGCTGCGTAGGCGTCATCGCGCAGATAGTACGGTACGGGTCGTGCCCTCTTCGCCTCTGGATTCTTCGGCACCATCAGGCACTCTGGTTCGTGTCCGGTGTTGAGGTCCGAACGGCAGGCGGTGCAGATGTCGATCGTTAGGCTGGTCTTCGCCTGCTTCCAGACGAAAGACGTGATCGCGTCGGTGTGGATTGGGAAGAAGAAGCAGAAGCGCGGCTCCTCGTTCGCCTTCCTCTTCTCGTCCTGCGTCTGGTTCTTCTTCGACTTCGCAGTCTGTCGTAGCTTTGCCCGCACCCAACGATCCGTTTCGACCAGTGCCGCGATTGCGTGACGATGTGAAAAGTCTCGGTCACTGGCCCAGTCGGGGTGAGCCTGAACGATCGCGGAGATCGCCTCTTGGACCCGTCGCCCACGGTCGTGGAGTGCCCAGTTCGTCTCGTTCGGGACTGCTGGGTCAGGAAGCGCACGGGAGGCGGCTTCGACAGCCTGAGGCAGTCGGCGTCGCTTCACGAGCTCGGGGCTCCAGGTGAGACTGCTCCGCCAGGAGTACTTGTTCCGCCGCAGGAGCACCCATGCGGTCAGCCCGATTGCCGCCGCTGCCGTCGCCTTGAAGACGAACCCATCCGGGTCACCCTCGTAGTCGAGCCCGCTGGACTCGATGTAGTCTTCGTCTTCCGGCTTGCCGTTACGTGGGTCGAAGTCCGGCAGCGGTGGCGGGTCAGTTCCCTTCACCGTCGCAATGAGAAGACTCAGATGGTAGGGCACTGCCAGTTCGACGGGGAGGTAGCGTTTGGTCTTCGACCGCTGCAGTCGATCAGAACCTTGCGGGATCGTCGGTCCGCTGTCGTCGACGATGTAGGCGAAGGTCGACGCCGAGTACTCTGCTTCGGAGAAGATCACGATGATCTGTTCGGCCCCGGCACTCTCGAACATCGAGTATGCGAAATCGGCGGTGAAGCGCGGCCAGCCGGCCTCCTCGGGCTCCGAATTCGACAGGCCCGGCACGATCGCAATGAAATGGGGAATACCTGATGTGGACGCTTCGTCCGAGGCTCGACGGAGACCGGTCTTCTGATTCGGGGTCAAGCCTGGTTCGACAGACGGGTCGATGAAGAGCGGGTCGCGGTCCCATCCGTCCCTCATCCGGGTACGGAGGCTGCGCAGCAGTTCGCTCTGGAGATCCGTCTTCTCAGGCACCTCACAAGGTTAATACGTCCGCGGACTCTCCCATAACCGGCGACTGTTCCCGATCAGCAACATCTCGCCCTGTTCCAGCCGCTTCGAGGTCTGCGCATCCGCCTCCGACACGCCCTTCTCCACAGCGCAGGCACAACTTGTCCCTTGCGCAGGCACAACAGATGCGAAGAACCCCACGGCATATGCTGTGGGGTTCTTCGCTGCGGCAGCAGTCAGGCTGCTGCCACTGGAATCACTTGAGGGTGACGGTCGCGCCGGCGCCTTCGAGGGTTTCCTTGGCCTTTTCGGCTGCATCCTTGGACACGCCTTCGAGGACGGCCTTAGGAGCGCTGTCGACGAGGTCCTTGGCTTCCTTCAGTCCGAGGGAGGTGAGCCCACGAACTTCCTTGATGACGGGAACCTTCTTCTCGCCGGCCGATTCGAGCACAACGTCGAATTCGGTCTGCTCTTCAGCAGCCTCTGCAGCAGCGGCAGGAGCAGCAGCAACAGCAGCGGCAGGAGCAGCAGCTTCAACTTCGAAGACCTCTTCGAACTTCTTGACGAAGTCGGAGAGTTCGATCAGGGTGAGCTCTTTGAAACCTTCGATGAGCTCTTCGGGGGTGAGCTTAGCCATGGTGGCCAGTCCTTCCTGTGGTGGTCACATTGAGTGACCGGGTTTATGGGGTGATGCTCAGGCGTCTGAAGCAGGAGCGTTGTCCTGCTTCTCGCGGAGAGCGTCGACGGTGCGCACGGCCTTGACCATCGGAGCAGTGAACAGGTAAGCCGCCTGGTGGAGGCTTGCCTTCATTGCGCCGGCTGCCTTTGCAAGCAGAACCTCGCGTGGTTCAAGGTCGGCGAGTTTGTTGACATTCTCAGCACTGAGGACGGCACCATCCCAGTAGCCGCCCTTCAATACGAGCTGAGAATTCGCCTTGGCAAAGTTACGCAATGCCTTTGCAGCCTCTGGTGGTTCACCGTTGACGAATGCGATCGCGGTGGGTCCCTTAAGGAACTCATCGAGGTCGTTGATTCCGGCTTCTTTGGCTGCAATAGCAGTGAGCGTATTCTTTACCACGGCGTAGCTGACGTTCTCACCGAGTGAAACGCGCAGATCTTTCATCTGCGCAACGGTGAGACCGCGGTACTCGGTCAGCAACACAGCGTCGGAGTTCTCAAACTGCTGTTTGAGCTCCTCTACTGCGGCTGCCTTGTCTGGCCTCGCCATGGTAGTTCCTTTCGTACAGTCGCCGGTCGCATCCCAACACCAAAAAAGCGCTCCACGCAGGTGTGCGTGAAACGCTTCGAATGATGAGATCATAGGAACTCATCGGAAGAATCTCGTGCTCACCTGCGCAGGTCACTCCGATGGAGTCTTCGTCTGTGAGCACCAGCATCCGATTGCGAATTCTGGATTTCCCACAGAGACCGACGGTCTTGGGTATTTGAAGTCTAGCGAAGTTCCGCGCATCAAGTCCAATCGTGGGCAGAGATGCCTGACACACTCCCCTCCCCTCCCCTTCGACACCTCTCCCCCGCCACATCTCTCCCCCGCACACTCATGCCACCACCTCGGCGTCATGCCACTGCCTCGGCGCCTCATGGCAGTCGGCGTCTCATGGCCGTCGGCAACCCGAAGGGCG
>NZ_JALDSX010000034.1 GCF_022748595.1 Brevibacterium sp. ZH18 | reverse complement strand
CAGGGTTGGGGCACCGCAGTGCGTTGGCGGCCTGAAGCTGGGCTGGTTGAGGCCACAGCTGCTGTCAGTGCTCAGGGCTACAGTGAGTACACGAGCACCACTTGCCCAGGCACTGAGAGGGACGACCATGTCAGAGTCAGCCGAAGCAGCAGCAGAGCCATCACCAGAGCCATCACCAGAGCCATCATCACCAGAGACATCGACAGAGTCGGCAGCTGAGACTGCAGTTGAAGCCCGTCCGCCTTTCCCGCCGTTCACCGAAGAGATCGCCGCACAGAAAGTGCAGGGCGCCGAGGATGCGTGGAACACCCGTGATCCGCACAAGGTCGCTCTGGCCTACACACCCGACTCGGTGTGGCGCAACCGCGATGAGTTCGTGACTGGCCGGGACGATATCGTCGCCTTCCTGACCCGCAAGTGGGAACGCGAACTCGACTACGCCCTGCGCAAAAGCCTGTGGTCGTTCACCGACGACCGCATCGCCGTGCGCTTCCAATACGAATGGCACGACGCTGACGGCCAGTCGTGGCGCAGCTACGGCAATGAGCTGTGGGAGTTCACCGAGACCGGTCTCATGGCACGCCGGGAGGCGAGCATCAACGATGTCCCCATCGCCGAGGCGGACCGTCGAATCCGTGGACCTCGCCCTCCCGAAGAGCGCGCAGTCGACTTCGACCTGCGCTGACGGTCGTCTGACACCCGAGTGGAAGTTGACCGTTTCGGCAATGATTTCTTCATATGCCCCGTGATCAGCAGAATTGATGTGGCGAGATGAGTTCGAGAAGCTAAGGTGAAACGCTATGGGATTCAATCCACTGAAGAAGAACCAAGGCCTTGATAGAGTCCGCAGGATTGCGCCGCTGGTCGCAGCCGGTGCCGCCGCGATGATTCCGGCCACCATCGGGGCCTCGATGGTCGTTGACCTGCTGCAGAAGCGTGACCGCGAGCAGAGAGAGGCTCCACGTCCCGGCACCTTCCATGCGAGTGTCGAAGGCTCCGATCTGAGCATCTTCACCGATGGCGAGACCTTGTACGAGGACATGCTCGACGAGATCGGCTCCGCAACCGAGTCGATCCAGATGGAGACCTTCATCTGGAAGAACGACGAGATGGGGCAGAAATTCATCGACGCGTTCAACGCTGCAGCGCAGCGCGGCGTCGACATCCACCTCATCTACGACGGGTTTGCCAACCTGACCATCTCGCGCTCGTTCTACGCGCAGCTGGATGATCGCATCAAGGTTCTGCGCCTACCGACCGTGGCCAGGAAATTCTGGAAGGGCCCACTGCGCTATTCCGGGTTCAATCACTCGAAGATCCTCGTCATCGACAGCGATGTGGCCTACGTCGGCGGCTTCAACATCGGTTCGCTCTATGCCCGCCATTGGCGAGACACCCACCTCAAGGCGTCCGGGCCCGGCACGTGGGGACTGCGCCAGTCCATCTCGCAGGTATGGAACGAATACCACGATGACGATGAGCAGATACCGTGGGTCGCACCCACCACGTGGGAGTCGAAGATCCGGGTCTCGGCGAATCAGCCGATCCAGCTGGTGTATCCGATCCGGTCCATGTACCTCAACGCCTTCGAGCGTGCACAGGATCGCATCTGGCTGACGACCCCGTATTTCATCCCTGACCAGCAGCTGCTCAAATCACTCATCGAAGCGGCCGAGCGCGGCGTCGATGTCAGGGTCATGGTGCCGCAGGAATCCAACCACATCCTCGGCGATTCTCTGTCCCGGGGTTTCTTCGAACAGATGGTGCGCTCGAAGGTCACCGTGCTTCTGTACACGGCGTCGATGATCCACGCCAAGATCGCCACGGTCGATGGGACCTGGTCGACGGTGGGCACTGCGAACATCGACCGTCTGTCCCTGACCTTCAATTACGAGACCAACGTCGAGGTCATCGACAGCGACTTCGCCGCCGAGATGGAGAAGACCTTCCTCGCCGACGCCGAGCACTGCCAGGAACTCGGACCCGATTGGCTGGACCGTCATCAGCTGACCCAAGCCGCCGAATGGGTGCTGCGACCAATGCGTCCGTTCCTCTGACGAGGTCCTGGATCTCACTCTGGGCGCCCTGACTGTTGACAGTCCGCAGTCTCTCGTGTGCTGCTCCTCGTCGAGCCTGTCGAGATCATCGCCGACGCCTGCTTTGAAACCAGCTGATGCCGGCCATGAAACCAGTGCATCCCCCTGGTGAAACCACGGTGAAGTCGCATGCGTCAACACTGGGGTCATGCAGAACACACGAACAAACGCACGGTCACAGACCGACCCCGCGGCCACCTCGGCGCGCGATGGGTCGGGCGGGAGGACTAGGATTTCGAGGAGCTGCGAACCCGCAAAGAAGAGGACATCAGAGTGACACGAACCCCAGCGACACCCATCCCGGCCACACCGGCCTCGTCGACATCAACCTCGAACGCGCTATCTCAGGCGCTCGTTGATCAGCTTGTCGCGTGGCGGCGGGACTTCCACCGATATGCGGAAACGGGATGGACGGAGTTCAGGACCACCTCGGCGATCATCAACGTCCTGCGCGACCTGGGGTGGGACACGGCGTTTGGGCCGAGGCTCCACGACGCGGACGCTCGGTTGGGCGTGCCCAGCGCCGAGGTGCTCGCGAGTGAGCGCGAACGTGCGGTGTCGCAGGGCGCGGATCCGGACCTCGTCGAGGCGATGGGGGATGGGTTCACCGGGGTCCTCGGCGTGCTCGAGACCGGGAAGCCCGGCCCAGTGGTGTGCTTCCGCTTCGATATCGACTCGAACGACCTTGTTGAACTGGCCGACGACACGCATCGCCCGTTCGCGTCGGGGTTCGCGTCGGTCAACGAAGGTGCGATGCACGGATGCGGTCACGACGGTCACGCGTCGATCGGCCTTGGCTTGGCCACGACCTTGGCAGAGCGACGGGACGAGCTGACGGGGACGGTGAAGATCATCTTCCAACCCGCCGAGGAGGGAGTGCGCGGGGCGCATTCGATCGTGGCCGCGGGATGGTTCGACGACGTCGACCTGTTCGTCGCGACGCACCTGATGGCCGATGGGGAGAAGGGTGCGATCGTCACCGGTGCGGACGGATACCTCGCGAGCACAAAGTTTGACGTCACGTTCACCGGGCTCGGATCGCATGCTGGAGGCGACCCGGAGAAGGGGAAGAACGCGTTGCTGGCGGCAGCCTCAGCGGCGTTGAACCTGCACGCGATCCCGCGGCACTCCGAGGGTGCGAGCCGGATCAACGTGGGTACGTTCCATGCCGGCGAGGGACGCAATGTCGTGCCGCGCACGGCGACGATCAAGGTTGAGACGCGGGGTCTGAACAGCGAGATCAATGACTTTATGTTCGCTCGGGCGCAGGACGTGGTGTCCGGTGCCGCACGGATGTATGACGTCGACCATGAGCTCACGGTCGTGGGCAAGGCCGACCGGGAGGACCCGAGCCCCGAGCTGCTGCCGTACATTCGGGAGAGCTTCTCAGGAGTGTCCGGGGTGTCGGAGATCGGCGATACGAGCGGAATCGGCGGTTCCGAGGACGCGACGGCGATGATGAAGCGGGTGAAGGAGCGCGGGGGACTGGCCACGTACGTTCAGATCGGCATGGCCACCTCGTGGGGCCACCACACCGAGCGCTTCGACGTCGACGAGGACATGCTCGCGGTCGGTGTTGAAGCCGAGACGAAGACTGCGCTGGGCGCGGTGGAGTTCCTGGCGGGATTGGGGCGGTAGAGGTGAAAGAAATGAGATAGCGCCCCGTCACAGCCCTGAACCGAACGCATGCTGATGCGTCGTCACGGTTGCGACGGGGCGCTGGGTGGGAGCGGAAAGCCGAAGCTGGGACGATCATAGAATTCCGAGCCTCAGCCAACATCGAGACCCGGAAACCTCAGTCGTCGAAGAGGATTACTTGGCGGACCGCTTCGCCCTTGGCGAGCTTGTCGAGGGCCTCGTTGATGTCGTCGAGTCTGATCCGACCGGAAATAAGCTCATCGACAGGCAGGGTTCCCTCTCTCCACAGCTTCTCGTAGACCGGGATGTCTCGTGAGGGCACCGCAGAGCCGAGGTATGAGCCGACTATCGTGCGCGCTTCGGCCGTGATGGTCAAGGGCGGGATGCTTGATCGCGCGTCCGGGGATGGGAGTCCGATCGTAACGGTCCGTCCGCCTGGGGCAGTAGCGGCGAATGCCGTCTCGAAGGCTTTTGGATGCCCCGCGGCTTCGATGACGACGGGTGCTCTGACCCCGTTCTCCTCCAAATCAGCCGGCGAATAGACTTCGTCCGCGCCGAGCTCGGTTGCACGTTCGAGTTTTTCCGGGTTGGCGTCGACCCCGATGACTTTGCCCTTCTTCAGCGACAGGGCCGTGATCAGCGCGGCCATGCCGACGCCTCCGAGACCAACGATCATGATCGTTTCGCCATCCTTGGGCTGACCTGCATTGAGAACCGCTCCTCCACCGGTCAGCACCGCGCAGCCGAGAACTGCTGCGATCTCCGGAGGCACATCATTGCCAACCGGAACGACTGAGGTGCGATTGAGAACTGCGTGAGTAGCAAAACCTGAGACCCCGACATGGTGAAAGATTTCGCCGGTGTCATCATGGAGGCGAATGTGCTCCCCAACCAGATGGCCTGAGTTGTTCACGGCAGTTCCCGGTGTGCACGGCAGCTTGCCATCGGTCTGGCAGTTCTCGCACTCTCCGCATCTCGGAAGAAAGACTGTGCTTACCTGCTGTCCAACGTCGAGGTCGGTGATGTTCTCGCCGACTTTCTCGACAATGCCCGCAGATTCGTGGCCGAGCAACATCGGAGTCGGGCGAGGTCGATTGCCATCGACGACGGACAGATCTGAGTGGCAGAGCCCCGCGGCACGGATCTTGATGAGGACTTCGTCAGGGCCCGGCTCGTCGAGTTCGATGTCGCGTATCTCCAAGGGACGCGACTGAGCATACGGTCCCTCTGCGCCGATTCGGTTCAATACTGCACCCTGAATTTTCATGTGTGACTCCTTTGTCCATGTCAGCAGTTCCATTCGTGTCGAGCAGCTTCGACTGCGCCGACTCGTCAACAGATCATTGTCGACGCTTCACCAGGTTTGAAGCTGAGCTCCTCACCGCGATGCGGCCTGATTCCAAACCTGAATGAGATTGGATTCTGTCTCATCACGTTTGGAAAAATATTTGCCTGTTCATGATCCCCTACGCTTCGATCATAGATGTATGCAGGGAGAAGTTGCAATAGGTTGATCGAATTGATCGGCTATTGACTTTCCTGAATCCTAGAATATATTTGGTTTTACCTGCGGTTCATCCCAGTTCAACAGGTTGCAAGAACACCCGTCCGTGGATCGAAGGAGATTCGAATGGCACCGGAAATGAAAGTTCATGTACTGGAAAGCGGAACTATGGAGGCCGATCTGACTTGGCTTCTGCTGGCACCTGGAAGAGTGATCAAGCCCAGAGTGGAGAAGGATGCACCCAGGGCTTGGGGCAAGGTCCCCACACACGCTGTCCTCATCGATCATCCTGAAGGCAGAATTCTGTGGGACACAGGAGTTCCCCGAGACTGGCAGACCCGGTGGGAACCGACCGGCTTTGATCAATTCTTCCCTGTTCTGGACGCTACCGAAGGTGATTCGGGATACCTGGACGCAAGCCTCAGGCAGATGGAACTGACTCCCGACGACATCGACATCCTTGTGCTCTCCCATCTGCACTTCGACCATGCGGCCAATGCGAAGATGTTCGACAACGGCAAGACCAAGATCATGACCAGCCAAGCTGAGCTTGACGGTGTCGCTTCGATCGCCGGGTACAGTCAGGGCGCTCACATCCCCGATGACTTCAAAGGCCTCGACATGGCAGGGATCAAAGGCGACGACGAGATCGTGCCGGGTGTCAGCGTGATCCAGACTCCGGGCCATACCTGGGGCACCATGTCGCTCAAGGTCGATCTGCCCAACGAGGGTCCCAAGATCTTCACATCCGATGCCGTGTATCTCGAGGATTCCTACGGACCGCCGGCGATCGGCGCAGCCATTGTCTGGAACAACCTCGCCTGGCTCGACTCGGTCGAGAAGCTGCGGAAGATCCAGCAGGAGACCGGTGCTGAGATGATCTTCGGTCATGACGAGGAGCAGGCCAAGACACTCAAATTCGCTCCAGATGGTTTCTACTCATGATCATCTATGACTTCAAATGCGATGAGGGTCACCGATTCGAAGCTGTCGTCGACTCGATGACGTCGCCGAATCCGGACTGCAAAGCGTGCGGCAGCGGGAGCCGGAGAGTGCCATCACGAGTGAAGATCGGCAACTCTGCATCGGCTGGAACCAGCCGCGACGAAATGCCGCGAAGCTGGACAGGCATTTCCGGAGGACATCCGGAAGCCGTGTCCCACTGGCGGAAGAAGATGGAGTCGAGGGAGAAGCTCGAGGAGAAGTACCCCGAGCTGGGAGGCGATCGTCGGCCGATCCTCGCCCACGAGGGAATTTTCAACGGTCGCCCACTGAGGGCCGGCGACGACATCGGGGCTGCGGTCAAAGACGCTGCTCAAGCAGCGACCTCAGTCACCGGCTCAGCTCACTCTCACGCTCACCCAGCAACGAAGACGAAAGTACATTGATATGGGATCGACCACAGGAATGATGACCGTACTCGAAGCAGTCGACAACTTGGGGCTACGCGAATACCAAGTGCCGGAGCCTGTCGAAGGCGGGATGGTTCTCAAGATGATCAGGGCGAATGTGTGCGGTTCTGACGTCCACATCAGGCATGGCAATCACCCGTTGGTCAGAGAAGGCTGCGCGATGGGCCATGAAGGTGTGGGGCAGGTCGAGAAGCTCTCGTCCAGTGTCACAAGCGACTGGGCAGGGGAGCCGTTGAAGGTCGGCGACCGTGTCGTCGCGACGTACTTCCAGGCCTGCTACCGTTGCCCAGAATGCAACAACGGTCATCCGAACATCTGTCGCAATGCCTACACCGGGTGGTCGACCCCTGCAGAAGACGCCCAGCATTTCTACGGGACGTTCGCGACCCACTACTCTGTGGGGTCTCATCAGGCGGTCTACAAAGTTCCCGATTCGGTCAGCAGCAAAGCGGTCTCCTCGGCGAACTGTGCTCTGTCCCAGGTCTATTACGGATGCCTCTTGGGTGAGGTGTCGTACGGCGACAAAGTCGTCATCCTAGGTGCCGGTGGTTTGGGAGTGTGCGCATCTGCGGTGGCATCGAGCAAAGGTGCCGAGGTGTTTGTTGCCGAGATGGTTCCCGGCAGGCTCGCCAAGGCGAAGGAATTCGGAGCGCACCACGCGATAGATCTCAGTGCAGCTGACGACGGCGCTGGACGGGTCGAACTCGTCCGTGAAGCCACGGGCGGCGGAGCGGACGTCGTCATCGATCTCACAGGGGTGCCCGACGCCTTCTCCGAATCTGCACGGATCGCCAGAAGTGGTGGAATCGTCGTCGAGATCGGCAACATCTCGCCGAACAAGTACACCCAGTTTGATCCGGGCCTGTTCACACGCACCGGTGTTCAGATTCGCGCGGCGATCCGCTATCCCGTCGAAGTTCTAGGCAGAGCAGTCAAGTTCATCGAATCGACTCCACAGTTCCCCTGGGAATCGTTGGTCGACAAAGACTTCAGTTTCGACCAGGTGAGTGAGGCAGTTGCAGCTGCCGAAGCGAAACAGGTCACCCGAGCAGGAATCGTCCTCTGATCGAAGAAGTCAGCTGAGGATCGTCGCAGCGAATCAACACGCGGTGACTGTACCGCGCAAAGCGGCAGCCGCACATTTCCACGCGATACCCGCACCAGCAGATCAACGCAGCCGGCCCCGGGAACGATGTTCGTTCCTGGGGCCGGCGCCAATCACACAGAAAGTGCAGAAATGAAAACCACCAAGGCATTCATCGACGGTGTTTCAGCAACAGCTGCGGAGACCTACGAGAATATCGACCCGGCAACCGGAGAATGCATCGGCACCGTCATGCGTAGCGGAAAAGACACGGTCGACGCTGCCGTTGAAGCGGCTCGTCGTGCTCAGGCATCATGGTCACGGACGAAGACCGAAGTGCGTGCGGACCTCATGCACGCATTCGCAGATCTGATCCTCTCCCACGTTGAAGAACTTGCGAAGCTGGAGACTGAGGATACGGGGAAGCCGCTGACTCAGGCGAGGACAGACGCTGAGGTCACTGCACGCTATTTCAAGTTCTACGGTCGGACGATCGAGGCCTATTACGGCGATTATCTTCCTGTCGATGACGGCTTTCATGCCTTCAGTCGACGCCAGCCACTGGGCGTCTGCGGCAGCATAGTGGCGTGGAACTACCCCATGCAGCTGTTCGGTCGTGCGGTTGCGCCGGCAGTCGTGACTGGAAATACCATCGTTCTCAAACCTGCCGATGAGACGCCGCGAACCGCGGTCCGTCTGGCTGAGCTGGCAACTGCTGCCGGCTTTCCGCCTGGGGTGATCAACATCGTTCCGGGTGTCGGCGCCGAGGCAGGACAGGCGTTGGCAGAGCATCCGGGGATCGATCACATCGGCTTTGTCGGGTCCAATCCGGTCGGAAGAATAATCGCTGTCAGTGCCGCGAACAACCTCATCCCGTCGACTCTCGAGCTGGGCGGAAAGTCTCCGCACATAGTCTTCCCCGACGCGGACCTGGACACAGTCGCAGGTTTCATCACGAAGGGCATTCTGCAGAATGCCGGTCAGACATGCTCGGCCGGTTCACGTCTGATCGTCCATTCGTCGATCGCTGAAGAGCTCAATGCAAAGCTTGCGAAGAAGTTCGAAGCCGTGAGCATCGGTTCCGGGATGCAAGATAAGGATCTCGGGCCGTTGGTGTCGCTGAAGCAGCAGAACCGGGTGAGGACCTTTGTCGAAGAGGCCGACGGCGAGATCATCGTCGGCGGGGGAGTTCCACAGAACTTGCCAGTCGGAGCCTATTTCAGTCCGACGATCATTGCCCGCGTGGATCCATCGTCGAAGATCGCCAATGAAGAGGTATTCGGGCCGGTACTCGTCACGATGGAATTCGATAGCGAGGACGAGGCTATCGAGATTGCGAATGGGACGGACTATGCGCTCATGGCTGCGGTGTGGACCAACGATGTCTCACGCGCGCATCGATTGGCGTTGAAGGTCGAAGCCGGACAGGTCTATGTCAATGCCTTCGGCGCCGGCGGAGGAGTGGAGTACCCGTTCGGCGGCTTCAAGAAGTCGGGGCATGGCCGTGAGAAGGGGTATGCGGCTCTGGACGGCTACACGGCCACGAAGACGGTGATCATGAAGTTGTAGACTGGTTCGGCGCGGTCTGAGATTACTCTGGACCGCCATTGCTGTTCGTGCCGGTGCACCGGGATTGACCCGGTGCCGTCGGAATCAACCCAGTATTGCCGGGATCAGAAATCTGTAGGGATCAGAATGCCGCTTATCTTCAACGACGATGACAAACTCGGGTCTTTGGCTTACGGGTCACGCACCAACTTTGTGGCCGCCGAGATTCGTGAGCTCGTCGTTGCCGGCATTCTGATCCCTCGCGAACCGCTGCGCATCGATGAAGTGGCCGAATTCTTCAAAGTCTCTGCGACACCGGTCAGAGAAGCACTGCATCTGCTTCACGCAGAAGGGCTCGTCGACCGTTCGGCAGGCAGCGGATTTCGGGTTCACCCGATGACAGGGCAAGACATCGAAGACATCTTTTTGGCACACTCTTTCGTCGCAGGCGAGCTGGCCGCTCGTGCGGTCCCGAACATCACTGCCGAGGATCTGAAAGAGCTGCGGGCCACCCATCACGACACTTTGGCGCTGATCGAACGTGACCAGCTTTACAGGCTCAACGAAGTGAACATGACTTTTCACCGGCGGATCAACAGGGCCGCGAACTCTCCGCGTTTGAAATGGCTGACTACCTTCTATCTGAAGTACATGCCGCAACGACGCTACGCACTCATCGGCCAGTGGCCCGAGATCACAAAAAATGGGCAGATGAACCTGATTGCTGCGCTGGAGCACTCCGATGTCGCCGCAGCCAGAGATGCCGCAGCGAACAATGTCAATATCGCGGGGCAAGCTCTTGCCACCCACTTCTCGGAAACGATCCGCGACTCGCAGCAGCAGGTTGCAGGCGAATCGAAAGGTGGGGCCGAAGGGTGAGGACCGAGCGTCGTTGAGTCATACTCATTCAGCTCAGCCAGGGCGTCATGAATGGCTGATGCGTGCGGCGTGACCGGTGGCGCGAGCCGAAGTGAAATCGGCATCCGATAAACTGCACGTGATGTCTAGAATTACATGCTCGGACCTGAGCTCGAAGGTCGTGACCGCTGAGCAGGCGGCTGTCCATATCAGCCACGGCGATCGCGTCGCCATGAGCGGATTCACCGGTTCGGGATACCCGAAGGCCGTGCCTGGCGCGGTGGCAGCGCAAGCTCGGGGCGAGCACGAGAACGGCCGTGACTTCACGATCGAACTCTGGACAGGGGCCTCAACCGCACCGGAGCTCGACGGAGTCCTCGCCGAAGCAGGAGCCGTGAGCAAGCGACTGCCGTTCCAGTCCGACCCCGCGATGCGGAAGTCGATCAATGCCGGCGACACCGAATACGTCGACACCCACCTCAGCCACTCGGCCCAGCAGGCGTGGTTTGGCTTCTACGGAAACCTCGACGTAGCCGTCGTCGAAGTCGCCGCGATCCTGCCCAACGGTCTGCTGGTTCCTGGCAGCTCGGTCGGCAACTCGAAGACCTGGCTGGACCTCGCCGACAAGGTCATCCTCGAGGTCAACTCCTGGCACCCGCGCACCTACGAAGGCTTCCACGACGTCTACTACGGCACTCGTCGCCCACCCGAGCGCCTGCCGATCCAGCTTCTTGAGCCGATGCAGCGCATCGGCGACCCGTACCTGCGGGTGGACCCGTCGAAGGTCGTCGCCATCGTCGAGACGAATGCTCCCGATCGGAACCTGCCGTTCAAGCCCGCCGACGAGGATTCGAAGGCCATTGCCTCCCACCTCGTCGATTTCCTGCGCCACGAGATCAGCGTCGACCGTCTGCCGCCGGAACTGCTGCCGCTGCAGTCGGGCGTCGGCAATGTCGCGAACGCCGTCATGGGCAACTTGGCTGACAGCGAGTTCGAGGGCCTGACCGCCTACACCGAGGTCATCCAGGACGGGATGCTCGACCTCATCGACAACGGCAAGCTCGCTTCCGTCTCGGCCACGGCTTTCTCCCTCTCGGCCGAGCGAGCCGCCGACTTCAACGAGAACATCGAGTCGTACAAGGGTCGGATTCTTCTGCGCACGCAGGAGATGTCGAACCATCCGGAAGCCATCCGCCGCCTCGGCGTCATTGCGATCAACGGAATGGTCGAGGCCGACATCTACGGCAACGTGAACTCCACCCACGTGATGGGGTCGTCGATCATCAACGGCATCGGCGGGTCCGGCGATTTCGCCCGCAATGCGTACCTCAACTTCTTCGTCTCCAACTCGCTGGCCAAGGATGGAGCGATCTCCTCGGTCGTACCCTTCGCCAGCCACTTCGACCACACTGAGCACGACACGCATATCCTCGTCACCGAACAGGGGCTGGCTGATCTGCGTGGGCTCTCACCTGTTGCACGGGCACGCAAGATCATCGCGAACTGCGCGCACCCGAGCTACCGGGACCGCCTCGGCGACTATCTGGATCGGGCGATCGCGGCCAACCCGGACGGACGGCACACGCCGCACCTGCTGGGCGAGGCTCTGTCCTGGCATGGGAACTTCCAGACCACCGGGAGTATGTAGCGTCAGCACGGACAGGCTTCACACCAGAGGTGGCTCAGCTTTCGTCGATGCCGCACCACTCGGCGATGAAGAGCGCCATGGATTTAGTGCACTTGCGCACTGAGTCGATGCTCACCCGTTCGTCGAAACCGTGGATGTTCTCCGAGACAGGACCGTAGACCAGCGTCGGCATCTGACCGTAGTTGACGAAGACTCGACCGTCGAGATAACCGGGAGTGGTGAAGCTGGTGAGCTCCGCGTCGAAGGCATCCCGGTGGGTTTGTTCGAGCAGTGCTTCGGCATCGCTGCCGGGCTCGAGGACGTAGCCGTCGGCGTAGAAGCCGTTGGGAGTCAGCACAGTTTCGAAGGTCGGGTGTGAACTCGCTCCAGCGTCGGTCACGCACTTCTCGACCTCGGCCCAGGCATCGTCGGCGTTTGTGCCCGGGTAGGTGGCGACGCGGACCTGGAGTTCGCACCATGCGGGCACGCTCGAGGGCCAGTCACCGCCACGGATCTCACCGAAGTTGAAATTGATGGGGTGGTCGAGGTCCTCGAAGTATGGGTGCTCGCCCTTTCTGTCGTTCCATGTCTGTTCGAGCACGCGCAGGGCCTGCATCACTTCAAACGCGGCATCGATGGCGTTGAAACCGTTGGCCATCTCTCGTGGGTGCGTCGGATTGCCGCTGACCCGGACCGTGAACCACAGAACACCCACATTGGCTCTGACCAGGGCATCTTCCTCAGGTTCCGAGATGATGACCGCGTCTGCGGTATAGCCGCGCAGCAGGGCGGCCAAGGACCCGTTTCCGGTGCATTCCTCTTCGACGACGGATTGGAGGTGGACACGACCGGTGAGGTCGAAGCCGGCATGGCGGATGGCATCGAAGGCGAACAGATTGGCGATGAGTCCGGCCTTCATATCACCGGCACCGCGGCCGTACATCCACCCGTCTGCCACCTCGGCGTCCCAGGGAGAACGAGACCATTTGTCCTCCGGTCCCTGCGGGACTACATCGATGTGGCCGTTGAGGATGAGGGACTTCCCGAGGTCCTGAGCCGGCTGGTAGGTGCCGACGATATTGGTCATTCCTGTGTAGTCGACGGTAGACGGCCCGAAGCCAGGGTGTGCCTTCAGCTCGGGGGAGTCGATGGCCCACCGGTCGATGTCGAGACCGAGGCTCTGCAGATGGGATTCGATGAGATCCTGTGCGGGTTCTTCATGTTCACGTCTGGAGGGTGAGTTCACCAGCTCGGCGGTCGCCGCCAGCTGGTCATCGAAACGGGCATCGACTGCTGCGAGGATTCTGTGTTTGGCGTCGTTGGTGATCATCGGTGACTCCTCAAATGCGGGGGACGGGCACAGCCAGCGGGCGTGGGCACAGCCAGCGGGCATGGGCCAGCGCGTGAATTCGGTGTGCAGGCCCGGTGGGCGGTGCCCGTTGTTCTGGTTACGGGTGCTGTTTCGAGACTAGGGGAGTGCGGACCGGAGGTCAGTGGATGGATGTCACGACTTTGCGAAGCCGGGTGTGCAGATGAACCTTTGGGCCCCTCAGCTACCTTGTGTCACGATCAGGGCGATCGCTGCATCACGGGGGATGGTCACGTCCAAACCGGTGATCTCGTGGAATGACTGCAGGCGTTTGAACACAGTGTTCCTATGGACAAAGAGCGAGTCGGCTGCCTCTTGAACAGAACCGTTTTCCAGGTAAGCGGCGATGGTTGTGGCCAGTCGGTCTAGCTTCTCATTGCGATTCTCACCAGCCGGGGTTGCAAAGTCACCGAGCAGTTCATGCTCGAAGCCGCTGATGTGCGATTGAACCGCGGTTCGTGCAAGGGCGGCGAATCCTTCCTTCACGCTGACTGCAGGCTTGCCCGGATGAAGCTCGCCGAGGTGTTTGGCCAGTGCCGCTGCCCGCGGCACCTGCCCCATTCCTTCGATCTTTGAGATGTATCCGCCTGTGAGGCCGGGCAGTTCATCGACCAAGTTGATCAGTTTGCGCCGGTGACGGAACAGATAGGTCACCTGTTCGTCTTCGTAGGAATGCGCTTCGAGCGCAGAGAATTTCTGCCCCAGTTCATCGGTCACGACATTGGTGGGCAGTGCAATGAGCTCGAATTCGCCGGTGTGCCCCATCCCCAACACCGTGGCGATGGCACTCACCTCGTTCTCGTCAGCATGACCGGAGAACAGTTTCGTCAGGGCACGTTCGCGGGCGGTTCTGCGCGAACGTGCCATTTCCTCTGTCTCGTTGAGAAACGACCGCTGCACCTCGGTCGCGTAGCGTTCCACCACGTCGAGAACGCGTTCTCCATTGTCCATGAGCACACCGGTGAGATCGGGCTGCGCGGCCCGATGGAGTGCTCGCCATAGGACCCGAAAATTGATGCGTACAGCCTCCGTGAAGTGATCGATTCGCAGACCCTGCCGGGCTCGTCGTCGTCCCAAAGCTTCCGGAAGTTCACGATCTTCGGCTATGTGCTCCACCGCGGAGAGTCGACGGAGGAAGAGGTCGAATACCTGCTCGGCGGTTCCGGTGAGGTCGGACTTTGGCACACGGCCGTTGGTGTAGCCCTCATGTTCAGCGAGTTCGACGAAGAAGTCATCGAGAAGCTGCGGGGTGTCTCGCCGTACTCGTTCGAGGAGCTCGTGCCACAGCGGATCGGTCATACTGCATTGTTGCACCCTAGGGGCTTCAGCGAGGTGAGTTGATTGGACCGGCGAGACGCACGGACCAGAGAGCGACATCCCGGCCCGTCAGCGCAATCGGCTGGTCAATGCAACCGAATGGAAAGTGCAGTCAGCTAGTCAGCTGCTCAGCATACGCAGCGGGTCAGCATGCGCGGCGGACCAAGTAATTCACTTCATCAGGATGGTCGGCACCGCCGCGACCACCCAGGCCAGCCCGGGACCGATGAGGCACATGAGGCCGGCGTAGCCGATCATCTGCTTGTAATAGCGATCACGGATCGTCGAGTGCACATTCGCCAGCAGCATCGCACCGTTGGTCGAGAACGGGCTGATGTCGACGATAGTCGCCGCGATCGCCAGTGCTGCGACGAACCCGCCCACATGCACATCACCGGACTCGAGGAACGGTACGGCCAGGGCGATGACGACGCCGATGATCGCCAACGATGAGGCCAGCGCAGAGATGAGGCCCGACATGTAGAACAGCAGGAGCGCGGCCAACAGCGGGATGCCGATGGCCGAGATTCCTGCCGAGACCCATTCGACGGTGCCCGCCTCTTGGAGGACTGCAATGTAGGTGAGCACGCCGGTGATGAGGATGACGACCGACCACGACACCTTGGTCATGGCGGCTTTGCCTGCCGCAGGATTGATGAAGGCGAGGATGATCGAGATCGTAATCGTCACGAACCCGACGTCCCATCCGAAGATGAGTACGGACAGGGCCATTGCGATGAGCCCGATGAGCGTCGGGACCTGACTGCGGGTCAGCGTAGTGCCCGTGGAATTGTGCGTGGGTGACTTCGCGGTCAGGAGACTGCGTGCAGCGTCGGTGCCGGGTCCGGGGGTGACCGATGCGGCGTTCTTGGCGGATAGGGGCCCGTCGGATTCGGCGGGCAGCTGATCGTCCGCCTCGGCGCGCAATCCCGGTCGCCGACGGAGGAGGAAGTACACGACGAGGGCGAAGATGAGGTTGAAGATCAGGGGTGCCAGGAACAGGGACACCGGGGTCGGGGTCAGCCCGTTCTTGGCGAGGTAGTCGTTGATGAAGATGCCATAGACGCTGATGGGGGAGAAGGCGCCGGCAAGTGCGCCATGGACGACGAGGAGGCCAACCATGAACTGATTGATCCGATGCTTGCGCGCGAATGACAATGCCAGTGGGGCGATGATGGCTACGGCGAAGAGAGCGCCGAGGGAGATCAAAATCGCGGTGAGGGCGAAGAAGATCCACGGCATGAGCGCAGTTCGGCCGCCGACGAGCTTGACACACCAATTGACGATGACCTCGATGACGCCGTTGTTCTGAGCGAAGCCGAACAGATAGGTCAGGCCCACCAGCGCGAGGAATAGGTCGACAGGAAAGCCAGCCAGGAATTCTTCCGGTGCCTGATGGAGGACGAGACCGCCGACTCCTGCCGCCGCAACGAAGCCCAGCAAGCCCATGTTGATGTCACGCCAGGTGCCGATGACGAACATCAGCCCGAGGACGATCACGCAGATCAGTTCCGCACTCATCGGAGCAGAGCCTCCTTCACCTTCACAATTTCGTTCGCCAGTGCGCGATTACTGCGGGGCCGCAGATGAAACTGCACATCTAAAACCTCACGTCACGCGCCCTTCAACCTAAGCGAAATCTCATTTGCTGACAGAGCTATCTCGCCATGCAGTCAGTGTCGGGACCGTTTCGGCTGGTTGGCCGCTGAAGCATCCGCAATGGATAGGGCTATCGAAAATAGCTCCACTGCGGACAGTGCGTTGGGTCACCAAATCATTAGAGTTTCACTCAGTCTCATTGGCGCCGCTGCCGACTGCGGTGCTGCACAGAACCGACATTGCATAGAACCAGTGCTGCATAGAACCAGTGCTGCATAGAACCAGTGCTGCACAGAACCAGTGCTGCACAGAACCAGTGCTGCACAGAACCAGTGCTGCACAGAACCGACACTGCATAGAACCAGCGCTGCACAGAACCAGTGCTGCTGCCGACGCTGCCTGTCACCACCTGCGACGATTGAAGTTGAGGACCCCATGCCCAGTGATGTGATCAAGCCCGGCCACGCCGAGGTGCTTCGCGCTGCCGATGCCATCGTCGATGCCTTCTCGAATACGGACACCGAACGCTACTTCGCTGGCTTCTCGCCCGATGCTTCGTTCATCTTCCATCCCGAGGATCGACGCCTGAATTCCCGCGCGGAATACGAGGAGCTCTGGAACTCCTGGGTCGCCGACGGCTGGGCAGTCGCGTCGTGCACCTCCTCAGATCGGCTCGTCCAGACCTTTCCCGGCGGTGCGGTCTTCTCGCACACGGTCGATACGTCCGTGACGACGCCGGACGGCGGGGAATCGTATAGGGAACGTGAGAGCATCATCTTCCGCCACCTCGGCGAGGGTGAGCTCATCGCCATCCACGAACACCTGTCGACTGTCCCGGATCCGACTGTCCCGGATCCGGCGGACGCCGATGCCACGGCAACGACCGCCTCGGCGGGTGCCGGTGACGTTGATCCTTCGAACCCCGCCGCCGAGGTGGTCGCACCGTGAACTGGTACCGCAGCCTCGAAGCGCGACTGGAGTCTGGTAGCGACGATTCCGGCGTCGTCCGCGGTCACCTGGGCACGCGCCGGATGTTCATGATCTGGCTGGCCGCGAACCTCGTCGTGACCACCATGCTCACGGGCACGCTATTCGTCCCCGGGATCGATTTCGCAACCGCGATCGCAGTCATCATCGTGGGCACGATCATCGGCACGATCGTGCTGACGCTCATCGGCAACATCGGCACCCGCACGGGGTTGGCGACGATGGCGATCACCAGGGGAGCGTTCGGCGCCAAGGGCAGCTTTCTGCCGGTCGCGGCCAACGTCATCATCCTCATGGGGTGGAGCTGGGTGCAGGCCATGCTCGCTGGCATCAGCGTCAACTTCGTCGTCGCGCAGACGACTGGGTTCTCCAACCCGATTCTCTTCTCCGTCCTTTGCCAGGCGCTCGTCGTGGGCTTGGCGATCCTTGGTCACGAGGGCATCGAGAAGGCCGAGCCCTGGTTCGCGCTCCTCATCCTCCTCGTAATGGCCTACGTCTTCGTCATCGCCTTCGCAGGGCACGCGCCGCACGAGTACACGGCAATCCAGCGTGATCCGAGCCTCGAATTCACCCCCGTCCTCGCGCTCGACATCGTCATCTCCACGGCGATCTCATGGACTGTGCTGTCCGGCGACCTCAACCGACTGGCCAAGAGCCAGAAGTCAGGCATCATCGGCTCCGGACTCGGCTATATCACCTCGACCGTGCTGGCGATGATCCTCGGGTTGACCGCCTTCAGCTTCATTCTCATCGACGGCACTGACACGGCGTCCTTCGACCCGACTGTCCTCGCCAAGGAGTTCGGATGGGCGCTGGCCATCGTCATCTTCCTCTCCGTCATGGCGACGAACACGATGGTCGTCTACGGAATGGTCAACTCGGTCATCGGCGCCCAGAGCCGAATGCGGCTGAAATTCCTGCCCGTGGCACTGGTGCTGGGAGGCGTTTCGATCATCGGCTCGACGTGGCTGGCGCTGCTCGATCAGTACACCGATTTCCTCACGATGATCGGCGCCTTCTTCGTGCCCGTCTTCGCGATCCTCATCGTCGACTACTACATCATCAAGCGCCGCACCTACACGCGCGACATCCTGCGCGACCGCGGTGGCATCTACGCCTATACCCACGGAATCAACTGGGCGGCTGTGGGCGTGTGGATCGTCGGCGCGCTCGTGTCCTACCTGCTCACATACGCGTATCCGAGCCCCGTCGGCGCCACGATCCCGTCGTTCGTCGTATCGTTCCTGCTGTACCTGGGTCTGTCGTGGCGGTCGCATTCTCGATTCGCGAAAGCGAAGGGCGGACACCTCGCCGAGGCGGTTCCCGAGTAGTCCTGTGAGTAGTGCGCCGAGCGCCGAGCTCACAGCTCACAGCGCCGCGGGTCGAGCTCGCTGCTTACGGCTCGACGGTTCGGCCAGATTGGGGTGTCAGTGGTGAATGCGGTCATAGGAGACAGGAAGAGCGACTAAGGAACGGATTGGCCTCAAACAGTTTTGAGAATTTCATAGAAGACTCTATACAAACACTGTTCGAATAAACTACGATTAAAGAACTAGCACATTCGTTTATATTTCGACCCATACTTCCCCGACGATGATGTACGAGGCAGGTGAAATACGATGAAGAGCAGCACTGCACCTCAGGACGAGCGGCGCACCGGTAAGCCCAATGGGCAGTCGGCCTCTGCAGAGTCCGTTACCTGCGCTGCCGGGAGTGACTCCACGGCCGCGGATGGTGGCGCCAGTCCTGCGGCCAGCTCTTCGTCCCGTCACACAGCGCGGTTCGAATCCAGTGTCACACGTCTCGCCGACGCGGTCGAGAAGTCGGACAAGGCGCAATTGGAAGTTCTCGAACTCAGTGCTGGAGTCATGCTGGAACATGTCATTCAGAATCATGGCACGGAGGTTCCTGAAGGTGATGATCCGTATACGTTTGCCACGGTTGCCGGCTCGGTTGCACGGGTCGACAGCTCATTCTGCGAGAATGCAGCCGGTCATACAGACTCAGATGAGAACATCATCTTCGGCTTCACTTATAGCGACACTGGCGATGACGGTGGGCTGAATCCGGAGGACTGGGAAGTCCCCGAAGAATGGAAGTCGTATACCGATATCGTGCTGGTCCCGAGGACCACGACAACATTGGTGAAATATGACGCCGAGTTCGCCAAGAGCGTTCTGTCTGTCAAGGTCGACCGTGTACCGGAACCCCCGCTGTTTCCTGGTTTCGAACTAGAGACTGATTTCTTTCAGTGGGTCCATGACAATGTTTTCACCGAAGATGTTGTTGAGACGTCCACGATCTTTGGGACGACAACGCCGCGCACATATCGACGCCTCACCACTGCGATGACTGCGATCCACGGACTTCCCCGATTTACAGATCGGGTCCGAGACGGAGAATTTACATACGCGCATCTGGAAGTCGCTGCGGACCTATGCCAGACGGTTGCCTTTCGATTCATGCCGAAACTGGACGAATACCTCTCGCTGAGGAGAGCCGACGTTACGTGTGAGACATTGCGAACCGCGTTGCGAAAGAAGATTCAGCTGCTCCAACCCGAGGAGGATCGGGCTGAAGTTGCAGCAAAGCGGCGCCGAGTCGAGGTGGACACCTTCAAGAACGGTTCTGCTTGCCTGTCTGTGACGGGTCCTGCGGCTGAGATTCATGCTGCTTTTCAGCGAATTCAGGCAATGGCTCGCGCTGTCTACGCGGGGCAGGCGAATACATTCAACCTGGCTCCCGGAGTCGAGATCGTTGACGAACGCAGCATCAGCGCGCTTATGTGCGACATCCTTCTGCGACCACAGCCCAAACTGAGCGTCAAAGTCAAAGTGACCGACCCAGTTACTGGGATGCAGTCAACTAGGGAGAGTTCTCTGCTCGACGAGGAAGGGAACCTGCTATTCGACTCTGATGCCCAGGGTGTAAGTGGGCTTGTCGACTGTGGGAACGAAACAGTGCCACCGGCGACGGACAATGCGTTTTCGTCGGGTGCCCTTCCAGAGACCGTATCTCCTGAGTACGACGTGGTCATCGCCATGCCGACTGACCAGTGGTGGCTCGCAAACCAAGCGGCGGTTGTTGCCACAGTTCCATTTCTGACACTCACCGGTGATTCGGAATTGCCTGGCACAGTGGGCGATGGATCACCGATCCCAGCCGAGACTGCTCGACGGATCGCGGCCGGATCGAAGACATTGACACGGATCCTGACCGATCCGGCGACCGGAACTCCAGTTGATGCGAAGGCCACGACGTACACGATTCCGAAGAGCGTTCGAAAGACGCTCATCGCACAATGGGCGATCTGCACTGTACCCGGTTGCACCCGATCAGCTGAGAAGTCGGAAATCGACCATGTTGAGCCATTCTTCCATCTGGATCCGCTTAAGGGCGGTCTGACAAGGTTCGGCAATCTTCATCCGCTGTGCAAGAAACACCATGCCGTGAAGACTGCCCGAAACTACACGGTCCGCATGCCAGAATCCGGGTTGGTCGAGTACGAGTTCACTCATGGAGTGAGTACCACGGTGCATGTGCCGGACCAACCGATCAACGTAGAGCAAGCACTCGAATTCCACGCGTTGTTCGGAATCGGACTCAAGAGATGGCGGATACCGAAGGAAGATGTTCCGCCGCCGAAATATGTTTTGGAACTCATGCCCGGCGAAACCACTATTCGAGCACGTGATGAAGCGATACGGCGTGAAGAGGAAGCCGCAGCCGAGAAGCGTCGACTGCAGGAGAACTATGAGCGCGGTCGAGTGGCACGGCGAAAGCTGATGATCGCACGAATGTTGGACTGGGGGAGTGCTGTGTTCCAGCCATGCCTGCCAGCGGGATCGGATTCGGTCACGATGAAACGTCTGCCGCGCGGCAGAAGGACAGACCGATACGGCGGACACACTAGGAGAAGGAATCGTCCGGGCCAACCATCGAAACTCGTCTTCGTGTTCACCGACAGGAAGAAGCAGAAGGTCCGGAGCAAGGTGAAATGGGAACACGATCTGGCCGTTGACCCTCCGCCGTTCTGACCCACCACGATGAGACCAAGGCATTCAGGCCAGATTCGGTGATGTGCATAGATGCTCCATCTTCGGCTGTTCAACAGCTCGGGCATATACCGCAGGTCTGCACGTAAGCTCGGGGCCACCTCGACGGCCATAGTTTTAGATGATTCCAGCGTTGAGCGTTGTGGACGGTCTCCGACCGCCTGGCGATATTCTCACGGGATGCGAATTCCTGTTTGCTAGTGTCACCATGACGGAGCGTGCCAGGTGCTTCGGCCTCAAAGGTCGGCTGGGGTCGCAGAAGGAGAACCCGAATTCGTGATGGTCATCAAGATGTTCGACAGGTTTCTGCCGCCGGACCGCAGGTTCAACCCTGAAGCCCTGCTCTGGGTGGCGGTGATTCTTGCTGCCATTGCGATGCTTGCCATCGAATCGTCGATCGCCGCCAACATCTACAGCACTCCAGTCGCGCTGGCCTTCTTCGTTACCGTGATCCATGCTGGCTCGATGCCGTTGGCTATGCTGCGTCCGGTCCTCGGTGCCATCTTTTCCATCGTCGCCTGCGGAGCGTTGCCGCTGTTGGGGCCGTTTGCAACTGGTTCGCCATGGCCGTGGTCGGTGCCGATGATGATCACTCAGATCGGCATCATCCTCATCGTCGGGCTCCGCGCCCACTGGGGCGTAGCTCTGGCCGCGCTCATCGCCAGCATCGCCGTTTCTGCAGGAGTCGCGGCCGTTGGCCATTTCAACTACATGAACAGCCGCTCGGACGCGGCTATCGTCAACATCGTCGTCTTCTCGTGCATCGCCGGCGGGACCTATGTCGTAGCAGTCATCATCCAACAGTGGCAGCACATCCGGTCAGAGCTTCTCAAAGAGATGGAGAACTCGGCAGAGGAACACTCCAAACGCGTCGTCGTGGAAGAGCGCGCCTTGATCGCCCGCGAGCTTCACGACATCGTCGCCCACAGCATGTCGATCATCAACATCCAAGCCTCAAGTGCTCCCTTCCGACACGAAAACGTCGATGACGAGGTGCGCAAGGAATTCGAGGACATCTCCGTCACAGCGCGGCATGCACTCACCGAGATGCGCGGCCTGCTCAGCGTGCTGCGCAACGATAACTCGTCCCAAGAACTGGCGCCGCAGCCGAAGTTCTCCGAGATCGAAGCGCTCGTGCAGAAAGCGCAGCAGGCCGGTGTTCGTGTCACATTGGAGTGGAACGGAGACCCTGTCAGTCAGAACCTGCGCGACAGCACGAGCTTGGCCGGCTATCGAATCGTGCAGGAAGCGCTGAGCAACGCCATCCGGCACGCACGCGAATCCGAGGTGAGCATCACCGTCAACAACGGCGGAACTGCTCTCTGGATCAACGTCGTCAATAACGCGGGACAGGGCCCGGCGGAGACCGCAGATCACGGGCTGCACCGGCATCAGGGTCTCATCGGGATGAGGGAACGAGCCGCCTCGGTGGGTGGTGAGCTTCGCACCGGATGGACTCAAGACGGCAACTTTGAAGTAGTCGCTGTACTTCCCGGCGCCCAGGACGACTCGGAAGGTAATGGAGCCTCGACAGAGGCACCGAATGCGGAGAGTTCGGGAAACTCGAACACCTCGCAGAAATCGGCCAAGACCGGCTCGGAGAAGTCGAGCGCCAGCATTACAGCCCAACCCAGCACAGCCGAACCCGGCACAGCCCAACCCAGTACAGCCCAACCCAGTACAGCCCAACCCGGTGACGATCACCTGGGTGGCGGCCGGTCAAGCACCAACCAGCCAGACGCCAATTTATCGAGCAGCACCCCGCAGAGAACCAATGGAGAGGACCGCTCATGATTCGAATCGTGATCGCCGATGATCAGGCAATGGTTCGGGCCGGCTTCGCCGCACTGCTCAACGCCCACTCCGACATCGAGGTGGTCGGTCAGGCGAGCGATGGCGCAGAATGCGTGCAGCTCGTGGCTGAACTTAAGCCCGAGATCGTCCTGATGGACGTGCGCATGCCCGTTCAAGACGGCATCGAAGCCACCCGAGAGATTCTTGCAGCGCATCCCCAGGCCTCGACTACCCGAACTTCGAATTCGCCGTCCGACTCTTCCTCGACCGCATCGTTCAAGCAGTCCACACAATCCACACAGCCCACACAGACCAACCAGTCCACACAGACCAACCAGTCCACACAGTCCAAACAGTCCAAGCAACCCACCTCGTCGTCCACCTCGACCTCCCGCCGTACCTCGCTTCTTCCTCGGCTGACGAAGCCGGCAATACCCGCCTCTCCGCCTTCAGCTGCGAAGGCACCGATGGCGGCCAACGATGCTCTGGCGGGCGAGATGAACGCTCATACAGAGATCAACACCGCGGTCCCACGCATCATCATGCTCACGACGTTCGACATCGACGACTACGTCTTCGACGCGATCCGCGCCGGGGCCAGTGGGTTCCTGCTCAAGGATGCGGTGCCCGATGAACTCGCCGAGGCGGTGCGGATCGTGGCATCGGGTGATGGACTTCTCGCGCCGAGCGTCACCCGTCGGGTGATCGAGCACTTCGCGGCGGGTCCCCGCAGCTCCAATGCTCAAGCACTGCCTGAGCTGACCGACCGTGAGCGTGAGATCCTCGTGCTGGTCGCCCGAGGAGAGACGAATACGGAGATCGCGGAGTCACTGTGCATCGCCGTGCAGACCGTCAAAACGCACGTGTCGAGAATCCTGTACAAACTGGATGCCCGCGACCGTGCGCAGGCCGTCATCGCCGCCTACGAATCGGGCCTCGTGGTCCCGAAGGCCCAGGTCTGAGATTCGCTCTGAAGACCACCCCCTACCAGGGTAGGGGGTGAAATACGGTGCTCTGGGGTGACGCGAACACGGACGTCAGTCCGTAACGTAAGTGATATGAATACAGTGAATGTCGAGAGTAAGCCATTATCGACAACCCCGCTCGATCGAGAATCACGTGCGGAGGTCCTCGAGCGCAGGCGTGCCACACGCGGCACGGCGCAGCAGGAATTCACGAGTGATTTCAGCGCTCTCATGGCGCAGGTCAAGGAAGCCGGCCTGCTGGCCAGGCGTCCCGGATGGAACACTCTGCGGTTCGTTCTACTCGGACTCTCCTACGTCGTGGCTTTCTCGATGCTCTTCCTGATCGGCGAAAGCTGGTGGCAGATGGCCACAGCAGTCGTCTTCGGCATCCTCTTCACACAGACCGCCTACGTCGCCCACGACGCGGCTCACCGCCAGATCTTCACCAACGGCAAAGTCGGCGAATGGGTCTCGACGATCGTCGGCAACCTTTTCATCGGCCTCAGCTACGGCTGGTGGCTGAAGAAGCACAACGCTCTTCACCACGCCAACCCGAACAAGGCGGGCGTCGACGGCGACATCGCTCCCGGCGCACTGGTCTTCACTGCTGAAGACGCTCGTGAGCGCACCGGCCTCGCCAAGTGGTTCGCGGCTCACCAGGGATGGTTCTTCTTCCCTCTGCTGACGCTGGCTGGCCTGCAGCTGCACGTGAACTCGGTCGAGGCCATCATCAAGGGCCAGTCGTCGATCAAGCGCCGCTGGGTTGAGGGTGTCCTCATCGCCATCCGCATCATCGGCTTCCCGCTGCTGGCCATCTGGGCCGCTGGCCCCGTGATCGGCATCGTCTTCTTCATCGTCCAGGTCATGGTCTTCGGTGTTCACATGGGCGGCTCGTTCGCGCCGAACCACAAGGGACAGCCCATTGTGCCGAAGGACGTCAAGATCGACTTCCTGCGTCGCCAGACTCTTATGTCACGCAACATTTCGGGCGGACGTCCGATGGGCTTCCTCATGGGCGGCCTGAACTACCAGATCGAACACCACCTGTTCCCGAGCATGCCCAGCGTGAACCTGCACAAGGTCCAGCCGATGGTGCGCGAGTACTGCCGCCAGAAGGACATCAAGTACACGGAGACGACGCTCTTCGAGTCCTTCGGCATCATCGTCCGCTACCTCAATCGCGTCGGACTCGGCGAGGCGGATCCCTTCGACTGCCCGGTCACCGCGCAGTTCCGCTCGCGCTGATCGCCAAGACGATCTGCTGAGCTGAACAGCCAGACGAGCTGAACAGTCAGATGAACTGAACAGTCAACTGAGCTTCGCAGCCGGCGGCCGATTCGCGCGCCGAGGCTGGAGGTAGTTGGTCCCGAGCGACCGTTTCAGCGGGGCTCCTCAAGCACAGATCACCGGCCAGGTCCGTTTCTCGGATCTGGCCGGTTTCTTCTTGCTTGCAGTCAGGTCAGATTGCTTGTAGTCAGGACAGCTTGCTTACAGTCAGGTCAGATCGTCGTGCTCGCCGGAAACCCACTCGGCGTAGCGCTGCGCTGACGACTGGACTGCCTCCTTGGCGCCCGACGAGATCTGCCGACCGAAGTTGCCGTACATTCGGTCGAAGTCCAAGTCTGCCACCGAGGCGGCTATGCGCCTGACGACGTTCGCTGACAATGGCAGATAGTTGGGGAAGCTGCGCATGAACGTCACCCAACCGTCGCGAGCGACGGGCCCGATCGTATCCCCGCTGAGCATGACTCCCTTGCCGTCGGCGCCGGTCCACAGGCCGACGATGCTGCCGGCGAAGTGGCCTCCGGTCCGGTACAGACTGGTCCCTGGGAACGGCTGGGACTCGCGATAGAAGTACCAGATGTTCGGCCCTTGTCGCTGGACCCAGTCGGCATCGGTTCGGCACACGAGGATGGGAGCCGCCTCGAAGGCAGCGCTCCATTCGAGCTGAACTCCGAACATATGCGGGTGGCTGGCAGCGATGGCCTGGACGCCGCCAAGCTCTGTCACTGCAGCAACGGCATCGTCATCGATATAGGGCGGAACGTCGAAGAGCAGATTGCCATGAGGAGTCTGGGCGAGATAGCAGGTCTGCCCGATGCCTAGCCTGGGTTCGACGTGCAGTGCGTAGAGTCCGGGCTCACGCTCCTCGATCACGAGACGGTGTCCCTCGGACTCGAGTTCCTCGCGGGTTGTCCAGCTCTGCCCCGCGGCTGGAACCCACTGGCGCTCATCTGTGCAGATCGGACATTCAGCTGGGGGTGGCGTTGATGTCTCCACACCGCATGTTCGGCAGATCGTGGCGTTCGTCAGTGCGCTCATATTCGCTGTTCCTCCTACTGCTCGAGGGTAGTCCCCGACAGCAGGTGAGACCAGCATTTGGACGCAGTCCGCCCGCCGTCGCGTAGTTCATCGGAGGACTCGCCGGGAGGGCAAGGCTCGCAGCACGAGGAACGGGTGTGACGGCGGGCGGTGCTGTGCTCAGTGCTCAGCGGGACAGGTTTTGTCAGTGCTTGACCACTTGACCACTTCACTTCTTCAGTGCAGTGTTTTCCGCGCGCCCGCGTGGGCCTTGAGGTGGCCGACGAGCACCAGACCGATGCCGAGGACAAGCCATGCGACGAGCACCCACCACTGCAGCGTCAAGGACGCATCCGGGAAATACGAGAGATCGCGCAGCAGTGTGCCCGAGGCTCCAGGAACAAAGAACTGTCCGATGTCGCCCCAGTGCCAGGCGAGGAACTCCTTCGGCGCCTGCAGAGATGAGATCGGGTTGCCGATGAACATCGTAAGCACTGCGCCGATCGCGATGCCGCCGGACCCGATCAGGGACACGAACCCGTTGATGAGGCCGGCTGTCGCGGCCACAGCCAGGCCGGATGCCAGGGCGTTGAGCCCGAAGTTGCCCTGCAGAATCCCAAACCACGTCTGCAGGATGAGCGTCAGAGCCAGTCCGCCGATCACACCGTAGGCGAGGACCGCGACCGCACGCATGCGACGCGAGTGGACGAGCATGCTGGTGAGAACACCGCCGACGATGCCGCCGATGGTCAGGGGCAGGCCCGCGATCGCGAGTCCCGCGCCCGTCGGATCGTCATCGGAGAGCGGCACGACGTCGGTGACCTTGACGTGAGGGACCTCCATCGCCGAGGCATCAGGACCGTTGGCGTCGGGTGCTCCGGCACCTGGATTCTGCTGGGCTGCACCCGGTCCCTGAGCACTAGGGTCCTGCGCGGACGCTTTGAGGGCGTCCTGCATCTTCTTCATTCCGTCCTGCATACCGGAGATCGCCTGGTCGTCGATCGTCTGCTGCATCTGGGTGGCGATTCCCTTGAGCTGCTGCGCCACGGCGGGGGAGGCGGCGGTGGAAGTGAGGATCTCCGGCTGATCGCCGACGATGAAGGCACCGTAGACCTCACGTTCGCGGATGAGCTGCTGCGCCTCGGCGCGGGAATCGACCATCGTGAGGTCGAGCATGCCGTCGGGGGCGTTCTTCGTGATCTGGTCGACCTGCTTCTGGTCGCCGACTGCGGCGATCGGCAGGTCGCGGGGGTCGGAGGTGACCGTGGGCCAGCTGAACGCCAACAGGATCACGCTGACGATGACCGAGGCGAAGACAGCCGCAAGCAGCGCTTGCTTGAGGCTGGGCTTCTTGGCGGCACCGGAGTCATTTGCACCGGTGCCATTCGCACCGGTGCCATTCGCGTCTGAACCGTTCGCACTGGAACCGTTCGCACCGGAACTATTCGCACCGGCACCGGAGTTGCCGCTGCTGCTGTTTGAGTAGCCGCCGCCCGTGCCGCTTGCACTGCCCGTGCCGCTTGCACTGCCTGTACCGCCAGTGCCACCTGCACGGTTCGGATCTCCCGAGTTGCTGAGGATTCTGGTCACAATGGCTGTCCTATCGTCGAAAACGAATACTCGTTCTTTTTACTCCGTCGAGTAGTGTATATCAAGAATGATCATTCGTTTTTGGAGGAAAAGTGCCCAGAGTCACTGACGAGCATCGGAACGCTATGCGACTGCGGATCCAGAATGCTGCGCTCGAATGCTTCGGGCGAAAGGGCTTCACCGGCGCCTCGATGGCTGACATCATCAAGGAGGCGGACCTCTCTGCCGGTGCCGTCTATGTCTACTACTCGTCCAAGGCGGAGCTGACGATCGACGTCGGCAGGCGGATTATGTCCGAACGTGCGGGTGCGCTCGATGACTTCAGCTCCGCCGAGGTGATCCCTCCTCCCAGCAGGGTGTTCAGTCAGCTGCTCGCCTCGCTCGTCGATGACAATCCGTTCGCTCCGCTCGTGCTGCAGGTGTGGGGTGAAGCCACGCATAACGCTGAATTTGCAACGATCGCACAGCAGATCTTCGCTGAGCTGATCGGGCATTTCGAGTCCTACCTGGCGGCGTACTTCGGCCGTGTCCACGAACTCTCCGATGAGGCGGCTCAGAGTCGAGCTGTCGAAATGGCACCGGCGGTCCTTGCCTTGATGCAGGGGTCCATCGTCCAGGTCTCGATCTTCGGCCGTGAGTCTCTCGATCGAGTGTCGCTCGCGATCGAGTCGGTCCTTCGTGGGGTCGAAGGTGACAAGGGCTGACGTTCTGAAAGGTATGTCTCAGGGACCCAGTGGCCCAGTGGCCCAGTGGCCCAGTGGTCCAGTGGTCCAGTGGCCCAGAGACACCTGTGGTGACGCTGATTCGCGTTCCTGCTGTTTACGATACGAAACGTTCTGTTGCGTAAGTCACTGCAGGTGTGCCGCGATACATCTATGACGCAAGCCACACCACAGGGACGACCACTCGATGATGACCTGACCGGGCGGGTGCTCGCTGCAACGCGAGAAAGCCTGGAGGACGTTGGCTTCGTCAATCTGAGAATCGAGAGAGTTGCAAGCGCGGTCGGTTGCAGCAAGACGGCGATCTACCGTCGCTGGCCGACCAAGGCTGAGCTCGTCGCTTCAGCCATCCTGGACAGAGTCACTCTTGGCGAAACTCCGGACACGGGCGACGTTGTCGAAGACCTTGTCGAACATGCTTGGCAGCATCTGACGAACTTCAAGCACGATGGCGAGCCCAAACCCAAGCACAACCGGACCATGTTGGCGATGTTCGATGCTGAGGTCATCCCTCTGATTGAGGATCGCTATATGAAGAAGCGCCATGTCATGGGTCGAGAGATTCTTGCTCGGGCCGTTGCTCGTGGACAGTTGGACAGCCAGCTCGACCAAGATCTCATCATCGATGCCATCGCTGGGCTGACCCTGTTCCGACTCTCGATCAAGCCCGATACCAAGGTCCGCAACGACGCTGAGCTCAAAGACTCCTACCGGACGCTGGTGCGCTCATTGGTGGCCTCGCCGGGCTAGAGGCCGTATCGGGCTAGAAAAGTCTCATCGGACAACACGGGTCGGCGAACTAGACGGCTCACTCGACTCTTCCGATTTCACCCGCCGAACTGGACCACGAACAATCTGCACCACGCTCGATCCGAATCACCGAAAATCCTGAGTGGCACAGCGCCGCAGCTGTGCTGCCTGAACCCGTCTATATACGACCCGTCTATATAAGAAAGGACTCAGTGTGTCCGCACCCTCGCCCTCACTGGTCAGCAAACCTCCGAAGCGCCTACTGGCGGTCGTCGGCTTCCTAGTCTTCGTCGAATTCTCCAGCGGATTTCTGCAGGGCTACTATGTGCCGCTGTTGGACAATATCCGCGACCACCTCGGCGTCACTGATGCTTCGATCGCCTGGTTCATCACCGTACAGACACTGGCTGCCGGTGTCTGTGTCCCGATTCTTGCCAAACTCGGTGACATCTTCGGCCACCGGCGAATGCTGCGGATCGGAATCGTCTCCGTGCTTGTGGGCACTGTACTCGTGGCGTTTGCCCCCAGCTTCCCACTCGTTCTTCTGGGGCGAGTCCTTTCCGGCCCGCTGGCAGTCTGGTTGCCGCTGGAATTAGCCATCGTCCACAACCAGATCAAGGGCGAAACCGCCCGCCGTGCCATCGGCATGCTCATCTCGTCACTGACGATCGGTGCCCTGGCCGGAACGCTGTGCGCTGGACTCTTCTCGTCGATACTAGAGTCACCGGCTGCCCGCTTGAGTGTGCCCGTGATCATCGTGGTGATCTCGGCTGTCTTCGTATTCACCGTGATTCCCGAATCCACCGTCCGGACCGCCCGAGCAATCGATTGGCCAGGCTTCATCCTCCTTGCCGTGTTCATGTTGGCGCTCCTGTCAGGAATCAAGATGCTCGGCGCCGCTCCCGGCCTCGCCGTCGCAGTGCTCGTGATTGCCCTCGTGCTGATCGCAGTCTTCGTCTGGTGGGAACTGCGAGCCAAAGCCCCGGCACTCAACCTCAGAGTCCTCTTCTCCAACCGACTGTGGCCGGTGTACCTGACCTCGTTCCTCTTCGGGATCGTCCTGTTCGGTACCCAGAGCATCACGACGACCTTCCTTGCCGGTCAGCCGGATGCCGTCGGTTACGGGTTCGATTTCAGTGCCGGTCAGATCTCCCTCGTCACAGGCCTCAACATGCTGTTGGCCGCGGTCGGCGCAATCCTCTATGCCGGCATCGCCTCGAAGATTACGCTCAAGGGCGTCCTCATCCTCGGCACGCTCAGTGTTGCAGTTGGCCAGGTGATGCTGATCGTTGGGCACCTGGCGTTCCCCGTCGTCCTGCTGTCCATCGCTCTGTCGGGCCTGGGCGGAGGCCTCCTTTTGGGCGGGCTGCCCGCAGCCACCACCGAAGGCTCACCAGACGATGAAACCGGTATCGCCACCGGCGTCTACAACTCGGTGAAGACCCTGGGCGGGGCCATCGCAGGCGCAGTCTTCGCCTCAATGCTGGGGCTCTTTCTCATCCCGGAAGCCGGTGCAGCAAGCGTCGGCGGTTACATCACCGTATGGGTAATCTGCGCGATCGCGACAGGAATCTGCCCGATCTTCCTGGCCATGATGCGAGCACATAAGACGTCCGTGTGAGCATCTGACGGACAATGACATCGATATGCCGTCGCAGCTGATAGTTCGACGCAACCGATAGTCCGTCGCAACTGATAACTCGTCGTCACCGATAATCCGTCGTCACCGAATCGCACGCATCACGAAATCCTGATGAAAGGACCACACCCACTCATGACCACCACCTACGTTCCAACCGCATACGTGCCGACCACGAACAACGGCTCCGAGCACATCGTCCTCCACGGCGCCACCCTCATCGACGGCAACGGCGGTGATCCGGTACGAAACGCCGAGATCGAGATCAAGGACGGCCGCATCGTCTACGTCGGTGCAAAGCGTGCGGAGGGGGCCACCTCGGCGCCGGGGGAGAACCCGCGCCTCGTCGACCTGGGCGGGAAGACCGTGATGCCGGGCTTCATCGACTCCCACGTCCACTTCGGGCTCTCGATCGAGAACCAGGAGGCCAACCTGGCCCGATTCGGCTCCGAACGAATCGTGCGCAGCGCCGTCAACGCTCGCAACACGCTCATGGCCGGCGTGACCACAGTGCGCGATCTGGGTGGCACCGACCGCGGTGTCCGGGACAGCATCCAGCAGGGACTGTTCCTCGGCCCGCGGATCCATCTGGCGATCACGCCGCTCTCGCCCACCGGTGGGCACACTGACTTCACGATGCCCAACGGGATGTCAACGATGCCGGCGATGCCGATCGACCCGATCATCGATACCGATGACGATGTGCGCCGGACCATCCGGACCCTGGTCCGCTCCGGTGCCGACGTCATCAAGGTCTGCACCACAGGCGGAGTCTCGAGTCCCTCGGATACCCCTGACGACATAGGTGTGCCCGAAGAGCACGTGCGCCTCATCGTTGCCGAGACCGCCAAGCGATCCGGCCAGCCCGTCGCCGCCCATGCGCAGGGGGCCGAAGGCATCAAAGCTGCAATCCGCGGTGGTGTCCGCTCCGTCGAACACGGCTACGGCATCGATGACGAAGGCATCGACCTCATGCTCGAGCACGGCACCTTCCTCGTTCCGACGCTCAGCAGCGCCCTGCGAGTTCCGGACCCGAAGAACGTGCCCGGCTACCTGTACGAGAAGAAGGTCAAGTGGTCGGCCATCGCCCGCGAACGTGTGGCTGTGGCCATGGAGGCAGGCGTGCGCGTGGCACTCGGCACCGATGCCGGTGTGTGCCCCCACGGCGTCAATCTGCGTGAAGAGGTCCACGCCGTGGAACTTGGATTCTCGCCGATGCAGGCGATCGTGGCGGGCACGAAGAACGCTGCCGAACTGCTTCGCCTCGACGCCGAGGTGGGGACTCTGGAAGAGGGTAAACTCGCCGACCTCGTCGTCGTCGACTTCGATCCATTGGCCGACATCAAACCGCTCGCCGAGCCCGACAACGTCAAGGCTGTCCTCCAGGGCGGCTCGCTCGTCAAGGACTCCGAAGGCTGGTTCGGCGTCACACCCGTCCGCTCCGCACTCGGCTGAGCCGGTGGCAGAGAAGGACCAAGCCGTTTCGGCCCGCGACCAGGCAGTTTCGGTGGGTACGGAAGCCGTTTCGGCCGGCGACCTCATCCGCGCCTATCCGGATCTCACAGCGCAGATCGCGGCAGTGCGCGCCGGCGAGGTCAGCGCGAGTGAACTGCTGCAGGATTCTCTGGCGCTTGCCGACGCAGTGGGGGAGAAGGCCGGAGTCTTCCTGCAGCGCTTCGACGATTCGGCGTCGGACGCAGCGCGGCGCGTTGATCGCGCGCTTGCTGATGCCGGAGCCGAAGACGCACTCGAGACGGTGCCTCTCGCCCCGGCGCCGCTGCCTTTCGCCGGAACATCGTTGCCCCTCGCTCCGACGACGCTGCCCCGTGCCGGAAAGTCGCTGCCCCTTGCCGGGGTGCCGTTGGGCATCAAGCCGATGATCGCGGCGGCCGAAGCTCCGACCACGGCGCAGAGCGCGGTCTTCGACCCGTCATTCTATGAGGGACGCGATTCAGTGGTCGTCGATCGCCTGCGGGCTGCCGGTGCTGTCGTCGAAGGAACGACGACCATGGCCGAGCATGCCGCCGGCCGACCGGATCCGGCCTTGGGGTTCCCGCTGCCGCGAAACCCCTGGGACCTGTCTCGGTGGCCGGGTGGCTCCAGCTGCGGAACCGCCATCGGCATCAGCTTGGGCATCTTCGCCGGGGGACTGGGCACGGACACCTCAGGCAGCTGCCGCATCCCCGCCGCCTACTGCGGCATCACCGGGATGCGGCCAACCCGTGGGTCAGTGCCGACGGGCGGCGTACTCAACGCAAGCCCCACCCTCGACGTGGTCGGACCGATGGCCAGGAGCGCTCGTGACTGCCGACTGCTGCTCGAAGTCATGCAGGGACGAGCTGCGGGGAGGGGCGGCGAGCAGGACAACTCGTCCGAGGTCGCGGCGCCGTCGAAGCAGCACACGGCCAATCCCGGCAGCGAGCAGGCGACTCGGCGCATCGGCGTCCCGAAGCAGGTCGTCGAATCCGATCGGATCGGATCGGCGGTGAACACGGCCTTCTCCCAGGCGCTGGTCGATCTGAGCGCGAGCGGTTTCGACATCGACTATGTCGATCTGCCCTTCCTCGACGAACTCATCGCGGCCACGATGATCATCATGATCCGCGAGATGTATGAAGTTCACGAGGAGTCCCTGCCCACCCGCTGGACCGACTACGGTCGATCCTTCCGGCGCCTGGCAGTCATGGGGTGCGTCATCAGCGATGACATCTACCATCGTGCGCTGGGTGCGGCGGACCACCTCGGCGCTCTGCTCGACGAAGTCCTGCAAAACGTCGATGCACTGGTTCTGCCGACCTGGCCGGAACCTGCCCCGCCCTACGTCTTCAAGGGCGGCACACCACAGGAGGAATGGAACCTCACCGCCGCATTCTGCGCCGTGCCGCATCCCTCGCTGGCGCTGCCAATGGGCTTCGACGACGCTGGACTGCCGCTGTCGCTGCAGGTCGTCGGTCCCTACTCCCCGGACGATCCAGACAGAGGCAACACTGTGATCCTGAACATCGGTGAGGCGTTCCAAGCCCTGACCGACCATCACAGGCGCTTCGCCCATATCGACGCCGAGGCGGTTGTTTCGCCGGTGCCGGACCCTGACGACAGTGCATCTGGAGACAGTGCACCTGGAGACAGTGCACCTGGAGAGAGTGCGCCCGGAAACAGTGCGCCTGGAAACAGTGCACCTGACGAGGGGTCGCCTGATGACAGAGATATTGCGAGGTCAGCTGTCCTGTTCGATCAGTTGCCAGAACCGCTGAGACGATTGGGCATTCCGTTCGACGAGGCGGACTCGACGACGCTGCTCGCCCTGGCCAGACTCTTCACGACGATGACCTGAACAGATGACCTGAACAGATGATCTGACCAGGTGACCTGAACAAGGGGTCGGGAACTCCATGCCCACGACACCCTGCACCATCGACACACAGCACCATCCACAAACAGCACCATCGACACCCCGCATACGCGCACCAACCATCACCGCAGAGGAAGCACAATGACGATCGATTTCACGACTGAGGCACTGTCCCTGACCACCGAGCTGCGCGACCTGCGCCGCGAACTCCACCGCAACCCCGAACTGGGACTCGAGCTGCCCTACACCCAGAAGATGATCCTCGACGCCCTTGAGGGCCTGCCGCTCGAGATCACCACCGGCCAGGGACTCAACTCCGTCGTCGCCGTCCTTCGCGGCGGCAAGCCGGGGCCCACGATCCTCCTGCGCGGAGACATGGATGCCCTTCCCGTCGAAGAGGCCACGGGCCTCGACTATGCGTCGACGAACGGGAACATGCATGCCTGCGGACACGACCTGCACGTGACCGGACTGGTGGGCGCCGCCAAGCTTCTGTCCGCCCACCAGGCCGAGCTCGCCGGAACCGTGGCATTCATGTTCCAGCCCGGCGAAGAGGGCCAGGGCGGAGCGAAGATCATGCTCGAGGAGGGCATGTTCGAGTCCATCGGCGCCACTCCCGATGCCGCCTACGCGATCCACGTTGCGCCCGGCGTTCCCGGCACCTTCGTCAGCCGTCCTGGCACGGTCATGGCCGGGGCCAACACTCTCCATGTGACCATGCACGGCAAGGGTGGGCACAGCTCACGTCCCGAGGACTCGACCGATCCGATTCGCCCGCTGATGGAATTCGGCCAGGCTCTGTATTCGATGATCACGGGTTCGTTCAGCGTCTTCGACCCCATCGTCGCCGAGGTGACTCAGCTCGAGGCCGGAAACGCCGTCAACATCATTCCCGCGACTGCGAAGCTCGGCGCTTCGGTCCGAACACTGTCGGCAGAGTCGACGACGAAGTTCCCTGTCCTGGCCACGCAGCTTGCGCAGTCGATCGCCGCCGCTCACGGCTGCACCGCCGAGGTGGTGTGGAACGAGCAGTACCCCGTGACGATCAATGATGCGCAGGAAACCGAGTTCGTCGCCGCGACGCTGAAGGACACCTTCGGGGCCGAACGCTATGTCCAGGCACCGGATCCGGTCATGGGCTCTGAGGACTTCTCCTTCGTGCTCAACGAAGTTCCCGGAGCGTTCCTCTTCTTCTTTGTCTCACCCGAAGGGGTGGATCCGGCGACGGCGGCGACGAACCACTCGCCCGAGGTGCTCTTCGACGACGCGCATCTGCCGGATCAGGCTGCGGCACTGGCCACTCTCGCCTGGGCACGGTCCCTGCGCGGCTGAGCACGGGAGCATTCCTGGCACCGGGTTAGACACTGTCGCCATCCTCGTCGACCGAGTGGACCCGGTCCTCGCGCATGCTGACCTTGTCGACTCCCTTGAGCTCCATGAGCTGGGGGATGAGCATGTGCAGCGGCGGCTTGCCCTCGAATTTTCCGTCGATCTGGACCATGTGCACGCCCTCGTCGGTCTCGAAGCGTCGGGAGTCGACGATGGTGTTGGCAAAGCCCATCGTGGATGCGACTGCGAGGATATCTCGGAGGATTCCTCCGCCGTCCCGGTAGGTGATCCGCAGCAGTTTGCGGTGATCGTTGTCGGGAATCCGCCGGATCAGGGGCGCGATGACGAACAGCGTCAGCAGGTGCAGGATTGTGAGCATGATGGCCAGAGTGACCATGCCTGCACCGCAGGCCATGCCCACGGCCGCCGTCACCCAGATGGTGGCGGCGGTGGTGAGGCCGCGGACCATGTTGCGACCTTTGAAGATCACCCCAGCGCCCAGGAAGCCGATGCCCGAGACGATCTGAGCAGCGATCCGGGAAGGATCGAGGCGGACGTCATTCTCGAGCACACCGGCGAAGCCGTATGCCGAGACCAAAGTGAAGGCACACGTTCCGATGCCCACGAGCACATGGGTGCGATACCCGGCGCTCTTCTGCCTGAACTGTCGTTCGAACCCAATGAGCGAACACAGCACGAAGCTCGCCAGGAGCAGCTCGGCCTGGATGAGACCGGTGGAACCGAAGAAGTCGACCTGTGAATTCATTGCCCTCCAACACATTGCCGCTCTGATCTGCAGACCTCTTCACAGTAGCCCGGTACGGCGGCGGTCGGTAGCCTGTCGGTCGTCGACTCCGTGCTGTCCTGGGTCCGACAGTGCCCCGGATTCGATGCTGCCAGGGTTCGTCGGTGCCTTGGATCAGTTGAACTTGGCGTGGTAGATGGCTGGGGAACACCGAGGTGTCGTCAGCGGCAGTTTCGCGCACCGTTTCCGGAGGACCATCTGAAACGGGCCATCGCCGAGGTGGTCTGAGCACCTCGGCGAT
>NZ_JALDSX010000033.1 GCF_022748595.1 Brevibacterium sp. ZH18 | reverse complement strand
GCGGACGAGAGCACTGTCTGCAAACAGGCGCCTCGTCCGCAAAGCGATGGGTCGCGTGACTTCGGTCAGCGGCGGTCGCGACTTTCGGCGTCACTGGCTGGTGACCCACTGTCCGCCGTCGCCGTCACCTTCGCCCGGTGGGCCTCTTCGTGCTCACGCGCCGCCGCCCGGCGCCCTGAGCGGAACTGAGCGGAACTGAGCGGAACTGAAGGGACGTGAGCAGGCGAGTGCACAGAAGAAGGTGCCACGGCTGATTGCCGTGGCACCTTTGACGTCGAGCTGAGTCGAGCTGAACCGAATGGAACTGAGCCGAGCCTGGCCGAGGGGATCAGGCCCGAGCGGAGCCGGTCTGCGCTTGAGCGTGTCAGATCAGCTCGCGAGCCTGCTCTGCTGAGTCAGGCTTCGGGGTCGAGGACGAAGTTGTAGGTCGTCATCTCGCCTTCCTCATCTGGGTTGGGCTGAGGGTCGAGCAGGAGCTCGGGCTTGACCGCCGAGGCGATGTCGTCATCGTTGTGCGGATCGCCGGGGAAGTACAGCTGCGAGGTGATGAGCCTGTGGCCGGGAGCATGCACCTTGAAGTGCATGTGCGCCGGACGCCAAGCGTGCCACCCGGCAGCCTCGATGAGCTGACCGCAGGCGCCGTCCGTGGGTATCTGGTAAGGCGCGGGACGTATCGTGTGGATCTCGTATTCGCCGTCCTCGTTGGCGATGAAGGTGCCGCGCAGATTCCACTCGGGCAGGCCCGGAGCGAACTGCGAGTAGAAGCCCAGGCTGTCGGCGTGCCACAGCTCGAGCTTGGCTCCTGGAAGCGGTTCACCGGTGGTCGAGGTGACCTGGCCCTTGAAGACGAACGGGGTGCCCGGTTCGTCGGGGCGCATGTCGATGGTGCCGTTCCATTCGACCTCAGGTGAGTTCTCGAGGTAGTACGGCCCTTCGATGGTGCCCTTGGAACCTTCACGGTCCTGGTTGGCGACTTCCTCCACCGCGTGCTCGATCCACACGTCGAGGAACAACGGCCATTCGCCGTCTTCGCCGACCTTGATCAGCCAGGCCTTGAGCGCGTTGAACTCCTCGTAGCTGACCTGCTCCTCTTCGACGATGTCGGTCAGCGCCTTGATGGCCTTGCCTGCCAGGAGCTCGACTCGCTCATGGTCGACGACTCCGCCGCTGGCCTGAGCCTGGCGCTCGCGGAATCGTGCGGAGGCGTTTGCGCCCGAGTCCGCTGCCTTGGCGGTGGCTTCCTGTGCGAAATTGTTCTCTGACATATCTACTCCTTTGTTGATGTGGTGTTCGTCAGGTTCTGTGGGTGGAAGATCAGGCTGGTCTGCCAGATCTTCCGGGTCATCGGTCGATGCGGTAGTGGGTGAGCTTGTCCTCGTCGACCCCGGTCCCCGCGCCGGGAACGGTCGGTGCGGCGATGCGCCCGTCCTTGATCTCCAGCGGTTCCGCGATGAGGTCATCGGACATGTCGAGGAAGTTCGACATCTCTGCCGGGTACCGGGAGGAGTGCTCGAAGGCGGCACCGAAGCTCGCCGTGGCCACGCTCCCCAGCTGGGTGTCGATCTGGTTGCCCATGAGCACGTCGAGGCCCAGGGCCTCGGCGAAGGACAGGATCTTCTGGGATTCCGTGAAACCGGTGCGAGCAGTCTTGATCGACAGCGCGTTGGCTCCGCCGGTGTGGATCTCACGGGCGGCATCGCCGAGGTTGGGCGCCGATTCGTCGGCGACGATCGGAATCGGTGAGTTCGTCACCAGCTGGCGGCGTGTGAGCACCTCGGCGGCATCATTGGGTTCCTCGAAGAACCGCAGATCGAGATCGGCTGTGCCCGCCAGCATCTGCGCGGCCTCGGTGGCGTTCCACCCTCGGTTCGCATCCAGGTAGAGGAGTGCGTCCGGGCCCAGAGCCTCACGCAGGGCAGCGACGAGTTCGATGTCGAGGGAGACCGGACGGCGGCCGACCTTGATCTTGAACGAGCGGACTCCGTAGGTCTCGCGGAAGGACAGAGCCTCGTCCACGACCGCCTCGGTGGGGGAGAAGCCGAGCATGTGGGTCACCTCCAGGGAGGAGGCGAACCCGCCGAGGAGACGGTGGACCGGGGTGGAATGTGCCTTGCCGATGAGGTCCCAGAGGGCGATGTCGACGCCGCCCTTGGCCGTCTGGTTGCCGATCGTGCGGTGCAGCTTCGCGTGGATGGCTCCCCGGTCGAGGGGGTCGGCGCCGATGAGGGCGTCGGCGAAGATCGTGTTGATGACGGCGATGACCGACTCGACGGTCTCGCCGTAGGTGTAGGGGCGCGGCGGGATGTCAGCGGTTCCGACGAGCCCCTCGTCGGTGGTCAGACGCACGAGCACATGTTCGACGTGATGGACCTCGCCGCTGGCGAACTTCAGCGGCTTCTTCATCGGGATCCGGTAGGGCACCGTCTCCAAGTGGGTGATCTTCACGATGCGTTCTCCTTCGGTTCGGTGGGCGTCTCCACCGGATCGGGCGGTGTTTCAGTCGATTCCGCCGATGTCTCAGCTTGCTCGGTCGGTGTTTCGTCGATGACGTCGGAAACCACCTCGGTGATGATCCGGGCCATGCGGGTGATGATCTGGGTCTCTTCGTTCGTGCGCCACGCGAGCGCGAGCTCGGTCCGGGGAGCCTCGGTGATCTCGCGGAAGTGGACCCCGGGGATCTCCAAGGCTGCGGCCGTGCGGGGGACGATGGCGGGCCCCAGACCGGCGGCGACCAGCGACATCAGCGTCGATGTCTCCGAGGCTCGGATCGAATAGTCGGGCGACGCTGAGTGCTCGGAGAGGAACGTCGTCGTGGTCGCGGAGACCACGGAGTTCTCCGGGTAGCCGACCAGGGACTGCTCGACGAGCTCAGCGGCCGTGATCGACTCAAGATCGTCCAGCGGGGAACCGGTCGGCACCGCCAGGATGCAGGTTTCATGTCCGAGCACCTGGTAGCTCAGCCCTTTCACCGGGGAGCCGTAGCGCAGAAGCGCGATGTCGATGCTGCGGTCGAGCAGCTGGGAGACGAGCCGGGGCGTGGTCATCTCGCCGCTGACTCCCAACTGCAGGCGGGGAGCGGCCAGGGCCGTGCGACGTACGACCTGCGGCATCACACCATAGGTCGTGGAACCCGTGAAGCCGAGGCGCAGCGGACCCTTGAACCCGGCGCCGATGAGCTGAACCTCTGAGCCGAGTGTGTCGAGTTCGGACAGAACCCGGCGAGCCTGCTCGAGAAGATGGCTTCCCGCCGAGGTGAGCGAGACCGAGCGTGTGGTGCGGTTGAGCAGCGTGGTGCCCAGCTGCCGCTCGAGTTTGCGGATCTGCTGTGACAGATAGGGTTGAGCCAGTTTGAGCCGCTCCGCCGCCTTGCCGAAGTGACGTTCCTCGGCGACGGTGGCGAAGTACTGCAGCTGGCGGGTCTCGAGCATCATGCCGATTCGACCTGCCTGGGGGTGAACCGCGGAGGAGCGGATGTGCCCGTGGGAACCGAACTTCCGGGCGCCTCGTCGACGGTGTGGATTCCGCGGAAGTGGGCGGCATGGACGAAGTCGTCGAAGCTCAGTGCCGCCCCGCGGTGGGCAGCGATGCGCAGGGCCAGGCGCAGCACCATCTTGATATCGCGGGCGGTGATGTCAGGGAAGTCGCTGACCAGGCGGTCGAGGAGTTCGGGGTTGAACTCGACATCATTGCCCTGGGCCATGATCTGCCAGATCCGGCGAGCGTCCTCCGGGCTGGGCGCGTGGTATTCGATGACGGCCGCGCAGCGTGCGAGGATCGCCTCGTCGACGCCGTCTGTGCGGTTCGTCGTCAGGAAGAGCAATCCGTCGAAGTATTCGAGGGTGCGCAGGAACTCCGCGACGATCGCGTTCTGGGTCAGGTCGAGTCCGCGTTCGAGGACGAAGACGTCGGCCTCGTCGAGGAGGAGAACAGCGTTCCAGCGCTTGGCGCGATCGAAGATGACCTCGAGGTTCTTTCGCACGGCCTCCGGGGTGATGCCCAATGATCCGGAGTGGATCGAATACAGGGGTTTGCCGATGACCTCGGCGTACACCTCGGCGGTCAGGGTCTTGCCGACGCCGGGCCGGCCCTTGGCCAGGATGACATTGCCGGCGGACTTGCCGTCGATGATGTCACCGGTGAAGACCCCGATGTCGGAGGTCAGGATGGTCAGCAGCTCACGCTGTTCGGCGGGGAGGATGAGTTTGTCCTGCAGGCCCGGATCGTAGGCGTATTCCTTGAGATCTCCGGTGTTGACGTCGAGGTAGTCCTGGGCGCCGAGGTCGAAGACGCGCACGGCCGTGAGCAGGGGGATGGTGCCGTACTCGCCCTCATCGAAGAGCACCGAGGTGCTGGCTCCGCGCAGCCCGGCGATCTCATCGGGAGCGACGTCGTTGACGACCTTGCGACCCGAGCGGTGATTGGCCGCACGATGGTTGTCGGTGCGGATGGCGCGGCCGGTGAACATGTACTGAGAGCCGAATCCGTGGTCGATGATCTCCTTGAACTCGGCCAGTCGGGTCGAGTACTCGTCCTTGAGCGCCGGGTTCTCGCGGAAGACTCCCGCCGAGGTGAGCGCCTCTTCAGGTGTCTTGCCGACGATCTCCGTGTCTTCGAAGTAGAGGACCTTGGGCACGCGGGAGGGGCGCTTGACCGTCGGGTTGTCGGCCTCAAGCGTGACCTTCACGCGAGGGCCTCGAGTCTTGTCGCCGTGTTCCAACTCGATGTTCATCACGAGGTACGGGTGGGCGTAGCCGTCGGATTCGCGCACATAGAGCCAGCCGTCGATCTTCTCGGCACGGAGGAACTCGCGCAGGACCTCGGCAGCTGAGGTGATGTCGGGGATGACCGGGTAGTCGCCCATGCGGCTTGCCCTGATCGCAGTGATCGTTCGTTCGAAGGACGAATCGCCGAGGTTGACTGCAGTGGTGCAGAGGTCGATGAGCGCCTGGTCGGTGAGTTCCCGATCGGGGATGCCGATGTCCTTCGAGCGCCAGCTCTGGGCTCGGGACCGGGTCGTGTGCAGGTCCTGCGATTCGGTGGCTGCGACGACCGCGGTGGGGGCGATGAACATCGTTGTTCCTCTTCTCTGAAGCTCGGAGATTCGGGGCTGTTGATGGTCAACCTATGCCTCTTTCATCTTTACTTACAGAATCGATTGCGTCTCGATTGAGAAGTGGGTTGCATGAATGGTGTCCGATATTTCGGACATAACTTGATCCACACCACTTCCACTTCTGTGTGGAATCGTCAGAATTGGAAGTGTAGGCAGGACAGGCCCCATGACCGTACGACGAAGGAGAGTCACATGACCACCAAGCAGACTTTCACCCAGCACGACCCCTCTCGCGTGATCCGCGCCGACCGGGGCACCGAGATCACCGCCAAGAGCTGGCAGACCGAAGCGCCCAAGCGCATGCTCATGAACAACCTCGACCCTGAGGTCGCCGAACGTCCCGAAGACCTCGTCGTCTACGGCGGCACCGGTCGTGCGGCTCGTTCGTGGGAGGCCTACGACGCAATCGTGCGCACCCTCGACGATCTCGAGGACGACGAGACCCTCCTCATCCAGTCGGGAAAGCCCGTCGGTGTCATGCGCACCCACGAATGGGCCCCGCGCGTGCTCATCGCCAACTCCAACCTCGTCGGCGACTGGGCCAACTGGGAGCACTTCCGCAAGCTCGAGTCCGAGGGCCTGATGATGTACGGCCAGATGACCGCCGGGTCCTGGATCTACATCGCCACCCAGGGCATCCTCCAGGGCACCTATGAGACCTTCGGCGCCATCGCCCGCAAGCGCTACAACGGCACCCTCGCCGGAACGCTGACCATCACCGGCGGCTGCGGCGGCATGGGCGGAGCTCAGCCTCTGTCGGTGACGCTCAACGGCGGCGCCTGCCTCATCATCGACGTCGACAAGACCCGCCTCGACCGTCGCAAGTCCAAGCGCTACCTCGACGAGGTCGAGACCGATCTCGACACGGCACTGGCCAAGGTCATCGAGGCCAAGAAGAACAAGCAGGCACTGTCCGTGGGGCTCGTCGGCAACGCTGCAGAGGTCCTGCCGATGATCCTCGACCGCCCAGAGGCCGCCGAGGTCGACATCGTTACCGACCAGACCTCGGCTCACGACCCGCTGTCCTACCTGCCCATCGGCGTCAGCGTCGACGACTGGCACGAAGAGGCCGAACAGGATGCGGAGAAGTTCACCATCCGCGCCGAGGAGTCCATGGCCAAGCACGTGCAGGCCATGGTCGAATTCCAGGACCGCGGCGCCGAGGTCTTCGACTACGGCAACTCGATCCGCGATGAAGCGCGCAAGGCCGGCTACGACCGCGCCTTCGAATTCCCCGGCTTCGTCCCGGCCTACATCCGCCCGCTGTTCTGCGAAGGGCTCGGACCCTTCCGCTGGGTCGCACTCTCCGGTGATCCCAAGGACATCGAGGTCACCGACAAGGCCCTCAAGGAACTCTTCCCCGACAACGAGCACCTCCATAACTGGCTCGACGCCGCCAACGAGTACGTCGAGTTCGAAGGTCTCCCGGCCCGCATCTGCTGGCTCGGCTACAAGGAGCGTCAGCAGGCCGGACTGCTGTTCAACCAGCTCGTCGCCGAGGGCAAGATCTCGGCTCCGATCGTCATCGGCCGCGACCACCTCGACTCCGGTTCGGTCGCCAGCCCCTACCGTGAGACCGAATCGATGCTCGACGGCACCGACGCCGTGGCCGACTGGCCGCTGCTCAACGCCATGGTCAATGCGTCGTCGGGTGCGACCTGGGTGTCCATCCACCATGGTGGCGGTGTCGGCATCGGCCGCTCCATCCACGCCGGTCAGGTCTCTGTGGCCGATGGCACCGAGCTGGCTGCGAAGAAGCTCGCCCGCCTGCTCACCAACGACCCGGGTATGGGCGTCATCCGCCACGTCGACGCCGGTTACGACCGCGCCGTCGAGGTCGCCGAAGAGCGCGGCATGCGCGTGCCGATGATCCCGGAGCTCGACAAGCGCGACGAGGAGTCCGCCGCCCAGTAAGTAAGTAAGTCGGTACCGCACGCGGGTGGGTCGCGGCGCGTTGGGCCTGACTCGCCTGCGCGCCAGCGCGCCTTCGAAAGGGATCGATCGAAGTTGAATAGCCCAGTTTCAAAGAGGGGCTCTGAAACTTCGATCGGTCCCTTTCTCGTGATGCGTCCACATCGCTGGGCGTCCTATGCTCGAGCCGCGACGCTTCACTCTGCGGAACAGTACATAGGTTGCAGCCTGTGTACTGTTCTGCAGAGTGATACAGGTATCTGGTTCTGTCGGTGAGCAGTGCAGGCGGTTTCCTGAGTTTGCGAGGTCACAGTCGTGGTTACTATTGAGTCATGATGACTTCGAACACACCTTCCGCACCGGTTCACAGCAATGGAGGAGGAGCCGCTGACGACTTCACCTTCCCCGTCGCCGAGCTGGTCGGTCTGCCATTCACCCGCGCGCAGAAGAATCCGCACGGTGCGTGCCTGAGCTGGCCCGAAGGTCGCTTCGACAACTCGGAGTTCGCCTCGGCGGTGGCCGCGACCGCACGCGAAATGAGCACGAATCACGGCATCGGCCGCGGATCCGTGGTCGGCGTACTGCTGCGCAACGTCCCCGAGGTCATCACGACGCTGTTCGCGACCTGGTCACTCGGTGCCGCGCTGACCCCGATCAACCCGGCGTTGAAAGACGACGAGGTGCTCTTCCAGGTCGACGACTCCGGTACCGGACTGATCGTCGGTGATTCCCGCGCCGAGGCATTGGCCGGCACCCGCCAGATCGGCTTCCTGTCCGTGGACGACGACTGCTTCCGCGGCAACGGTGACCCGAGCGGTGAGGTCGACGTCATTGATGACGATGCATCGCTCATCGTCTACACCTCAGGCACGACCGGCAAGCCAAAGGGCTGTGTGCTGGGCCAGACGAACATCTCGGCCATGATCTGGTCGATCCTCCATGCGATCGATTTTGGTGAGGAGTCTCGCAGCCTCCTTGTCCTCCCGCTCTTCCACTGCAACGGACTGTTGGCAGGCTCGGTGGCCCCGCTGATGGCAGGCGGCAGCGTCCACGTCATCCCGAAGTTCGATCCGAGCAGCTTCTGGGACGTCGTCGAAGCCGAGCGCCCAACCTACTTTTCCGCCGTGCCGACGATCTACTCGGTCCTCGAGGCCACGACGAAACGGGACGTCGACACGAGTTCTCTGCGGTTCGTCATCTGCGGCGCCGCTCCGATGTCGGTCGATGCGATCACCCGCTTCGAGACCCGTTTCGACGTCACGATGCTCGAAGGCTACGGCCTGTCCGAGTGCTCGGTCGCCGCGACCATCAACCGCAATGACGGCACCCGCCGCCCGGGCACCGTCGGAACGGCGCTGCCCGGGCTCACGCTCGGAATCAAGGACCCGGAGGGCAACCTGCTCAAGCCTGGCGAGCCCGGCGAAGTCGTCGTGTCCGGAAAGACCGTCATGCGCGGATACCTCGGCCGCCCGGACGCCACGGCCGAATCGCTCAAGGACGGCTGGCTGCACACCGGAGACGTCGGCTACCTCGATGACGACGGATTCCTCGTCCTCGTCGACCGGATCAAGGACATGATCATCCGCGGCGGTGAGAACATCTACCCCAAGGAGATCGAGGACGCGCTCTTCGGCCACCCGCAGGTCACCGAGGCGGCCGTGGTCGGCAGCCCCGACGATAAGTACGGCGAGGTGCCGGTGGCCCACGTGGCCCTGCGCGACGGAGCCAAGACCACTCCCGAAGAGCTGCATGAATTCCTCGAAGCACGTCTGGCCCGCTTCAAGGTCCCCGACGGGATCTACATTGCCGAGACCCTGCCGAAGAACTCCGTCGGCAAGATCCTCAAGGGGGACCTCCGCGAGAAGTGAGGCGCTCAACCCGAGATCTGGTCTCCAGGAGCAAAGATATAGCTGTGGGCATAGAGGGCTGCCTCGATGCTGAGCCGATTCGATCCCAGGTCCGTGCCGAGGAGCGATTCCGCGATCTCCACCCGGTACCGGATCGAGTTCTTGTGCATCGTCATCGCGGCTGCCGTCGCTGTGTAGCTGAGATCGTGACGCAGAAATGTCAGCAACGTCGAGCGGTGGCGGGCATTGGCCTCGGAGTTCTCCGCCAGCGGGCCGAGCACAGAGCGCACCCAGTCCCGCGCTGCCTCGACATCATTAGACATCAGTGAGACGAGAGCCATTCCCGGGTCGTCGTGGGAGTGCAGTGCCGCCGGTGCCCGTCCGGCCAGGCAGACGTTCTGGACTCGCGTAGCTTCTTGGTGAGAGAGCCGGAATCCTTCCGCACCGGTGTGAGCGGAACCGAGCGCAAGGTGCACAGCGTCGGTGGCATCCAGCCGATCGCCGAGGGACTCCTCGTACTCCCAGCTCTCGGGCACCGTGATCCATCCCCAGGCGGTGTCCTGGTCGCGACTGATGACCAGGCTCGAGCGTGGGGAGCCCATCGCTGCGCCTGCGGCGTTGATGGCGGAGGTGAATATGCCCAGGCCATTGATGGTGTCCGGTGCCGAATGGTGTGTCCAGGCGACGACCGCCACGTGTCGGGCGGTGAGGCTGTAGCCCAGTGTTGCCGCGGCTGCAGCGGCGTCGACGTCCCCGCCTTCGATGATGTCTCTGACCTGAGATTCCCGTGCAGTGGTGCGGTTCGCCAGCCACGCTTCGCGTTCCTGCTCGTAGAGGAGTGCGACCTTTTCTGACATCCAGTCGATGTATTCTGACACCTCATCGACCAGCCGCTGGAACACTGCTGAAGCCAGGTCGGCCGGGAGCTCGTCATCGGCGGTGATGAAGTCGTAGGCGCTCTGCAGCAGCCGTTGCTGACCCAGGCGGTAGGCCCGGACCAAGGCATTCACTGAGATCCCGCGCTGTGCCAGCCGTCTGGCGTATTCGTAGGCGGCAACCGGCGGTTCGAGGTTGTCCGGAGCGATCCCGTGCCGGAGCGCATGGAAGATGGTCTCGATATTGCCTTCGATGCTCGCGCTGAGAAGATCGAGGAGCGTGGGCTCCTCACCGAGTTCGGCGATCCGCGTGGCCAGATACTCGTAAACGCTGCGGGTCAGCTCTGGGATGCGCGGACTCAGGTCAGCGGAGATCCGGGAGAGCTGCGCCATCACCTCGGGGGTGGCGTGTGTGGGACTGGGCCCGTCGCCGGGCGTCCGTGAAGGAGAGGCGACCATAGGAGAAGACTAGCGCGAACTGTCATCCGTGGTGAGGGCTTTTTCGAAAGTGCCTGAAGTTGTTTTGTACCTTTGGCCGAATGATGGGAAATGCTTTGACGTGCGGGTCCAGTGTGCTGACCACGATGCCTGTATACGCTTGATATATGCAGACTTCGAGCGCCACTTCCGCCCCGACCAGGAGCTGTCCGTCAATAGGTGACGGACCTGCCAGGGCCGGGGTTTCGGCGCGCATTGAGCAGAAGGTCGCCGAGGCGGCGGTGGCCCCAGCCTTCCCCGCGGCCCCAGCCTTTCCCGCGGCTTCAGCTTTCCCCGCGACCTCAGCCGCCCCCGCGACCTCAGCCTTCCCCGTATCCGATCTGGTCGGGCTCCCTGCCGACCGTGCCCGCTCCGACCCTCACGGACCGTGCCTGAGCTGGCCCGGCGGCAGCCTCGACAACACCGGATTCGCATCAGCTGTGGCCGCGACCGCGCATGCCATGAGGACTCAGTTCAGGATTGGTCTCGGTACCGTGGTCGGTGTGCTGCTGAGCAACGGCCCCGAGGTCATCACGACGATGTTCGCCACCTGGTCCCTCGGTGCGGTGCTGACCCCGATCAACCCTGCTCTGACCGACGACGAGGCGGGCTTCCAACTCGACGACTCCGGTGTCGTGCTGCTCATCGGCGACTCCCGCGCCGAGGTGGTTGCCGACGACCGTGGCCTCGGTTTCCTCTCCGCCGCCGACGAATGCTTCCGGAGCGGTGCCGAACAGGACGGTGTCGAACAGAGCGGCGCCGAACGGAGCAGTGCCGAACCGATCCGTGACCTCAATGTTCGTGACAGCGACGGATCACTCATCGTCTATACCTCGGGTACGTCAGGTCTGCCGAAGGGCTGCCTGCTCAACCACTCCAACGTCTCGGCCATGGTGTGGTCGATTCTCAACGGGATCGACTTCGGTGATGACGCACGCAGCCTGCTGGTGATGCCTCTCTCCGGCGGCCACGGACTTCTCGCGGGTACCCTCTCGCCACTCATGTTCGGCGGCAGCGTCCATGTGCTGCCGGAGTTCGATCCGAGAACCTTCTGGGACGTCGTCGAGGAGGTGCGTCCGACCTACTTCTCGGCTCTGCCCGCGATCTACTCGGTCCTTGACGCCACGGAGAGACCCACGGTCGACACCTCTTCCCTGCGGTTCGTTCTCAGCGGAGCCGCACCGATGTCGAGCGATGCGATCACCGGTTTCGAATCAAAGTTCGGCGTGACCGTCCTTGAAGGGTACGGTCTCTCAGAATTCGCCACGGCGGCGACCCTCAACCGCAACGACGGCTCCCGCCGCCTCGGAACTGCAGGGACAGCACTGCCGGGAATCACCGTGACCATTCAGAATCAGGACGGCCGGCTCCTGCCGCCAGGAGAAACCGGCGAGGTGGTCATCTCCGCGCAAACCGTCATGTGCGGCTTCCTCGGCCGCCCCGACGTGACAGCCGAGACACTCAAGGATGGCTGGCTGCACACCGGTGACTTTGGATTCCTCGACGACGACGGATTCCTGACCCTCGTCGATTGCGCCACGGGCACGACCAACCGCAGGTGACCGAAACCGGGGAGACGACGGTCGACGAGTCGGCTGTCAGTGGCGTGAGGCGTCCGTCAGTGGTGTGAGTCGGCCGTCACGATCTGTCCGAAATGTCGGACGAATTTCGACGAGGGCGGTTCAGCCGCGCGCCCTGGCGGTCCATACTGGGGAGAGCAACCACTCTCGACCGTGAAGGACCTCTCCCTTGCAGCTCATCACCGGGATCAGCGAACTCGTCGTCAACGACCTCAACACGCTCGGCGCACTCAACGTCATCGAAGACGCTGCAGTGCTCATCGACGACGGTCGGATCCTGTGGTCGGGGCCGTCCGCTCAGGTGGACACCGCACTTCTGGACCACCTCGGCGAGCGGAATTCCACCCCCGCCGAGGTGGTCAACGACGATGACATCGAAAACGGAACGCTGACCTCGGCGAGTGCCGGCGTCGAGGTCGACACGATCGACCTGGGTGGCAAGGCCGTCATCCCGGGCTTCGTCGACAGCCACAACCACCTCATCTTCGCCGGTGACCGGTCCGAAGAGTTCGCAGCGCGGATGGCAGGGCAGAAGTATTCGGCCGGGGGCATCGCGACCACGGTCGCGGCCACTCGGGCGGCCAGCGATGAGGAGCTCGAGGCCAACCTCGTCCATCTTATGGATCAGGCCACCCGGCAGGGCACGACGAGCTTCGAGATCAAATCCGGCTACGGACTCACCGTCAAGGACGAACTGCGAGCGCTGCAGATCATCAACCGGCACACCGAGGATTCGACCCTCATCGCCGCCCACGTGGTCCCGCCCGAATACAAAGAGGACCCGGAAGCCTACGTCGACCTCGTCATCGACGAGATCATCCCGGCCGCGACCGGACAGGCGAAGTGGATCGACGTGTTCTGCGAGAAGGGCGCGTTCACCGAGGATCAGACCCGTCGCATCATCGAAGCCGGCCAGGCCGCAGGAATGAAGCCGCGCCTGCACGCCAACCAGCTCACCGACGGGGGAGCGCTCAAACTCGGTGCGGAACTCGGCTGCGTCTCCGTCGACCACGCGACCTTCGCCTCCGACTCCGACCTTGCGGCACTGGCCGCAGCAGGCACCGTCGTCACCCTGCTGCCGAGCATCGAATTCTCCACTCGTCAGCCCTACCCCGACGCCCGCCGCTACGTCGACGCGGGAGTCAGCCTGGCGATCGCCACGGACTGCAACCCGGGTTCGGGATTCTCCAACAGCGTCCCCTTCGCCATCGCCATCGGCGTGCGCGACATGCACTTCACCGTCGAACAGGCCGTCTGGGCTGCGACCGCAGGCGGGGCCAACGCTTTGCAGCGCACCGATGTCGGTCACCTCGGTGCCGGAGCTCGGGCCGACCTGGCCATCCTCGATGCACCCAGCTACCGCCACCTGGCCTACCGGCCGGGCGTCCAGCTCGTCGAACGCGTTTACCGCGGCGGCGAACTCGTCGCCGACAACCGACCGCAAACCTGAACCGTGGCGCCGGGCACTGATCCACAGTCCACCCGCCGGATGCACAGTTTCGAAGCCGACGATGCACCACCTCGGCGACCATCAGAACGAACTGAACAACGTACGCACTTACCGCTCAACCGAAAGGCACCAGATGTCAGTCTTCATCGATCTTGATCCCGATACCCTCACCTTCGCCCAGGTGGTCGACGTCGCCCGCCACGACGCGAAGGTCAGCCTGAGCGAGACCACCCTGACCCGCGTGAACAAATACCGCGAAGCCATCGACGCACTTGCCGCCGCGGAGAAGCCCGTCTACGGAGTCTCCACCGGATTCGGTGCCCTGGCTCAGCGCCACATCCCCGCCGAGCTGCGCACCCAGCTGCAGAAGTCACTCATCCGCTCCCACGCTGCCGGCGTCGGCGAACCCGTCGAACGCGAAGTCGTGCGCGCACTCATGCTCCTGCGCGCCCGCACACTGGCCACCGGCCGGGCAGGTGTGCGCGCCGAGGTGCTCCAGACCTACGTCGACCTCCTCAATGCCGGCATCACCCCGGTCGTCCATGAATACGGTTCGCTGGGTTGCTCCGGTGACCTCGCACCGCTGTCCGCCTGCGCGCTCGTCGTCATGGGTGAAGGCGTGGCCGCCGGGCCCGACGGTGTCGCCGGACCCGCCGACGAGATCCTCAAGACGGCCGGCATCACCCCGGTCACCCTGGCCGAGAAGGAAGGCCTCGCGCTGGTCAACGGCACCGACGGCATGCTCGGCATGCTCATCATGGCCTTGACCGACCTCGAGAACCTCCTCACCGCCGTCGACGTCTCTGCGGCCATGAGCATCGAGGGACTCTTCGGCACCGACGCCGTCTTCGCCCCCGAACTCCACTACGCACTGCGCCCCCACGATGGCCAATCCGCGGCGGCTGCGAACATGCTCGCAGCGCTTAAGGACTCGGGCATCACCGCCAGCCACCGCGACTCGACCCACCTGGTCCAGGACGCCTACTCGATGCGCTGCGCCCCGCAGGTCAACGGCGCCGCACGCGATGCCGTCGCCTTCGCCACCCAGGTCGCCGAACGCGAACTGCGCGCCGCCATCGACAACCCCGTCGTGCTCACCAACGGCATGGTGTCCTCCAATGGCAACTTCCACGGCGCACCCTTGGCCCACGCGCTGGACTTCCTCGCCATCGTCGCCGCCGACGTCGCCTCGATGTCCGAACGCCGCACCGACCGGATGATGGACGTCACCCGCAACCAAAACCTGACCCCATTCCTCGCCGACGACGCCGGCGTCGACTCGGGTCTGATGATCGCCCACTACACCCAGGCCGCGATGGTCTCCGAAGCCAAGCGCAACGCGAGCCCCGCCTCGGTGGACTCGATCCCGTCCTCGGCAATGCAGGAGGACCACGTGTCCATGGGCTGGTCAGCCGCCCGCAAACTGCGCAAGGTCGTCGACAACTTGGCCAGCGTCATCGGCATCGAGTTCTATGCCGCCTCACGTGCCTGCGATATGCGCGAAGCCGCACCGGCGCCTGTCACCGGAGCAGTGATCTCTGCGATCCGCGAGACCGTGCCCGGCCCCGGCCCGGACCGCTTCCTGTCCCCGGAGCTCGCCGAAACGATCTCGAAGGTCAAGGACGGCTCCCTCGTCGCCGCCGCCGAGTCGATCTCGCCGCTGCAGCACACCGTCACTTCAGCTGCCGGAACATGGCTGCCCGAGGGTGGATCGCCAGCCGTCAACGACCCTGAGTTCACTGCACTCGGTAACCTCAACGCCGCCGCCGAGGCCTCCGGCACGGATGCTGCGACGACCCACCAGGACAACGCTGGCCAGGACAGTGCTGGCAAAGACAACGCCGGCAAGGACAACGCCGGCAAAGACAACGCCGGCAAGGACAACGCCGGCAAAGACAACGCCGGCCAGGACAACGCCGGCAAGGACGGAGCGAACTGAGATGAGCGACGTCGTCTCCCTCCTCTCCCAGATCGAGGACACTGGCCGTGACACCCGCGGACCCGGTTACCAGCGGGCGGGCTTCTCGAACACCGAACGGGAACTGCGTGACTGGTTCCTCGCCGAGGCAGCCCGCCGTGGCCTCGACACCGAGATCGATGCCAACGGCATCACCTGGGCGTGGGCGACCGCGCCCGGTGACAATGCCGTCGTCACCGGCTCCCACCTGGACTCCGTCCCCGGCGGCGGAGCGTTCGACGGACCCCTCGGTGTCGCCTCGGCGCTGGCGGCCTTCGACGAACTCAAGGAATCGGGAGCACTCGAACGCGCCCAGCGTTCGCTCGCACTCGCGGTCTTTCCCGAGGAGGAAGGCTCACGCTTCGGCGTGGCCTGCCTCGGATCGCGTCTGATCACCGGCGCCATCGACTCCGACAAGGCGCTGGGACTCAAGGACGCCAACGGCGACACCTTCGCCGACGTCGCCCGCGGCTACGGCCTCGACCCGAACCTGATCGGCACCGATGCTTCGCGTCTGCAGAAGGTCGGGTCGTTCATCGAACTCCATGTTGAGCAGGGCATCGGGCTCATCAACACCGACCAGCCGGTCGCGATCGGCTCATCAATCATCGGGCATGGTCGCTGGCATTTCTCCTTCGCTGGTCAGGGCAACCACGCAGGTACGACACCGATGGGCCACCGCGCCGATCCGGTGGTCGCGGCTTCCCGCGTGATCGGTGATATTCCGACCCTAGCGGCCGCCACTGACGCGAGTGCCGTGGCAACCGTGGGCCGCACGCTCATCCACCCGGGCGGGACGAACGTCATCGCCTCGGGCATGAGCTTCTGGCTCGACATCCGTCACGCCGACGATGCCGTGGTCAAGCAGGTGCTCGAGACGATCTCGAAGCGCGCGCAAGCTCATGCTGGCGACACTGGAGTCCAGGTGAGCATTTCGCAGGAGTCCTACTCACCGACGACCTACTTCACCAAAGAGCTCAATTCGCGGCTGACTTCTGTGCTGCCGGACGCTCCGCTGCTGCCCTCGGGTGCGGGACACGACGCGGGAATTCTCGCCCCGCATGTGCCCTCGGCGATGCTCTACGTGCGCAACCCGACAGGTGTCTCCCACGCACCTGAAGAGGCCTGCGAAGTCGACGACCAGCGGGCCGGAGTCACAGCCCTGGTGAAGGTCCTCGAAGGGGAACTCGGGGTGGCTAATGCCGAGGGATCGACCGGTGCTGATGTTTCCACCCGAATCGACGGAGGTGCGGCATGAGCACGCGCTTCTGGTGCGAATCCGCCTGGGTCGACGGCAAGGTCGCCACCGGTGTCCTGCTCACCGCCGACGAGACAGGCACCCTGACCTCGGTCGAGACCGGGATCGACACCCCACCCACCATCGCCGAGGTGGTCCCCGGCTTCACCCTGCCCGGTGGAGTCAACGCCCACTCCCACGCCTTCCACCGCATCCTGCGCGGGCGCACCCACGGCGACGGCGGGACCTTCTGGACATGGCGCGAGGTCATGTACTCCGTGGCCGCCAAGCTGACCCCGGAGAGCTACGAAACCGTCGCTCGCGCGGTCTTCGCGGAGATGCTCGCCGGCGGCTACACCTCGGTGGGCGAATTCCACTATGTCCACCATGCACCCGACGGGACTCCGTACGGTGGCGACAACGAAGAGTCGGCACGTCCCCGCGGGGACGTTTCGGCGCGCGACGAACCCCGCACCCACGCGATGGAACGGGCGCTGGCACGGGCGGCCGCCTCGGCGGGATTGCGCATCCGACTCCTCGACACCTGCTACCTCACCAGCGGCATCGACACCGAACTCTCGGCCGAGCAGGCCCGCTTCGGTGACGGAACCATCGACGGATACATGGACCGCCACGCGGCGCTGTCCGAGGCTTTCGCCACCGAGTTTCCGATCGGAGCTCCTGGTGAGAGCTTCGTTCACGTGGGCTCGGCGATCCACTCGATCCGCGCGGTCCCGGCAGCGAACCTGCCCCGCTTCGCCGAACTCGACGGCCCCGTTCACGTGCACCTGTCCGAACAGCCGGCTGAGAACGAGGCCAGTCAGGCCGCGTATGGCACGACACCCACACAGGTCCTTGCGCGTTCGGGCGTCGTCGCCTCGAACCTCTCTGCCGTCCACGCCACCCACCTCAGCGATGAGGACATCGCGACACTGGGTGGCGCGGAAGCGAACATTGTCATGTGCCCGTGCACAGAGGCTGACCTGGCCGACGGCATCGGCCCGGCCCGCGAACTCGCCGACGCTGGGGCGACGATCTCGCTTGGCTCCGACCAGCACGTCGTCCTCGACGCACTGCGCGAAACCCAGGGCATGGAAGCCGGGGAACGACTGCGATCCGGCCAGCGGGGCAGGTTCTCTCCGGCCGAACTGATCGAGTCGCTGACCACTGGTGGGGCACGCAGCCTCGACCTGCCGGTCGGTGAACTGGCCGTGGGCAAGGCGTGCGACTTCATCGCAGTGGCCACCGACAGCATGCGCACCTTCGGATCGGTGGGGGAGCAGATCATCCTCTCGGCCACCTCGGCGGACGTGCACATGACCGTCAGCGGTGCCCGCGTCCGCGTCCGCGACGGCGTCCACGCGGAACTCGGGTCAATCCCCGACCTCTACCGAGAGGCGTTCGCCGCACTCGGGATGGAGGACTGAGTCGTGATCGCCAGCGCCCGGCACAGGATGCGTGACGACGTGATGAAAACCGGGAGGCCGGACTGTGGCTGAGGTTCCGGCGCTGCGGCGCTCGATCGCGATTCTGCGGCATCTTGCCTCATCGAATCGTCCGATCTCCGCCGGTGCACTGGTGCGGGCGCTGGAGATCCCACGCTCGAGTGCCTACGAACTGCTCACCGTGCTCGAGGAACTTGGGCTCGTCGTCCGCACCGAATCCGGATACGTCCTGGGTGCCGGTGTGCACGAGTTGGGCAGCTCATACCTGCGCACGAACCCTCTGCAGCGCTTGGCCCAGCCCATCGTTCGGCAACTGGCTGATGACACATCAGCGACGGCGCAGCTGGCCGTCATCCGCGGTTGGGAAACCGTGTACTTGCTCAAGGAGCAGTCGCTGAAGTCGGTCGCGGTCATCACTGCCACCGGTGTGCGCATGCCCAGCTACCTGACGGCGACCGGCCGCGCGATCCTCGCGCAGCTGCCCAAGTCAGAGGTGCTCGCGATGTTCCAGTCCGAGTCCGGATTCGTCACTCGCACCGGTCAGGGCCCGACGACGGTGAAGGCGCTCAATGCGATCCTGGCCCAAGACAGGCGAGCCGGGTGGGCGATCGAACACGGCGAGGTCACCCCAGGGATCTCGACGATCGCGGCCCCCGTCTATGACGTGCTCTCGCGTCCGATCGCTGCAATCGGGCTCTCGCTCGCCGGTGACGCGCTGACCGAGGACACCGACACCGAACCACTCGTGGACAAGGTCCTTGCGGCCGCCGCCGAGGTTACCGCCAAGCTGCGGTGACCCGTGTGCTTGGGGTGAACGCCCTCAATTTTTATGACTTAGAAGTGTTGCTCATAAGAATCAACACATCGCTTTATGAGTTCTCTCGCCGTCCGGCACGCGCGGCAAAGGCATCGATCGCTGCAAGGATTTCGTCGCTGCGCCAGAACGGCCCCAATCCATGTTCGGCCTTCGAGCTGGCAATGCCTGCGTCAACCAGCGCCTTCAAAGGTGGATAAATGTTGGGTTGTGCAACTCCCAGTTCCTCTGCCGCGGTGGCGGAATTGAGGACCGGGTGCTCGATCAGGATGTCAAGCAGCCTCCAGGCATTTGAGTTCTTCCTGGCGGTCAATCTCGAATTCCAGCTTTGGCGGATTCGCCGCAGATCTGCGACGAGTTGAGTGCTGTTATCTATAGCCCTGAAGGCAGCCTCTGCGAATATTCGAATGATCGGATCGACGTTGCCTTTCCGATACTCCGTCAATGCGCTGTGGTATCGAGGAACATCTGCAAGCAGCCCAGCTGACACTGGTACAGCTACATTTCGAGTGATACCACGATGTCGAAGCATCGTTTGCACGATCGCGCGCCCGGTTCGCCCGTTGCCATCCGTGAACGGATGGATCGTCTCGAATTGTGCGTGTGTGATCGCTATCGCCGTCATGGCTGGAACATCGGCTCGTTCCGCAAAAATCACCAAGTCTTGGATGAGGTCAGGCACTCGGGAATGGTGAGGTGGCACGAACTCTGCACCTACAGGGGAATCGGCACGGGTGCCGATCCACACCTGTTCGTCCCTGAATTCGCCCGGAGTGTGTCGAGGCTGAGTCCCCATGAGGACTTGGTGGATCGTTCGTATCGAGTTGCTTGAGATTGATTCAGCGCTTTTGAGCGCTGTGAGCAGAGCGCTAGTATTTGCCGCAATCAGCTCAGCATTACTGCCAGATCGAGCTCCGAGCTCTGCGGAGAAGATTGCACGAGCGCTGGCTGTCAGGTTCTCGATCTGAGATGACGATGCTGCTTCCGACCGCAAGAGGACTGGTGCAAAACCTGCAATTTGAAATCCCAGCTCGGCGTCGAATCTGCTCAGCTCTCGAATTGCTTCCTCTGCGACTGCAGCCACTTCAGGATCTATAACGGGGGTTCGGTCAGCGATCGTCGGTGGAACTGACGAGTCATATTGCATACTTCCAGCGTGGATCGCTACGCTCGGACCGAAGCTTGAGCGCGAAACCCAATCGCAGGTCTCGGAGCCGATCGGTGGCCAGTTTGGCGCGTTGTGTTGTGCTGGTTCGAGGTTGCCTAAACTCATAGTCACCATCCCAAAATTATGAGTTATACAAGTTTCTCATAAAAATGACGTCGGCGCTTTATGAGTTCTCTCGCCGCTGGGACGATCACTCAACTGCGGTGATCCCCTAACAGAACACACGAGCGGACCACTTACCGTTGAGGGGACCAGCTATAACTGGTCCTCTCGTCGGTAAGTGGTCCGCTCGACGTGGTCCGCTCGTCAGAGTCCCAGGACGCGCCTCTCGCGGGCGACTTCTTCAACGATCTGATGGTCGCTGCGGAGCTCCTTGATCAGAGCGATGCCGAGGATGATGACGATGATGGTGAACGGTACTGCGGAGAGCATCGCCGCCTGCTGAAGTGCCTGCAGTCCTCCGACGAGGAGCAGCACGATGGCGCAGGCCCCGGTGAGGAATCCCCAAGTGGCGATGACCGGCCGCTTCGGCTCGAACGAACCTCGTGAGGACAGCGAACTGAGGACGAAGGTGTTCGAGTCAGCGGAGGAGACGAAGAACAGGGTCACCATGACGATCGTGAAGACCGAGGCCAGGAGCGAGAGCGGCAGCTGATCGAGAAGGCTGAAGAACGCTGTGTCGAGATTGGCCTGGGTGGCTTCTCCGATCTTCGCACCGTCGATGTCGAGCTTGATTGCGGACCCTCCCATGATGGTGAACCAGACGAAGAACACCGCGCTGGGAACGAGCAGGACACCGGCGACGAATTCGCGGATCGTGCGACCCTTGGAGATCTTGGCCAGGAAGATGCCGACGAAGGCGCTCCACGACAGCCACCAGGCCATCATGAAGTACGTCCAAGAGAGCATCCATTCGCTGTCTGCGGAGCTCGAGGGGGTCATGAAGCTCAGTTCGAGGAAGTTCCCGGCGAAAGAGCCGACTGAGCGCACGAACAGATTCGCCACGAAGCCGCTGGGCCCGGTGATGAAGACGAAGAGTCCGAGGATGGTCGCCATTGTCAGCGTGATCTGCGAGATGTACTTGATGCCGCGGCTGACTCCGCTGAATGCCGAAGTGGTGAACAGCAGCGTCAGCACACCGATGACCACGATCTGCAAGACGATGGTCGCATCGATGCCGAAGACAGTGTTGAGTCCTTCACCGATCTGAGAGGGGCCGAGGCCCAGTGAGGTTGTCGTCCCGAAGAGAGTGGCGATGATGGTGAGGATGTCGATGAACTTGCCGACCCAACCGTCGACGAACCGGCCGAGCACTGGACGCAGCATGGTTGAGACCAGCGCGGGGCGGCCCTTCCTGTGCGTCGAATAGCCGATCGCCAGACCGAAGACGCCGAAGATGGCCCAGGCCTGGAAGCCCCAGTCGAGATAGGAGAACTGCATGGCCCGGATCGCGGCGTCCATGGTTTGCGGCTCGGCCAGGCCGTGCGGGGGAACCATGAAGTGGGACATGGGTTCGGCGACGCCGTAGCTGACAAGACCGATGCCCATGACCGCGGCGAGGATCATCGCCAGCCAGGTGAGGGTGGTGTATTCCGGTCGTGAGTCTGCGGATCCGAGTCGGATGCGCCCGAAGCGGCTCGCGGCGAACCACACGAGCATGACGATCGCGGCGAAGGGCACGACGAGGTAGATCCACCCGAAGCTCGATGACACCGCGGTCATCGCTGTGGTCATGATGTCGCCGAGGCTGTCAGGGGAGATCGCGGCCCAGAGCACGAAGACGATGACGAAGGCCACCGACCAGTAGAAGACGGTGCCGACCGAGCCGCGACGAGCGGAATCGGCTTCCTGCGCGGCTGCAGCGTCTGCGGCAATCTTTTCGGATGCGGTGGTGTTCGCAGTGGGGTCAGGCTCCGGGTCAGGCTCAGCCGCGGGGGCAGGTTCTGGCTCTGGTTCGTTGTTGTCCAGCATCGTCATCGTGGTCTCCAAACTCGAGTTCGCCTCGGCGGCGGGCAGGAGTCTTCGTCAGGGGGCGGTGGGGGTAGTGCGCAATGGCAAGAAACAGGCTCCGCGAACTGTGGTGTTCGTGGAGCCTTGCAGTTGACGAGTGTATTCGCTTTTATGTGAAAATTTCGCCTCGTTTCGGCGCCTTGACCAAGAGTGTGAAGTATCTCGCGCGGTCCGCCTGCCCTCAGATTTCGAGCGTGAGCATGGCTCTCGACGGCATCGAAAGCGTCACGGTCAGTCCGTCGATCGAGCGGACCCTGGTCGTGGTCCACCGCAAGCGCGGCCCTTTGCCAGCCGTTGCCGAACGCTTCCGGCAGAGCCTGCTCTCGTAGAGCTGGGGCAGCCGAAGGCGAAGTTGAGCGAGAATCCTGGCGGCACGATTGGCGGGGCAGAGTCTGTCCACGGCCCAGTGCTCAAGCGCGCCAAGTTCCCAATTTAGCGGCGATATCGGCGGCTTCAATGTCACCACTGGCGACCGAAATGACGAGATCGAAGGCATCGTCATCCGGGGCATCGAATTCGAAGCCATTGAGATCGTAGAAGACCGCAAGGCTGAGCCAGCCTAGCCGCTTGTTGCCGTCAACCATAGGACGACTCTGAACGATCGACTCCAGTAGAACGGCGCCTTTTTCATCTACGGATGGATAGACCTCAGTCGCCCAAAGAGTGGTCGTAGGCCGATGTGCAGCAGAATCAAGCAGACCGAGGTCTCGGACCGGTCCGACGTTGAGATCGGCGACCAATTCGAGGAGATCTTCGGTTCGAAGGTAGACGGTCACTTGCCGAGTCGGTCGAGCAGATCGCCATACCGCTCGCGGGCGCGCTTCGAAGCCTCACCTACCTGTGCCTCGTGGCCTCGTCTCTCGGCCACCTCGTGGATTGCATTGATGACGGCGGCTTGGCGGCTTACCCCGTCCTGCTCTGCGAGACGAGCCAGGAGCTGCTCGTCATCCTTGTCTAAACGCAATGTCATTGCCATAAACTGATGATACCGAAGTGGTATCAGAACTGACCGGAGGGTTTGGTGAAGTTGGTGCTGACTCTGCGTGTCGCTCTTGTTCTCAGAGGTGCAGCTTCGTGATGAGCTCGAGAAAATGGCCGGCTAAACCGTTGCTCGTTGCTCGTTGAGTGTGAGGACGACCCGGTAGTCGGGCACTCGATGGTCGAAGCGGGATCAGCAGTGGCGGGCTATGTGATTCGGGCTGCCGGCGACAGTGAGGTCGCGATCGCGCAGCACGACTGAGCCTGGTGTCTCGGGATCTTTGCAGATCTCGTCCCAGTCGCGCAGGAGATTGTCGGTGTATTCGATGTCGATGATCGCCTGGCCGTAGACGCGACTGTATTCCTCGCATTCTCGGAATGCAGAGCACTCTTCGGCGACGGCAAAATCGAAGCCGACTTCTTCGTGCAGGGTACGTGAGAACTCTGCGGCGTTCTTCTGTCCTACGGCTAGGCCATGGTGATGAGAGAGTTCGACGTAGGAGCTCGCGAGAGCCGCATTGTCTTCGGTGGCGAGTGCATTCTGCGAACGGGTAAACGAGTCGAAATTGTCGAACTCGACGGCATCGAAGCCTGCTTCTGCGCACTCGAGTATCCACGGACTGACCGTGTCGAAGACTCTCTTGCGCTTGTCACTGGTCGACGTGTCGATCAGAACCTCGTCGGGCCACTCGGGATCGACAAGCCGCTCGCTGCCTCTGGACAGCAGCAGATCAGAGTCCCAGAGCCCGAGTTCATCCGGCTGCGTTTGAAAGCCGTTGACGTAGCAGATCGAGTAACGACCAGGGGGCGGTTCGACCGACCTGTCACGCGCAACGATGCTGACACCCTCAGCTGGCTCGTACGCGCCACCGAGTTGGTAGTCGGGGAGGCCCCCGACGGGCGGAAGCTCCACCACATGCGCCGATATCGTGCTGTCAGTGGGAGAGCTTCGGGGTGGATTCGATGCGCAAGCTGAGAGCGAGGCTGCGGCCAATGCTCCGATCACCAGGATTGATCCTTCTCGCCGCATGCAACAGATCCTACGCGGCCTGGTGCGCGGTTCAGTACGACCAGCAAACCAGCCCGTGCAGCGGATCCGAGCCTGGCCAGCTCACCCGAGCCTCACAGGTATGGCTTCGTGATGAGCTCCAAATACATGCCCGAGGGATCGAAGAAGTAGACACCGCGGCCGCCGTGCTCAGTATTCGTCTCGTGCAACCGTGACCGTTGCGGATCCGCCCAGTAGTCGAGGCCGCGTTCGTCGAGCAGCGAGACCGCCCGACGGAAGTGCTCATCAGTTTCGGAATAGTTCGGCTGTTCCAGTAACGCAGCGCGACATGATCGCCACATCCCAAGAGGGATATACTGACCGCATGCGTTTTTCCCGACTCAACTGGTGGTGGCTGCAACAGGCAGCCGACTGACGCATTTCCGCGGGCTGCATGGCAGCCCGCACCGCTTGTGGGAACTCTCCGTGCAGCCCCTTTTTCGCATTGGAGAACTCATGGATTCCTACGACGCCACACTCGCACGCATGCCGCGCCTCCGCGCCGACGTCAACGCAAGCCCCGGAAACTATCGCATGCTCACCGGTGAACGGCCGACTGGCCGGCTTCACCTCGGGCACCTATTCGGTTCGGTCCTCGAGCGCGTGAGCCTGCAAGACAAGGGGATTGAAACCTTCATCATCCTCGCCGACTATCAGGTGATCACCGACAGGGACACCTCGGCGAACGTGAAGGACAACGTTCGCGAAGCGATCCTCGACTACCTGGCGGCCGGGATCGACCCGGCAAAGACGACCATTTTCACACACTCCTCGGTGCCTGCCCTCAACCAGTTGCTTCTGCCGTTCCTCAGCCTCGTCACCGACAGCGAGCTGCGCCGTAATCCTACGGTCAAGTCCGAGCTCGAGGCCTCCGACCGTCCGCTCAGCGGCCTGCTGCTGACCTATCCCGTCCATCAGGCTGCCGACATCCTTTTCTGCAAGGGCAACCTGGTCCCGGTGGGCAAGGACAATTTGCCGCACGTCGAGATCACGCGGACGATCGCTCGGCGGTTCAACGAGCGGTATGAACGTGTCTTCCCCGAACCCGAAGCGATGCTGACGACCGCTCCAGATGTGCCCGGTCTTGACGGTCGGAAGATGTCGAAGAGCTATGGCAACTCGATTGCGCTGGGGATGAGCGAGGACGAAACCTCGCAGCTGATCCGCAAGGCCCGCACCGACTCGAACCGCCACATCACCTTCGACCTAGAACAGAGGCCAGGAGTGTCCGCGTTGCTGTCGACCGCCGCGATTTGCACGGGCACGACACCAGAAGCCGTTGCCGAAGAGATCGGTGATGGTGGGGCTGGTGCTCTCAAGTCCACCGTTGCCGAGGCGGTCAACGAATTCCTGGCTGATCACCGCAATCGTCGGCGGCAGCTGGAGACAGATGAGTCCTATATTGACGAAATCCTGGCAGAAGGGAACGCACGAGCAAACGTGATTGCCGATGCCACCCTCGGCGAGGTGAGGGCTGCGATGGGTATGGACTACCGGTCAGCGTGAGGCAGAACGTGCCAACCATTTTGCCGCCGTCCGCGTATGGCGGCTGATTTCAACGACGCCGCAGTACCACAGCAACCTCGAGATGCTTCGTATGCGGGAACATGTCGAAGACACGTGCCTGCGTCACCGCATAGCTGGGCATCCGGTCGAGGTCCTTGGCCAGCGTGAGTGGATTGCAGCTCGAATAGACGATGTGCTCGACCCCGAATTCTTCGAGCGCGGTCGACAGCCTGGCCCCGATCCCCCGCCGAGGTGGGTTGACGATCACGCACTCCGGCCGTTCACCGGTGGCCAGGTTCGCCTCGGCGAATTCTGTGGCATCACCGGCGAGGAACTCGACCGTGGCACCGGACTGGGAGTCGAAGCCGAGCTCCGTGGCGCTGATCTTTGCCGATTCGATGGCCTGCTCGCTCAATTCGACACCGGTGACTGTGCGGCTGGCGGTACCGTGATCGTCATCGTCACCGACGCCAGCGCGCTCTCCGGCACCGGTAGCCGTGAGCGAAGTCTGCTGGCCAGACGCTCCCGCGCAGTACAACGCGAATCCGCCCACACCGCAGTACAGATCCCACAGTGAGGCCGGCGCAATCTCGTCGACCCAGTCGGCGACCTGGTTGTACAGGGCGATCGCCACGCCAGTGTTCGTCTGGAAGAAGGATTGTGGGCGCAGGTGCAGGTCGACCCGGTCGAGGTTCATGCGCAGAGAGTCACCGAGCAGCATCTCCTCATGACTGCCCTCGAGCACGGCCTTGTGCTCGGGCAGCAGATTGACGGAGACGACGGTGGCCTCGGGAACGAGACTGGTGAAAGCCCCGCGTCGGGACCTGAGCACGTCGAGTCCATGCTGCGAGCGGACGACGAACCTGATCATCAGGTCGCCCGACGGTGCCGCGGTGACGTGGACGAACTTCAGCTCACCTCGGCGAGCTCCGACGTCATAGGGGGAGAGGCCGGTGCTGTTGAGGAAGTCCGCGATGGTCGGGATGATCGCGCGAATCTGCGGGGCTTGGATTCCGCACTCGCGCAGGTCGACGCCATGGAAATCCTGATCGAGGATTCCCAAGGTGACAGAGCCGGCTGCCCCGCCCACGGCGAGCTTGGCGCGATTGCGGAAATCATGATCAGCCCCGGAAGCGGCCGGCAGCCAGACATCGGGAGCATGATCGACCAAAACCTCGCGACACCAGGATTCCTTCTCAGAGACCTGCTGCCCATACGGAGTTTTGATGAGCGAGCACGAGCGGCACAGCCCCTCGTTGAAGTAGTGACAGTTCAAATGCCCATGAGCCGCCGAGGTGGGGGTGAGGGGCAAGGATGTCATGACCCCATTTTACGGCGCTTCGTACCGGTGGATCGACGAGGCATGCGCGATATCGTTGACAGAAGGATCTGCAGAAGCGGCAAAGTTGCCGATGCCGATGCCGATGCCGATGTCCCTGTGATGACGAAGGATGTAATGACTCAGATGCGAGCGGTCTGCCGGGAACGGTCTGCCTTCGACGCCGAAACTATCGGTGAGCACGCGCAATGACGGTCCTCGCCTTCAGCATCGTCGCCATCACCGTGTTGCTCTCGGCCTTCGTGCAGGGATCGACCGGCATGGGCTTTGCGATGATCGTCGCCCCCGTCGTCAGCTTCATCGACCCGAGTCTCATCCCGGTGATGCTGCTCGTCCTGATGATCCCGCTCAACTTCTACGTCGCTGTCCGGGAGAAGGAGCACATTCATCGGCACGGCGTGAAGTGGATCAGCGTCGGACGCTTCGCAGGCACATTCCTCGGACTCTGGATCCTCATCATCGTCAACCTCCACCAACTCGCTCTCCTCATCGGCTGGTCGACCCTGGTCGCGGCGATCATCGCTCTCCTCGCACCGAAATTCACTCCGAATAGGTCGGCGCTGGCTGCGGTCGGTCTCATCACCGGAGTCACAGAGACCTCAACCGGCATCGGTGGGCCGCCCTACGCTCTGGCCTACCAGCACAGTCCCGGCCCGGAACTGCGATCAACAGTTGCGGTGTGCTTCTTTGTCGGGGAGGTCATCTCCCTCATCGTCCTTGCAGTCAGTGGGCAGGTGACGGGATCGGCGTTGCTGTCTTCCGCCGCCTTGGTGCCGTTCCTGGTCATCGGATCGTTCCTCAGCAGGTATGTCCACCACCGACTCGACGGACCAGTCCTGCGTTATATCGTCCTCGGTTTCGCAATCATCTCCGGGGCCCTCGTCATCGTCCAAGCCTGACGAGGACTCACCCGGTCATCGCGCTGTTAGAGCAGGTGGTGGTGGGAGGAGACGTCTCGGTGATCATGCTGATCAAGCCGATCATGCTCAGATGACGTCGGGCGGAATCGAGGTGCAACTGCGCGATAGTCTCAGGCGAAGGTGAAAGCGAGGATCATGAAGATCCCGAACGAGACGAACGGGGCCAGGGCGGCGATGGCAATGGCAACGATTCCCTGAGTCCTGGCGGCGCCAGTGGCGGCCGAAAAGATACCCATGATGAGACCCGTGACGCCGAGTGCTGCGCACAGGACCTGAAGTCCGGAAAGTGCGATCGCGAGGTTCTGATACCAGCTGGGTGTGTCGGTGAAGAAGTGGCCGTTGGCATTCTCCATCGGGCCGACGGTGACGGCGAGGATGATCGAGGCGATCAGGGACAGGCCAGCAGCGATGGTGGTGAGAACAAGGGCGACCTTGCCGAGGCGTGGGCGATTCGTTTCTGTGGACGCGAGCTCGTCATGAGGCAGTCCCGTACCTGGTGAGATCGGCGATCTCAGTGAAGCCGGCGACCTCGGCGAAGTTGTGGAGCCCGGTGAGGCCGCTGAGGCATCGAAGCCGTGCACGTGACTTCTTGCGGGTGCGGTGTAGGGCTGCTGCGCTGCCAATTCGTCATCGGTGGGCTGGGGATACATGAAGTCTGGCGAGGTCATGACTTCGACGGTATCAACGCCGACTAACGCCCGCCCATGCGGCTTCCCTGTGACCGGGGTCGGGAAAACCTGACCATCAGCTCAGTACCAGTTGGCCGGTCCGGTCCGCCGCTGACTGGCCGTACCGACGCCGGCTGGCTGCTCTATCTTTGAGCGGAGATGCGGAACCTCTTCTGCGTCACCTCGATCGGCCGGTCGCCAGCCGCCAGCCGGTCGAGGGCGTCGAGGTTGTCGGCCACGGTGAAGCCGGGGACATCCCACGGGATGTAGGCGAGGTATTCGATGACCGCCTCGACGTCGGCGAAGCACATCGTGCCGGTCCACTCGTCGGCGTCGGTGATGCGCAAACCCTGCGCTTCGAGCGCCTCGACGCACGGTTCGAGCCGGTTGTCAGGAGCTTCAGGCGCGCCGCCGAACCACTCCCTGAACTCGTGGGCCTCTGTCCCGTCGACCTGTTGGGTGAGGAAGAGACCGCCGGGGCTGATCACGCGGGCGAGCTCTGTCGGATCGTGACTCTCGTGGCGGTTCATCACGAGGTCGAAGAAACCATCGGACCATGGCATGGGCTCGCCGGACTCGCTGTCGTATTCGCGCACGTCGACCCCGAACCCTGCCAGCACCGAGGCGGCTAACGGCAGATTCGGCTCCCACCCCTCACTTGCGTGGATCCGCCGACGGTTCGGATCCGAGTCGAGCTGGCTGACGAGCACCCCGAGGCGCTCGCCGCCGCCGGTGCCCATATCGAGGCACTCGGTCGCAGCAGCCATGGCCTCGAGGCAGCTCGCGTCGAAGTCCCATGGCGGATCATCGGCCGTCAGGCGTCCGCTGAGTGGGGAGAAGTCCCACCCCTGCATTGTCGCCGTCGTGTGAATCTGCGCCCACCGGGCATGGCGTTCGTCTGCTGATTCGGCCACGGTGCCGATCCTTCCGTCTTCGTGCTGTTCATGGTGGAGTTGCGCTCGAGGGCGAGCGACAACAACCCGCTGAGCCCGTGGATTCACGGATAATCAGAGGTTTCCTGACGCTGTCTTCCCGCGAGCTTGTCACACGAGGAAGCAGAAGACGAGGATGAGAACGTTGAGCGCGAGCATCCCCAGGCAGTTGAGCCAGAAATCCCGGCCGATGTAACCAGCTTTCAGGTGTGCGCCGGCGGCGGTCAGGAAGTAGGCGACGAGTCCGACTGTTGCGGCCAGGCCGACTCCGGGGATCCAGATTCCTGTGATGAGTCCGGCTGCGGCCAGGAATTTCACGACCGCGAGTATCCACCACCAGTCGCGCGGCAGTCCGACTCCGTTCAGGCAGTCAACAATGACCTTCGGTGGGCGGAACGTCAGCAGTCCGTCGCCGAGGACGATGACCGCCATCACGGCCACCGGCCACACTGGATCGGGGGTCAGGATCATGCCAGCCTCCTACGGCCACGACCGCCAACCGGGGCCACACCGGCCACGCCGGCCGCACCGGCCACGGCGGGTTGGGGGAACAGGTTCACACCGGCCGCCGAAGCTGCGTGTGGAACGCGACGGTGCGCGACAGAGCCTCGGTTGCATCGTCGAGGGTCATATCGCTGGCCGCCCAGCGGAACAAGATTCCCAGATACGAGTCGTAGAGTGCTGCGGCACTCGCCAGCGAATACGCCTCACTGATCCCGATCGAGATGAGACTCGATGACAGCTGCCTCTGCAGATCATCGGCCAGAGTCTCGAACACCTGGGGCTTGCTGTGAGCTCGCATCAGCGCGGCGGCGTAGTCGCGCGAAAGATCCTCGTGGGAGGCAAAGAACTCGAGGAAGGGAAGGAAGATTCCGACCAGATGGCTCTGCACCGCCGAGGTGGGGTGTGCATTCGGTGCCGCCCTTCGACTCCCAACCCCCGGCGTCTCGGGCACTGGGTTCGTTGCGGCCGACGCCATTGCCGACATGCGACGGGTCTTCGCCGACGCCGGCCGAGTCGGGGTGTAGGTCCCCGACTGGAGCCGGCCGATCCACCGGTCGTAGCACTTGACGAGGAGGATGTCCTTGTCACCGGCGGACATGACGCGGCCGACGGACACCTCGGCGCGTTTGGCTATGGCGCGCACGGTCGTCTTCTTGAAGCCGAGGTCGAGGAACAGATCTGCCGCAGCGGAGATGATCTTCTCCTCGGTCTGCAGTCTGCGGCCCGTCATTGACTGAACGTGTTCACTGGACATATTCGCATCGTAGGTCTTTCCGTGTTCAGTTGCCAGTGCGGGCACGAGGCGACCTTGCCCGCAGATAAAAGTTAACGTACATTAACTTTATGATCATCGATCCTTCGTCCTCCGGGAATTCTGCTGCATGCGGTTCGTCGGTGCCGTCGTTTCGCACGGATGACCAGGCACCTCTTGCCGCCCCCGCCGAGCCCATTGACTCCACCGCACCCGTCGAGCCCACTGATTCCACTGAACCCGCCAAGCCCGCCATGCCTGCCAAACCCGCCAAACCTGCGAAGAAGGTCTCTACCTTCTTCCTGCTCGGCCCGGCCTTCGTCGCCGCGATCGCGTACGTCGATCCGGGCAATGTCGCGGCCAACCTCAGTGCCGGTGCCCAATACGGATACCTCCTGGTGTGGGTGCTCGTGGCCGCCAACCTCATCGCCATCCTCGTGCAGTACCTGTCGTCGAAGCTCGGTCTGGTCTCCGGACAGTCGCTGCCGGGCATCCTGGGCAAACGGATGAGCCGTCGGTCCCGCCTGGCGTACTGGGCGCAGGCCGAAGTCGTCGCAGTCGCCACCGACCTCGCCGAGGTGGTCGGCGGCGCCATCGCTCTGAAGATCCTCTTCGACCTGCCACTGCTCATCGGCGGCCTCATCGTCGGAATCGTGTCCCTGTTCCTGCTCTCGATCCAGTCCACTCGCGGTCAGCGTCCCTTCGAAACCATCATCATGGCTCTGTTGGCGATCATCGCCATTGGCTTTCTAGCAGGCCTGTTCGTCGGGGATGTGAACTGGGGACAAGCGGCAGGTGGAATCGTTCCCCGTCTCGAGGGCACGAACTCGATCGTGCTGGCCGCGAGCATGCTCGGAGCAACGGTCATGCCCCATGCCATCTACCTCCATTCGGCCCTGTCGGTCGACCGTCACGGCCGGTCCTCACCCGCGTCGATTCCCCAACTGCTGCGAGCCACGCGCTGGGATGTCGTGATCTCCCTGGTCGTGGCCGGTTCGGTCAACATTGCGATGCTTCTGCTGGCCGCCTCGTCACTGCGAGGTCAGGACGGCACCGACACGATCGAAGGTGCGCACGCGGTCGTGACGGCCAACCTCGGCGAAGTTGTGGGTCTGTTCTTCGGGATCGGATTGCTTGCCTCGGGGCTGGCATCGAGCGCCGTCGGGTCATATGCGGGGGCCTCGATCATGCAGGGCCTGCTCAAAGTTCGCATCCCGCTCCTGTGGCAGCGGGCGGTGACGATGATCCCCGCGCTCATCATCCTCGCCATCGGCACGGATCCGACGTGGGCGCTGATCCTCAGTCAGGTGGTGCTCAGCCTGGGCATCCCATTCGCGATGATTCCCCTGGTCAGGCTGACGATGAACCGAAAAGTGATGGGCCCTTACGCGAATTCGCTGATCATCACGATGGTCTCCGTGCTCGCCTCGGGGCTCATCATCGTCCTCAACGTGGTGCTCATCGCCCTCCTCGCGCTCGGCATCGACTGACGATTCGGCATCGACTGACGAACCAGTATCGACTGGCGAACCGCGCCGAGGTGGGGCGAAGTCAGGCGCGTCAGTCGGGTCGCAGGTCCGTGGGCTCGACCATGGTTCGCGGATCGGATCGTACCCACCACGGCCGAGGCTGTCCTTCCTCCCGTGACTGCCGTCGTTCCTGACCGGTGGCGTAGCGATAGGTGAAGATGCGGACTCTGATGAGTGCCGGTGCCTGACCGTCGAACGGGTCCGGGCCGAGCAGCTTCCGCACGAGAGGATCCCCGGAGCCGATGTGCTCGAGCAGGGCATAGAACCACGACTGCCGGTAGTCGCCGAGGGCGGCGAACCACATCAGCCAGTCGAGGCGCAGGTGATAGGGCGCGACGATCGGAGGTCGGCGCAGAACATCTCCTGGCTTGCCCTTGAACACGTAGGGACGCCAATCACCCGCAGTCATCGACGCATCAGGGTCGAGGGTGCCTTCGATGATGATCTCGTCACGGGATTCGGTCATCGAACCGAAAGCCCCATAGGCGTTGCCCAGTCCCCAGCGGTTGAAGCTGGCATTCATCAGCTGACGAGGCGAGAAGAGATTGCGCAGGGCAGGGACGTTGAGCACGCACTGCCACACGACGAAGACTGCGATGAGGATCGCCCACCACAGCGGAAGAACTCCGGTCGCACCTGACGATCCGACCGCCTCGGCGCCGGTGATTCCAGCCCAGCCCCACCCGGGCCACGGACCGCCGACGATCCAGCCGAGGAACGAGTCGCTGATCCCGGCGAACGCGAGCAGGATCGTCGCCCAATTCAGCCACGCGTAGTTGCCGGTGACCACGAGCGCGAGCTGCGTGATGATGATCGCGAGGGCTGCAAACGAGGCGATGGGCTGGGGCAGGAAGAGCAGCCACGGCGCGATGAGCTGGACGACGTGACTGCCCAGGGTCTCACCGCGATGCCACCACGTGGGCATGAGGTGGGCTCGGCGGCTGAATGGGTTGGGCATGGGCTGGGTCTGATGGTGATAGTCCATGGCCGTGAGGTCGCGCCACGAGGAGTCGCCACGCATCTTGATCATGCCCGCACCGAATTCGACGCGAACGACGAACCAGCGCAGGAAGAGGATCATGAGCAGGCTCGGCGCCACCTCGTGGGAGCCGAGGAAGCCGACGAGGAATCCCGCCTCGAGCAGCAGGGACTCCCAGCCGAAGCCGTAGAAGCGCTGGCCGATGCTCACGATCGAGAAGTAGAGCCACCACAGCAGCAGGAACACTGGGATCGTCGTCCAGGCGGGACCTGCTTGCGGGATGCCTGCGACGACGGAGACGGCGAGGAGCATTCCGATGCCGCACACGATGCCCAGCCGACGGTCGGTGTAGCGGAAGTGCTTCCAGCGGAAGAGGGTCGGAGCCTGCTCGGCTGTGGTGAGTTTGATGAACCGCGGGGCTGGGACCAGCCCGCGCTCGCCCAATAGGGCCGGGAACTGGTTGAACGTGGAGAGGAACGCGATGAAGAACAGGAGCGCGATTCCGCGCTGGATGACCTCGCGTGCGATCGTGTAGTCATCGGCGGTCAGGACAGACAGCACCGCGGTCATGTCCACAGCAGCCACCTCCTCCTGGTTCTCGTCTCCGCAGGTTCAACGGTCCTGCCTCGACTATGGTCCGGGCGAGTTCGTTGTGCAAGGCCCCACCGGGTGATCCTGCCGGAGCAGTCTGCGACAGCCTTCGGTCACCGGGCCGCCGTGAACTCGTGAATGCACCAGATCCATGAATGCGCCGAGGCTGCCCCCAGCATCGGGGACAGCCTCGGTTCGTGTCGGGTTCGGTTCAGGTCACCGGCACCGTCCTGGATGCGTGTCAGTCATCCTTCGGTCGGCTATGAGTCAGTCACCCTTCGGGTCGGCCCCGGCGGTGTCCGGTTCGATGTCCTCGACCTCGTCGGGGGATTGCGGAACTGCCGGGATCGAATCCGTGGCCGGAGGGGCCGGCGGCGTGACGACCGACTGGTACGAATGCTCGTGCGAGTAGGCGAGGAACGATAGGTGGTTCTCGTAGCGGTCGAGAACATCGTCGATGATCTGCTGACCGCTCAGCCCCATGAGGTCGTAGCCTTCCGAACCGGTCTGTGTGAACACCTCGATCCGGTAGTACACGTCATCGCCGCGAGGCGCATTGCGGGCACCGAAGGCGGGAACGTTGTGCTCGACAGCGGCGATCTGATAATGGAAATTGCGCTGATCACCCATGTCGACGATGAGGGTGCTCTCCGCGATGCCCGACTCCGGGCCGGGCGCCGTGGTGAGCTCGACGTCGTATCCGAGTTCGCGGAATTCGTTGGCCACGGCATCGAGGGCGGGCCCGACCACCTCGGTGACGAACTTGTCCACGGACTTCTTCGACGGATAGGAGCGCAGGGTCGCCAGACGCTGACGCCACGTCTTCTCCGGGGTGCGGCCGCCGTGGGCTGCAGTCGTGCGGCGCTTGCGGGTTCTGCCTTCCCGCTCGGCTCTCTCCATGCGCAGCACCTTCGAGAACGAGGCCATGACGAGATAGGCAATGACCGTGACCGGCAGGGCGAAGATCAGTGTTGCGTACTCCATCGTCGTCACCCCACCAGCGATGAGCATGGCGATGGTCAGCACCGCGGTGACGATGGCCCAGAAGATCCGCAGCCACTTTGCGCCGTCCTCTTCGGGGTTCGGGATCGTGGACGAGAAGTTCGACATCACCATCGCACCCGAGTTCGCACTCGTGAGGTAGAAGAGCAGGCCCGAGAGCGTAGCCAGGCCGATGAGGAACGTCGATCCCGGGAACATGTCGAGTAGTGCGTACCAGCCCTGTTCAGGTGAATCGATCGCCTGCTGGGCGAAGTCCATATTGCCGTCGAAGACCTCTGAGAGGGCGGAGTTTCCGAAGATCGAGACGATGATGAAGTCACAGATCACCGGGGCCGTGATTGCAGCGATGACGAACTCGCGCAGGGTGCGGCCGCGGGAGATGCGGGCGAGGAACAGTCCGACGAAAGGACCCCAGGCCAGCCAGAACGCCCAGAAGAACAAGGTCCAGGCGCCCATCCAGGCGGACCCGTCATCGACGTAGGCGAAGGTCGACAGAGTGCGCTCGGGCAAGGTGAAGATGAAGCGGCCGATGTTCTCGACCATGGCGTTGAGCAGGAAGGCCGTCTTGCCGGTGACGAGGATGTAGAGCATCATCGCCGCACACGACCAGAGGTTGAGCTCGGAGACCAGGCGGATGCCCTTGTCCACGCCAGAGGTGCAGGCTGCGATGGTCATGATGACCGCGACGATGACCAGCGCGATCTGCAGGGCGAGGCCCTCGGGTAGGCCGAACAGTTCGGCGAAGCCGACGTTGAGCAGGACGACGCCGATGCCCATCGAGGTGGCCACGCCGAAGACGGTGCCGACGAGGGCGAAGATGTCGATGACGTCGCCGGTGGCTCCACGCACGCGCTTGCCCAACAGCGGGTAGAGGACCGCACGGATCGACAGCGGCATGCCCCAACGGTAGGCGAAGTAGCCCATGGCCATGCCCAGCAGCGAATACATCGACCAGCCGGCGATGCCGTAGTGGAACATCGTCCACACGACGGCGTCCTGGGCCGCAGCCGCGGACTCCGGATCGGCGTTGACCGGCTGAAGGAACTGGGTGATCGGTCCGGTCACCGAGTAGAAGAGCATGTCGATGCCCACGCCCGCGGCGAAGAGCATCGCGACCCAGGTGAACAGGTTGTACTGCGGCCGGGAGTGGTCCGGGCCCAAACGGACCGAGCCTTCCTTGGACAGGGCGACCCAGAGGACGAAGATGATGACGACGGTGACTGTGAGGACGTAGTACCAGCCGAGGTTGGTCGCGATCCAGTCGACGATCGATTTCATCGTCGACTGCGCGAAATCGGGCATGAGCATCGCCCACACCGAGAAGCCGAGGATCACCGCGGAAGAGATGATGAAGACTTTCCAGTTGACCCGGGACCCTCGCTCGTCGGTGAGCTCGGCGGGGCCGCGGCTCATTTCCGTGCTGGAGATCGGAGGGAGCTTCTCGGGGTCGACGTCGCGGCTGGGCCGGTCGGTTCCACCGAAGCGTTCGCGCTCGACGATCGGTCTCTTCATCTTCTCTTCGTTGGGATCCTGCACGCATAACCTCCGGTCGGAAACTCTGGACTCGCCCGTAAAGGGCACCGATCCATCTTAGGCTCCCGGTGTTTTGGCAGGGACTCCACCCCCTATTTTCAGGGTGGAGAAGCTATCTTCCGGTACGCGCGAGACGGTTGGTCGCCTCGGCGAAGTTCCGGGACTGCACCGGATTCCCGCCGACGATCCGCATGTCCTGGCGGTCGCGGAAGTGGAGGATCAGGTCCTCGCCGTGCTCGAGCATGTCGTGGGGCGGTTGGATCACGTCGAAACTCTGCGGTGCGCTGAGCATTGATACTCTGCTCTCGGCATTGATCCGGGCCATACTGGAGATCGCCCATGCGCGGGATCCGATCGAGGTGACCAGGCTGAGCGAACATGCGCCGGCGGCGATGGTGAGAGCGGATTCGGTCGGTTGACCTGGGAGGCTGAAGAAGCAGACGAGGATGGCGCCGGCGACGACGAACATGAGGATCATGGCTGTGCGGAAGAGCCCTTTTCGATCGCGAGAGACAGCCTCGGCGATGGCGGTGAAGGTGAAGCCGACGTTCGCAGTCGCCCAGCAGGCAAGGAAGAGGACAAGGACCGGCAGTCCCGATGTCGTGTAGTCACCCCACACGGTTCCCGGTGTCCCCGGGTGCTTCGCAAAGATATGCCAGATGAACACGGAGGCAGCGGAGAAGCCAGCAAAGACGGGTCCGACGGAGAACACCACGTGCGGGGGCTGTCGAATGAAGCCCGTGTGCGAATCGGTCACCCGGGCAATGCGTGGGTCGGTGGGCGCCTTCGCAGACTTCGGCGAATTGTCTTCGCCGAAGAAGATGATGACGACGCAGTGATAGAGACCGAAGAGACCGAGAAGACCGGAGAGACCGAGGAGACCGAAGCACACACTCGCCGCAGCAGTGGGGTCGACATCCCTGAGATGGTCCGCTTGGGGGTCGAATCCGGCATTCGTCAGGGCGAAGGTCACCGCCGTGAAGCCTGCCAGCGCCACACCGCAGATCGCCATCGTACTGAAATCATGTCCTCTCAACCTCATGCTGTGATTCTGTCAGCGTCCGACTTCGCCCACAGTCGAAAGATGTTCCAGATTCGTGTCGTGGTCGATCGGCTACGCTGACTGCATGCGTGCAGGCGAAGTGTCCGAGGTCAGCCAGGACTATCTCAAGGCGATCTGGTCGGCTCGGGAATGGGGCGGCGAACCGATGACCGCGACCGAGCTCGCGCAGCGCTTCGGCACCACAAAGGCCAACGTCACCGAGGTGCTCAAGCGCCTCGACGAACTCGGTCTCATCGTTCGCGTGCCCTACCGTCCGCCCGTGCTGACCGCCGAGGGGGAGACGATCGCCCTGTCGATGGTGCGTCGGCACCGGCTGCTCGAGACCTTCCTCGTCGAATCGCTCGGGTACAGCTGGGACGAGGTCCACGACGAGGCCGAAACGCTCGAGCACGCGTCATCGGATCTGCTCATCGATCGCATCGACACGTTCTTAGGTCGCCCGAAGGTCGACCCCCACGGTGATCCGATTCCCGGACCCGATGGGCAGGTCGAGTCCCATGATTCTTCGCTTCTCCTCGCCGAGGCGGCTCCCGGGTCCTACACGGTCATTCGGGTCTCGGACGCGGATCCGGATGTCCTCGCCCACCTCGCCGAGGTGGGGGTGATCCCGGGTGCCCGGGTTGAGGTTGCGGACACGGGACGCGGACTGGCCACTCCGAGTGTGAGTGCGGGGGTTGAGGTTGCGGACACGGGACGCGGGCTCGCCTCTCCGAGTGCGAGTGCGGATGCGAGCGTGACTGTGACGGTCGCAGTTGACGACGAATCCGTCGAGATCGACCGAGCGGTCGCCTCGGCGGTGTATGTGTCAGCGTCCTGACCACACCGCCGAGAGCGGTACCCAAGGGCATCGGTCGACCGCGTCAACTGCGATAGGTCACCTCGGCGAATGTGAGCACCAGTTCCGCGGCGGTTCCCGGAGAGAGTCTGTCTTTGAGGACCAGCTGCGGCCATTCCTTCCATAGTTCGGCCTCGAAGGGGGTGCCGGGCACGCTGCGGGGGTGGGTGGTCTGGCGGTTCTTCGGATGCCAGCGGAAGGAGTCGGGATCGATCGACTCCAGGGAGGTGAAGAGCGCGTGATAGAGCACAGCGGTGAAGTCGGCTTCTCGTGCGAGGTCAGCGGTTCGCACCCAGTCTGGCGCGACGACAGGAGTCCCGCGCGTGACGGCCTCCGACATCTGTGCCTTGATGCTGGCAGGCAGAGGCTGGGGCGAGTGGCGAAGGAGCACGCGGCTCCATTCGAGAGCTTCCGCCTCGGAGAAGCCGGGCCAGCGTTCGTTGGTCTCAAGTGACATGACTGCACCTGTCTCTCGGGCGCTTCGCACCCGGATCGCATCTTGCCGGCACCGATCGGCACTGGCCCGTTCTTCCCCTGGGGCACCCGGTCGATGACGGGTTGCCGCGCGGCCAGCCAGGTACTTTTGGCCGCGACTCGTGAACGTGAGAGCCAGTGTATCCACTGCGGCTGACACAGGCACAGATGACAGTGTCACTGACACAAGCTTTCAGCAGTGCCGTGGACCGTCATCATGTGGCACCAGCACCGGCACCTGCATCAGCATCTACGCCTGCATCAGTCCCGGCACCTGCCCCTACGCCTGCATCAGCACCTGCACCAGTTCCTGCCCCAGCCCCAGTCCCGGCTGGTCATCACCATTTATCGGCGCGGCAGGTTCCACCGAGACTGAGGCTGTGACGCCTTGCCGTGCTGGGGCATGAAACCACGCTCGGCCTGCAGATGCCCCTTGTCGTGGCTCTCGGGTCGGAGCGTCCTCTGTCGTTTCGCATGGTGCTTCCTTTCTCTGATGACTTCTTTGCTGACTTCCTGCCCTGCTGCTCTGCAGGCGGTTGCGCATCGAGCGGACCACTTGGCGTCG
>NZ_JALDSX010000032.1 GCF_022748595.1 Brevibacterium sp. ZH18 | reverse complement strand
TCAGGCCGAGTCGGGTGGGGTGAGAGTTGTTCCCGGGGATAATTTGTGTGAGGCACGACCCTCATTAGCCGGGGGTATTGACATGAGGCACTCCGCTCGTTCCGCGAGGAAATTTCGACAGCCCGCTGAAGCCCTACCTGAATAACCGACATGAACCCCAGGTGACCACGTGGTATACATCACTCTGCTTCGATTTGGCGGTCAGGAGAAGGCTCGTGTAATGTTAAGGACACGCCGCGGGGTGGAGCAGTTCGGTAGCTCGCCGGGCTCATAACCCGGAGGTCGGAGGTTCAAATCCTCCCCCCGCCACCAATGTGGCAGAACCCCCATCCTAAGGGATGGGGGTTCTTCGTATTCATCAACCCGCACTGCCGCTGAATCTCGCAGTTAGGGTACGCTAACCTTATGAGATCTCTTCACTTACACAAGGTCTGCGCCGTCGCTGCAGCAGCACTCTCCCTGACACTTCTGACGTCAGGATGCACCCCCTCCGATGACAAGGGAACCGGCGGTGAATCCGGCAATCGCGACGTCGCCACGGGAGGTCGCGAATTCGCGACTGCCGACAAGGCGACGGCCGAATTGGGCAGCGACGCCGAGCCCGGAGAATTCCCCCGATCGGTCGAACACGCCAACGGCACCGTCGACATCGAGAAGAAACCTGAACGCGTCGTCGTTCTGGACACGGGAGAGCTCGACGACGTCCTCGCCCTGGGACTCACTCCGGTCGGCATGGTCACGACCAACGGCACGAATCCGGTTCCCTCGTACCTCGCAGACGACGTGGACGGTGTCGAAACGGTCGGCACCATCAATGAACTCGACCTCGAGAAGATCGCCTCTCTCGAGCCCGACCTCATCCTCGGCAGCCAGCTGCGCGCTGACAAACTCTACGACCAGCTCAACTCCATCGCCCCGACTGTCTTCTCGATCCGTCCAGGTTTCCCCTGGAAGGAGAACTTCCTTCTCGTCGCAGATGCGCTGGGACTCGAGGACGACGCCACAGCGGAGCTCAATGACTACGCACGAACCGCTGCCGAGCTCAAGAAGTCCATCGACGGAGTCCCCACGGTCTCTCTTGTGCGCTTCATGCCCGGCCGCCTGCGGCTCTATGCCAACAGGTCCCTCATCGGGGTCATCCTCAACGACATCGGCATCTCTCGTCCCGAACGTCAGGACGTCGATGACCTCGCTGTCGAGATCTCACCGGAGAGCCTCGACCAAGCGGGAGGTGACTACGTCTTCTATACGAGCTACGGAGATCCGCAGGCGACAGGCGAAGCCGAAGCGATCTCAAGCAGCCAGTGGAAGCACCTCGACGCGGTGGAGGCCGACAAGGCCTTCCGCGTCGATGACGATGTGTGGTTCCTCGGACTGGGACCCATCGGCGCTCGGCAGATACTGAGCGACCTGGATGCGCACCTCACGCAGTGATCATCACCAGCGGTGAATGACGGACGCCCCGGAAGAATTCTTCCGGGGCGTCCGTCATTCCGATTCGAGCGGAACGTCAGCTCACTTTCCGCCGTCCTTGTCCGCTGGTTCCGTGGCCGGAGCAGAGGCGCCCTTGTCGGCGATCGACGGATCCGCTGCGACGGCATCTTCGATCGCGTTCTTCAGCCGATCCTGAGCCTTGCCGTACTCTTCGAAGTCACCCTTCTTGAGTGCTGCGTCTGAGTCCTCCATCGCCTTCTTGGCCTCCTGCAGAGCATCGTTGAGGCCCTTGGAGTCGGAGCCCGACTTCTTGTCTTCTCCGCTGGTGGAGGATCCGGAGTCGCCCGAGCCGCTGTCCTTGGTTCCGGCGTCGCCGGCCTTTGCTCCGGAGTCACCGCCGAACACCTGGTCGAGAGCCTCGTCGAGGGTCGGAGCGAATCCGATATCCTCACCGAAGGCGACCAGCACGTGCTGGAGCAACGGGTACGAGGTGTCGCCGGCAGACCGGACGTAGACCGGCTGGACGTAGAGCAGTCCCCCACCGATGGGCAGAGTCAGCAGGTTGCCGTTCTGCACCTCGGATTCGCCCTGACGCAGAAGGTTCAGGCTGCGCTGAACATCGGGAGCAGTATTGAAGTTGTTCTGCGCCTGCCCCGGTCCGGGCACGGTCGTGTTGCGCGGAAGCTGCAGCAGCCTGAGCTTGCCGTAGCTGTCGGCGACCTGGCCCTTCTTGTCACCCGCATCGGCATCCGCCGCCAGGAAGCCCGTCAAGTTGTTCCGCGCCTGCCCTTCGGAAGACCGGGCCGGGATGTAGGACGTCGTCAGCGAGAACGACGGCGACTGCTGTCCCGGCATCTGCAGCGTCATATAGAACGGAGGCTGGGTCAGGCCGCTGTTGGCCTTCTTCGTCGGATCCGTCGGCAGAGTCCAGAAGTCCTGGCCGGTGTAGAACTCACTGGCCGAGGTCACGTGGTATTTCGCCAGCAGATCACGCTGAACCTTGAACAGGTCCTCCGGGTACCGGACGTGATTCATGAGATCGCCGGACATCTGTGACGAGGACTTGATCAGCCCGGGGAAGACCTTCATCCAGGTCTTGAGCACCGGATCGTTCTTGTCCCACTGGTACATGTCGACCGTGCCGTCGTAGGCGTCAACGGTGATCTTGACCGAGTTGCGAATGTAATTGACTTCTTCATCCGGCAAGGTCGCAACGGCGTTCGGCGCCGTGGCAGTCGTCGAATCCGTCGTCGCCTCTTCAAGTGGCTGCGGCGTCGAATACGGGTAGTCCTTGGCCGTCGTGTATCCGTCGAGGATCCACTTGATCTTGCCGTCGACAACAGCCGGGTACGGGTCACCGTCGATCTTGAGGAACGGAGCCAGCTTCTCGACGCGCTCACGCGGATGACGGTCGTAGAGGATCTGCGAATCGTTGTTTACTGCGTCAGACAGCAGAATCTGCTCGTCCTGGAACTTCAGCGCGTAGGCCAGACGGTTGAAGAGGCCGCCGAGGGACGGGCCGCCGTCACCGGAGAAGGTGTTGTTGACCTGGCCCGAGCCTTTGTCCTCATCGGACGGGTAGTCGAGCTCACGAGGAGTCGAGCCCTTCTCGCCGCCGACGATCGAATAGTCAGGTGAGCTCTCACCGAAGTACACGCGAGGCTCGTACTTCGGGAAGTCGCCCTTGGGCGGAATGTCCGACTCCATGAACGTCGGCTCGCCGTCAGGGCTGCGCTGGTTGCCGTTGGCAGCGACGACGCCGAAACCGTGGGTGTAGACGATTGCCCTGTTGTACCAGCTCTGGTTGTTCACCGAGCTCGGGCTGAGCTCACGCACGGCGATGACCGTGTCTCGCTTCTCGCCGTCGATGTCGTACCTGTCGACGTCGAGCTGCTGCGGGAAGGAGTAGTACGGACGGACCTGCTGGAGCTGACGGAATGTGTCGGAGACGAGGTTCGGATCGAGCAGTCGGATGGATGCCGCAGTCTCGGCATCGGACCGCAATGCGCCCTTCTCACCGCTCGTGCTTGGTTCATACGCAGTCACATCGACGTCGTCGAAGCCGAAGGCCTCACGCGTCGAGTCGATGTTGTGCTGGATGTACTCCGACTCCAGGCTCTGCTGCGAGGGGTTGACCTGGAACTGCTGGATCATTGCGGGATAGGCGATGATCGAGATTCCGCCGAGGACGATGAGCGTGGCCGTGGCGATGAGCGAGATCCGCCAGTTGCCCTTCCACGCCGTGTAGACGAAGAGGAAGGCCACGAGAACCGCGGCGATTGCGACGATCGCCATCGCGGGCAGCGCCGCACGGTCGTCGACATAGGTGACGCCGGGGACGATGCCGCCGGTCGACGTCAGACGCTCGTAGCGAGCCAGCCAGAGGCGGCCCGCCTGGACGAGGATCAGCACAGCTGTGGTGATGCCCAGCTGCCACTGGGCGGTCTTCGTCAGAATGACGCCCTTCTGCTCCCCCGGGCGGATCCCGCCGAAGAGGTAGTGCCCGACGAGTGCGGCGATGAGCGAGAGCAGAATCGCCATTCCAACTTGGTCGCCGATGAGACGCAGGCCGGGGAGGACGAAGACGAAGAACGACTTGTCCATGCCGAATTCTGGGTCCTTCGAACCGAAGGAGGTCGAGTTGACCCATTCGAGGACCGTGTTCCAGTTCGCCGAGGCGGTGATTCCGGCAAGCAGGCCGACGACCGCGGGAATCGCAAGCGTCGCCACCTTGCGCAGAGGCTCGATGGCCTCACGGTAGCGGTCGAGGTTCTCCTGGCGCGGAGTCGTCGGCGCATAGACCGGACGGCTACGGAACGCCAGATGCAGGCTCAGCCATACCGGGACGGCCATGACGATGAACCCGGCGAGGAAGGTCAGACCGCGGGTGACCCACACGGTCCGGAACACCTGCGAGGCGTCGATCTGCTTGAACCACAGGATCTCGGTGTACACCTGCGTGAAAGCGATGAAGGCGACGACGAGGATCGCCACAGACACGAGGGTCAGCAGCAGCGGCGATCGTCTGGGTCGATTCGATGGCATGCGTGCGGAAGTGGGTGAGGACGGAGAGCTCACTACTGCCCTTTCTCATTGGGGTCGGCACCATCGGCTGGACACTTCGGAATATCCGCAGTGTCTCCGACGGCGTACTTCTCCACGGCATTCTGCGCGTCAGCGAGGGTATCGATGCGCGCTACCGTGATCTTGGACTGATCGGCGGCCTTGAGGACCTCTGCACAGTTGTCGGCTGGCGACATGAACAGCGTCGCCCCCTGTGCAGTGGCGGCCGCTACCTTCTGTCGTGCCCCGCCGATGGGGCCGACGTTTCCTGCCGGATCGATCTCGCCGGTTCCGGCCACGTGTTTGCCACCGGCCATGGCACCCGGTGTGAGCTCGTCGACGATGGCGAGGGCGAACATGGTGCCGGCCGAGGGCCCGCCGATGCCCTCGACGTTGAACGACACGTCGACGGGGAATTCGAAGTCCTGCTTCATGTTGATGCCGATGGCCTTGCGTCCCTCGACCGTCGCGGGCTTCAGCGACACATCGACGTTCTTTCCGCCGCGCTCGACCACGAGGTCGACCGAATCGGAGGACTTCACCGCCTCGCTCAGCTTCTGCGCGGCATCGGGGTCGGAGTCGAGCTTCTTCCCATTCACCGACATGATGCGGTCGCCCTTGCGCAGTTCGCCCTCGGCGGGCGAACCGGAGACGACTTCGTCGACGAGGAGATGGACTGTGTAGGACTTGCCGAGCTGCCCCATCGCCGCCGCGACAGCGACATCCTGACTCGAGGACATCTCCACTGCGTTGGACGCCGCGACATCTTCGCGAGTCGTGTCGAGCGGGTAGTAGGCCTCGGTGGGGATGACGGTCTCATGGCCGTGCAGCAGTGCACCCAGGGCCTGCGAGGCGAAGGTGTCCCGGCCGGGTCCGCCGCTGACCGCCACTGTGAGCATGTCGATCTCACCGTCTGTGGGGTAGGTCTTGGCACCGGAGATGCTGATCATCGGTTTGTCCCGATAGTCGCCGAGCGTATTGAAAACCGGTCCCGGCAGCTGAAGCATGTACGGAACCGGCAATAAAACGGCAAGAGCGATGAGAGCGTAGGTCATGACCCCTGAAGTCGTGGCCAGACGGGGAGACCGTCGTCGGGTTTCGCCTCGTGATGGTGGTGTCGGCACCGGCACGGCCCGAGGGGGATTCACTGTCATCTATTCCTTTCGCTGCACCGCCCCACCAGTCTAGTTGAAACCTGACCGTGAGTTTCACAGACTCCTTTCGCCCGGTGCGAACATCATGCGAAACCTCCCGGAATTGGGAAGATTCCCACATGCAGAACGGTTAACGTGTAAGACACACCGATTCTTGGGGGCTTTGAGAAAATGACCGATGACAACAACAACGAACAGAATCCGTTCGAACAGATCTTCGGGATGCTCTTCGGAGCGAATGGTCCCGGTGCCGGCCAAGGCAATGGCGACGACGGCGACGACGGCAAGAAGGGCATCGGCGGGCCGCAGGGCTTCCAGATCGATCCCGCGATGATGTCGACGATCATGAACCAGATGCAGGGCATGTTCGGCCAGGGTGCCGACGCAGGTGCCCAGGCCACCTCGATCGCACAGCGGGCCGTGCCGGGGCCTGACCCTGCCGTGAGCGACGAGGCGGTCCGAGCCACCACCGACGCGTTCCGCCTGGCGGAGCTCTGGCTCGCCGAGGCCACCGATTTCTCCGTGGCCAATCGTTCGACCCGCTCACTCACCCGCGCCGAATGGGTCAGCGAGACCATGCCCGGCTGGCAGAAGTTCGTTCTCCCGATCAAGGAGAACATGTCCACAGCTCTGACCGAGACCCTCGAAACCCAGGTCCCGGCGGAGATGAAGGGCATCCTCGCTGGCGCCTCCTCGATGTTCGGCTCGATGAGCGATTCGATGTTCGCCATGCAGATCGGACAGGCTGTCGGCGCTCTCTCGGAGAGCGTGCTCACCGGCACCGAGGTGGGTCTTCCGCTGCTGCCCAACGACAGCGCCGTACTCGTCGAGTCCAATGTGGAGAAGTTCGCCGCGGACATCGACGTCGACCCCTCAGAGGTGCGCATCTACATGGCTGCTCAGGAACTCGCCCACCTGGCGCTGTTCGAGCGGGCCCCTTGGCTGAGCGCACAGGTCGAGACCGCGCTGACGCGCTACGGACAGGGACTCAAGGTCGATACATCGCAGATCGAGGAGATGGCGTCGTCGATCGATCCCTCGAACATCTCCGACCTCAGCGACAACATCCGCCAGGGACTGTTCAACCCGCCGACGACCGAAGACCAGAAGAAGGCGCTGACGGTGCTGGAGAACCTGCTGGCCGTCATCGCCGGATGGGTCGACGTCGTCGTCTATTCGGCATGTGCGCACCTGCCCGCCCGTGACCAGATCCGCGAGGCTCTGCGTCGGCGTCGGGCCACTGCGGGACCGGCCGAGAAGACCTTCTCGACTCTCGTCGGTCTGCAGTTCAACCCGCGTCGACTCCGTGACGCCGCCGCATTGTTCGCCTACCTCGAGACCCAGGGCGGCATCGAGGCCCGGGACAAGGTCTTCTCCCATCCCGATCTGCTTCCGACGACTGAGGACCTCGACGATCCGCTCGGCTATTCCGAGCGCCGCCACGCCGAATGGTCAAGCGAGTCGACACTCGACGAGGCGCTCAGCCGGATCCTCTCCGAGGGCCTCGACGGCACGACGGACAATCAGACACCGGACCAGTCGGAGACCGGTGAGGAAACCGATTCGCCCGACGACTCGGACCCCCGCAACGAGGACTGAATGATCGATCTCGACACCGCCCGCACCGAGGTGGAGGCCGGGCCGGACGCGAACAACTTCGCACGGGACTTCGGCGAGCTCTTCGACCGCCTCGGCGCCGGTGCGCTCCGTCGTGAAGCCGGCGCCGAACATGTCACTGCAAGCTGCCTGATCTTCGACCCGGACACGGAATCGGTCCTGCTCAATCATCACCGCAAGGCCGGGCTGTGGGGACAGTTCGGCGGGCACCTCGAGTCCGCGGATGCGACCCTGCGGTCGGCCGCGCGACGGGAAGCGCTCGAAGAGAGCGGACTGCCCGAACTGCGATGGTTCTCGCCCACCCCCATCGATCTCCACGTCCACGACCTCTCAGCCGCATTCGGGGCATGCCAACGGCACTTCGACGTGGTCTTCGCGGCCGCAGCCTCGCACACGCAGACGCCCGTGGTCTCAGAGGAGTCCATCGCCGTGCGCTGGTTCCCCCTCACCGAACTGCCAGCGACCCTCATGCCGGATCTGCCCGCGCGGCTGCCGCAGCTGTATCGGGCAGGCGTGGCGTCGCTGCAGGTCAGCTCCCGCGGCTGAAGTGCTCCCCGGCGCTGAACCCGTCAAGATAGAGCTTGGCCTCCGACTGCCGCGGGTGCCTGTCGGCAAGCGCATGGAATTCCGCCGAATGAGGCCCGATCTGCAGGTGTGCGAGCTCGTGGACGACGACGGTCTCGAGGACCCAGCGGGGCACGCTCTGGAGTCGGTGCGAGATGCGGATATCCCCCGTTGACGTCGTCGTCGACGCCCAGCGACTGACGTTCTGGTTCGTCACCCATCTGATCGACTGGGGCCGCAGTCGACCTCCGAAGTACCGTTGGCTCATCTCGTCGGCCAGGCCGACGAGGTCGGACGCGGACGAGTGGTCCCTGGCCGCCAGGCGGTTCAGCAGCTGCGTCAGCGATCGGATATTGTTCTCGACGCTGTATCTCGCCGGGGTGCTGAGGACGAAGGTGTCGACCTCCTTCGAGACTGATATGGTCTTCTTCCGTCGTGCGGAGCGACGCACTCTGATCTCTCCGCGGGCAATCGCCCGCAGCACGTCCTCTTCTGTCCATCGTTGTCGAATTGCCACGGTCCCATCATAGGAACTCCGACTGACACGAAATCACCGAGTCTCCTACTTGTGAGTTTCCTGAGTATCGATATCGGCGCCAGTCGCCGTCGCCGTCCACAGGCGAAGCGCGGACCCGATTGCCCGAGCAGAGGAAGTGACCTACGATTTCACCCGTTTTCGAGGCCTGCACGAATAACCAAGGCGCCTTTACTCCACAACTGAGGCGCACATATCCACAAGTTATCCACACCGTGTGGGCGTCTATGTGGATGAGTCGGCATTGACGGGGCCGCATTTGCAGAATAGGTTCTATGTTTGACCCCGGAAAACCCGGAGATGCGTGCGGAAGGGGAAGCTGCACGAGTCTCCGCGAGCGCCTGGGGCACACAGCGGTCGGGGACAGGTCGGAATGAGAATTCCACCCTGTCCCCGATCGTTTTCCACAGGGTTATCCACACTTATCACGCGGCCCTGGCGCCGACCTCGCACATTCACTACGGTGGAAGTCCAGATCGTTCGAGGCGAGGTGCCCATGTTCAGGATCTATCCCAGTGTGCCGATCACCTGGCGTTCGACATCATGTGTGCAGTTCGGGGTCGATGACCCTGTGCTCATCGATGGGCTTCTCCCCGCGGATGCGGCGCTCGTCGAAGATTTGCGCATGGGTGTGGGCTCGGCGCAGTACTACTCACGTGCTCAGGACCTCGGTGTCGATCTCGCTCGCGCCAGCTCGCTCATCACGCTGTTGGACGAGGCCGGTGTCATGGTCCCGGAGGACGCCGACGCCTTGGGGGTGGCCAAGAGCTCTCCGCTGCTGGCAACAGCCGCACTGTTCTCCCTCTCCCCCGATCGAGCTTCTCAGCTTCTGGCCGCGCGTCCGGTCATGGTCACCGGTCCCCTGCGCCCCGTCGTCGAACAGCATCTTTCGGCAGCTGGCTTCGCCGTCTCCGGAGCCCGCCGAGTCGAAGACCTCGAGCTGCTGTCGTCACCGATCGTCATCACGACCTCGCATCTGGTCCCTGACCTGCACACCGCGACCTGGCTCAACGACAGAGAGGTCTCGCAGGCTCAGATCGTCATCGGGGAGCACAGCGTTGAGATCACCGGTCTCATCCGCCCGGGGCACACACCCTGCACGGTCTGCGACTGTCTGCGGCGCAGAGACGGCGATGAGTCCTGGTTCGACCAGCACTCACGGATTCGAGCTCTGGCGGACCGTGAGAGCCTCAGCGACCCCTTGGCTCGCAGTCTGGGAGCACTCAACGTCACGCAGATCCTCAGACGGGCGCTGCTGAGTCCCGACTCGCAGCCGGTGCGCAGGCGCGTGTCGTTGGCGACCGGCCTCGGAACCGACGATGAGCTGCACTTCCACGCCGACTGCCACTGCCAGGTGCCAGAGCCGCACTTCGACCTAGTCGGCGAGCAGGCTCAATAGCCCCGAGCCGTAGCGCTCGAGCTTCGTGGCCCCGAGGCCTGGGACCTTCGCCAATGTGGTCATGTCCCGTGGTCTGATCTCCGCGATCGCTGAGAGCGAGGTGTCGGTGAGGACGAGATAGGGAGGCAGCCCCTGTTCGAGCCCGACACGGGCACGCCAGCGACGGAGTCGGTCGAGGATCTTCAGATCGACATCTGCGGGACAGCTCGCACACCGTGACAGGGCACGGTCGATCTGGGACACGAGCACCTTGCCGCAGGACCGGCAGCGATTCATGGGCACCGAGGTTGCAGCGCGGGGTGCCTGACCTATCGACTCCTCGACACGGCCGAGTTCAGTGAGGAACCGTGAGGCTTTGCGCGGTCGCTGCTTCGACTCGTGACGTGACAGGGACCAGCTCAGACTCAGTTCCTTCCCCGCACGGGTCAGTGCCACGTAGAAGAGGCGGCGCTCCTCGGAGATCGCGCGCGGCGTCTGCGCGTAGCTGATGGGCAGCAGACCCTCGCTGAGGCCGACGAGGTGAACGCTGTCCCATTCGAGTCCCTTCGCCGCGTGGAAGGAGGCGAGGGTGACACCCTCAATGTCGGGCGCGAATTGGTGTTCGGCACGGTCGGCGAGATCGGCCAGGAACGTCTCGAGCGGCACAGGCAGCTCGGTTCCCGCCTGATGGGTCTCGGCCAGGTCGACGAGGGCTTTGAGGGACTCCCACTTCTGCCGGCTCGCCCCGGCGGCCGGCGGCGAGGTCGAGTAACCCAGGGAGATGAGCACTTCGGCCACCACCTCGGGCAGGGGCCGACCGCTTGAGGTGGCACGAGCAGCCTTGAGCATGAGCACGGCTTCCTTGACTTCCTTGCGGGCGAAGAACCGCTCTCCCCCGCGCAGCACATAGGGGATTCCGGCAGTGGCCAGCGCCTGCTCGTATGCGGGACTCTGTCCGTTCGTACGGAAGAGGACGGCAATGTTGCGCGGCCGTCGCCCGGCGCGGACCTCGGCTGCGATGGATTTGACGACTCCGGCGGCTTCGGCCTCGTCGGTGGGGTATTCGACCATCGCGGGCGCTCGGCCCTCGGGGTTGTCTGTGCGCAGGGTCAGTGCAGTTCGCGAGGTGTGTCTGAGCAGGTTGTTCGCCGTGGCCACAATGGCCTTCGACGACCGGTAGTTGTGCACCAGCTGGATCGTCGTCGACGTCGGCAGGGACGCACCCAACGATCCGAGCAGAGAGGAATCAGCACCGGCGAAGGAGTAGATCGTCTGCGCCGGGTCGCCGACGACGCACAGGTTGTCACGCGGTCCGAGCCACCGCGAGAGCAGGTCGTACTGGAGCGGGGAGACGTCTTGGAACTCGTCGACGACGAAGTGCCGGTACTGTTCGCGGATCTCGGCGGAGATTGCGGGATACTCGGCAAGCACTCCGTCGAGGACGAGGAGAACGTCGTCGAAGTCCATCAGTCGGCCCCGTGTCTTCGCCTCGCTGTAGGCCTCGAAGATGCGGACCATGTCGTCGACGCCCAACTGTCCGGGAAGGTCCCTGGACGCGGCTTTGACAGCGTAGTCCTCGACTCCGAGCAGTGTGGCCGCGGCGAATTCGATCTCGGAGGCGACATCGCGGTTGAGCTCCCGGCTCGACTCGATGCCCAGGCTCTGCAGCACGGATCCCAGGATTCCGGCCTTGTTCTCGATGATGCGGGGAAAGTCGCCTTCAGCGAACCGATCCCAGAAGAAGCGAAGCTGACGCAGTGCCGCAGAGTGGAAGGTCCGAGCCTGCACCGCGGGCACGCCCAATGTGCGCAGCCTCGAGCGCATCTCGCCCGCGGCCTTGGCCGTGAACGTCAGGGCGAGCACCTGGTTCGGCGGGAACACCTCGGTGGCGATGCCATAGGCGATGCGGTGGGTCATTGCGCGGGTCTTACCTGTACCCGCGCCGGCGAGGACGATCACCGGGGTGGAGAAATGTGTGGCAACCTCCCTCTGCTGCTCGTCAAGAGCATCGAGAAGCGCTGATGCTCGAGCACTCACCCGTTGTCCAACCAGCTGTACAGCAGCTGTCCGGCGATGGACACGAGGCCCGGGGCACGAACCGTCCGATCTTCGATCGCGGTGCGCAGCTCGCCGCGGGTGAACCATTTCAGCGTCGCGATCTCAGCCTCGTCGGCTTCGATGTCGCGGCTCGGGGCCTCGGCGGAGAATCCGAGCATGAGCGAGCAAGGGAAGGGCCATGGCTGGGATCCGAGGTACTGCGGGTTGACGACCTCGAGGTGCGCTTCTTCGAAGATCTCACGGATCACCGCATGTTCGAGCGTCTCACCCGGTTCGACGAATCCGGCGAGCAGAGAGTAGCGATCTGCCTCCCATGCGGCGTTGTTGCCCAGCAGCACTCTCTCCACGCCGTCGGCGTCCGTGTTGACGATGACGACGATGACAGCGGGATCGGTGCGGGGGAAGTGTTCGCTGCCGGTCTCGGGGTCCTGCCGCACCCAGCCGCCCAGAGCCGGCTGCGTCGGACTGCCGGTCCGCGGTGAGAACTGGTGGGAGCGGTGCCAGTTGCCCAGGCCGACCAGTTCGCAGGCCAGGGAGACCTGCACATCGTCGAGTGACTCCGCCAGCTGGCGAAGCGGCAGCCAGACCGGTTCGGAACTGTCGATGCCATCGCCCGGAGCAGTGAGCAGATCCGTTGCGTCACGTGCTCGCGAGGTTGCCAGCTGCGAGTCGAGCTCACTGCGCCCGGCGTCATCGAGGGAGATGCCGATGTAGCGGGTGCCCTCCTCATCGCGACCGAGGTAGATCTCGGTCTGCTCCTTCGGCACGAGATCGGGCGATGCGAGGAACAGTCCGCCGGAGGCGACGAGGAGCGATCCTCTGTGCTCGAAGACAGGTTTCGCTCCGGCCGCCCAGATCTCCTGGAGATCGCCGTCTCGTCCGCGGGAGAGATGGTCTCGGTCGATGCCCGGCCGGGCCAGGCTGATGGGCTTCACGGGTGGCAGAGGTTTCATGCTGTCCACGATATCGCAGGGCCCTGACACCGAGGCTGTGGGAACTGACACGCTCAACCGCCCAATCACGGGCCTGTGGGCTTCCCAGACGGTAGATTGGGGAGCGTGAATACGAAGGCGCTCAAGTTGGCAGCGGTCGCGGCGACGATGCTCGACGATTTTGCCCCGACCACATGGATTCCTCTGCCGTCCCGGGGAATGGGAATCAGAGTTCTCATCGACGACGGCCAGCAGCAGCTGGTCGCCACGGCACAGACGCAGCTCGACCGTGCCGCCGACTCCGGTTCGGCCGCCGAAGCGGGCCGAATCTACGAGGCCATGTATCCACATGCCGATTTCACCTGGCCGCATCTGCGTGCGATCACCGAAGTCGAGGCAGAGTTCTTCGACACCGGATCGCCGACGACGGTGACTCTCGTCGAACCTCTGCCGGGAGCCCCGGTCGGCGATCAGCCGATCGCCGACATCGCCCGCGCGAGTTCGCTGGCCCAGTCGCTGGCCACACTGCACTCGGCGGACCCGGAGCCGATCGCCGATGCTGGGTTCCCCGTCGAAGATCCGTCCCGATTCCAGTTCCAGATCCTCGAGAGGCTCGACCAGGCCGCAGGCACCGGTCGGGTTCCTGCGGATCTCCTCCAGCATTGGGAGGAGGAGTTCGAGAAGGTCGCGCTGTGGCATTTCCTCGCAACTCCAATCCACGGATCCATCGACGAGTCGAGCGTCTACACCGACCAGGAGCGCGTGCTTGCGCTCTCCGAGATCGGACGCCTGCGGGTCTCGGATCCGGCCATCGACCTCGCGGCGGCCTCGGCGCTCATCGACCCGTCGGCGCTGCCGACGTTCTTCAGCGAATACCGGAACTCACGCCCACGCGCCGACGAGCACGTCATCAAACGCGCCGAGCTGCTGGCCGAGTTCGCCGTCCTCGACTGGCTGCTCGAAGCCGTCGACTCCGGGGATGAGGAAGCTATCGCCGATGCCGGTGACCTCCTCACCTCGTTCAACGACGTCCTCTTCGCCGGTGATACCACGACGCAGAGCGAGCCGACAGCGGCCGCCTCAGACGCTGAGGAGCCGTCGGTACTCGACGATGCACCCGACGAGGACGACGACTCCCCACGTCGCCCCTGAGCAGAGGCTCCGCCGGAATTCAGTGGTTCGCTGCCTCCGTCACCGGCTCTGTGTCCGGTCATTGGCCTCGAGCCATGCGATGATGTCGGCTTCCTCCGGCAGCTCGGTGAACCTCACGATGTCGTCGCTGCCGACGAAGTAGAAGGTTCCGGTCACCTCGTTGATCTCGGGGTGCGCGCGCTGGATGGCGAACCGGTAGAGCGCCAGCTGCCATTTCATCACCTCGAGTGCTGCCTCGTCGGGTCGTTTCGAGGTCTTCCAGTCCACGACCTCGGCATGGTCGTCGGTAATGAACACCGCATCGATCTTGCCGGGCACCCGGAAGCGGCCGAGGACGAGTTCGAACGACATCTCGACGTGGTCAGCATGCCGCGTAGCGAATTCGGAGCCGAGGAAGGTCTGCTGGAGCCGCTCGATCGTCGCCGCGTCGATGGCCCGGACCTGGTTGTCCTCGTCGACGTCGATGCTCGCCTGACCGAAATGCTGCTCGACCCACGAGTGGAAGGTCGTACCAATCTCCGCCGCCCGGCTGGGCGGGCTCGGGACGGGACGCAACGTCGCTGTGAGGAACTCGCGTGGATCCCGTCGCCACGACACCAGCGCGGTGGCGGACAGGCGGTCCGGGACTCCTCCCGGCCCAGCAGTCGCAGGTCGCCGACTGATCCGCAGCGCCTGGCGTGCGTACTCCCCCACCCGTGTCGGGACCTGCGCCAGGTCCTCAAGACTGACCTCCACAGCGCTGCGCACCCATTCACCCGCACGATGTGCAGTCTCGACGAGCTGTGTCCTGGGCACGGGCCAGACGCTCGTCTCGATGCGGTCTTCGGCCGATTCCTCTGCCGGTTCCGGCACGTCCACGTCGAGCCCGAGGGCACTGATCGCCTCGGTGAGGAACGGCGAGAGCTCGTCTGGAGTCGTTCTCGATCCCATCAGCTCCGCACCCAGCCACAGATGGCGTTTGGCTCGGGTGAAGGCCACATACGCGAGTCGGCGCTCCTCCTCCTCATGGGCGTCCTCGATCGCCGGGCGGATGAATTCGGCGATCCATTCGTCCAATTCCTTCTTCGTCTCGAATTCGGCGTTGCGCAGATCGAAGTCCACGAGATGGGCACGGTCCCCGCGCAGCGGGTACGGCAGAGCGGTGCGGTCCATCCACCCCTCTTTGTCCCGCGGCTCCGTAGGGAAGTCCTTGACCACAAGGGAGGGAATGGCCACGGCGTCGAATTCGAGGCCCTTCGAGGCGTGGACGGTCATGATGTTGATCGCGTCGGCCGCTGCACTGGGTTCGGCCACACTGAGCGAGTCCTTAGCCTCCATCAGCGACAGCCATTGAAGGAAACCAGTCACGGAGGGCTGGTCATCACCGGTCGAATACTGACTCGCTGCCGAGAGGAACGAGTCGATCGAGGAACGGTGGAGGTTCCGCAGTGAGTCGCTGAGACCCCAGATATCGGAGTCGACGCCGGTCTCGGTCATCGCGGTCCGGATGATTGAGGCGATCGTGCCGCTGCCAGCGCGAACGGTGCGCAGTGCCTGCGCGAGTCTGACCAGACGATCGAGCGCTTCCGGACTCAGTTTCGATGCTCGGAAATCAGCGACCATCGCCCGTTCGAGCCCCGACGCGGGACCGTGGGCCAGTGCCTGCGCCAGGTCGACGAGCTCGTCGAGACCTTCGACGATCGTCGGTTGATCAATGCTCTCGACGACGACGTCGGGGGCGTCGGGGCTGCGCTCCGCGACTTCGGCGAGGCGGCGGTCGTTCTGCGCCCGAGTGAAGGCCTGCAAAGCGGCGATGTCCGAGGCTCCCAAACCCAGCAGCCGACCGCTGATCAGCCGCATGAGGCTGTCGCCGGCCATCGGGTCGACCGCAGCGGTGAGGACTGCACGCAGGTCCGCGACAAAGGGGTCGCTGAGCAGTCCCGAGGACCCGTGCACATGAACCGCGAAGCCAGCGGTTTCGAGAGCCGCCGCCACCGGGGCGAAGTGGGCTCTTTTGCGGCACAGGACCGCCTTCGAAGTGCCCTCTGGCAGAGCCCGGGCCCATTCGGTGAGTGACCTCAACCCGGCTGTAAGGAAGTCCGGGTCGTGGGCACCTGAGCTGATGTCGACGTGCACATCCCCGTCACCGGCTCCGGGACGAGCCGACAGGGGCGTCTCGCTGCTCCCGTTCAGACCGTCAGCGATTCGGTTGGCGACCGTGAGGATCGAGTGGTCGTTGCGCCAGCTCGTGCTCAGGGTCAGGGAGCGGACGTCGGAGAAATCGGCGGAGAAGCGGATCATGTTGTCCGCGCTGGCCCCGCGCCATCCGTAGATGGCCTGTCTCGGATCGCCGACCGCAGTCACGGCCGTGGAGCTGAACAGATCGCGCAGAAGCTTCAGCTGCGCCACCGAGGTGTCCTGGAATTCGTCGAGGAGGACGATCTTCCAGCGATGCCGCTCGGCGTCACGGGCAGCGGGCACTTCGTCGATGATGCGCTGGGCGAACCGCACCTGGTCGGAGAAGTCCATAGCCAGGTTGCGACGTTTGGCGGCCATATATGCTCCGGCCAGACGGGCGGTTCTGATCTTCGCCTCGAGCTTGGCCCGCCGACCGTTGGGGTCAACGGGCTTGCCCTTGCTCGACACCAGCGCCTGCAGACACTGCTCGAGGTAGTCGATGAGCTCCTCGACGTCCCTGCCGTGGTCGTTCATCGTCGCGGCCAGGGAGATGATGTCGGTGATCATCGTCTCTCGGGCGAAGTTGCCGGGAATCTCGTCGGAACCGGCGGAGTCGATGATGTCACCGGCGATGGTGTGTGCGGAGGCGTCGTCGAGGAGCACGGTCTCGGGTTCGATGCCGATGCTCACGCCGTGTTCGCTGACGATCGAAGCCGCATAGGAGTTGTAGGTGGAGACGGTCGGATTGTCGAGGCCCGGCAGGTTCAGCTCCGCGCCGAGACCGAGATTGTGACGCAGCCTGGCAAGCAGCACTCTGATGCGTCCGCCCAGCTCCCCCACGGCCTTCCTGGTGAAGGTTAGGCCGAGGATCTCCTCGGGGGCGACGAAGCCGTTGGCCACGAGCCACACCACGCGTTGGGAGATCACCGTCGTCTTCCCCGAGCCGGCACCGGCAGTGACCTTCATGGACTGCGCCGGGTCGGCTTCGATGATGACCCGCTGCTCGTCGCTGGGAGGGAACGCCTGGCTCGGGTCGGCTGCGGTCAGGCGGGCAAGTTGGTCAGCGCTGAACTTCATCAGGCCTCCTCAAGCATCTGGGGGCCGATGGCAGGACAGGAGCTGCGCACGGGGCAGCTCTGGCACTTCTGCGGCTCGACCCGAGCGGGGAATTCGGCTGCACGCATCCGGTGCGACACATCGTTGATGAGATCTCGGGCCCAACCGGGATCGTCGTCCGCCTCGAGGGCCGACTGCTTGCGCTTCGTCCGTGCCGAGTTGCGCAGGAAGACGAGTTCGGCGCCGAACGCCTTGGCCTCGATCTCCCGGTCGTCGCCGATCCTGATCGTGCCCGAGTTGATCGCCTCCTGGTACACGCCGAGCTGAGGGTGGCGGGCCATCTCCTGATTGCCGACCACGTTCTTTCCGGTCTTGAAGTCGACGATGCGGACTCCGTCGCCGGACTGCTCGATCCGGTCGAGACGACCGGTGACCTTCCATTCCTGGCCGTTCTCGTCGACCCCGGTGGCGTAGACCTGGGCTTCGACCGCGACGAGCTCACCGGATGAGTCCTTGATGTACTCGCCGAGGCGGTCGGCCATCTTCATCGCCAGCTCATGCTGGCGATCGCGCTCCCATTCGGCGTCGAATTCGACAGCGCTGAGCTCGGCGGCCACGAAGCTGCGGATCTCGGACGTCGGGCCCTGCGGAAAGCGCTCCGCGGCCGCATGGATGATCGTACCCAGGTCCTGAGCCACCGAGCCGGGCCGGTCGCCGCCGTTGCGCGTGAGGAACCAGCGCAGCGAGCAGTCTGTGAAGGATTCGACCTGCGACGGGGAGACTCTGACCGTGTCCTCGGCGGTGAACAGCGGCTCCGTGGTCGTGATGTCCTCGCCTTCTCGCCAGTCCTCCGGACCGTCGACCGCAGGACTTGACGCAGTCAGCGCCCGCATCAGCTGTGCCCACTCCACTGTGTCCTCAGTGCCCGGGCCGCCGTCGGCACCGGCGGCTGACTTCAGCAGGTGTGCACGCGCGTGGGCTGCCATCTCCGGCAGAGTCAGAGGCGGCAGCTCGTCCTCGTGGGTGATCGCGTAGCCGTCGGCCGCCTCGGTGCCCTTGGCTGTCCCCGCCGCGAGAACGTCGAAGAACGGGGACGGGGTGGTCTCGGCATCGGAGATCGCGGTGACGATGACGAGTTCTTCGGCTCTGGTCAGCGCCGTGTAGAACAGCTCGCCCTCCTCGCGCAGGTTCGTCCGCTTCGCATGAGCGTGATATCCGGGGTCCGAGGTCACGGTGTCCCCGCCCGACAGCACGGATGCGAGGTCGTCGAGGCCGAGGATGCCGCCGCGCAGCTTCGGATTCGGCCACACCCCCTCGTTGACCTCGGCGATGATGACGAGCGGAACCCGCAGATGGGCCAGCGAGGTCGGCGTGCCGACACCGACGACGTCGTCGAATCCGGCTGTCGCAGCCAGTGAGTCCTGGGCGATGTCCTGTTCGGCGACGATCCCTGCGAACGAGCGGGCGGTGAATCCTCCGCGGTCGGAGATCTTCTGTGCCAGGGTGAACAGCCGCAGCACCGAGTCCAGGTGCGCGTTGGCGCCTGATTCCGGATCGCGCAGCGCCTCGGCCTGCCACTTCTCTGCGACTCCGGCTGCGGACCAGATCGCCCACAGCGCCTCATGCGGATCGTCCGAGGCCGACGTCGCAGCGGCGCGAAGCATCCGTGAGATCGTGCCGAGTGCGGCCGGCACGGGCTTCTCCTCGTTGCTGCGCAGCGCGAGTGCCAATGAGGCCGAGCTGCTGGGCGCGGGAAACCTTCTGCGCACGACGCGCTTGAACCGTCGGATCTGGACCGGGTCGAGGCGGACGAAGATGCTGCCGGCCAGAGACAGCGCCTGGGCGGCGATCGAATCGTCGTCGTCGAAGTCCGGGGTGTGGGAGAGCAGGTCGAGCAGCGGTGCTGTGGCCGGGTCGACGTTGAGCGGCTGCATGATGTTCGCGGTCGGAACGCCCGCTGCGCGCAGTTCGTTCGCGACGACGCGAGCGGTCGAGGTGTTCCGCGAGATCACGGCCACGTCCGACCAGGAGTGACCGTCTTCGACGAACTGCGTCAGCCGTCGGGCCAGGTAGCGGTATCCCGAGGCCTCGCCGTCGAAGACATGGGTCTCCAGCGCCGTCGATGCCTCCTCGGCGGACTCCGCTGTCGCGGACTCGCCGGGCCTCGGCATGTGACGCAGTCCCCACCGGGTGGTGATGCGGCGACCGAAGTCGTCGCTGACCGCGCTGATTCCCGGGGCCACCGACCCCACCTCGGTGAGAACCACCGTGTCGAAGCTCGCATCGGCGCTGCTGCGGTCGATGATCGAGGCGTCGGCACCGTGGAAACGTCCGGTCACGGTCTCCGGTGACCCGAAGAGCGCCACTGCGCTGCCGCGCTCACGCAGCTGCTCGAGCACTCCCCAGCTCGCGGCCGGGAAATCCTGCACCCCGTCGGCGAGGACGATGTGGGGAACCGTGTCGGGAGCGAACGTCCATGCCCGGCCAGCGGTCACCTCGGCGGGTTCGCGCAGGATCTCGAATGCGGCACGTGCGAGCACTGTGGCCGAGTCGATGCCGCCGTAGCCGGGCATGCTCATGATGCCGAGGTATTCGTCGAGGATCCGGGCCACTGCCGCCCACCGCGGGTCGGGCACGGAGTCGAGCACACGCTGCAGTGCGCTGCGTCCGAAGTCGAAGACGTGCTCGCGCGGCGCATCGGGGGCCTCTGCCCGAGAGGGCGCGGGCACGCGGACTCCGAAGTCGAATTCCATCACGCGGTTGAGGACATCGCGGATCTCCGTGCGGAACGCGGAGGTCGACCGGACCTCCGCGGTGATCTCTGCGGGCCAGACCGGTCCCAGCCCGAGGCCGAGTTCGTGTCCGGCGAGGAGGTCGGCCAGGAACACGTCCTGGTCAGCTCCCGAGATGAATTCGAGATCCTCGCCGGTCCGGGTGGTGTGAGCGGCCCGCGCGATGCCGTAGGCGTAGGACGAGATGCTGCGGGCCGGTGCCGAGGACAGCACGGCGTGCGCGGGAACGGCGAGGCGGTTGCGCAGAACATCGGCATGGTCGCGGTCGGGAGTCATCACGAGCACCGAGGCGGGGCTGATCTCATCGACCACCTGCGCGTACACGGACTCGAGCAGCGTGGTCTTGCCCGTGCCCGGACGGCCCACGACCGTCGTCGAGCGTCCTGCGAGCAGGTTCGCTGCGATGCTCGCTGTGATTTCTTCCATGTGAGTATTCCATCATGCGCGACTGACATGAGCCGTGCACACGCCATGTACGAGACCGTATTCGAAATTCTGCGTCGTTTTTCGCGTAGCATTGGAGCATGTCGAGTCCGCAGCAGAGATTGCCCCGTGAGCAGCGCCGCGACCAGTTGGTGGGGGTGGCACGCTCGGTCTTCGCCACGCGCGGCTACCGCACCACGTCGATGGACATGATCGCCGAAGCCGCCGGTGTGTCGAAGCCCGTGCTCTATCAGCACTTCGCGTCCAAGCACGACCTCTACCTCGCGCTCATCGACGCCTCGGCGTCGCATCTCGACTCAGCCGTCGAAACCGCACTGAACTCGACCGACGACCCGCGTGAGAAGGTCCGCTCGACATTCCGCTCGTACTTCGACTTCGTCGTCTCGCATCGCGAGGAGTTCGTCATCCTCTTCAACTCCGACGTCTACGAGCCTGCGGCCCAGCAGCGCCTGCGCACGCTGCGGAACCGCTCCGCGTCGCACATCGTCAACGCTCTGCAGTCCTTCACCGACCTCGATGACTCTCAGGCCGGACTACTGTGCCGCACGCTCATCGGCACTGCCGAAGTCGTCGTCAAACAGCTCGAATCCGCCACCGAGGTCGACATCGACGCCGCTGTCTCGCTGCTCACGCAGATGAGCTGGGGCGGACTGCAGTCCTTCACCACGAAGTGAGGCGCGGGAAGAAAACACCGCCTCGCTGACGTTAAGCTGAACACGAGTCAACCCACGATCCGCACAAGGAGCACTATGGAAATCAAGATCGGCGTCAAGCAGTCACCGCGAGAGATCGTCCTCGAGTCGCATGAGGATCCCAAGGAACTGGCCGCGCGCATCGAAGAATCGGTCAAGTCCGAATCGCTCCTGACCTTCGCCGACACGAAGGGCCGCACAGTCTTCATCCCCGCGAACGCACTCGGCTATGTCGAGATGGGCACAGAATCCGCCCGTCGGGTGGGCTTCGGCGCCTGAGGCAGCGGCAGCGAACGATCGGCTAAGGCCGGGCCCCGGTGAGGAACCGGGTGCCCGGCCTTCGCCGTATCCGACCAGGCCCTAGGCCACCAGTCCCAGCGCCGACATGCGCTTCGAATGGTTCGCGGTGACTGCCGGGATCCCATCGACCACGACCGCCTCGTCGAGGCCGAGGATCGGGTCCGTGAGCAGGTTGCGGGCACGACCCAGCGTCTCGGCCACGAGCTTGCGCCCCCACAGTGCCAGACGCGATGCCAGCTGCGTGTCGACGGCCACGTCAGCGGTCAGACGATTGCGTACATAATCCGTGGCCCGTGTATCATCGAGAATTGTAATAGCCAGGCTGTGTCCGGGCTCGTCGAGTTCATCCACGGCCGTTCGGTAGAAGTCATTCATGATCCCGTCGAAGACGAATCCCTTCATGAGACTTTCGTACCAGTCACGAGGACGAGTCCTTTCAGCCATCACGGTGAAGGTCGGCTCGAAGTGCTGACAGAGCTCGATCGCATCCTGGCCCAGATGACTGATGTGCTGCGAGAGCTGCTCGAAGTTCGCAAAGGACGCAGACGCCAACTGCGCCAGGACGACCTTGTCGTCCATGTGCACAGCGGTGGTCGCGTTGGTGGCCATTCGTTCGAAAGCGGTCAGCTCGCCGAACGCCAGAAGTGCGAGCGTCGCAGCATTATTACCGGCCAATGGGGCAGAATCGGGCATAGCTCAAGAGTACCGGTTCACGACCATGACGAGCGCGAAGGCGCCAAAAGGAGTTTGAAACATGGCGGAGACAGAAGCGGATTTCGCGGAACTGGGTGTCGCCGGACCGATCGTGGCCTCACTGGCCGCAAAAGGCATCACCCACCCGTTCCCGATCCAGGCGATGACGCTGCCAGTGGCACTGTCGGGAGCCGACATCATCGGACAGGCCAAGACCGGAACGGGTAAGACCCTCGGCTTCGGCATCCCCCTCCTGCAGCGTGTCGTGGGAAAGAGCGAGGACGGGGCCTCCCCCGTCGATCCCGAGGCGACCCCGGACGTCGTCGGCGATTCTGCCGAGACGCGCCTGCCGCAGGCACTGGTCGTCGTTCCCACCCGTGAGCTCGCGAAGCAGGTCGCAGCCGACCTCGTCACCGCCTCCACGCAGCGCGACGTCGACATCATGACGATCTACGGCGGAATGGACTTCGACCCGCAGATCAAGCAGCTCAAGACCGGCGTCGACGTCGTTGTCGGCACCCCCGGCCGCCTCCTCGACCTCTACGGCCGCAAGGTCCTCAAACTGCACAAGGTCCGCACCGTCGTCCTCGACGAGGCCGACGAGATGCTCGACCTCGGCTTCCTGCCCGACGTCGAGAAGATCATCAACGCCGTACCCGCGCACCGCCAGACGATGCTGTTCTCGGCCACCATGCCCGGGGCGGTCATCACCCTGGCCCGCCGCTACATGAACCGGCCGACTCACATCCGCGCCCACGACAACGAAGATCTGTCGCTGACGGGCAAGGACACGACCCAGTACGTCTACCGCGCTCACTCGATGGACAAGAGCGAACTCGTCGCCCGCATGCTCCAAGCAGAAGGACGCGGCCGCACGATCATCTTCACCCGCACCAAGCGCACCGCCGACAAGCTCGCCGCCGAACTCGGCGACCGCGGCTTCAAGGTCAGTGCTCTACACGGCGATCTGGGCCAGTCCCAGCGTGAGCGGGCACTGAAGTCGTTCCGCGACGGACAGGTCGACGTCCTCGTCGCCACCGACGTGGCGGCCCGCGGCATCGACATTGACGACGTCACCCACGTCGTGAACTACCAGTGCCCAGACGACGAGAAGACCTACGTCCACCGCATCGGACGCACCGGCCGCGCCGGTCACACGGGTATCGCCGTGACACTCGTCGACTGGGACGACATGCCCCGCTGGCGCCTCATCAACAAGGCGCTGGGCCTCGAGCACGACGAGCCGGCCGAGACCTACTCGACGTCGTCCCACTTCTTCTCCGATCTGGGAATCCCGAAGGGCACGAAGGGTCGTCTGCGCAGGCAGCACGGCGAAGGCTCCGATGACCACCAGGCCGCTCCGAAGAAGACCGACCAGCGCCGAGGCGAATCATCGTCGGGTGCTGATGCTCCGAAGAAGCCTCGCCGGAGTCGTGAGCGCAGGCGCACCCGCGGCGGCAAGTCCGTGGGACGCGCGGCTCACACCAGCAACGAGCCCACCGCTGAGTGAGATCAATACTCCCGCTGAGCTGATGAGCTGAACGAAGGCCCCGACATCGTCGGGGCCTTCGTCGATTCCGGGGACCGTTCAGCCCTGGATGAAGTCGACTCCCCCGGGCCTGGTGTTGGCCCGGTCGAGGAGTTTCTTGAACATGTGCTCGCTCGTCGAGTGCTCACCAAGGCGGTTGGGCTTTCCCGTGCCGTGGTAGTCGCTGGATCCGGTGATGATGAGGTCATGCTCGTTGGCGAGGCGACGCATCACCTCACGCTCGCTGTGCGGATTGTCGCGGTGATCGACCTCGAGGCCGTCGAGGCCAGCCGCAATGAAGTCAGCCATCGCTGCGTCGGAGACGACGAGTCCGCGCATCGCAGCCCGCGGATGGGCGAAGACCGAGACTCCCCCGGCCTCACGGATCAGTCGGATCGCTGTGATCGGATCGATCGTCGGCAGGCTGACATGGTATTTGCCGTGGCTGGAGAGGATGGAGGCGAAGGCCTCCGACCGTGTCTCGACGATCCCAGCGGCCACGAGCGCATCGGCGATGTGCGGGCGGCCGATCGTCGCATCCTCACCGGCGACAGCCAGAACGGCGTCCATGTCGATCGGGTAGTCCTCGGCGAGGCGTTCGATGATGAGGTGGGTGCGGTCCATGCGGGCGCGGCGAGTTTCGACGACGACCTCGGCGAGGCCTGTGTCGTAGGGGTCGTGGAGGTAGGACAGCAGATGCACGCTGATTCCCTCGTGCCGACACGAGATCTCCATGCCGCGGACCAGGCCCAGGCCGTACACCCGGGCCGCCTCTTCGGCGGGAGCCCACCCTGCGGTGGTGTCATGGTCGGTGACCCCGATGACGTCGATGCCCTCCATCGACGCCTCGGAAATGAGTTCGGACGGGGTCTGAGTACCGTCGGAGAACGCAGTGTGCACGTGGAGATCGATGACCATGCCATTCAGTCTATCCGGAGTTGCCCACGTTGCCCGTCCTCACCAGCGCACTGTCTGGCCCAGTGCCTATAATGAGGGTATGACTGCGCAGAACGACACCAGCTCCGAGACCACTCAGACCCTCGACGATCGCGTGAACAACCGCTCCCACCGTCCGAACTCCCAGGCGTTCCGCGACTTCGTCGCCGAGGGCTGGGACCGCACCCCGCTCAATGCCGAGGCCCTGGCAGCGGCCGGCTTCACCCCCGCCCGTCGGGCCGCGGTGTCTGCCGCGTTCCCCGGTGAGAGGCTCGTCGTCCCCGCCGGCGGACTCAAGGTCCGGTCCAATGACACCGATTACCGTTTCCGCGCCCATTCGGCGTTCGTACATCTGACCGGGCTCGAAGCCGATTCCGAACCCGACGCCGTCCTAGTCTTCGAACCCGAGGACGACGACACGCACACCGTAACCCTCTACTTCCGTCCGCGTGCCGGATCGGACACCGTCGAGTTCTTCTCCGACTCCCGCTACGGTGAGTATTGGGTGGGTCCACGCGCCGACCTCGAGGCGATGAGGACCATGACCGGGATCGCCACCGAGAACTCGGCGACCCTCGACGATGCGATCACCAAGGACCTCGGTTCGATCTCGGTCCGCCTCGTACGTCAGGCCGATTCCCGCATCGATTCGGTCATCGATCTCGCCCGGACTCAAGTCCAAGCCGATCTCGAGACCTCTGAGGCCGGTGACGCCGAGCTGACCCAGATGCTCTCCGAGCTGCGTCTGATCAAAGACGACCACGAGGTCGCGGCCCTGCGCGAAGCGGTCGCGATCACCCGCGCCGGCTTCGACAACGTCGTCGCCGCTCTGCCCAAGGCACTCGAGCACCGCCGCGGTGAGCGCGTCATCGAGACCGCGTTCGAGACCGCTGCCCGCTCGGACGGCAACGGCATCGGCTACGACACGATCGCAGCGGCGGGCAACAACGCGTGCACCCTGCATTGGATCCGCAACGACGGAGTGGTCAGCCCCGGCGACATGGTCCTCGTCGATGCCGGTGCCGAGGCCGACTCGCTCTACACTGCCGACATCACTCGCACGCTGCCTGTCTCCGGGACGTTCAGCGACGTCCAGGCGAAGATCTACGACGCGGTCCTCGAGGCCTCGGACGCAGCCTTCGCGGTCGCCGCCGACCACGTCAATCGCGAGGTCAGGTTCCGGGAGATCCACGAAGCGGCGATGGAAGTCATCGCCGCTCGTCTCGAGGAGTTCGGCATCCTGCCGGTCTCGGCCGCCGAAGCCCTGTCTCCCGAGGGCCAGCAGCATCGCCGGTGGATGGTCCACGGCACCAGCCACCATCTGGGCCTCGACGTTCACGACTGTGCTCAGGCCCGTGCCGAGATGTACCTCGACGCAGTACTCGAACCGGGCATGGTCTTCACGATCGAACCGGGTCTGTACTTCAAGACCGACGATCTGCTGCTGCCGGCCGAATTCCGCGGCAACGGCGTGCGCATCGAGGACGACGTCCTGGTCACCGCCGACGGCGTCGAGAACCTCTCCGCTGACTTCCCCCGCACTCGGGCCGAGGTCGAAGCGTGGGTGCAGGGCCGATGACCCCGCGACCGGTGCGAGGCCGGGGACTCCTCGAGATCCCGGGTATCACGCTCGGCCACGCCGGTCACTTCACGCGTGAGCGCCTGACGGGGGTCAGCACGATTCTGCCCCCGCCCGGCGCACGCATCGGCGTCGACGTCCGCGGTGGGGGTCCCGCGACCCACGAGACCGACGTCATCGCTCCCGGCACCCATTCGTACGGGGCGGATGCCATCGTGCTCACCGGCGGGTCGGCTTTCGGTCTCGCCACCGTGTCCGGAGCCGTGACCACCCTCGCCGAGGCGGGCCGGGGATTCCCTGCCGCCGGACTTGCGGACACGGTCATTCCCCTCGTGCCGGCGGCCGCGATCTTCGACCTCGGCCGCGGGGACGGCACTCCTCGGCCGCCGACCGCGGACGACGGCGCCGCAGCGGCGTCGGCGGCGCTGACGGCGGCGAACGACACCGCGGTGCGCACGGACGTGCGGGGCAGCCTCGGTGTGGGACTAGGTGCCCGGTCCGGAATGCAGACGATGCGCAGTTCGCTGGGCTCCTTCGCGATCCGCCTGCCGAGCGGCTACACGGTCGCGGCACTGGTCGCGGCCAATCCTCTGGGATCGATCGGGATGCCCGACGGCACGCTGTGGGCGGACCCCCTGCTGCGCTCCTTCGGATTCGATCTGCCGCCGCTCGGTTCCCTGCCCGCTCTTCCCGATGCCACGGAGCAGACCGCCTCGGCGAAGAACACGACGATCGCCGTCGTCGCGACCGACGCACGACTGGACACGGCCGAGGTCACACGCATGGCCTCAGGTGCGCATGCGGGCATCGCCCGTGCCGTGCGTCCCTCGCACACGCTCTTCGACGGTGACACGGTCTTCGGCATCGCCACGGGCGAAGTCGGGATGCCCACGGACTTCGTAGCTTCGACTCTCGACCTGGTCTCGATCACCGCAGCGGCCGCAGATGCGCTGAGCCTGGCGATCATCGACGCGCACGTGTCCGCGGTACCCGTCGACGCGTCCTGGGATCAGCCGCCGACACTGGCCGACATCGCCCCCGAATTCACGGCGGCGTTCACGGCCCTCGGCTGAGACCGGCTCCGTTCAGGACAGGCGAAAGGCGCCGACATCGATGATGTCGGCGCCTTTGTGACTCTCAGACTCAGTCGGCCTGAGCTGCCTTGGCCTCTTCGGAGTCGAGACCCGGACGCTTCGCGTCCTTGGTCGCGGACTCGCGCTTGAGGTCCACGCCGTCGTCGGCCAGCTGCTTCTTCGACGCGGTCTGCGCCGCAGCTTCGTCCTCGACGACCGTGAAGCGCACGGACTTCGTGAACTCACGACCGTAGCGGTCGGTGCCGGTGACCTCTGCACTGTGCGTGCCGAGGTCGAGTCCTGCCGGAATCTCCGCCCGCCACAGGTGCGAGCTCGACTGTCCGACATTGCCCGAGGTCCGCAGGTTCTGCGAAGCGGTGTAGGGGTCCGTGTACTCCCAGCCCTTGTTCAGTGCCTCGCCCTTACCGGGCTGAGTGTGCTCGGCCACGACGGGAGACTTGCCGTCGAAGCTGACCTCGACGTCGGCATCTGAGGTTCCGGCGAGGAAGCTCGACGTCAGCCATGTGTCGCCCTGCTTGAGGTCGCTGCGGGTCACGACGCGCTCGGAGATCGCCTCCGGGGCGTCGCCGGCCTTCTTCGCGTCCTGCCAGTCCTGGGCCTTCTGCGCCCAGTCGCGCCACTCGGGAGAGTTCACGCCGAGGAGCAGCTGGTGGTCATCGGATTCGCCGCGCACGGTGTAGCGTTCGCTGCGATCGGCTCCGTCGTAGGAGAGGGTCAGCACACCGGGTTCCGAGGCGTCACCGGTGAAGGAGAACGGGAGTCCATCGGCGTTGCGACCGCCCGAGTACCAGTCGCCGGAGACGGCTCCGGCCACGATCTGGGTGTTCGGCAGTTCGTCGATGCCTTCCTTCGCCCATTCCTCGCGCTTCTCACCGGCGACGAGGTTCTCCTGCGTGTGGGTGTGTCCGCCGACGGTCACGGCGTTCGGGTAGTCGGCGATGACGTCGTAGAAGTCCTTCGCATCGTCGACGACGACCTGCTTGTGGGTGAGGATCGGAGCGTGAGTGGCGATGACGACCTGCGCGTTCTTCGACACGTTTGCCAGATCGTTGTCCAGCCACTTCAGCTGGTCTTCACCGATCTGCTCCTTGTACTTCCGCGTCGACGGGTTGCCCGAGTAGTCGATGCTGTCGAGCACGACGAAGTGGGTCTTGCCGACATCGTAGGAGTAGTTCGCCGGACCGAACTGGTCACGGAATGTGTCGAGCGAATGCGAGTCGTCGCTTGCATCGAAGTCGATGTCGTGGTTGCCCGGGGCTGCGCGGACGGGCCCGTTCGTCTCCGAGTAGATGTCGCGGAGTTCGTCGTTGAGGCTGAGGTCGTTGCCGACGTTGTCGCCGAGCAGCAGGACGCCGCACGCCTTGTAGTCGGTGCGGTCGGCGAGATCGGCGACTGCTCCGTCGCGGGCATAGCCCATCTCGGTCATGTCGTAGGCCTGGGTATCCGCGGCAATGGGGCAGTTCTGCTCCGCCGAGGCGGTCGCTGCGGATTCGACCATCGGGAAGTTCACGGCCTTCGGGGTGGACCCCGTCGGCTTGATCCCGCCGTATTTGAGCTCTGGTGAGCCCTCGGGCATGTGGTTGTAGCTGAACTGAGCGAAGTTGTCCGAGTCGACGGGCACCTGCCACCCGGAGGGCTGAGTGACGGAGACCGTCATGTTGTCGCGCACCGGCAGCTCGTAGGCTCCCTGTCCGTTGGTCTGGACGACGTCGATGCCGTTGGAGACGGCGACACCCGCAATGCCTTTCTCATCCCCATCGAGCTTGGAGTTCTCGTTCACGTCATCGAACACCTGCCCCTTGAGGACATCGTCATTCGCCGCGCTTCCTCGGTCGACCTGAACGTGTCCCTCATACATCTCGGCGGGTGCATCGGCTGCCGCGGCGGCGGTCGCACCGGCGAACGGTGCCAGCAGAGTGAGCGCGGCGCACGCGCTCAACCCCGTCACCACGGACGGCCTGAGTCGTCTTTCGGACATAGATGTCTCCTGTTCTCTGTCTTCGGTAGATGTGCCGAGAAATGACCCTAGGGAGGCTGAGAGTCTGCTGAATGACTGCGACAAGACGCTCCGATGAACACAAGGTGATGTGTGCGAATCACTGTCCGACCCATGGAGGTCTGCGCCGACGTCCCCGATGACCCCGTAGTCTTGATTCCATGAGTGGTCCACCCAAACGTGTCTTCGTCGCCCGCCTCATCGCTGTCCCGGTCTTCGACCCGCTCGGCGATCAGGTCGGCCGCGTCCGGGACGTGGTCATCGTCTACCGGGCAACCATGCGCCAGTTCCCCCGCGTCATCGGTCTCGTCGTCGAAGTCCCGGGCAGACGTCGCGTGTTCGTCCCGATGGGCAGGGTCACCTCGATCGACTCCGGGCAGGTCATTACGACCGGTCTGGTCAACATGCGCCGGTTCGAACAGCGACGCTCGGAGACCCTCGTCGTCAACGACCTCCTCGACCGCCGTCTGCGTCTGCGGGAGGACAACTCCCCCATCCAGGTCGAAGACGTTGGGATCGAGCAGCAGGTGAGCAAGGACTGGGAGGTCACCCGCCTCTTCGTCCGTCGGGTCCCCGAGCGCAGCGCCTTCGCCGCCTTCCGGCGCCGCGGAGAGACCAAGCAGATCTCATGGTCCGATGCCGACCACCCAGCTGATTCCACGGTCGATCAGGAGGCCACTCAGCTGATTGCGGCCTACCAGGACACGAAGCCCGCCGACCTCGCCGACGTCCTGTTCGAGATGAACCCCCAACGTCGTCTCCAGGTCGCCCGTGCCCTCGACGACGAACGCCTGGCCGACGTCATCGAGGAGCTGCCCGATGAGACGCAGGTCGAACTGCTCTCTGCCCTGGACATCGACCGCGCCGTGACCGTCCTCGAGGAGATGGAGCCCGACGACGCCGCCGACCTCCTCGGCGAGCTCAGCGACGAACAGGCCGAACGGTTCCTCGCCCTGATGGAACCCGACGACGCCGAGGACGTGCGCACCCTGCTGTCCTACGATGACGACACTGCCGGTGGCCTGATGACCACCGACCCCGTCATTCTGACCCCGGAGACCACGGTCGCCGAGGCGCTTGCGCATGTCCGCCGGGAGGATCTGCCCGCCGCGTTGGCCGCCGCGGTCTTCGTCTGCCGGCAGCCGGTCGAGACTCCGACGGGCAAGTACTTGGGCATCGTCCATATCCAGGAGATGCTGCGCCATCCTCCGCACGAGGCTGTCGGGATCATGCTCGACACCGAGGTCGAACCGCTGCCGCCGGACTCCCCTCTGGGAGAGGTGACGAAGCTGCTGGCGGCCTACAATCTGGTGTCGGTGCCCATCACCGACGAGAACGACCATCTCATCGGAGTGGTCACCGTCGACGACGTTCTCGACGAACTGCTGCCCGAGGACTGGCGCACCACCGGACGCGATGATCACAGGAGGCGATAGAGATGGCTGCTGACGACTTCGACGTTCCCCGGTCGAGCAAACGCAAACTCCCGAACATCGCCATGTCACCGGAGACCTTCGGTCGCGGCGCTGAGGGTTTCGCCCGCTTCATGGGCACCCCGGCGTTCCTCGTCGGGATGAGCGTGTTCTGTGCCGTGTGGCTGCTGTGGAACACCCTTCTGCCCGAGTCGTGGCAGTTCGACCCGCGCTCGCTCAACTTCACCCTGCTCACCCTCATCCTCTCGCTCCAGGCCTCCTACGCCGCACCGTTGATCCTGCTCGCGGAGAACCGCAGCTCCGACCGCGACCGTGTCGAGTTCGAACACGATCGGCAGCGTTCCGAACGGAACCTGGCCGACACCGAGTTCCTCGCCCGGGAGGTTGCCGCGCTGCGCATCGCGATGCGCGAGGTCGCGACCCGCGACTTCATCCGCTCCGAACTCAAGGACCTGCTCAAGGAACTCGAGGATGAGCGGAATGACGGCTCCGACGACGAGCAGGTAGGCTGGAATCCCCGCGAGGACTGAGCGGGGAGAGAAAGGACGTGGGCATCATGACTGAGCCAACCGAGCAGGCCGTTCGAGACGCTCTGACCACCGTCATCGATCCGGAGATCCGCCGAAACATCGTCGAACTCGACATGGTCGACGACATCACCATCGAGGGTGGGAAGGTCACGGTCACCGTGCTCCTGACGATCGCCGGCTGCCCGCTCAAGGGTACGATCACGAAGGACACCACAGCAGCGGTGTCCCAGGTTGAGGGCGTCACCGAGGTGGCTGTGGTCCTGGGGACGATGACGACCGAACAGCGCACTGCGATGCGTGAGAAGCTCCAGGGCGCCGGCTCGTCCCGCGACATCCCCTTCAACCGTCCCGACTCCCTGACCAAGGTCTATGCGATTGCGTCCGGCAAGGGCGGTGTCGGCAAGTCCTCGATCACCGCGAACCTCGCTGTGTCTTTGGCCCGGACGGGTTTGCGCGTGGGCGTCGTCGACGCCGATATCTACGGCTTCTCGATCCCGGGGATGCTCGGGCTCTCCGGCCAGCCGACCCGCGTTGACGACATGATCATCCCTCAGGTCGCCTTTGACGTGAAGGTGATGAGCATCGGCATGTTCGTCCCGCCCAATCAGGCAGTCGTCTGGCGGGGACCGATGCTCCACCGTGCCCTGCAGCAGTTCCTCACGGACGTGTTCTGGGGCGACCTCGACGTTCTGCTCCTCGATCTGCCGCCGGGCACCGGCGACATCGCGATCTCCGTGGCCCAGCTGCTGCCCCAGTCCGAGCTGCTCGTCGTCACGACGCCGCAGCAGGCGGCTGCGCAGGTTGCCGAACGCGCCGGCTCGATCACCACCCAGACGAATCAGCGCCTGGCCGGAGTCATCGAGAACATGTCCTGGATGCAGATGCCGGACGGCACCAGGATGGACGTCTTCGGCACCGGCGGCGGCGCCAGTGTTGCCGCGAATCTGTCCGAGACGACGGGTGCAGAGGTCGAGCTCATCGCCCAGATACCGCTCGACACCCGGGTCCGCGAAGGCTCAGACGCCGGCACCCCCTTCGTGCTCGCGCACCCTGATTCCCCAGCGGCGGAAGCGTTCACGTCCATGGCCGCGGCGCTGGGACAGCGCGCTCGCGGACTCTCAGGGAAGTCCCTGGGCCTCAGCCCGGTGTGATCCGACTCGGGCTCAGGTGGCCTCGGAGTCGAAAGGAGGCGCCGACGCCCGGTCGCGCAGAACAGACTGTGCCTGGAAGCGCTCGATCGGTGAGAGCGTCGGTGTCGGTTCCACGGAGTCAGCGGACTCCTGCGGCTCCGGTGACGTCTCCGTGGCAATCGACGTCTGCTCCTTGCGTTTGGACTCGCGAATGGCCGAGTCCTCTTCGACGAGAGCTTCACGCACGATGCGGCGCGGATCATATTGACGCGGATCGAGCTTCTGCCAGTCGACGTCCTTGAAGTCGTCGCCGAAGTCGCGGCGCACGCTGTCTTTGGCCCCTTCGGCCATGCGACGCATCTGCCGCACGAAGTCACGCAGCTTCTGTGCGTATTCGGGCAGACGCTTGGGCCCGATGACGACCAGTGCCACAACGACAAGGATCAACATCTCGGTGCCGTTGATACCCATGAACATAGAACCAAGTCTACCGTGCACCGACGTATGCTCGACTCGGGATGGACTCAGGTTCGGGACACGCGCGGAAGGGCACGGTATGGATGATGTGAGCGTCGAACGCGTGCTGCGTCTCGTCGAACTCGTGCCCGCAGGCCGCGTCGTCAGCTACGGCACCATCGGACTCGTCGCCTCCTGCTCCCCGCGCTACGTCGGCCGCGTGATGCGGATCTTCGGATCGAATGTCACCTGGTGGAAGGTCGTCAACGCCGCAGGTGCCCTGCCTGTGCAGCTGCTGCCCGAGGCGCGCCGGCACTGGGACGAGGAGGGAACTGTCCATGGGCATGACAAGGTGCTCAAGTCGGCTTTCCTCTCCGTCGAGGAACTCGACGAGCTGTGGCAAACGCGCGGAATCGATCCCGAGAGCGGTTAGACTTGAACGGAAATGCCAGCCGAAAGCGAGGGTCGATTGTCACGCGAGAATGCAGGTGATCTCACCTTCTCAGAGCAGTACAACGGACCTGACCCGCTGCTCGACGCCGCCCGCACGCTCTCGCACGAGAACGGCATCTCCCCCGTCTCGCAGACAACAGCCGCAACCTTGACGCTTCTGGCCAGGCTGCTCAGCCCTGTCGCCGCCGTCGAAGTCGGAACCGGCGCCGGCACGTCGACCCTGGCGCTGCTGCGCGGAATGCCCACGGCCGGGATCCTGACGTCGATCGACACGAACTCCACGGCCCAATCTGCAGCCCGCGACCTCACTGACATGGCCGGAATCCGGCCGGGACGCCTGCGGCTGATGAGCGGTCGAGCCGAAGAGGTGCTGACCCGACTCGCACCGGCTGCCTACGACATGGTCTTCATCGACTCGGAGCCGACGAACCTCGAACGCATGATCGAGCCCTCCCTGCGCCTCCTCGACGCGCGCGGACTCCTCGTCATCCATCAGACGCTGCTCAAGGGCGGCGTGGCCGATCCCGTCGACCGTTCACCCCGGACTCAGGCGGCCCGTGGGCTGCTCAACCGCCTCGCTCGACAGGAGCGGCTCGAGAGAGTGCTGCTGCCCGTCGGCCAGGGCCTGCTCATGGTCCAGAAGACCCTGCGCTGAGCAAACAGCAAAACAGCAGAGACTCTGTGAAGTCTCTGCTGTTCTCAAACTACGGTGCTGTTCTCACACTGCGGTGCTGTTCTCCAACTCCGGTGCTGAGGCGGAATACCCGGTCTCAGATCCCCAGGGTCTCGGCCAGGGTATCGTGCAGGCCCGTCGCCTCATCACGGCTGAGTTCGATCACAAGACGGCCTCCGCCCTCGACCGGAAGTCGCATCACCATGCCTCGACCTTCCTTGGTCACTTCCAGAGGTCCGTCGCCGGTGCGGGGTTTCTGGGCTGCCATGTGGGCTCTTCCTTCCGTTGGTGATGCTCGACTGTCCACGCTTCGATGGACCGAATGTTCTGCTTCGATTATTCCACGATACGGTCTCCGGCGGGTAACCCGCTCGAAAACCGAGACTCACGGCGGTAGATCGGCCGGCGGGGTGAAGTGCCACAGGTAGGCGACCCAGATGATCTGGAGCATGAAGAACGTCAGCAGCGCCATCGCCCGGTATCCGCGGGAGCGGACGAGGGCCAGTGTCAACGCCATCGGGAACAGCGGCAGCAGCAGACGCAGGGTCGAGGTCTGCGGGTTGAAGAAGATGAGCAGGTAGATGCCGTAGGCCAGGCAAAAGAGCTGCAGGGTCCGGCCCATCCGGGCACCCGCCGGGGAGAAGATCAAGGCAAGCATTCCCGCGACCACGAGGACGAGGAGCACCGGACCCAGAGGGCCGATGAGGCTGTTGGCCCGAGCCACCCACTGGACGAGATAGGTCGAGGTCCCCGAATGCCAGGCGGCCTCGGTGTCCGTGTAAGCGGTCATCGACCCCGTCACGATCCAGGCGTGGACGGGGTGGACGAGCGCCGCCGCACAGGAGAGCACGCCCAGGGCCCACGACCGGACCACCTCGGCGACAGGATACGGATCGGACTTCCTGCGCACGAGGCGATCGATGAGGTGGAAGAGCATGAAGAAGGAGAACGCCACTCCGATCGGACGGGAGAGGTCCATGAGGAAGACGACCGGGACGGCGCTCAGATACCGTCGCTCGACGATGAGGAAGAGGGCAGTGGCCTGCAGCAGGAGCGTCAGCGATTCCGCGTAGCCGGTCGAGAAGACGGCCGCCGGCGGGAAGAACATGACGAGCGCCAGCCCCATGAGCGCCTGACCCGGATCGACGTACTTGCGGAACAGGGCGAGGATGACGATGGCGGCCAGACCGGCTGCGAGCGTCGAGATGAGCGGTGAGACGACCTCGTAGCTCAGCCCGGTGGCATTCGAGATGGTGCTCACCACGGCCGGGTGCAGCGGGTAGAACGCCCACTGGTTCTCGGTGACCGTGCCCGCCTGGTCGACGGGCAGCACGCTCGGGTAGCCTTCCCGGGCGACGCGCGAGTACCAGCCGCCGTCCCAGAAGTTGAGGAAGTCGTTGAGCGTGGTGGTGACCGGGCTCGATGACCAGCTGGCCGGATCCTGGCGTTTGAGGACCGCGGAGAAGATTGCGATGCTCACGACGCGGGAGACGAAGTACACGGCAACGGCCTGGACCCACATCGGCAGAGCCAGGAAGAGCGCACCGAGGCGGCTCAGCCGTGAGGAGTCGAAGGCTTCGGGAGCGACGGTGATTCCGGGCAGATCGCGGGGGCGGCTCATCGGTCGGTGGGTGCCGCTTCCAGTTCGTCGATGCGGGCGCGCAGACGACTCACCGCTTCGTCGACATCGGCCATGCGGTAGCCGCGCAGAGCCGGCCGGAATGTGAGCCGGTCGAGGTCCGCGGACGTGAAGTCCGACGGCAGTCCGTCCCAGTCCGCGTCGGTCTCCTCAGCCGATTCGGCGGAGAAGACGTTGAACGATGCGGCCAGCACGATCACGAGCACGAAGACGGCCGCAGCCACTCCGATCACAATCCACAAAGGCATGATGCCAGTTTCTCACAGCGGACCTGACGATCTTCTCAGGAGCCCCAGCTGTGTGTCGCTTAGCGCAGACCGCGGACGGTATGCCGGGGAACGGCCTCGCCGGCGATCGCCAGGGTCACGGCGATGGCATCGGCTGTGGCCCGCACATCGTGGGTGCGGATCATCGCCGTCCCCTTCGCCACCGCCAGGGCCGTGGCGGCAATGGTTCCGTGCAGACGCTCGGCGGGTGCCGCATCGCCGATGACCTCCCCGATGAAGTCCTTCCGGGAGATCGCGAGCAGCACGGGGAAGTCAGTGGCGCTGAATCGTTCCAGTTCGCGCAGCAGCCGCAGTGATTGGTAGGTGTTCTTCCCGAAGTCCGGTGTCGGGTCGATGACGATCTTCTCCGCCGCGACACCCGCACGCAGAGCCGCTTCGGCCAGCTTCGTCACACCCGCCAGCGTCGCATCGACGACGTCACCTGAATGGAGCCCGTAGCGATTGCGGTGGGCGTCGGTGCGCGGAGACAGGCCTCCGGTGTGCGAGCACACGATGCCCACACCGTGCCGGCCAGCCACATGGGCGAGTTCGGGATCGACCCCGGCCCAGGTGTCGTTGAGCAGACCCGCCCCGGCGGCGCAGGCCGCCTCGGCGACCTCGTGCCTCCAGGTGTCGACGCTGATGAGCACCTGCGGATGGCTCTGCACCACGGCCTCGATGACCGGGCACACGCGGTCGATCTCCTCCCTCACGGAGATCTCCCGGCCCCGTCCTGCCCGCACCCCGCCGATGTCGACGATGCTCGCACCCTCAGCTGTGGCCGTCTCCACAGCGGCGATGGCCTCCTCGGCGGTGGCAGCGGACTCGTAGAACGAGTCAGTCGTCCGGTTCACCACGGCCATGATCGCCGGTGCCCCGGGCCGGGCCTGGGAAAGCTCGAAGCCCTCCCTCATTGCGCTCTGTCCTCACCGTCGACTCCGCCGATGATGTCGACGACCTCATCGATGTCGTCGGTGAGGGTGAAGAGATCCATGTCGCGCGCGCTGATCGTGCCCTCGGCCAGCAGGGTCGTGGTCATCCAGTCGACGAGTCCGCGCCAGTAGGAGGTGCCGAAGAGCACGATGGGAAACGAGGTGACCTTTCCGGTCTGGACCATGGTGAACGCTTCGAAGAGTTCGTCGAGGGTTCCGAAGCCTCCGGGCATGACGACGAAGCCGCGGGAGTATTTGAGGAACATGGTCTTGCGGACGAAGAAGTAGCGGAAATTCACCCCGAGTTCGACATAGTCGTTGAGTCCCGATTCGAAGGGCAGCTCGATCCCCAGCCCGATCGAGACTCCCCCGGCGTCGCAGGCACCCATGTTGCCTGCCTCCATGATTCCCGGTCCCCCTCCGGTGATGATCGCAAGGCCGGTGGCGGCGATACGTCGGGCGATCTCCCGGGCGTCCTGGAAGGCCTGGGTGTGCGCACCCAGACGGGCAGAGCCGAAGATCGATACCGCCGGGCCGATCTCGGCCAGGGAGCCGAAGCCCTCGACGAATTCCGACTGGATGCGCAGTACCCGCCAGGGGTCCTCGTGGACCCAATCCGAGCGTCCGGGTGATTCGAGCAGGCGCTGGTCCGCTGTGGTCGCGGGAACCTGAGACCCGCGCAGACGCAGCGGCCCTTTGCTGTAGAACGCTGCGTCGACGGGCAGACCGTCCTGGTCGGGGTCGGTCATCGGGCTGATCGTCCTTCGAGGTAGCCGAGCAGGGTCCGGGCGGCGGCATCCACCTCGGCGACCTTCACATGCTCGTCCGACTTATGGGCGTACAGCGGGTTGCCGGGGCCGAAGTTCACGGCCGGGACGCCCAGGGCGCTGAACCTCGACACGTCCGTCCATCCGAGCTTGGGCGCGGGCGAGAGGCCGAGCATGCTGATGAAGTCCTGGGCGATCTCCCGGTCGAGTCCGGGCCGGGCACCTTCGGCGGCGTCGGTGACCGTGACCTCGAAGCCGGTGAAGAATTCGCGGAGGAAGGCTTCGGCCTCGGCAGCAGACGTGCTCGGGGCGAAGCGGTAGTTCACTGCGACAGTGCAGGCGTCGGGGACGACGTTGCCGGCAACTCCCCCGGTGATCGACACGGCCGAGAGTGACTGGCGGTAGTCGAGACCGTCGACCGCGACGGTGCCCGCCTCGTACTGCGCCAAACGGGTGAGCACCTCGGCGGCTGCGTGGATCGCGTTGACGCCCATGAACGCTCGAGCAGAGTGTGCGCGCACCCCGGTGGTCGTGACGTCGACGCGCATGGTGCCGTTGCAGCCACCTTCGACCGACGCGTTCGAGGGTTCGCCGAGGATGGCGAAGTCCCCGGCCAGCCAGTCGGGGTGGTTGCGGGAGACGCGGCCGAGTCCGTTGAGTGAGGCGTCGACCTCCTCATGGTCGTAGAAGACCCAGCTGACGTCGCGGTTCGGTGCGCGCAGCGCTGCCGCACTCACCAGTGCCATTGCGACCCCGGCCTTCATATCGCACGCACCGCGGCCCCAGATGACCTCGTCGCCGTCGAGGCTGGTCCGCCGCGGCGGCAGGTTGTCCTCCACGGGGACGGTGTCGAGGTGCCCGGCCACGACGATACGTTCGGCAAGACCCAGCTGGGTGCGGGCAACGATCGTGTCGCCGTCGCGCAGAATTTCGAGGTCTGGGCCGTCGCCGGCGCTGATCCGGGCGAGCACCTCGGCCACAGCGTCGGTGATCGCGCGCTCATTGCCGGACACCGATTCGATCGCGCACAGGCGACCCGTCAGCTCGGCCGGATCGTCGAGGGCGGAGAACAGGTAGTCGGCGAGGCTCCCGGTGGGGGCGAAGGTTACATCGGTCTCAAAGGATGGATCCACAGTCATACGGCTTAGCCTAGTACGCCCACCACCGACTACTCTTTGAGACATGACTCAACGCATAGTTTCCGCCCGTGGTCTGGCCACGGTGCACAATGATTCCATCCTCACCGTCTGGTACCCCGCCCTGAGCACGGGTGAGACCCACGACGCCGCCGAGGCGACCGCCTCCTCCCGCTCGACCGATGACGGACTCGACGCGCTCGTCGGCACCGACGAGGCCCGCGGGACCCGCACCGAGGTCGTGACGACGACGATCGACCTCGACGAAGCCCCCGCCTCGGCGGCCGATGCCTACCTGCGCCTTCACGCCCTCTCCCACCGTGTCGTGGCCCCCAACGACGTCAACCTCGACGGCGTCTTCGGCCACCTCGCGAACATCGTGTGGACCTCTGCCGGTGCCTGCTCCCCCGAAGGCTTCGAAGCCACGCGCGCGAAGCTCATGGCCCAGGGACCTGTCGCCGTCTACGGACTCGACAAGTTCCCGCGCATGACCGACTTCGTCATCCCCTCCGGTGTGCGCATCGCCGATGCCGACCGGGTCCGCCTCGGCGCTCACCTGGCCGCCGGTACGACCGTCATGCACGAAGGGTTCGTCAACTTCAACGCGGGCACGCTGGGCTCGGCGATGGTCGAGGGACGCATCTCACAGGGTGTCGTCGTCGGCGAAGGTTCGGACATCGGCGGCGGTGCTTCGATCATGGGCACGCTCTCCGGCGGTGGCACTCACCGCATCGCCATCGGCAGCGGCAGCCTGCTGGGCGCGAACTCCGGCGTGGGGATCTCCATCGGCGATGACTGCATCGTCGAGGCCGGTCTCTACATCACGGCGGGAACACGCGTGACCGTCCCGAGCGAGGACGGCAAGGTCGTCAAGGCCTCGGAGCTCAGCGGTCAGAACAACATCCTGTTCCGCCGCAACTCGGTTTCCGGAGCCGTCGAAGCGATCTCCCGCGATTCCAAGGGCATCGAGCTCAACCCCGACCTGCACTGAGACACGGAAGAGGCGCCGGCGGTGCG
>NZ_JALDSX010000031.1 GCF_022748595.1 Brevibacterium sp. ZH18 | reverse complement strand
GAGATACGACAAGCTCGCCATCACCTATCGAGCGGCCGTCGTGATCAGCGCGATCCTGACATGGCTCCGCCAATAAAGGAGACATGCCCTAGTTCCCGCGGCCTATTGTTCGTCAAAAGTGGAGCCAAATTATTCTAAAGACCTCGTCAGCCGGCGATGGCTAGGTCGGATCGGTCTTGGACAAATTCTCGAACTGATTATGGAAATCCCTGGATGAAGCCACGCCGCGGTTACTTGCGTTGGCTCGTGGCAATAGGCTCTGTCGCGCCTTATCGCGAGTAGGACCTCGCATCGCCGACTGTCGCGTGCAGTCATAGCTGGTTGTGCTTTTGTGCTCGGCACAATTGCGAGTGTAATAGCTCCTCGAAAAAAGGGTCAGTCAGCACTGCGAATGACGATAGGGATTCAGATCGGTGGTTCTCTACCCCTCACGATTGACAGGGATTCCGGCCGGCCATGAGATCGGGCAGGCTCGGGAATAAGGGCGACTACCTCGGCGGGTGAGCATCTACATAACGTGGCGACTGATCTTTCCCGCAGTTCCAGAGCCTCCCACGCAAATGTCGCGACCCAATGTGAGGCCTTGTACTCATCGGAGGCTGCCGCCTCGAGATCGGGAGCCATGGGCTCATCGACCCTGGTGAAGAGCCCCCTGGCCCGGTCCGCGAGGTCAAGATTGCCCGAACGGTCGGCGATCTGCATCTGACAAGGCGTTCGCGCTCTTGCCCATCGAGTGCTCACCGGCGTCGAAGTAGTTCTGCCAGAAGCGCACGGGGCTCGGGTCATCGCAAGGCACGACCATCTCGGCCACGGAGGCGCGATAGACGATGAGCCGCTGCTGACCCTTATCATCGAAGCCAATCTGGTGGCGATGGAGGACGCCTACGGCCTGCACTTCATGGGCGGAACGCTGCTCACTGCCGAGGGCATCTACCGGATGATCGCGGTTAATGCCGAGGTGATGGCGGGCGCCGGCTGGATGACTAGCGGCAATGTTGGTTGTGTGAATAGAGTGGGATGATCACCACTGCCGACACGGATATCGAGTTGGGAAGGGCCATGATGACTGAGCCGTCGGATGCAACGACGATCCAAAACTACATCGCGATTGACCCGAAGCCGAGCGGGCTGCTGAGACTCCTGTTTCTTCGGCACGCTTGGGCTCTGTCTGTGAGGCCAGACGTTCCGGCGCCTTCCCAAAGCTCCTGAGGTCGGCGAGACTGTTCGCCCGGAAAACGTGACTAAGTCGGAGCTGGGCAACGAGTGGTCTCTGCTGTGGGATGCGCGCATTGAGTGGTACTCACAGTACGGAGCAGAACAGCCACGTTCGCATGCTCCGATGCCTCAATGGGGACACATGACGCCGAGCGACGAAGGCATCGACCTGGCTGCATTCGATCAGTGGTCATGGCCACTGATCGAACACAGCGCGTCGGGCCGTCCAGAAAACGCGGTCACGGAATTGCTGTCGGAAGCGTATGCGAGTGGACTGAGAAGCATTACGGTTCTGCCAGTTGCAGGCGTTTATGTTCAGTGGCCAACGACTTCTGGGCTGATTGTCTTCGAATCTGTTCGCGCAGATCAGTCTCGATATGCGGCCGTATTGCGGACCCCAAGTGGGCGGTCGTGAATAACGTAGGGCTCAAAAGGGACGCACGCCGGGGGTGCGATGACTGGGCTGACAGTATCCATTCGGATGTCGTTTGCGAGAAGGCTTACTCAGGGAAGTTCCGCCTTCTCGGCTTCGAGCTCTGCGCAGGACTTACCCAATCATCGGCTATGCCCCGGCGGCGAAGTTGGCGAAGGAGGCTCTGGCCACCGGCGAGAAGGTCGCCGACCTCGTGATGAAGCAGGGACTGCTCGGCGCGGATGAGCTCGACGAGGTCCTCAAGCCCTCACGGTTGACCGGATTCCGGCCGATGCTGAGATCGGGCAGGTGCGGGAGTAGAGCCTCGGCGGGAGAGCATCTACGTAGTGTGGCGGATCAGCCTTCCCGTAACACCAAGGCCTCCCACGCAAACGTCGCGACCCAATGCGAGGCCATGTATTCGTCGGAGACCGCGGCTTCGAGACCCGGGGTCATGAGGTGGTCGACCGTTGTGAGGAATCCTCTCGCGTGGTCGGCCGCTTCGTGATTGCCTGAGTGCTCGACGGCTGTGAGCAACTTGGGCACCAGACGCATCAGCGACGCCGCGACCGACAACCCCAGACCGTAGAGGTGGCTCTGATATCCGTCCGTGGGATCGAGGACCTCGACAGGTTTGAGCGCGGGCGATTCCGGAGTCAGTTCTGACAGGAAGTTCGGCAGCCACACGGCGAGCTCATCCTCGGTCAGTACCTCTGCCATCAGATCGGCTTCGCAAAGCCCGGGAGAGAGGAAGTCCTGGCCGCTGCGCTCCTGATGGAAGTTCCACGCACGATCATCGGCGAAGCGGCACCTCGCAGAGGCGGCGATGGCCTCGACGACATCGTGGCGTCGCAGGTCACGGGCTCCAAGCAGAATCCGGCGCAGACCGAACGCCGTATTCGAGTGCAGCCCGTGGCGAACGGGTGCTGCCATCTTCGGCAGCCATGCCACGGTCAGGTCGAAGACCGTGTCAGCAAGCACCTCGGCGCCCGGAGCCAGATCCCGCAACCGCGGTTCGGAACTGGCATGCAGTGCCCGGACGAGCTCGACGGCCCATGCCCAACCATAGGGACGCTCCCACGTCGGATTCTCGCGCAGGAAAGCCGCCTCGGTGGTGAGCTTCGCCTGGCTGAGATGAGCAACCAGCGTATCGAGAGCCGCGTCGCGCCACGGTGCGGTCTGGGCGGTCTCGGTGCTCAGCAATGACACGAGAAGGAAGTGCATGTGGACGCTGGAATGCCAGTCGAAGGAGTTGGCAAACGCTGGGTTCTTCTCCCGCGGTTCGACGATGTCGGCGGACGACTGCGCGACGTGGTGGGCGGCGTACGGATAGTCACGAGTGATGTTGGCCAGGGCTACCTGGGCGAAGGGGCGGACGAACTCTTCGGGGGATGCCAAATCGGTTCCTTCGATGACGGGCCTGCGGTGGGTGTGCCGACAGGGCACCCGGCGGTGGGTGCGTAGAGTCGATTCTGTCACCTCGACAGGGATGAGTGCGGGGTCTGGGCCGGCGCAGGATCGATTTCCGTGCCAGGTCGTGTCAGTGGCGGGTGCCATCATCGGGTCATGTACGAGTATTCCCACGGAATTCGCTGGGCTCACCCTTTTCCGACCCGGTTGGAGGCGCCGGGCACCGAGTTCAGCCTTGTCGATGTGGCTCGTGGTCTGCCCGGTACCTCCCTGGGCATCTGGTGTGACGGGTCCGAGCGTCGCAGATATGCCACTGCGAGCGATGGGTCGTGGATCGAACTGCCCAGAACGAGCCTTCGGCAGGAAACCGTCATCATGCAGGACGAGAACTCCGTGCTTGCCCAGTGGGACCTCTACATCGATCTTCCGGCCGCGGAATATCGCGCATTTCCGAACGGAAACCTGCTGATCTACTCGGGGCCATCGAAGTTCGACGTTGACCATACGGATGATCGCGAAGCGGGTAGAACTGATGATGTGGCCGTGCTTCGCAGCGACGGCTCTGTGGTCTGTGCAGGCACATTCGACGGAGCCATCATCGATATCCAGATCACAGCCGAGAACAACATCTGGGTGGTCAGTGAAAAGGAGGACGTGCCTGGAGAGCACCCGTATTCACAACTCACAAAATACTCGCCGGCCTTAGACCTGCTGTGGCAGTCGAAGGAGCGCGACACCGAATTCTGGGACGTCAATGCGATCGGCGAATCCGCTCTCATCTTCGATCATGCATCGGGGGCTGCTCGCTTCTTCCCCGGACGGGCCATGTGTGTTCCCGTCTGTTGCCGCGCCCTTCGGCGTCATGCACGATCCTGAAACCAAACAGTGGGGTTTTGCTGAGATTCTGGTGGACGGGTGGCTTCGGCTGACTCTAGGGTGGACCGACTACCGCGGCGAGTGGAAACCCCACGCAAACGGGAGCGTCCTGCTCCCGCCGAGGTCGCGATTCGAGTTGACGATCATCGAATGCGGTGCCAGGGAGATGAACGTATGGACAGGCAACCGCTGGTACGTCGTCACTCTCGACGACCTCTTCGAATCCGTCTTTCGACAAATGCCACCGAGGCTGCCCGACCTTCAGCGTTTTGGCATCGCTTAGCCGTCGCCTAGACGCACCCTGCGAACCGCTCCGCAGTCGTAAGCTGGTGGCAGAAGGTCTACTGACCACTCGAACGAGAGGTACTGCCATGCTGACCATCCTCACCTGGAACCGCGCATGAGCGGGCAGGCGAACGACGACTCGGACGACTCGGGCGAGAAGAAGGACAGCGGCAGCGACAGCCTGCTCACCGTCATCATCGCCTTTTTCGCCAACCTCGCCGTGGCTATCGCTAAGACGGTCGCAGCCGTCATGACAGGCTCGGCATCCCTGGTCGCCGAGTCGGCTCACTCCTGGGCTGACACCGGTAACCAGGTCTTCCTGATCATCGCAGAACGCAAAGGGAAGAAGCCGCCGGATTCCAGCCATCCGACCGGATACGGACGCGACGCCTACGTGTGGTCCATGTTTGCCGCATTCGGACTCTTCTCGGTTGGCTCAGCGGTATCGATCTGGCACGGCATTTCATCACTCTTCGCCCCGGCGGAGGAAAGCAGCTACCTTGTCGGCTACATCGTGCTCGGGCTTTCGTTCCTCTTCGAAGGAACCTCATTCATCCAGTCGGTGCGCCAGGGCCGTGCCCGCGCTGCCAAACTCGACCGAAACACGGTCGAATACGTGATGAACGGTCCGAACCCCACCCTGCGCGCCGTCTTCGCAGAGGACGCCTCGGCTCTCATCGGCATCACCATCGCCGTCGTCGCCATGCTCGCCCACCAGCTCACCGGGATTGCTGCCTTCGACGCGATCGGTTCGATCCTCGTGGGCATCCTCCTCGGCATCGTCGCGATCATCCTCATCGACCGCAATCGCCGCTTCCTCGTGGGCGAGACCGTCACCCAGGCAATTCGCGATGACTTCCTCGAATCGATGCTCAAGGTCCCGGCCATCGACAGCGTCAGCTACCTCCACATCGAATATATCGGCCCAGGCAGCGTCTACCTGGTCGCGGCCGTCGACCTCACCGGAGATGATCCCGAGAGCCAATTGGCCGAACGCCTGCGCAGGACAGAGGTGGAGATCGAGAAGCTCGAGGCTGTGCAGGAAGTCATCCTCACTCCTTCCGCCCAGGGACAGGAGAAGCTGGAAATCGGGAAGGCTTGAACCCCGTGGCCACCTGCCCCGTGGTCATGTCCGGACAACGGGCAAACGAGCACTACCCCTCGAGCAGCCCCCGAATATCATCGGCCGTGACTGTCTGGCTAAACGCCTGCCCGCTGGGGCCGCGGCCCTCGAAGGCTCCGCCGTCGAGGCGGGCGCGAAGAACCTTCAGCGTTTTCGGTTGCTCGATTCGATGAGTTCGGCATAAGCCAAATGCTGATCAGCGGTATAACAGATGATCTTGCCCTTGTGATTCTTGGTGCGTTTGAGGATCCCCGCCTCGGTGAGTTCGACGAGGCCACGCTGCGCAGCAGCCGGAGTCACCCGGTGCGTCTCGGCGACTGAATCGATCGTGAGCACAGGCTGCTGAGCCAGGTTGTCGAGTATTTTGAGAATGACTGAATTGGCACGCGGGCGCGCGGGAGATTTACCCAGATTGCTGCGATGTCGGATGAGGTCATCGAATACCGTCTGGTCTAAAGCAGTGATGTCCTCGGCGAGAAGGACCGCGTTGTTGGCCGCATGTTCAATGGCGGCAGCGAATGCCAATACCCAATGATCCAGATCAGCAGGATCTCTACGAAACGATGTCAGGCCACCGATGTAGGCATTTGTGTCAGAAGCGAACACTGTGCTGATCGGCACCAGAACATTGCGAATGGCGTCGGATCGTTTGAGCACCGTGTGGACCAGGGCCCGCCCCGTTCTTCCGTTTCCGTCCGTGAATGGATGGATCGTTTCAAACTGTGCGTGCGCCAACGCAGCACGAGCAACGGGGTTGCCCGACGTTTCAGTGATGAAATCGGCGAGATTGGCCACCAGGCGAGGCACCTCGGACTCCGGGGGCGGTATGAATTCCGCGCGCAATGGGCTGTTGCCAGGGCCTCCGACCCAGTTCTGCTCCTGACGCAGTCCAAATTCGAGTCGAGGCTCAATGGAATGCTGTAGTTCTTCAATCTGGGCAGTGGTGATAGTTCGCTGTGGATTGGCGAGATCGTCGATTGCGGCTTCTGTCGCTCGAACATTGGCAATGACGTCGAGCGCCACCCGATCGCCCTGGTGGAGCAACTCGGCGATCGCGAGCTTCTTAGGGCTGAGTCGGTTCCCTTCTATCCAGGACGAGGAAATGCTCTCGGATCGAATGAGCAGGTGATTGAGATACCGGCCGCCGGTCTCGCCGATTCGCTCATCGAGTCGCGCGAGCACGACAACTGCGTCTTCGGCGGCCTGCTGAGCCTCACTGCTCAGCGGAGGAAGACCAGCAGCCAATTCGTCAGGTATGTGCGCGAAGTAGGTTCCGGACGCGCGATCCTTTCTGCTCAAGCCAGCAGGATTGGGTGGTGACCAATAGCGCTCAACTGTCTTCGGCATGGGATCGGTCTTTCCTGCGGGGTTGAGGAGTTCTAAGCTCTTGAGCAGTCTATCAATATTTACTTTAAACAATCTAAAGTAAATATTCTAGATCGGAAGGTGACTTTAGCTCTGTTCGTCACCGGAGCGACAGAGAGAGCCGCCCTTCTACCCCTCCAGCAGCCCCCGAATATCATCAGCCGTGACTGTCTGGCTAAACGCCTGCCCGCTGGGGCCGCGGCCCTCGAAGGCTCCGCCGTCGGTCATCAGCGAATCGAAGAGCTCGGCCTTCTTCCTCTGCAGGGCCAGAACCTTCTCTTCGATCGTGCCCTCGGCGACATAGCGGTAGACCATGACGCTCTTCGTCTGCCCGATCCGGTGGGCACGGTCGATTGCCTGATTCTCCGTCGCCGGATTCCACCACGGGTCCATGAGGAAAACGTAGTCCGCTTCGGTGAGGTTGAGGCCGAACCCGCCGGCCTTGAGGCTGATGAGGAACACCGGAGCCGCACCGGAGCGGAACTCCTCGACGACCTGGCCACGATTCCTCGTGGAACCGTCGAGGACGACGAAGGGGACACCTCGGTGGGTGAGCTCTTCGGCCACCTTGTCGAGGAACGACGTGAACTGACTGAACACGATCGACCGGTGCCCCTCGGCAACGACATCCTCGAGCCGCTCCATCAGCGCAGCCAGCTTGCTCGAGCGCACGCCCTCATGCTCGACATCGACGATGCGCGGATCGAGTGTGAGCATCCGCAGCAGCGTCAGCGACCGGAAGACGATGAACCGCTGCTTGTCGTACTCGCTGTCGATGAACCCGAGGATCTTCTTCCGCTCCTTCTGCAGCACCCGGTCATAGAGTTTCCGGTGCTCGGAATTGAGCTCGACGTTGATGACCTGCTCCTGCTTCTCCGGCAGATCGGCCGCAACAAGATCCTTCGACCGACGCAGCATGAACGGCCTGATCCGCTTCTGCAGACGCTGCATCCGCCCCGGGTTCTCACCCGACTCGATCGGTCGCACATATTCCTGATCGAAACGATGCGGACTGGGAAAGAGTCCCGGTGAGGTGATCGCGAACAGCGACCACACATCCCGCAGCGAATTCTCCAACGGTGTGCCCGTCAGCGCCAGGCGGAAGGGTGCTGTCACGGACTTTGCCGCAAGGTGGACCTGCGAGGTGCTGTTCTTGACGAACTGCGCCTCGTCGAGGATGAACCCGGCCCAGCTCAGACGCGAGATCGGCTCTTCGTCGAGGCGAAGCATCGCGTACGACATGATGACGACATCGGCGCCGTCGACCACCTCGGCGAGGTGCTTCTTCCGCTTCTTCGTCGACTCCGCGACGACGCGAACGTCGAGGTCAGGAGTGAACTTCGCGGCTTCCTTCGCCCAGTTGTCCACCACCGAGGTGGGGGCGACGACGAGGAACGGATCCTCGGCTTTCGCATGGGCGATGAGCGCCAAGGTCTGCAGGGTCTTGCCGAGGCCCATATCGTCGGCGAGAATCCCGCCGAGGTGGCACCGGTAGAGCAAAGCCAGCCACCGGAATCCCTGGACTTGGTACGGGCGCATGGTCGCGCCGCCCAGTGGGGGCACGTCGACGGCGGGCAGCTGATCGAGGTCCTGCAGGGCCTGCGCGGATTCGCGCCACGACTGGGCGGGCAGCGCCTCGTCGGCGAGGTCCTCGAACTCGGTCCACAGTCCCATGTGGAGACGGCTGATCTTCGGCGACTCCGGTTCCCATTCGGGGATCAGGTCCGCCTCGGCGAGGAGGGCCTTGATCTTGTCGAAGACAGGTTTCGACAGGGACAGGAACGTGTCGTCGGGGAGTTTGAGCTTCTTCTTGCCCTGGGCCAGGGCTGTGAAGAGCTTGACGAAGGGGACCGCTTTCCCGCCGACAGTGATCTGGAAGCCAAGGTCGAACCAGTCGTTCTTCTCCGACTCCACCGAGGTGATCTTGACGTTTGGCTCGCCCCCGAGCTCCCGGTACGGCTGCTTCTTCCCGCGGGTGATGACCTTGACGTGCTCGATCTCCTCGAGCCCGGGCAGGACGTTGACGACGAAGTCCGCGGTGTCAGCGTCGGTGAGTTCCATGTCGCGGATGCCGCTGGGGAATGAGGCGTCGACCAAATGCGATTCGACGTCGCGGATGACGCCGGCCTCATGCTCGAGGTCGCGGTTGTCGCGGTTAGAGGAATCAGGCACCGAGGTTGTGCTGCGCTTCGTCGCCTGCTGCACGGGCAGGGTCCGGCGGGGTCCCGAATACTCCCAGTACCATTCGAGGCTCGCCTGGTCACCAGCCCCGAACTTGAGGAAGAGCACGAGCCGCGGTTCGCTGAATTGGGGGAACTTCACGGATTCGTCGGTGCTGACGACCTCGGCGGTGGTGTGCAGGAGAGGGTAGACCTCTTCGAAGAATTCCTCGGCTTCGTCGTCGGGGATCGTGATCGGCCCGGGTGTCTCAAAGACAGGCAGCGTCGCTTGGCTGGTCGGCTCCGCGGCCGGGGCCAGGGTGACAGTGAAGCCTGAGTGCAGGTCGACGCCGAAGAAGCCGTGCGTCCAGATCGGTTTGATGAACCCGGGGGCGTACTCGCGTTCGTCGATCGTCGCTCGCGGCTGGACCTGCAGGTTGCCCGGGGCGCGTTTGACGTCGATGACGGCCTTCGACGTGCGGCCGATGCGGATGGTCATGCCCGGGTTGACGCCGACGAAGGCGATGCCGAGGTTATTGCCCTGTGCGAGAACCTCCCACAGCAGAGGAGTGTGGAAATCGCCGAGGTTGAACGGTGCGCCATCGGGTGTGAAGTCTGTGCGTTCCCGGGTTCGCAGGCCTGCGAACTGGGAGAACCATTCCTGCTGCTTCGGATCGATTCTGAACTGCGAGGCCATGCGGTCGATGTTGCGCCACGTCAGTGACTTCTTGACCCAGTTGCCGGACTCGCTGAGCAGGAGCGGACGTACGGCCAAGCTGGGGTTCGCGCCGGGGGAGACTTCCTGGGGTTTGAGCAGCACCGTGTGCTTGGGCTCGAACCAGGTGCGAGCGACGACCTCGACGAGTTCGAATCCCAGGGCCACGGGCGTGTACTCCTTGGGAGCCGCCTCGGTGAGCGAGGCGAAGGCATCCCGCCACCCGGCTGAGGAGGGCGCGCCGGACGCAGCTGAGGCCGGTCGGGGCGACGGGGATGTGGGTGAGCTGCCCTGAGGAGTCGGGGGAGTGGTCGGTCGGTTCTCGGGCACTGTGCCATCTTCTCATTGACCACAGACGTGGGTGGACTTCGGCGCCACCGGCTTCGGGAGCGGCTGCCTCTTCGTCGGCTGAAGCGTGAGCTGTTTCCACCTGCGAGACTAGGCCGCGTCAAGGACTGCAGTCGACGGACTTAGCCCGGCTCAGACCGTCTCATGCCGTCTCAGACTGTTGAGAATGCGAAGGCGATGACGGCGGCTGCTGCCACCACGATGGCGAGGCAGATGCCCAGCGAGATGATGCCGCGCAGCCACCAGTTGATTCGGAGGGACCGATTGATGAGCACCGTGGTGATCACCCCGACCACCCACCAGCCGAGGCTCAGCGGCAGGCCGTAGAACAGTCCCAGCAGGACGATCGTGTCCTTCGGCGATGGTGTGCAGCCGAAGCCGATCCCTGTGCAAGTGCCGTTCGCGTGATCATCCGGGGAGACTGACCACAAGATGATGACAGCGATCACGGCCAGCACCCACGCCCCGACGATGAAGAGGAAGGGTCCCCACCTCTCGCGTTTCGACCGGGACTCCGGCATCGCTGTCATATGGTGACTGTAGCAAGCTTGGGGCCTCTGCCTCGGCGGGATCTCGGGTCAGTCGGTGTCGCCGTTCACCGTTCACCGCTCGCCGCTAGCCGCTCGCCGCTCGCCGCGCGTCGCGCGTCGATCGCCAATACACTGGTGACTGTCCAGCAGTGACGCAAGGGCGGCGAGGGGAATGACCCGTGGGGTGGAGCACGAGCGAGTTGGCGCAGCTGACCGAGACAACGGTCAACACGATTCGGCATTATCACAAGCTCGATCTGCTGGCTCAGCCCGAGCGGATGAGCAATGGGTACAAACAGTACGGCCCCTCACATGTGCTCAGGCTCCTGCAGATCCGACGGCTGCGCGAACTCGGAGTGCCTCTGGCCGACATCAGCTCCGTCGAGGACGATCATGAGGCCCAGCAGCTCACACTCAAACGACTGGATGTCGAACTCGGGGAGACGATCGCCGAACTGGAGAAGGCTCGTGAGCAGATCGCCCAGCTGCTGCATCACGGCGCCCCGATCGACACCGCCTCCGAGTTCATCGACATCGCGGCCACGATGTCCGGTCCCGATCGCAGCCTGATGTCCCTCTACTCGCGTCTCTACGATGAGGCGACGATGGTGGAGATGAAGACGATCATGACCAAGTCGACGCCCTTTGATCGAGAGGTCGATGACCTCGCCGAGGATGCCGATGAAGCCACCCGGGCAAGGCTGGCCGAAGCGATTGCGCCGAGCATGAAGCAGCATCTCGAGGACAACCCCTGGCTGCTCGCTCCCAACGAAGGGATGCGCGGCGACGTCACTATGGGTCAGTCGGCAATCATCGGGTCGATCACCGAGCTCTACAACGAAGCCCAGATCGACGTCATCCAACGAGCCTTCATCCAGGTGTACCCGAACTTAGACGTGGCGGAAGAGCACCGTGAGCGTTTCATGACCTTCATCAAAGCCCGCATCGCCGAGGAATCCGGCTGAGCATTTCCTGGATTCGACGGTCAGGCCTTGACCCTGTTCCGAGAACACAGTCTGTACTGAACGAAGTCAGCGTCAGATCCGACTCGCCATGAGCCGGCATCTGCCGAACTTCGTGCAAAGGACGTCATGAACACCATCGTCGAATTCTTCCAGGGCCTGGCCTCACATGTGCCCGACCTCCTCCAGCCCTTCATCATCGCGGCGGCCGGTGCGATTCCCTTCATCGAGGGAGAGGTGTCCTCGGTCGTCGGAGTCTGGGCCGGTATGAACCCGGTCGTCGCCGGCATCGCGGGCGCCATCGGCAACTTCGTCTGCGTGACCGTGATCGTCCTCCTCGGGGCCAGGGCACGACGGGCCGTCGTGGCCAGGCGGGGTCAGAAGCGCGAGTCTGCGCGGACGGTCGTCACTCCAGCTGGCGCGGAAATCACCGAGGAGACGCCAAACGATACTCGAGGCCTCGACCCCCGCCTCGGCGATGCAGGTTCTGTGGGCAGCGTCCTTTACGACGCTCCTCCGGCGAGCAGCAAGAAGCCCGAATCAAAGGGGCGCATCAAGTTCAAGCGCTTCCTCACCCGCTTCGGGGTCCCGGGAGCGAGCCTGCTCGGCCCCCTGGCCATCCCCACCCAGATCACCTCCACGATCCTCGTCGGTGCGGGAGTGAAGACCTCCTGGATCCTGCTGTGGCAGGGAATCGCCATCGCAGCCTGGACGACCCTGACCACACTCATCGCCACCGGAGCACTCGGCCTGTTCACCGGCTGAGCAGGGAGGGAAGAACCATGACCACCACCGCATACCGGCACAGGAAAGCCCTCACCTATTCGGCACTGATCCTCGTGGCCGCCGGACTCCCATTCATCATGCCGTTCTCTGCCACGCTGCTCGGCTGGGCGCTTGAAGTGCCGATGCGCCTGGCCTTCTCCGAGTCGCTACTGGCCACCTTCGGCGTCTTCGTCGCCTGGTTCGTCATCTCCCGACTCATCGACGTCATCCTCGATGGCAGCGACATCGGCGGCACGCTGACGGGGCGCCTCGTCTCGGCCTGTGCCTCGATGGTGCTCCTGGGCAGCGGCTACTTCCTCATCGTCGACTCCGCGATCGTGTCACTGCTCATGGCCACCACCGTGTGCGCACTGCTGTTCGCGGTGAGTTTCGCCATCGACCGTGGCACCGGAGCATCCCACGTAAGATGAAGTCGATGAATGATTCCGCCACCGACAGATCCCACACGGCCGCCCCCGCGCTCATCGGGGCGCTGCTCCACCTCGCCGCCACGGAGGCAGGCATGCGCTCGACGTCTCCGTCCGCGCTCGGTCCCAAGGACCGCGAGATCCTCGCCGAGGTTGAGGTGGCCCTCCGCAATCAGATGTCCGACGAGGCCGGTGTGAAGAAGGCCCTCGCCGAGGTGTCCGACTCCATTTCACGCGTGCGGAGTCATGCCGACCCGGTGTCGCTGACCGCGGCGAAATACGAGAAGCAGCGCACTGCGGTTCTCGCTCACCTGGGCGTGGCCTCAATCAAGGGCGCGAGCGTGTGGCCACCGACCAGCCAGACCGCAGTCCAGCGCTTCGGTTCCTGGAACGACGCGCTCAAGGCCGCGGGCCTGGCAACCAGCTCGGGTGGCAGAGCGCGCGGTCAGCTGCGCTTCGACGAGGCCGCCTACGACAAAGCCATCGCCACATTAGTCGCTGACTGCGAGGACCGCGGAGTCGGTGCCACGTACAAGGCCTACGGCGAATACGCTGCCGAGCACAAGGGCGAGGTGCCCTCGGCCGCGGCGGTGCGGAAGTTCTACGGAAGCTGGAACGCGGCGCTCGCCTCGGCGGGGTGAGCCGGAGCTCAGACTCCCTGAGTGACCGCCTCGGCGATCGGGGTGTCACCGTCGTGGAAATTGAGCGTCTTTCCGAAGCTCGCCGGCTCGCCGAGGGCAGCGGCGATGACATGGGCGACGTTCTCCCGAGAGGTTGAGGGCACGTCCAGGTCGCGGGTCTCCCCTGAGCTGTCCACGGTGATCGTCTGTGTCGCGGGTTCCAGGGTCAGGACCGAAGGGCCGAGGACCGTCCAGTCGAGATCGGTCTTCGTGCGCAGATGCTCGTCTGCCTGCGACTTCGCGTTGTAGTAGGCATACATTCCATCGCCCTTCCCAACGCCGGGAACTTCACCGTCGACGAGGCGGGAATTGAAGTAGGACACCATCACGAAGCGGCGGATGCCCGATTTCTGGGCAGCGTCCATCACGCGCATGGCAGCGTCGCGGTCCATCGCCCAGGTGCGGTCCTCACCGCTTCCACCAGCGCCCGCGGACCAGACGACTGCGTCACTGCCAGCCAGCACCTCGGCGATGGCGTCAGTGTCGAGCTGTTCGACATCGGCGACGATCGGCGTCGCGTTCGCGGCTTCGATATCGGAGGACTGCTCCTCCTTGCGGATGACCGAACGAACCGTGTGGCCGGCCTGGCTGAGCAGCGGTGCCGCAAGGAGCGCTATTTTTCCGTGGCCGCCGATGATGGTGATTGTCGACATATCTGCCTCTCGAATGTTTGGGTGCGTTTATTGGACTCACTGGCATCAAGGCAGATGAGCGTCGGTGTATTCCACAGAGGCCTTGTGTTCACCTAGTCGCAGCGAACTTCTCCAGCCGGTCGCACGCCTCATTGATGGTCTCCGGAGACACGGAGAACGTCAGCCGCAGGTAACCCTCGCCTTGGGCGCCGAAGGCTGAGCCGGGAATGGTCGCCAGCCCGTGGTTCTCCAGCAGAGCGGTGGCCGCCTCCCACGAGGTCAGTCCCCAGTCTTTGATGTTGGCGAAGGCATAGAACGTGGCTTCGGGGCGCAGCATGCTGATCCCGTCGATGGCCGCAATGCGCTCGGTGATGAGGTCGCGGCGCTGCGCATACGACTGCACCATCATGTCGACGTCGGTCTGCGGACCTTCGATCGCTGCGAGTGCCGCTTCCTGCACGAATCCCGGCAGGCTTGAAGTGATTCCCTCCTGGAGGAAGGCCATCGGCGCGATGAGATCAGCGGAACCGATGACAAAACCGCACCGCCATCCCGTCATCGCATAGGTCTTCGAGAAGCTGTTGACGACGAGGAACCGATCGAAGCCCGGCCGCACCTCGGCGATGGAGGTGAACTGCGCATCGTCGAAGGTGATCTGGTCATAGACCTCGTCAGAGATGACCGTGAAGCCGAACTCCTCGGCCAGATCGGCGATCTTCTCCAACTCGGCCCGGTCCATGACCGAACCCAATGGATTGGACGGGCTGTTGATGATGATCGCCGCGGTCTTGTCGCTGACAGCCGATCGGACATCCTCGGCACGGAACTTGAAGTCGTTGTCTTCCTTGACCGGCACCGGAACCGCAACTCCGCCGAGGCGGTGGATCTGTCCCACGTAGTTCGGGAAGCTGGGATCGGGGATGATCACCTCCTCACCGGGGGAGACAGTGACGTCGAGGGCGAAGGTCAGGGCCTCCATCGCACCGAAGGAGACCATGACATTGTCCGAACTCAGTTCTCGACCCCAGCGACCTGAATACTTGCCGGCGATGGCGCTGCGTAGCGGTGGGATCCCGGCGTTGGCGACATAGCGTGTCTGGTTGTTCTCGATCCCGCGGATGCCGGCGGCCTTGATGTGTTCGGGGGTGTTGAAATCGGGCTCGCCGACCGTGAGCTTCACGGCGTCCGGGTAGTTGAGTGCCAGGTTGAACATCTTGCGGATGTTCGAAGCCGGGTAGTTCTGGGCCATCGGGGCGATGCGGCGGTATTCGTGTGTCATTGATTCCTCGTGCTTCTGTCCGTGATCTGCGGGGCTATTCGTGCGGGCTCTGATTCGTGCAGGCCAGCTCTATTCGTGCGGGCCAGCTCTATTCGTGCAGGCCGGCCAGGCGTGAGCCGAATTGGGCGAGCAGGCTCGTCTTCTTTGCGCCCGTGATGCGTTCCCAGTCGTCGGCGATATTGAAGATCTTGTACATCGAGCGGATACCCAACCAGCGGATCGGTTCGGGCTCCCACTGGCCGGAGAAGTGGTCGTTCCAGGGCAGTTTTGTCAGTGGAGTCGGGGCTCCTGACGCCCGGTCGAGCATTGTCTTCGCCGCCAGGTGCGTCGCCGTGACCCCGTGTCCGGCATAGCCGCGGGCGACGCCGATGCGCTGCTCCTCATCGAAGAAGATCCCCGCGCACCAGTCGCGGGTGACTCCCAGGGCACCACGCCAGGCATGGGCGACCTCGAGCTCGAGGTTGGGGAAGAGCGAGGACAGTCGCGTACTCAGCAGATCGACCACCTCGGCGGGGACCCGGCCGTCGCCCGGCAGTCCGGAACCGAACTCATAGGGTGCGCCGCGACCGCCCAGAGCGATCCGATCGTCGTCGGTGCGCTGGGCGTAGATGAAGGTGTGCGCAGTGTCGCCGAGGCATTCGCGGCCGTCCCAGCCGATGTCCTCCCACGCTTCAGCCGGCAGCGGTTCGGTCGCGATCATCGACGAGAACACGGGGATGACCTGGCGTCCTTCCAGCCCGGGGAGATCACCGGTGACGGTATCCGAGTAACCCTCGAGGCAGACGAAGATCGTGTTACCGGTGACCGGGCCGCGAGTCGTCGCGACGACGCCCTTGCTGATGTGAGCCGCCGAGGTGTCCTCACAGATCGTGACTCCCTGCTTCCTGAGGACGGCGGCCAACCCACGCGTCAGCAGGGCCGGATCGATGCGCGCCGTGCCGGGGAAGAAGACGCTACCCTGGGCGTTGTCGACGTTGATGTGAGACCGGGTTTCCTCGGCATCGAGAAACTGCATGTCCTCGGACCCGTACCCGTACTGTTCGTCACCGTCGAAGAGTTCGCGCAGTCGGGCCATTCCGGCCTCGGACTGGGCGATATCGATATGGCCGCCGCGGACCTGATGGGCATCGATGCCCTCCCGGTCGAGCACCTCGAGGACCTCATCGATGGAGTCGAAGAGCGCGGACTGGAATGACCGCACGGACTCCACTCCGGTCAGTCCCGCCGAGCCGACGGGGCCGGTGGGGTCGGTGGTGCGGGCACGGTCGACCGCCTCGGCGTACTTGGATCTGTTGCCCGGCAGCAATGTTGAGAGCCAGCCGCCGTTGCGGCCCGAGGCCCCATAGCCGATGTGCTTGGCTTCGAGAATCGTGATCTGCCAGTCGGGGTGGGCCTGCCTGGCGTAATAGGCCGACCACAGGCCGGTCATGCCACCGCCGACGATGACGAGATCCTGCTTCTCGGTGGGAAGTGGGGAAGGGGAGATGGTCGTGGGAGGGGACTGGGTCAGCCAATGGGAGGCCTCACCGTTGAGGTAGGACATGAAATCAGTTCTATCCCACGCCAAGAGCTAAGTAAATGGTTGCGGGGTTGCGTATTGCCATATGAAATCAGTGACGACCGGCTCTGATTCCATGGGTGCCATCGCCTGGAGGAGTGGGGTTCTGGATACACTCATTTCATGAGCGCAATGGAGCCAATTCGCACCCACGATTTCCCTCTCGACCACGAACCCATCGAGGACTGGCAGCGGGTCGGTGCCACGGCCTCGGCGACGGATGGCGCGGCTGCCGAGCCAGGTTCAGGCGCCTCGCCCGCCGACGCAACCACAGCCTTCGCGGACGCAACCACAGCCTTCACTGAACTCGGCTCGATCGCCGGAGCCGACTACGGACTGTGGGAGATGAGCGCCGGCGCCATGCGCGACGTCGAGGGCGACGAGGTATTCCTCGTCATCAGCGGCACCGGCCGCATCGAATTCGACGAACCGGATCTGCCGCCGATTGAGCTCTCGCCGGGCGCACTGGTCCGCCTCGAGGACGGAATGAAGACTCGCTGGTACGTCGACGAAGGGCCACTGAGGAAGCTGTTCATCGCTCCTGGTGAGGAGTGATCGCCTCCGGCGACAGTTGAACACGTCTGCCCAACGTTGACCACGTCCTCTATCGTGTGAAGTACGGTCGCTGATTCCGTCGCTGCTTCGCTTCGGATCAGGACGTCGATGCCGTCTCGGATGAGGACGTCGGACCGCAGACATCCCACCTGTTTGAAGGAGCCGACAATGAAGACTGCTCGCCGCTTGGATCACCTGGGCACCGAGACCTCGTTCCGGGTCGCCCAGGACGCCGCCGAATGGAAAGCCCCCGGCAACGAGGTCTATCCCTTCCACCTCGGCGATCTCAATTTCCCCATGGCGCCCCACATCGTCGAAGCGATGGACAAAGCGATCCGGGATGGCAAGACCGGCTACTGCCCGGGCCCCGGAATTCCGGAGCTGCGCGCGGCCCTGGCGGACGATGTCGGGAAACGACGTGGCATGTCGATCGACCCCGCCGAGGTGGTCGTCACGACCGGCGGCAAGCCGGTCATCACGAAATTCCTCCAAGCCGTCATGGACCCCGGCGCGGGCGTGCTCTACCCCAGCCCCGGGTTCCCGATCTACGAATCCCAGATCGAATACCTCGGCGGGACGGCCCTGCCGTACCGGTATGTGCCCACCGACGATGGGTTTGCCATCGACCTCGACCACCTGCGGGCGTCGATCGATGACAAGACCGTGGCCATCATCTACAACGACCTGCAGAACCCGATCTCGGCGGAATCGACCGAGGCCGAACGCGAAGCAATCGCGGCGATCGCACAGGAGTTCGACCTCTGGGTCCTCTCCGACGAAGCCTATTTTGAGATGCGCTACAAGGGACGTTCGAAGTCCATCGCCGCGCTGGACGGCATGCGCGAGCGCACCGTCATCCTCTACACGTTCAGCAAGAAATTCGCGATGACCGGGTCACGGTTGGGTTGTGCGGTGGCCCCGCGTGAGATCGCCGAGGTGATTTCGACGCTGAATACCAACGACGAATCGTGCACCACCCACTACGTCCAATGGGCTGGCATCGCCGCTCTGCAAGGACCGCAGGACGAAGTTGGTCGGATGCTCGAAGTGCTGCGCAAGCGTCGTGACGCCACGTGTTCGATCATCAACTCGATCCCAGGCATGAGCGTGGCGACTCCAGGGTCGACGTTCTACGTCTTCCCCGACGTCACCGAGGCGATGGCGACCAAGGGGATCGCGACGCTGTCCGAATTTTCCACCGAGGCGCTGCACAACACGGGAGTCTCCTTCTGCACGCGCGAGCACTTCGGCCGCAAACAGGAGTGGGAGGACCGCAGCTATATTCGGTTGGCCTATTCGGGCATCGGCGAGGACGACATCACCGAGGGGCTGGGTAAGCTGCGCGACTGGATCGGGTGAGGGGTCGAACGCGTGTCTACTATGACGAACGCGCGTCCACTATGACGGGGGTCTGCAGCCCGCAGCGATGGGGGAGTGGCCCGTCGTCGGCTGGGGTCTGCCGCCCGCAGTGATAGGTGAGAGGCCCGTCGTTGGCTGGGGTCTGCGAGATTTGCTCGGTCTGCGAGATTTGCTCGGTCAGCGAGCTCAGTCAGCAAGCTCCGGCTTGGGTTCACGGCCTGTGAGGAACGGCGATTCCTCAGGTCCGGGGTGCCGCAGCCTCTGAATGAGGATGATGAGCAGGCCCAGGGTCACGGCTCCGATCGCTGCCCACACGTTGGTGCGCAGACCGAGGACGACGAAGCTCGGGTCGAGGCGGATGGACTCCCACACGATGCGGCCGGCGCCGTACCAGACGAGGTACATGCCGAAGAGGCGTCCCCACTGGAAGAACAGGTGGCGACCCAGCCAGAGCAGGACCAGGCAGCCGAGGCTGTTCCAGATGACCTCATAGAGGAACGTCGGATGGAATAGTGTGTCAGCGGGCAGGCCCGCCGGGAAGTTCGGATTGCTCGGATCGATTTCCAATCCCCAGGGAAGCGTCGTCGGCATGCCGAAGAGCTCCTGGTTGAACCAGTTGCCGAACCGTCCGCAAGCCTGGGCGAGGATGACACCGGGCGCCAGTGCATCAAGGAGAGCCGTGAGTCTGATGCCGAACCTGCGGCACATGATCCACGCGCCCAGAACACCGCCGAGCAGTGCTCCGAAGATCGCGATTCCGCCCTCCCAGATCGCCCACACGGATCCGGGTTCGAAGATGTTCCACGGGTTGCGGCCGGGGCCGAAGTAGTCGGTGTAGTGCGTGATGACGTGATAGATCCGCGCGCAGACGATGGCCAGCGGCACTGCCAGTGTCGCGATGTCGAGAACCTGCCACTCGGGCACGCCGCGCCTGGTCAGCCGATGGTTTGTGAGCACGATGGCGATGACGATTCCGGCGAGGATGCACAGCGCGTAGAAGTGGATCGTCAGCGGCCCCAGATGGAAGCTGGAGACACTCGGACTGGGGATTGCCGCCGAGATGTCGTGGGGCATTGAGGCTGCATCGAAGGTCACAAGTGCTACTGGCATGGCTTCAGTCTATTTCGCACCCATGTGAATCGGTTATTCGGCAGCGTGCGGGTCGAGTTCATGGCGCACTCATACGGGCTGAGGTGCACTCATCCGAGCTGAGGCGTACTCATCCGGGCTGAGGCGTTCTCATCCTGTGCTGATGTTGATGCTGATGCTGATGCTGATGCTGATGCTGGCGCGACTATTCGTCGAAGAGAGTTTCGATGATGTCCTGGGCCAGGAATCTGGAATGCAGGATGGGCCTCCGCGCAGGATCGATGCTGGCAGGCGGCACCCATGCCGGACGACCGTCGACGAGCATCCTCATCTCCCAGCCAGAGCGATCCAAGAGGTGGTGGTGGGCCGAGCATGCCAGACTCATGTTGTTGATATCTGTCTTTCCGCCCTGACTGTGCGGGACCACATGGTTCACATCGCACCATCCGGGCGGAGAGTCACAGCCTGGAAAGGTACACCCTCGATCCCGTGCCGTGATGATGGCGACCTGCTTCTTGTTGGCGAAACGATTCTCAGTCTTCACGTCCACCGTTCTCGCCTTTTTGTCCATCAAGTGGAAGAACACTCTGCCGTTGAGGCCGCGATTCGTCAGTTCCTCGATCGGAATGCGATCACCGGCTCCGGTGGTACCTTCTCCGGTGTTGTTGGCGAGATCCTCGGCCTTAGCAGTGATGACCAGAGCATAGGGTGAGCCCTTTTCCGCTTCCTTCATGCTGATGCGAGAGATCAGGGTCGCGAAGCGCTCGTAGATCCAATTGCGAGCGGTGGGCTGTTCGCTGATGAGGTTCACTGTACTGCCGTCTTCTCGGATGCCGTGACCGGCGGCGATCTGCGTGTCGGTGATGGGGATCTTCGTTGCGTCGACGACTGCCCAGGACGGTGCGTCGAGGCGATCGCCGGTGAGCACGGAGTCGAAGATCTCGAACTGCTCCTGCCCAGGGGCATGTATCGGACCTGAGTTGGGGGTGAATGCAGCGTCTTTGTCATTTCTGCTGATCCCGGAGACTCCCGCGGTCAGTTCGTCGGCTGATTCAATTCGTGAGGTCAGCAGTCCGTGGAGTTCTGATCCTGCAGCAGGGTCGAGCAGACCTTCGATCTTCCAGTCGCCGTTCTGCTTGGGGCGAGCATTAACGAAGTACATTGTCCGGTCATTTGGGTCCTTGGGTGCAGCGCCATCGGGGTCGATGTGGGCAAGCGCACGGCGGAAGATGTCGCGCAGGTCATTGACCGCCACCGTCGGCGCGTAGCCGACAAGGTCAGATTCCACCTTGGTACGAACGTCGGGGTCGACCCACTCGGGCAGTTTGCTGAGGCACTCTTCGATGACAGCGACCTGGCCGGAGGACAGCGACCCGTCGTGAAGCTTGTCCGCCACAACAGGGCACAGCGGCGGGAGCGCCTGGCCCTCGGTAGTCACTCGTCCGCCGAGGTTCTTCGCCAGCGAGGCTCTCCGTTTCGCTTCGCGTCTGGTCAGGTTGAGCCGGCTCTGGATCAGTGACTGAGTGTCTTTGGCGCCGCTGTCGGTCGGGGTGCCGACTCGTTCGTAGACAGATAGCGCCAGCGTGGACAGTGCTTCACTGACTCGAGTGACGGCTTCGGCTCCGTCGATGAGATGCAGGGCTTGGGTCGGTCCCATGGGGCGATCAAAGGTGCGCAGCTCTTCGTCGAGTGACAAGAGAGCAGTGATGCTGTCGGTGACCTCGGGTGCGAACTTGGCGAGATCGTTCCAGATCTCATTGGTCAGCAGAGGGTGGGGTGAGGATCGATGGTCCGCAGCCTCGCTGTCTGCCTCGGGGCTGTCGGTGTCAGCGGGAGCGCCGTCGGAAGACGCCGTTGGCGCAGCTTCGAGCGCGGGCGGCGTCATACTGCTGTCGTTGTCGTTGTCGTTGTCGCTGCCGGTCGCTATATCGCTGCCGTGTGCAGTGTCGGTCGCGTTGTCGTCGTCGGTTTCGGGCACAGCACCGCTGGCGGGCACAGCACCAGAGGCGGCCTCAGTGCAATCAGCAGCCGGGGCATCATCGGCATCGTCTGTGTCGACCATCGGCACTGGGTCCAGGGCATTGAAGACCTCAGCCAGTTTGTGGCCGGTAAGGTCCAGCCCGGCCGACTTGAGCTGTTCGCTGAGGGTAGAGGGAATAGCGCCCGTGCTCACGCCGGTATCCGCGGGCGAGGCAGGATTCGCGCCGCTGGCGTGTGGTCCTGCCTTCTGCCGCTTGCGGTTCGGGGTGACAGTCATAGCTGTGAGTTCCGATCATCGTTGATGGATCCTTGTTCTAATTATACGTCTCTATTCGACTGTAATGCAATAGGAAAACCTATAAGTTTCGATTGCTGGCCGAATATTCGGTAATATTCGATTCGTTCAGGTGGGAGAGCTCGGTCAAGGGTCCTGACGCGGATCAGGGTGCGGGCACCCGTTGCCTTGGGGCGAATGAGATCGCCGCTCGCTGCTGTGCGGGTGCGGAAATGGCGCCCACCATGGAGTGAGATGATGGCACCTATGGCCCTCGATTTCACTCTCGTCCAGCTGCGGTACTTCCAAGAGGTCGCTCGCCGCGAGAGCATGACCGAAGCGTCCAAACGCCTCAACGTCACGCAGTCGGCGATCTCCACGGCGATGGCCCAGCTCGAGCGGACTCTGGGCATCGACCTGTTCATCCGGCAGAAGAACCGCTCCGTTGTGCTCTCGCCTGCCGGTCGACGCTTCCTCTCCGAGGTCGGTCCGTTCCTCGAATCTTCCGACGCTCTGGGCGAAACCGCCCATGGACTGGCGAGCTCGCTCAGCGGTGAACTCACCGTCGGGGTGTTCTCCCCGATCGCGCCGACCCGCCTGCCGCTCATCCATGCCGAATTCGAGAAGCGCTACCCCGGGGTGCGGGTCAACTATCTCGAAGCCGACCTCTTCGACCTGCAACGAGCCGTGATCGCCGGCGAATGCGACATCGCCCTGACCTACACGCTGGGACTGACCGATCGCTTCGATTCGTTTCTCATCGACGTCGTGGAACCGCACGTTCTCGTCTCTCTTGACCACCGCCTCGGCGGGGGTGGAGCGAAACCGCAGCCGATCCATCTGCGTGAACTCGCCGAGGAGAACTACATTCAGCTCGACCTGCCCTTCTCTTGGCAGTATTACGATGAGCTCTTCCGCATCGCGGGCATCGTGCCGAAGGTGCGGCACCGCTTCTCCGGCTACGAAACTGTGCGGTCGTTCGTGGCGATGGGGCATGGATACTCGCTGCTGAGCCAGAGCGTGTCGTCGGGAACGTACATCGGATCGATGACGGTCGACGTGCCGTTGCTCGATGAGTTCCCGACCATCGACCTGTCCATGGTCTGGCCCAAGGAGCTGCGTCTGAGCCGACGAGCCCGAGCGTTCAGCGAACTGGCCAGGGAGATTCTGCGCTCCGTCGACTAACTGCCGGTGCGGTGTCCGCGCCGACTGCGCCGACTGCGCCGACTGCAGTGTCTGCAGCGTCTGCGGTGTCGCCGCCTCATAGATTAAATGAATGCCGGGACTAAAGATTATCTGTTGGACTGATGTGACGCAGGACGCAACAATGGTTCCCACACGATGACGCAGCGAGGGAGCATTGATGTCAGCGACACAGATGAAGCAGACCGGCAAAACCACGAGCATGCAGAAGAAAGTGCTGGTCGGCGGCAGCATCGGCCAATTCGTCGAGTTCTACGACTTCACGCTCTACGGGCTCTCGGCGGTCATCCTCTCCGAGTACTTCTTCCCCGACGGCGACAAAGTCACCGGACTGCTCATCATCTTCGCCACCTTCGGCGTCGCCTTCGTCATGCGGCCCCTGGGCGGACTGTTCTTCGGCGCCCTCGGCGACAAGGTCGGCAGGCGCAAGACCCTGACGATCACGATCTTCCTCGTCGGCTGCTGCACGGCGCTCATCGGCATTCTGCCTGGCTTCGACCAGATCGGCTGGTTCGCACCCATCCTGCTCATCATCGCCCGACTGGGCCAGGGTTTCTCCGCAGGCGGCGAATCGGTCGGCGGGCCCTCCTTCGTCTACGAACATGCTCCGGTGGAGAAGCGCGGCCTGTGGATCAACATCACCCTCGCGGCAACTGCACTGCCCTCGGTCTTCGCTGGCGGCCTTATCCTTCTGCTTTCGACCGTGATGAGCGATGCGTCCTTCGACTCCTGGGGTTGGCGCCTTCCCTTCCTCCTCGCCCTGCCGCTCTCAGCTGTGGGTCTGTGGATCAGGTCGCGGACCGATGAGTCCGAGCTGTTCAAGAAGACCGCCGCGGAACGCCCGAAGGAATTCAGCCCCATCCGCGAATCGTTCCGCGAGAACTGGGCGGGCATGCTCCAGGTCTTCTTCGTTCTGGGGCTGACCGCGCTGGGCTTCTACATGCTCTCCGCGTACTTCGTCACCTACATTCAGACCGCCGGCGACCTCAGCCGCGAGCAGTCGCTGCTGACCAACGCGATCGCCATGGCCAGCTACACGATCTTCCTGCCCATCGCCGGAGCTATCAGCGACAGGGTCGGGCGTAAGCCGATGCTCGTCGCCGGCTCCATCCTCCTGGCCGTCACCTCTATTCCCGCGTTCGGGTTGGTGACCAGCGGGAACATGGGTCTGGCATTCCTCGGGCAGACGATCTTCGTCATCTCCCTGTGCTGCTACGGCGGTGGCTGCTACACCTTCTTCTGTGAACGCTTCTCCACGAAGACCCGCTTCACCTCGGCGGCGATCAGCTACAACATCTCCTACGCGCTCCTGGGTGGAACTGCACCGTTCGTCGGCACCTGGCTCGTCGACGTCACCGGCGTCAACACCGCACCCGGTTACTACATGACCATCTGCGCCGTGATCGTTCTCGTCCTCATCTTCATCACCCGCCTGCCCGAGACCTGGGGCCGACTGGGCTGAGACTCGGCGCCTGAGCTGAGCCCGTGCTCCTGAAGCCCGCATCCCTGACCACCAGCAACAGAAAGAGACGCCCCATGACCGCACCATCCGCAGCCTCCTCGACCTCGGCCCCCTCGACCTCGGCCACTTCGAACCCAGCCCCCTCGACCTCAGCCACTTCGAACCCAGCCCCCTCGAGTGACGCCGCCTTCCTCACCGACTTCCATCACGTGGCCACGATCGGGGCCACCGACAACGATGGTGTCGACCGACAGGCACTGACCCCTGAGGACAAGCAGACCCGTGATTGGATGCGCGCCTGGGCCGAAGACAAGGGCTTCGAGGTCCGCGTCGATGCGATCGGGAACATGTTCGCCTGCCTCGAATTCGTCCCTGATGCTCCCTTCGTCCTCATCGGCTCCCACCTCGACTCCCAGCCTCTGGGCGGTCGTTTCGACGGTGCTTACGGCGTCATCTCCGCGTTGTTCGCGGCTCTGCGCGTCAAGGAGAGCATCGCCGAATCCGGACAGGTCCCGCGCTTCAACCTCGCCGTCGTCAACTGGTTCAACGAAGAGGGCGGCCGTTTCGCCCCCTCGATCATGGGCAGCTCCGTCTACGCCGGACTCTTCGGCCTGAGAGAGATGCTCGCGGTGGAAGACCTCGAAGGAACCTCCGTCGCCGAGGCGCTGAACGCCATCGGCTACAACGGCACCGACACCCCACCCGAGGCGATCTCCTACGCCGAAATCCACATCGAACAGGGCCGCATCCTCGAACGCGAGGCCACGAACATCGGCGTCGTCGAATCCAGCTGGTACACGCAGAAGCTCGACATCGACGTCCTCGGCGAACAGTCCCACACCGGCGCCACTGCCATGGCCGACCGCCACGACGCCCTCGTCGCCGGATCCAAAGTGGTCCTTGCCGTCGCCGACGTCGTCAAAGAATTCGAGGACGAAGCACTGGTGTCCTCCGTGGGCCAGCACGTCGTCGAACCCAATTCGCCGATCGTCGTGCCCCGCCGCGTGCACATGGTTGCCGATCTTCGCTCTTCCGACCCAGCTGTCGTCATCGCGGCCAGGGATTCCCTGCGCAAACAGATTGCCGACATCGCCCGCGACCACGACATCACCATCAACGTCGAGGACTTCGACGTCCGTGACAAGCGCTACTTCCCGGAGGCCGGGGTCGAGCTGGCCGAGAAAGCCGTAGCCAACGAGGGGCTGTCCATCCGACGCCTCGAGACGATGGCCGGCCACGACTCGGTGGCGATGAACCACCGAGTGCCCGCCGTCATGATGTTCGTGCCCAGCGTCGACGGCGTCTCCCACTGCGAACGCGAATTCACCACCGACGAGGACATGGTCCGCGGCCTCGGCGTGCTCACCAACGTCGCCACCGAACTCGTCGCCGGCGAACTCAGCGACGTCCGCGACGGTGAGATCTGGGTCGGCAAGTCCGTCGCCGAGGCACGGGCATGACCGGCACTGAGACCTGGGCACTGTCGGCCACCGAGGCACTGGCGAAGTTCCGCACGAAGGACCTCTCCCCGGTCGATTACCTGACCGCCCTGATCGGGCGCATCACCTCTGAAGACGAACGCATCAATGCGGTCACGGAGGTCGTTGAGGAAGCGGTCACCTCGGCGAAGGACGCGGAATCGTTCTACGCCAACGCCACATCCGCTGACCTCGCCGAGGCGAGCGCCTCCCGACCGCTGCTCGGGCTGCCCGTGATCGCCAAGGAGAAGCACGCGATCGCCGGGCGCTCGCTCACGCAGGGCCTCATGCATGAGGTCGACACCGTGGCGAGTGCCGACGCCGCGATCATCCGCCGCATCCGCGGTGCCGGAGGATTCGTCCACGCCAGGGCGACGTCACCGGAGTTCAGCTGCGCGACGATCACGCATTCGCCGATGTGGGGAGTCACCCGCAACCCCTGGAACACCGAGCTCTCACCCGGCGGGTCCTCTGGCGGATCCGGTGCGGCCCTGGCCTCGGGCTTCGGGCCCCTGGCGACAGCCTCGGACATCGCCGGATCGACGAGGCTGCCCGCCGCGTTCACCGGCACCGTCGGGTACAAAGCTCCCTACGGTCGGATCCCGGGCGCCCAGCCCTTGGCCGCCGACTGGTACCGCGGCGACGGGCCGATGGCGCGCACCGTGGCCGACACCGCACTGTTGGCTCGGGTCATGGTCGGTGTTGATCCCAGCGATCACGCGACGATCGATTCGTCCGGGTTCCTATCCGGTTTCGATGCCACTTCCGCCGAGGTGGTCGATGGTCTGCGCGGCAAGCGCGTGGCGCTGTGCCTGCGGCTGGGGGACTTCCCTGTCGGGGAGGACACCATTCGCAATACCCGCGCGGTCGCCTCGGTGCTCGAGGCTGCTGGTGCCATCGTCGAGGAGATCGAACTGCCATGGACGGCCGAACGGATCTTCGATGCTGCGTTCACGCACTTCGGGAACATCCTGGCCCCGGCGATGCGGGCCGCGACCCGTGGCCACGAGGACACATTGGCCGACTACACGCTGCGCTTCATGGCCGACGCCGAGGCGGTGGCTGCCCGACGTACGCAGTACGACGGGTTGGTGATGGAAGCCCAGATCCAGGCCGAGTTGGCGAATGCGATGGACGGGTTCGACGTTCTCCTGGCGCCCACCTCGGCGGTGGCGGGACTTGAGGCCGGTGGCAGCTACCTCGACGGGATTACGATCGGCGCCGATGGGGTCGGTCGGGAGAGCTCGGGGCCTGGTTCCGGTTCGGGCAATGGTTCCAGCTCGGGGACTGGTTCTGACGCTGGGGGAGTCCGGCTCGAGCACTACTGGCAGTCGCATATGACGATGCCGTTCAACATCTGCAACCGCGTGCCGATCGTCAACGTGCCCTCGGGCATGGCCGATTGCGGGATCCCGACCGGGCTGCAGGTCGTGGGGCACCCCTTCGACGACCGCGGCGCCTTCGATGTTGCGGCCGCGGTGGAGCAGCTGGTGCCGTGGACGGGACTCGCGCCGGGGTGATTACTTGTCGCCGGCGGGACGTGGCATGTCCGAGGCCGCACGCCGCGGTCTTCTGACACGATGAGGATCGTGGACGAGAACCGTGGAACACATCAGGAAGAGGACTCAACGGTGAGCCTTGAACAGACACTTGCCGCCGTCGAAGGAATCGGGCGAGACCTCAACGCTGTCACCTCGGTGATGGCTGACCGGGCACGCGCCCTGGAACGGAAGTCAGCGGAGCGCACTGCCGCGGGGGAGCCAGCACGCAGCCTCGAGGGTGTGCCTTTCGCGATCAAAGACGTCATCGACGTGGTGGGATTCCCCACGACGATGGGGTCGAAGGTCAGCAGCGGACCTGATCCGAGTGGGAGCGCTCCGGTCGTGAACCTCCTGGAGAAGGCGGGAGCGCTGCCGGTCGTCAAGACCAACTGTCAGGAGTACTCCTACGGCATCCTCGGCGATGAGAGCGCCTTCGGCCGAGTCATCAATCCGATCGATCCTGAACTGTGCACTGCCGGATCGAGCTCCGGATCTGCGGCCCTGGTTGCCGCGGGTGTGGTGCCGCTGGCATTGGGCACCGACACCGCAGGTTCCGTGAGGGTGCCTGCCGTGTGCCAGGGAGTCATCGGATTCAAACCGAGCTTCGGGGTGGTGTCGACCGAGGGCGTATTTCCACTGTCGCCATCCTTCGACACGGTCGGACTGTTCGCACGCGACCTGCCGCTGCTCACCACGGCGTTCGCAGCCATTTCCGGACATGGCCGGGACCTCGGCAGCGGAGGACTGGCATCGCCGGAGGCACTGACGGTCGACGTGAGTCTCCTGAGATCTGCCGACGACTCTGCGGAGGGGGCGCGCAGGTGGACCGAGCACCACCTCGGTGACGTCAGGACAACCTCGGCGAAGTCTGAAGAACTGGGCGAGACCATCGAACGGCTCTTCGGGATCTATGACATCGTGCGCCGCTATGAGGCCTACACGCTGCACCGGCGGTTCGCAGACGACCAGGGCGAGCTGTATCAGCCGGGGGTGTGGGCGAAGATCATGTCCGGGCAGACCATCACAGTCCCCGAGTATCAGGAACAGGTTGTTGCTCTGGAAGAGCTGCGTGCCTCGGCGATGGAGATCTTCGACGATGTCGACTTCATCATCACCCCGGGCATCGAAGGCGAGGTGATCCGCTGGGACGAGATCGGCCCGGAGTCCGCTGCACGATTCATGCGCTACTCGATGCCGTTCAACGTGTTGGGTTGGCCGGCGCTCACCTTGCCTGTCGGGGCTGTGGTCGGTGACGGTGGAACGGCGAGACCGGAGTCGGTGCAGATCGTCGGTCCGCCGAACAGCGACGAGAGGCTGCTCGCGTTCGCCGCGCGCTATCTCACCGGAGGAGGCGACGCCTAAGTGGTCGAATTGGACCGAAAGTTGACTGATTCTTCGGACCAAAACGACCACTTAAGCAGGCGGGCCGGCAGCATCTATGGGTGCAGCGCCTATGGGTGCCGCACCGTGTGTCTGCTCGAGACAGCTCCGGTCAGAGCCTCCAGCAGCTGTCGAGGGGATGCTTGCCTGCGAACGTGCGGGTCGTGAACGTCTCGATGCGAGGAATCGAAGCGATGTATCCGCCGATGTGCGTCGGGCCGAGATTGTCCTCGAGCGCCACTCGATTGCCCGCATCGCACCAGGTCGACGCCAGTTCCTTACCCTGCTCGAACGGTACGACGTCATCGAGGTAGCTGTGGTTGACGAGCACCGGAATGTTCGGAATCGACGCCTCGCCCAATCGCTGTTTGTCGGCGACAGGCATGAACTTCTCCTCGACCAGATCCTGGAAGGAGCTGCCGTCCTTCGTCAGCGTGGTCGTATCGAGGAAGGCATTGGAGACCGTTGCCTCGATGGTGCATTGGTCCGCGGCCTTGGCGACGGCGTCCAGTCCCTTCTGATTGAGGAAATCGGACAGTTCGACGTCGGCCTGTTCGGCAAATGACTGGACTCCGTAGAGGAGGAACGCCGTGTACGTGCTGGAGAGACCGGAGACTGTCTTGTACAGGTCTGTCGGTACGGCACCTGCCGATGCTGACGTGATGTTGAGTTCGGGTGCCCAGTCCTCGGCGAGTTCCAAGGCTGCTGTCGTGGCGTGACCGCCCTGCGAATAGCCGCGCAGCTGGAGCTTGGTTGAGTCATCGATCTCGCTGCCGTCGACCTGCTGGACCGCGCGGGCCGCATCGAGAACCGAGCGTCCCTCCTCGGTGCGGTCGAGGTACCGATGAGCACCCTCGGTGCCGAGGCCGATGTAGTCGACGATGACGACGGGATGCTTCGCGGCCAGCGCCGAGGCGACAGAGATGCCCTCGTATTCGGTGCCCATCCCCATCTGCCGGCTTGGGGCGCACTTGTCAGCGATGCCCTGGGTTCCCGGCGAGATGACGACAGCGTCCTTCGCCGGTCCGTTGGCGCCTTTCGGAGTGAGCAGCGTGGCAGTCGCGGCTCTCGCACGTCCTTCTTCATCGGTGGTCTTGTACATGAATGCCGTCGTCTTCGCGTCTTGTTTGATGAGTTTGATCGGATCGACGTAGAAATCCGACGGTGCCTGCTTGACGACTGCTCCATTGTCCTCTGGGAGCTGGTCCGGCGTTTGGTAGAAGTCTTCGGGGACTCCCGAGGAGGGAAGATCCTCAAGCGCGGCCCCATACTCAACGTCGGCGGTGGTGATCTCGTCCGATGTGTCGACGACCTTGCGTGCCTGTTCGACGCTCACCCCGTCGGGAACGTTGCTCTTGTTCAGGGAGCCGGAATCCTCGGCTTCCCTGTCTTTGATCATGCTTTTGGCTTCTTCGTCCGACTGTGGGACACGCTCCTGCGCATGGACGGGGGCCGCGGTCGAACCCACGGTGAGGGCCAGGCCGACGATGGCCGCGGCGCTCAAGGCGGCGATTCGCCGCAGGGGTGGAAGTGGTGAATGGCGGGACGTACTCATGTGTTCGGGTTCCTGCTCTGTCGTGTGTCTCAGCGGTGAGCGTGTGCGGACAGCGGTGGTGTCGCAGATCGGTCGGACGACGGTGGTGTCGTTTCGATCTTCTCCAGTGCGGAGCCTGCGTGGTGACAGACATCACAACCCTACTCCATAGTAGAACTCATGAGTAACATCGTTTCGCGGGTGTGTGGGTGCGCACGGATTCCCGGCCTTGGTGTCGAGTGTCTGAATACGACACCAGGGCCGACAGGTGTGAAAACCTGTCGGCCCTGGCTCGAACTGTGGTGCTGTGAAACTATGCGGGATTCACGACGCTCACGCCCGTTGCGCGCTTATGCCCGCTGCGCGCTCACGCCCGCTGCGCGTCGAGTTCTTCGATGTCCGGATAGATCGTCTCCGGCGGGGCAACACTGCGGTTGCGGAGCATGAAGAAGTAGAGCAGGAACGTGACGGCGATGCCGACGATCCACGAGACGTCGGCTCCGCCGAGCTTCGCGACCATGGGTCCGGTGTAGAAGGACTGAGCGAGGAACGGGATCTGCACAACGACGCCGACGCCGTAGGCCAGCAGTGCTCGCCAGTTCCACTTCCCGTAACGGCCCTTGTGGTCATAGAAGGCCGGAATGTCGAAGCGGTCCTTCGAGATCAGGTAGTAGTCGGTGAGGTTGATGATGCTCCACGGCGTGAAGACCATGAGCAGTGCGAGCACGAAGTTCTTGAAGTTCGCAAGGAAGTCCGCCGAGGCCATGAGCGCCACGAGCACGGTCAGCGTCACGATGCCGATGACGAAGACCGCGCGGGTCCAGCGACGGATATTCGTCTTCTCGCCGAACGAGGTGAGGATCGTCAGCGTGCACATGAACGCACCGTAGGCGTTGAGCGTGTTCACGGTGAGCTTGCCCAACAGGATGACGATGAAGATGAGGAGCGCGTAGACGCCTCCACCGACGATGTCGCCGACGAAGCTGACCTGGTTCTCGATGAAGGAGTTGCCGGTCTCGGTCATGGCGGCCGCGCCGATGAGGGCGCCCAGGGTCATCGACCACTGTGAGCCGATGACGGAGCCGCCGAAGGTGAACCAGAAGGTCTTCGATGCCGGGGTCGACCGGGGCAGGTAGCGCGAGTAGTCGGCAACATAGGGGCCGTAGGTCAGCTGCCAGCCGACGGAGAGTGCGATCGCGGACAGGAACGCCGGGAACGCGAAGCTCGATCCCGAGATGAGTCCGGGAACGTCGACCTTGGTGAACACGCAGTAGGTGATGAAGAGAAACCCGAGCAGACCGGTCACCGAGGAGATGCGACCGAGAACGTGGATGTATTTGTATCCCAGCAGAGCGACCGCAGCGGTCAGCGCACCGAAGATGACGATGCCCACCGCCGGAGTATTGGACCCGATGATGAGGTTGACGGCCTGACCCGAGAGCACAGCACCGGTCGAAGCGAACCCGATGTACATGAGCACAACGAGCACCAGCGGGATGATCGCGCCGATGATGCCGAACTGCGCTCGCGAGGAGATCATCTGCGGCAGACCCAGCTGCGGACCCTGCGCCGAGTGCAGCGCCATGACGATGCCGCCGATGATGTTGCCGATGAGCAGGCCGACGATGGCCCAGAGGGCATCGGCGCCGAAGACAACGGCAAGTGCTCCGTCGACGATGGCGGTGATCTGGGTGTTGGCGCCGAACCACAGCGTGAACTGGGACCGTGCGGTGCCGTGACGTTCATTGTCAGGCACCATCTCGATAGATCGTTTCTCGATCCCCGAATTGGACGTACTGGCCATTGGTTTCTCCTTCGAATGGTGAATCAGACCCAGTCAACACCCGAAATCAGGGTGAAACGAGACCCGAGTCACACAATCTGTCCGAAATATCGGAACCTTGGTGGGCGTGGAGCGGAAAACGGGGTTCAAGGGCGAATCGATCACCCTTGAACCCCGACCTGATCGTATTCCGATGCAGATTTCGGCTCTGTTTCGACTGGTTCAGGCAGACAGGCTCCGGGCGATGATCGTGCGCTGGATCTCCGAGGAACCCTCGTAGATGCGGTAGATCCTGGCATCGCGGACATAGCGTTCAAGCGGGAAGTCGCGCGTGAATCCGTACCCGCCGTGGATCTGCAGGGCCTCGTCGGCGATGAACGCGGCAGCCTCGGAGGCGGCGAGCTTTGCCGTCGCCGAGGAGCGGGTGAAGTCCACCTCGGCGTCCCTCTGCTCTGCGGCATCCATGGTCAGCAGCCACGCCGAGCGGTACTTCGTGTACATGTCCGCGAGCTTGAAGGCGATGCCCTGCAGGCGGTTGAGTGGTTTGCCGTTGATCTTGCGCTCGCCGGCCCAAGCCACAGCCGCATCGAGTGCGGCCTTGCCGATGCCCAGACTCATCGCCGCGACCTCGATGCGCCCACGGTCGAGGACGCGCATGGCCGTCGTGAAGCCCTCACCCTCGACGCCGAGGAGGGCGTCATCAGGCACGATGGTGTCGATGACGAATTCGTAGACCGGGCTGCCGCGCAGGCCCATGGTCTTCTCCGGAGGATTGAAATTCAGTCCGTCACCGGCTGCCTTGGTATCGACGATGAAGGCACTGATCCCCTTGTGCCCAGCCTCGACGTCGGTCTTCGCGTAGACGACGATGAAGTCGGCGAATCCGGCATTGGTGATGAAGCACTTCGTGCCCTTGAGGTGCCAGCCGTCGTCGACCCGTGTGGCCCGCGTCGACATTTCGGCAGGGTTCGAACCCGCGCCTGGCTCGGTCAGCCCGAACGCGCCGATGACCTCGCCGGAGGCAGCACGCGGCAGCCACGATTCGCGTTGGGCATCGGTGCCGCCGAGGAGGATCGAGTCGGTGGCGAGGAACTGCGCGGTGATGATCGACGCCGTCGAGGCGCACGCCTCGGTGACGGCGGCGACCATCTGGCTCATCGCCACCGATCCCACACCCGGCCCACCGAATTCCTCGGGCAGGTTGAGGCCGAGGACCCCCACCTCGGCGAGGGTCTTCAGGGTCTCATCCGAGACGCGCTCGTTCGCGTCCGCGGCCGCTGCCTGCGGGACCAGTACGTCCTTGCTGATCCGGGCGACCGCGTCGACGAGTTCCTTCTCGTCGGTGCTGATGTCGAAAGCCATGGTCCTACTCCTTCGTGGATGCTGTCGTGAGCTCGGCATTGTGCTCGCCGAGGTGGGGCACCGGCATTGCGGACGCGGGCCTGGCGCCGTCGACGAGGATCGGGTGGGCCAGGAACGTGTGCCCGGTCCGCTCGTCCGTGGCACTGAGTCCGCGACCGTCGGTGATGGGACCGTCGAGCGCCTCGGCGAAGTTGAGGACGGGTGAGTTCGGGACGCCTGCGTCATCGAAGATCGCGCACAGTTCAGCCACCGTGTGACCGGTCGTGAACTCCTCGATCTCGGTGCGCAGGGCCTGATCGTTGTCCGAACGGTCGGAATCGGTGGCGAAACGTGGGTCGCGGACGAGCCCGGGCTTGCCGAGCGTGGCTGCGAGGACGCCGAAGAGTTTGTCGTTGGCCACGGCGATGACGACGAGGCCGTCGCTAGCTGAGTAGGTGTCGAAGGGTGCGGAGATCGGGTGCCGGTTGCCCACACGGTTCGGTGTCGATCCGGCGGCATGGATGGCCGTGTTCGTCGGCTGCATGGCAAGCATGACGTCGAGCATCGGGATGTCGATGTGGGCGCCCTCGCCGGTGGTCTGGCGGTGGAAGAGCGCGCTCGAGATGCCGAAGGCGGCGAAGACTCCGGCGGAGACGTCGGCGATGGATTCGCCCACGCGGGTGGGGGAGCCCTCAGGGAAGCCGGTCGACGACATGAGTCCGCTCAGGGCCTGGATGACGGTGTCGTAGGCGGGTCGCTTCGCCTGCGCGCCGGTCTGGCCGAAGCCGGAGATTGAGGCGTAGACGATGTCCGGTTTGATCGCTTTGAGGTCGTTGTAGGCCAGCCCGAGTTTGGCTGCCACGCCCGGCCGGAAGTTCTCGACGACCACATCGCAGGTGCGGATGAAGTCAAGCAACTGCGCATGCTGCTCGGGATCCTTGAGATCGGCCTCGATGGAGCGTTTGCCCCGGTTGAGCGACGTGAAATAGGTCGAGCCTGTGTCAGTGAAGGGGCCCAGGTGGCGTGAGTCATCACCGTGGCCGGGCATCTCGATCTTGAAGACCTCGGCGCCCTGATCGGCGAGCATGGCGGTGGCATAAGGGCCGGCCAGCACGCGTGAGAAGTCCGCGACCCTGACCCCGTGGAGAAGTTGCTTCGTTGCGTCCATGAGGACAATCCTCGGCGCGGGGGTGTGTGAAGACAACGGGCAATGCGGACTATTCGTCCGACATGTCGGATGGGTCACGTGGTTGGCGTTGGCAAAGCATGCACCAGGCCGTGGTCAGTGATTGACGGTCAGCGATGGACGTTCAGCGAACGGTGGGCAGGATCGTCGCGGCGATGCCGAGGACCGAGTCGAGCGCAGCGTCCTCATGGTCGAGGCGATAGGCGAGGTAGAGCTTCGTGGTCTCGTTCTCTGCGTTGAGGGGGACGGCGGTGACGTCCGCGCCATAGCCGACCGCCACGGAGTCGAAGGTGATCGTGATCCCCATGCCGGCCGCGACGAGCGCGGCGATCGACTGCGAGTCGGGGGCCTCCTGAACGACCTTCGGAGCGAACCCCGCGTCAAGGCACAGACGCATTCCGGTCTCACGCAGATTCGAATTGGGGCGCGGAGGAAGGAACACGAAACGTTCTTCGCTGAGCTCGGCGACGTCGACCGAGGAGCGCTTCGCAAGGCGGTGGCCAGGAGGAACGGCGACGCATGGGCGTTCGATCTGGACCGGCCGTCCAGCGATGAGCGGCGGGCGTCGCTGCCATCGGACGAGTGCGAGATCGAGCGTGCCGTCCATGATCCGCTCGAGACCTTCATCGGCATAGACGCTCGACTCAAGTTGGAACGAGATGCCCGGGTTCTTCACCTCAGAGGCGGCGACCAAGGCCGCGGCGAGCTTGCGGGACGACGGGTGGGAGTAGCCGAATCTGATTCGTCCGATCTGACCACTCGACGAGCGATGGACCGATTCGACGGCGGCCTGCTGCGTGGCGAGCATGTGCTTGGCAGGTTCGTAGAGCGCATGGCCGGCGGAGGAGAGGCTGACGGATCGGGTGGTGCGCTGGAACAGGGGCGTGCCGAGTTCCGCCTCGAGTGCGCGGATCGTCCGGCTCAGCGGCGGCTGGGCCATGCCGAGTCGCTCGGCGGCGCGGCCGAAATGGAGCTCTTCGGCAACCGCGACGAATGCGCGGATCTGACTCAGTTCCATCTTTGGTGTCTCCGTCTGTTCACTGGTGGACTGCTCACTGGTGGACTGTTTGCTGGTGGTCCGCGCGACGCCCATCATTATTGCACAATTGAGTATTAATTATGTCAATCTTTTGCAGAACAAGGTCTTTAATATAGTCTGCGAATTATGGACAGTGACACAGTCGTCAGTTTGCCGCACGCGGTGAAGAAGCTCGTCAGCCCTGGAGACACGGTTGCCCTGGAGGGATTCTCTCACCTTATCCCGTTCGCCGCGGGCCACGAGATCATCCGACAGGGGATCACCGGACTCACGTTCTGTCGGATGACGCCCGATCTGCTCAGTGACATGATGATCGCTGCCGGATGCGTCGATCGTCTCGTGTGCTCGTTCTTCGCCTCGGGATCGGCTGGCAGTCTCTATGAGATCCGTCGGCGCATCGAGTCCCAGGACCCCGCGCCGCTGCCGGTCGAGGAGTACTCCCACCACGCCATGACCCTGCGCTATCACGCGGGTGCCGCCCGGCTGCCGTTCGCGCCGATCAGTTCCTTCGTCGGATCCGATATGCCAGGCATCAATCCGGACATCCGCGCCGTCGTCGATCCGTACACGGGCAAGAAGATCCACGTGGTGCCCCCGCTGAACCCGGACGTCACGATCATCCACGCTCAGCGTGCTGACCGGAAGGGCAATGCCCAGATCTGGGGAATCGCCGGGGTCCAGCAGGAGGCCGTCTACGCGGCCGACAAGGTCATCGTCACGGTCGAGGAGATCGTCGACGATGAGGTGATCCGCGCCGATCCGAATCGCACGCTCATCCCCGCACACGCCGTGGACGCGGTCTGCGTGGTCCCGACGGGCGCCCACCCCTCTTATGTGCAGGGATCCTATGACCGCGACAACACCTTCTACCGCGACTGGACGCCGATCTCAAAGGACCCCGAAGCGCTGCGCGAATGGATCGATACCCATGTCCGCGCGACGAAGGACCACGAGGAGTACCTCGACACGATCGGCCGCGACCGGATCGCAGCCCTGCGGATGGCTCCCCGCCCGTCAGGAAGCGTCGACTACGGACGGCGACCGGACGCGTCGACAGAACGGAGCTCACGATGACAACAGCAGCTGACTTCACGGAGACCGAGCTGGTCGTGTGCGCCGCGGCGAAGATGCTCGCCCGCAGCAACACGGTCTTCGCCGGCATCGGCCTGCCCACACTGGCCGTCGACCTCGCGCACCGCACGCTTAACCCCGATATCCAGCTGGTCTACGAATCCGGTGTGGCCGGTGCCCATCCGGAATCGATGGCTGAGGGCATCGCCGATTCGGTCGTCGTCTCCGGCGCCGAGGCGGTCGTGAACATGCATGCCCTGTTCGGCTACGTACTTCAGGGTGGCAACGTCGACGTCGGGTTCCTCGGTGCTGCTCAGATCGATCGCTTCGGCTCCCTTAACACCACAGTCATCGGTGATTGGGATTCGCCGAAGGTGCGCTTGCCTGGATCCGGTGGTGCCGCCGACATCATGGCCAATGCCGGCGAGGTGTTCGTCATTCTCCGCCGTCACGACCCGGCGGCGCTGCCGCGTGAACTCGACTTCGTCACCTCGGCATCGCCGGTCAGGGCGGCTGAGCATCCCGACTTCATTCAGCCGCGCGGATTCGGGGTCAGCACCGTGATCACCCCGCTGGGGATCCTCGAACGCAAGGACCGCCTCGGCGAGCTCGAGCTCACCCATGTCCATCCCGGCGTCACGAGTGACCAGGTGCAGGAGCAGACCGGGTGGGACCTGGCGATCTCGAACGATCTGACCGTCACGCAGGAGCCCACCGCCGAGGAGGTCCGACTTCTCCGCGACGAGATCGATACGGTCCGGCTCTACCTCCGCTAGGCTCTGCCGGCGCTGAGTCCTCCCGGCGCCGGCCATAACCGGCGTCCCCGCGGGGACGTCGTGACGTCGTGACGCGGCGACGCGGTGGCGTGGTGCCGGGCTGACCCAACGAAACAGCGCCCCGTGCACAATGTGCACGGGGCGCTGTCGTGATCTGAGAACGTCACCGCGGGGACGCTTTCGCGCTCCGCGGTGACGTTTCGCGAGGTCAGGAGCACATGGCCTCAGGTTCGGGGTGGCCTCAGGCGCGGGGAGCGGTTTCGCGTTCCAGAGCGGCGAGGCGCTCGTCCTCAGCGGTCTCCTCGGCGAGTTCGATCTTCTCAGCTTTCTCGGCGGTCGAGTCCTCGGAAGCCACCCAGCCGGTCTTCTGCAGGAGGGTGAGCGTGCAGACGAGCGAGACCACGGCATAGGATCCGCCGAGGATCGCCACCGGCAAGATCGTGTGTGTGCTGGTGTACATCCACTGGGCCAGCGCCGGGGTGGCTCCCGCCACGGTCATCGAGCACAGCTGGTAGGACAGTGAGATGCCCGTGTAGCGCACCTTTGCAGGGAAGGCGCGGGCCAGAATGCCGCCGATTCCTGCGTAGAACATCGAGTGCGGGACGGTGGCTGCTGCCATGCCGAGGATGGCGAGCCAGGTATTGCCGGTTTGGATGGCGAAGAACATCAGCGGCATCAGGACGAACTCTGGGACCACGATCCAGAAGATTGCCTTGCGCATGTCCTTGACCCGGCTGAGGATGACGGCGCCGAAGGGTTGGACGATGAACTGCACAACGAGTGCGATGGCCACGATGCCGAGGAAGCTCGACGTGCCGTAAGCCCAATCGTGGGACTTGTCCGTGGCCCACGCCGTGGCGAAGGTGGTCTTCAGGTAGGTGACCTGCACGAGCGGCAGGGCGCCGGCTCCGATGAGGATGATAGCCCAGTGCTTCTTGAACGCCTCGACCACCGGCACCTTGACCACAGCGTCCTTCTTGCGGGCCTGCTGCATGACCTGTGGCTCTTCGAGCTTGAGCCTGATGACGAGCCCGACGATGATGAGCAGGATGGATGCGAGGAATGCGATCCTCCAGCCGTAGAGGATGAACTCCGGTGTGGGCATCATCGCGAGAAAGAAGAAGACTCCGGTGGCCAGCAGGTTGCCTGTTGGCGATCCCTGTTGAGCGAAGGCCGAATACAGGATGCTCTTGCCCTTCGGCGCGCTCTCGCTGGCGATGAGCACGGATCCGCCCCATTCGCCGCCGACGGCGATGCCCTGCAGGACACGCAGGAGTGTGAGGAGGATGGGCGCGGCGAGGCCGATTGTCGAGTAGCCGGGCAGCAGGCCGACGAGGAACGACGCAGCGCCCATGAGGACCAGCGTGACCACGAGCGACTTCTTGCGCCCATATTTGTCACCGAAGTGTCCGAAGATGATTCCGCCCAGCGGGCGTGCGATGAAGCCCGCCCACATGGTCACGAACGAGAGCAGAGTGCCGACTCCTGCCGGCAGATTCTCCGGGAAGAAGACATGCCCGAACACCAGCGCCGAGGCGGCGCCGTAGATGTAGAAGTCGTACCACTCGATGGTGGTTCCGACGTAGGAGGCGATCCCTGCTTTGCGGGCGCTCTTGGCTGTATTGGCCGTAACTGACATGCGAGTCCTCTCAGGTGGAGCATCTTTGCACCAGCCGACGGCGAGAACAGCGCCGTCGATGATGGATTCACAGTAAGCGGGTGGACGGTCGGCGGCAAATAACCCTGAGCTATATCGCTATAACCAAAGATGATGTATGTGAGTGAAGCCCAGGTCACGACTGGTCTTACCTGTGAGTTGGAATCCCGACGCTATCTTCGCAGGCTTCAGCATCTGAGACGGAACCAGTGGCCAGGGACTTTTGCTCAGGGGGTATCAATTGACGCAGCGGTCGTCACAGACGCAGGAGCCGAAGCAGCCGTCGTCACGGACGCAAGCGCCGTCACGCAGGCGCCGTCAGACAGAGGTCGTCAAGCAGCCGTCACGCAGTCGTCGGCGCTGCTTCTGTCGACTCTTCGGAGGCGACCACGATGTCCATGCTCAGATCGCCCACCGGACCGGTCTGATCCTCTCGGCGAATCGTCACCCAAGACTGCGGCGCATTCGGGTCCGAGTCGATCCTGCTGAACGACAGACGCTCGTCACGGCGGGAACTGCGAGCCAGGGGAGTGGGCACGAGGGTGATCCCCAGCCCGTGCGCGACCATCTCCACAGCCGTCGCCCAACTGGTGGTCTCGTGCTGGATGCGCGGCTCGAAGCCATGCGAGCGGCAGATGCCGACGACGGTGTCGTGGTAGATCGGGGAGGCGCTCCTGCGGAAGATGACGAACGGTCGATCGGCCGCCTCGGCGAGGGAGAGGTCGCCTAACTCCGATGGCACGCACAGCCAGAAGTTCTCCCGAGCTGCCGGAGTGCAGATGACGCCGGGGTGCTGCAGCGGCATGTGCCCGCACGAGATGTCGATCTCGTGGCCCAGCAGCATGTCGCTCTGACTCGCCGAGGTGGCCTCCCGGGTGGTCACGGAGATGTGCGGGCGGGCGGTGGTGAAGTCCTTCACCGCTTCCGGCAGACCGCGGTGGAGGAACGTGGCGACCGTGCCGATGGTAATCGTCGCAGGTTCCCCGGAGCCGACCTCGGCGGCGACTCCGTTGAAGCGATTCGCCGCGCCGACCGCGGCCTTGGCGTGGGGGAGCAGTGCGAGTCCGGCGGGGGTGAGTCGGGTGGACGGGCTGCGCAGGAACAGCGGCTTGCCGACGAAGTCCTCGAGGCGTCTGAGCTCGGCACTCAGCGCCGGCTGGGAGATGCTCACGGCATCGGCCGCGGTCTGGAACTTCCCGTGCTCGGCCAAGGCGATGAAGTAGCGGAGACGCCGAAGGCTCGGTTCGCTCATGGTTCCTCTGCCCTCCGGTGGTCGACGTGGCGTGCACCCATCACTTTACGGGCAGAGACCCATCGCTTTGCGGACGAGAGCACTGTCTGCAAACAGGCGCCTCGTC
>NZ_JALDSX010000030.1 GCF_022748595.1 Brevibacterium sp. ZH18 | reverse complement strand
TTCCGATCCCGGTAGCTAAGCCCATTCGCGCTGATGGTACTGCAACTTGGTGGTTGTGGGAGAGTAGGTGACTGCCGCAATATTTTTTGAAGTGGTGGTGTGGAGTTCGATCCTTTTGGGATTGTTCTCCACGCCACCACTTTTTTGCATTCATAGCTATGGTGCGTGTTGGTGCCGGCAGCGAGGTCTGCGTCAGACCGGGGCTTCCTTCATGAGGATCTGTCCGAGCCGGCGGAACGGCGACCGACTCTCGTCCGGAATACGCGGTGAGTGAAGACGAGGAGAAACTGACGATTTCCAGCGGGTCCTGCACCGATGTATTCGCCCAGGGGTTGCTAGCGGAACACGTCGCGGCGGGCCTGGCTAAGGTGAGTGAGGGCCTCATCCGTTGTCAGAAGGACCGGGTTTCTCATTGCCAGCAGAATCCGCAGCAGGCAGGATCCAACCGATGGCCATGCCGAGTGCGAACCCGAAGATTGCGAACGGGATGCTCAGCATTGCGCTCATGAGGAACCCTGCAATGCCACCGATGACTGCGCCGATGCCCGCGCACACTCACACGCCGCTCGTACAGCGGGCTCCGTTCGATCAGGTCGTCATGCTCGCCGATCGCGCTCACCTTCCCGCCTTCATGCCCGGTCTGTGCCAGATTCTCGCGTTATCCTGGAGGCCGAGCAAGACGGGCGCAGCCGAAGAGCCGAATCGCAGCTGAACGAAGCCCCATGAGCGGAAGACCGAGGAGAACAGTGGAAACGAACAGGCGCACGATCATCAAATCGGCGAGCGTGGTGGGCGGCGTCGCAGTCGTCGGGTCCTCGGCAGCACTTACCTCGGCGTGCTCTTCGGAGGAGTCGGAGGGTTCACCGGCCGGGTCCGGCGGGGATGCCAGTGTTGCGACGAGCGAGGTTCCCGTCGGATCCGGAACCGTCGTCGACGAAACCTACGTGGTGACCCAGCCGAAGAAGGGCGAGTTCCACGCATTCTCCTCCGTCTGCACGCACCAGGGCTGCCAAGTTCGCACTGTCACCGAAAAGGAGATCGTGTGCCCGTGTCATTCCTCGAGGTTCTCGACGACCACCGGCGAGGTCCTCGGCGGCCCGGCCACCGATCCGCTGCCCGAATATGACGTCGCCGAGGCGGATGGCACGGTGACAGTCTCCGGGAAGTAGCGCTCACGAAATCATCGTGCCCGGCACGACCAATGCGACTGCGACGACGAAGACCGCGAATGCGCCGATGACGAGTCCGGGGGTCTCACGTCTGCGGTCCGTCGCGGCTGTCTTAGCCACGGTGCCTGTCGGTGCGTTCACCTCGGTGCCTGTTGATGCCTTCGCGTCGGCACTCATCGACGCGTCCGTGGTGCCGCCTCCGGGGGCGCTGTTTCTCCATGGCAGGTCCGGCCAGACGTCCGCGACTCGGAAGACGCCGTACCCGAATGCGAGCATGGCAGCCAACCAGACGTAGATGAACCAGCCGTCCCAGCCGCCGAAGTCCGCGATGAGGCGAATGAAGAGGATGATGGTGAGCGTCGTCAGGAGTCGTGTGAGTACCTGGAACCGTGTCGGCCAGCGGTCCGATCTGATCGCCGAGCAGGCGCCCCACACCATGAGAGCAGCGCAGATGATCTGTGTCAGCAACATGTGTCATCCTTCCTTCATGGCCGGTGCATCGGCAGCCGAGGCGGAATCGCTCGAGATGAGTCCCATCGCGGCGTCGACGCTATTGGCTGTGTCGACGAGGACGATGATTCCCGTGCGTTCGTCGGGGTTGAAGCCGAGGAACGAGCGGTAACCGCCGGTTCCGCCGTTGTGCCAGGTGATATGCGGTGACCGCGAGGTCGTTGTCAGCCAGGCCCAGCCGATCCGTTCGTTCTCGTCGTATTCCGCGCGAGGATGTGCCGCCTCGGCGCCGGGAGCCTTCCCTCTCATCGTCGCCTGCAGCCAGATACTGAGGTCGTGGGTCGTTGACCGGATAGCCCCGGCTGGGGCGGCACCGTGTAGGGTCCACGGGGCGGCAGGCAAGCCGGAAGCGGTGTAGCCATGGGTCAGCCCGCCCGGTGACGAGGGTACGAATGTGTCGTGCATGCCCAGAGGCTCGGTGATCCGCTCGCGCACGAGGTCGCCATAGCTCTCACCCGCAGCCTCGGCCAAAGTCTGGCCGAGGACCGCGAACGCGAAGTTCGAGTACTCGGGTTTCTTGTCGCCGACATCGACTGTGCTCAGCGAGTCGATGAGCTCCGTCTTGGTTCCCAGGTAGGGGTCCGTGTGGATGTAGTTCGCCACCATGGTGCGGGCTCCTGTGATGAAGTCGGGGGCTGGCACCTGGGCGGGTAGGCCCGAACGCTGCATGGCGATCGAGGCCAGAGTCACCTCGGCGACATCACCGTCGAGATCGGGCCACACATCGCCGAGGCGGGTGCCCTCATCGATCTCACCCCGCTCGATGGCATCGGCGAAGAGCGCGGCGGTGAAGGTCTTCGTGATCGACCCGATCTCGAACTCCGTGTTCTCGTCGGCTCCGGCCCCGGCCCATGTGACTTCATCGCCGTTGATCTTCGCCGCCGCCATATGGTGCCAATGTTTGCTTCCGAGTGTCGACTCGACCTCGCGCCGCAGGGCCGCGTCGCCCGTGGCCTCGCCCTGGAATCCGCGTGGAAACGGAGTGATGAGAAGGAGCAGTGCGGCCACGATCGCAGCAGCGACAACTGCGACCAGCCGGCGCCGAGGTGATCGCTGAGTCTTCGCGACCACCTGATTCACGTGGTGGCCGCTGTCGGTCGTGATGTCCACGATGTCGCCTCCGGTCTCGTATGGTCAGTGGGTTCCGATGAGCATGAGCGTGAGCAGGGGGATGACCTTTGCGGCGGGGATCCGCCAGTGTCCGCGCTGTGAGTTCTCGAGCCATCCGGCTCCGGCGAGAGCGTGGACGTGGTGGTAGATCTGTCCAGTGGTGCCGAACCGGTCGTCGGTGCTCAGCTCGGCAACGGTTGACACTCCGTCGTAGATCGCTCGCAGGAGTTCGAGGCGAACCGGGTGGCCGAGTGCTGCCAAGGAGGAAGCCGCCTCGGCGAAGTTGAGGTCATCGAACACCTCCCCGGTCAGGCCCATCTGCCACGCCACGGGGCCCTGCGCACCCGGGGGAGTGACATGGCCGGCATAGACGACTCCGCCATCGGGGCCGAACCGGTCGACGAGGCCATTGAGAACCCAGAACGTGTCATCGTCGGTACCGCCACTGAACCGTGGCCTAGACGCCGGCTCCGACGCTGTCGAACTCGTGCTCTCGCTGCCGACGGCATCGGTCTCGCCCGAATCCGAATCCGAAACTGGCGTTGGTGACGAATCGCTCGAGCGGGACTCCAGGTCGGCAACCTTGGCTTCGAGATCCGCGAGTCGGTTCGCGAGGCTATCGGTTGCCTCGGCGGGTCCCCTGCTGTGCTTCGATGGCTTGCTCATAGCTTCAGAGTACACAAAATACGTAACTACGTAAATCCGTCAACATTCTGATATCTGCCAGGCCGCAACCCGGAATCGGACAGACACAGGCAAGAGAACTAAGCTGGGGTCGTGATGAGTACCGATGAACCGCGCACCGAGCCCACGCAACCGCGAGCCACGACGCTTCCGCAATCCATCGCCGAGGCGAAAGCACTCGGCACACCGATGATCGTGCGAGGAATCCTCGGCGTCGCCTTCGGGTTCGCAACGGTCTTCTGGCCACGCGATTCGGTCAACCCGGCACAGCTGTATCTGGGCGTCGACGTCGTCGACATCCTGTGCATCAGCTACCTGGTGCTCTTCGCCCTGGCACTCGTCTTCCAGGCGCTGCGCTCGCCACTGAGCGTGCGTACCGCCGTCTACGGACAGGCCGTCATCACAATCCCGGCGATCGTCTTCCTCTTCCTTGCCGACCAGCCAGCCGAGCTGCGGGCCGCAGTGAGCATCTGGGCCCTGCTGCACGGGCTCATCGAACTGTGGAACTACCGCCAGCTCAAGGCCCACCCGATGGCCTCTGACTTCCTCATCGCCGCGGCCTGCCACGTCCTCCTCGGCATCATCCTCATCTTCGGAGACGGCTTCGATGCCCTGTGGATCCTCGGCTTCACCGGGGTCGCCACGCTCATCGCCGGTGTCATCTTCGTCATCGGCGGCTATTCGCGCATCAGCAAGGCCAAGCAGGTGGCTGCAGGAACCGTCGGAACCGGGACCACCTCGGCGCAAGCAGATGCGCTCGACGCGCAGGACGACGACACCGAACGCACCGACGCTGCCGACAGCCCCGACGCTGCCGACAGCCCCGACGGCGACATGACCCCCGACGGCGACATGACCCCCGACGGCGACATGACCCCCGACGGCGACATGAACCCCGACGCCGGTACCGACAGCCCCGACGACCCGCAGCGCACCGACGACTGACGCACACAGTTGCACCGACCTTCCGTCTCTCCACTGCCCAGGCCCGAATTCCGACTCCAGAAGACCGAGGTGAGATGAGCACCGTCGAGCACGATTACGAACACGTGTCCCCATTGACTCCGATCGCAGCCTCCGTGAACTCCTCGGGGCTCCTCGGGGACCTCGCGGAGGCCAGCCGCGAGCTGTCGCCTGAGCTCTTCCGCCGACTCTTCGAGGTCTCACGCTCACCCTCGCTGCTCATCGCCACGGACTACGACGGCACGATCGCACCGATTGTCGACCTCCCCAGCCAGGCGTTCCCGCTCGAGAGCTCAGTCGACTCACTGCGCGCGCTCGCCCTGCTGCCGTCCACCTCGGCGGGGGTGATCTCCGGTCGCAGCCTCCGCGATCTCGCAGCGATGTCCCGACTGCCACGCGAAGTCCACCTGTTCGGATCTCACGGCGGCGAGACCGACACGGTCGCCATCGATGCCCTCAACGAAGCTCAGCGGGCAACCCTGGCCGATGTTCGTCGCGACCTCGTCAACTCCCTGTCCACCGAGGTCATCGAGCACAAGACCACCGGTGCCGCGATCCATCTGCGCGGACTCGATGAGGCGCAGCGCCATCAGGCCGAAGCCTCCGTCAACGAGATCATCGATGCTCACACCGTCTTCCCGACCCGCGGCAAACAGGTCATCGACCTCTCGGTGGTCCCCTCATCGAAGGCCGAGGCATTGACCCGCCTGCGTCAGCAGACCGGCGCAGAAGTCGTCGTCTTCATCGGCGACGACACGGCCGACGAATTCGCCCTCGAGACTCTGGGCGAAGCGGATCTGGGCCTCAAGGTGGGGCGCGAACCTGCCGAGACACATGCGGACTTCCGGCTCAGCTCACCAGCCGAGGTCTCGGTCGTCCTTGCCGCGATCTTCGAGCTGCGCAAGTCCTGGCTCTTCGGACGCCGTGCGACCCCGATCCACCGTCACAGCCTCCTAGGCAACGGCCAGTCGACGGCATTGGTCGACCCCAACGGTCGAATCTGCTGGATGCCGCACCCGCTGCCGCACTCCTCGTCGATGTTCTCGGAGATCCTCGGCGCCGAGGGTGCCGGGTACTTCGCGGTTGAGACCGAAGCGGGAACTGCACCGCTGACCCAGCGCTACGTCACCCATTCGACCCTGCTCGAGACCCGCTGGCCGGGCCTGACCTGCCTCGACTACCTCGCCCCAGTCGATGCCAACAGCGACGACACGATCGTCGTGCGCGTGCTCACCGGCGACGCCCCCGCTCGGATCCGCTTCGCCCCGCGCCTCGACTATGCGACCGTGCCCACCCGGATGGTCGCGACCGATGACGGCGTGCAGGTGCTGGGCACCTCCGAGCCGATCTCGCTCCACGCTCCCGGCGTCGATTTCGACCTCATCGAGGCGGGACAGTCACAGACCGCCGAGGCGGTTGTCGTGCCTGCGGACATGCCTGGCGGCGTCGTGGTCCTCGTGCTCGCATGCGGCACGGGGACCGGCGACGCCCGTTACATGGCCACCGGCGGCGAGCAGCACGTCCGCGACCGGGCACTGAACTTCTGGACTAACTGGGTTGGGACCCTGACCGTTCCCAGCCATCACCGCGAAGAGGTCATCCGCTCGGCGATCACGCTGCGCGCCCTGTGCCACGAACCGACCGGGGGAGTCCTCGCGGCGCCGACAACCTCCCTGCCTGAGGGCATCGGCGGCGTGCGCAACTGGGACTACCGCTACACCTGGCTGCGCGACGGTTCGATGACCGTGCGCGCCCTGCTCTCGCTCGGCTCGACCGGCGAGGCCGAGGGCTTCCTGTCCTGGCTGACCGGGATATTGGCCCGCACGGTCTCACCCGAACAGCTCCACCCGCTCTATGCGGTCGACGGCTCTGCCCTGACCACCGAGGCAGTGCTGGCGCATCTGCCCGGATACGCCGGATCGCGCCCGGTGCGGGTGGGTAACGCCGCCGAGCACCAGGTCCAGCTCGACGTGTTCGGGCCCGTGACCGAGCTTCTCGACGAACTGAGCGACCACCTCGGCGAGCTTCCGGACTCGTATTGGACGCTGACATGCCAGATGGTCGAAGCCGTGAGTAAGCGGTGGTTCGAAGCCGACCATGGGATCTGGGAGGCCAGGCGCGCACCGAAGCACAACGTCTACACGCGGGTGATGTGCTGGGTGACCGTGGATCGAGCGCTGCGGATCGCCGATCGCTTCGGCCGCGAGCTTCCCGGTGCGTGGCGTCAGCTGCGCGAAGAGATCGCCCATGATGTGCTCGAGAACGGATTCAACGACGAAGTTGGGGCCTTCACCGTGGCGTACGGTGAGACCGACCTGGACGCGGCCTGCCTGTTCGTGGGCCTGTCCGGTCTGCTGCCCGCCGACGATCCGCGATTCGTCTCGACCGTCGACGCGATCGAGCGCGAGCTGCGGGTCGGACCGACGGTCTTCCGCTACCGCTACGATGACGGCCTGCCCGGGCTCGAGGGCGGCTTCCACATCTGCACGACCTGGCTCATCGAGGCGTTCATCAAGGTCGGGCGCATCGACGATGCGTGGGACCTATTCCGGCAGATGGACAATCTGCTGGGCCCGACCGGTCTCCTCGCCGAGGAGTACGACCCTGTGGCCGAGATGCACCTCGGCAACCACCCACAGGCGTACTCGCACCTGGGCTACATCAGAGTCGCGCAGCTGCTCGACGACTACCGCCCAAGCTGAGAGCAGCCGCTTCGTCTGCTGACGACAGTGGGCTCGCGTTCGTTCTCTGCATGAGAATCGAACGCGAGCCCACTATCAACTCGTCTGCCAGGCCTCCGAACGGCGGCTCAGCGAGACGATCAGATCACTCGACGAGGAGGGTGACAACCTCGGCGATGCAGGCGGGGCGCTCTTCGCCTTCGATCTCGATGACGTGCTTGAGGACGACCTGGGTGCCCTTGTCGCCGCGCGTGACCTCTTTGACGCTGACCGTGCCGCGCAGACGCGAGTTCACGGGGACCGGCTGAGCGAAGCGGACCTTGTTGAGGCCGTAGTTCACACGGATGGACACGCCTTCGATCGTGAAGATCTCGCTCGAGAACTTGGGGATCAGCGACAGGGTGAAGAAGCCGTGGACGATCGTCGATTTGTAGGGGCCCTCTGCCGCGCGCTGCTCATCGATGTGGATCCACTGATGGTCGTCGGTGACATCGGCGAAGGTGTTGATCGCGGCCTGGTCGATGGTCGCCCATTCGGACGAACCCAGTTCTGTGCCGACGAGGGATTCGATCTCATCGATTCCATTGAGTGTGCGCATTCGTGGTTCTCCTTTGATCCGGGAGTCTCTGATTCGACTCTGACGCTTGCTGTTTCGCGTTTGAAGTGTCACGGCACAGGTCCGAGGATCCAGCGCCGATGATACTTTTCTAACGGACATTCGATGAACGAAATATCGGTACTTCGCACTGTACTTGTTCTCGCGTCGTCCGGCACAGACATGTCCGCACTTCGGTTACGTTGGAGTCATGGCACGATCAGAACCGCAATGCGCTGGAAGCGCGGCGACGAGGGACCGCGACTTGGATGCGACCTTGACCCGGCCCTATTCGCCGAGGTGGCTCGACCGTCCCGCAGGGTACCGCGACTTCGAATCCGCGTACTTCGTCGGTCGCGGTCGAGGCGCATTCGAGCGTGCCGCTGACGAGCTGCTCCACTGGCAGGTCAAGATCCGCAGCGGCTTCGATATCGACGCGAGCACGCCACGCGTCGACGCAGGGCAGGAGCCGACGATCTTCGTCAGGCTGGGACCGTTCCGTCTGCCAGAACCCGCCCGTGTCATCGACGTCTTCGAGTCCGCGAATCGCTGCGGCTTCACATATGGGACGAAGCCCGGTCACCCGGTTACGGGCGAGGAGTCGTTCATCCTCGTCCATAACTCCGACGGCAGGGTCTTCCTCGTGCTGCGCTCGGTCTCACGGGCAGGCTCAGGGCTCTGGCGCCTCGGCGAACCGTTCGTGCGCATCGCGCAGATCATCTACCGACGCCGGTACTCGCGCGCGCTGCGGCGTTGACAGCCGCCCGCCGCTTCACCTGACCCCTCAGGCGGATTCGAGGTACTGCTTGAGCGCCTTGTCCTGAGCTTCTGTGTCCGGGAAGACCACCTCGGTGCGGGCGCCGCCGGTGACAGGGTCATTGCTGAAGACCAACTGGATCCCCAGCAGGCGCGCCTGACCCTGGGCAATCACGAGGCCCAGGCCCATGCCTCCGCCGCCGGCCGACACGAACCGGGTGGGGCCTGTGTTGACGATATCGGGCGGGTAGCCCGGCCCGGAGTCGGTGATCATGATGCTGCGCGTGCTCGTCTCCAGGCGGATCGGATCACCGCCGTGCTTGATCGCGTTGACGAGCAGATTCGAGACGATGCGCTCGAAGCGGCGAACATCGGTGACCAGCGTCGAGTTGAGCGCGGCCAGCTGAGTGTCGATCTCATGCCCGGCCAGGGCACCCGAGGCGGTCATCGTGCCCAGCAGCGACCGGATCGCCTGGTCGATGTTGACGCGGGTGAACTCGGGGTTCGCCCGACCAGCGTCGAGGCGGGAGACCTCGAGCAGATCCTCGACGAGCACCTGCATGCGCTGCACTCGGTCCTTGACCAGCTCGGCCGGACGCGAATCCTCCTCGAGCAGATTGGCCGCATTGACGAGCCCGGTCAGAGGGGTCCGCATTTCGTGCGCGAGGTCCGCGGTGAACCGCTGCTCGGAGTCGATGCGCTCGGTCAGCCTGGTCACAGCTGTGTCCACCGCCGAGGCGAAGGCCGCGACCTCCTGATCGGAGTCGTCGACGACGTCGGCGATGCGGATGCTCGTGTCCCCGGCCGCGATCTTCCGTGCAGCCTGGGCACCCAGAGTCAGCCTGCGTGAGATGCGCCCGGCGACGATCGAGCCGACGCCGCCGACGACGAGCGCTGATCCGATCATGCCCACCAGCAGCGCCTGGTCGATGCGTCCGATGAGCTCCTGGCTGTCCGCCGTCGAGGCGCGCACAGAGATCACCTCGGTGTAGGTGCCGACCTCGATCGGGGCTGCCGCCCACACGATCTCCTCGCCGTCGACCGTGGAGCGCATTGTCACGCTCTGGCCCTTGAGCGCCGAGGCTCGGGCATCCTTGGGCAGCTGCGGATCGTCGATGCGCGCGTTGAGCGTGAGCACCCCGGTCTCGGAGAAGATGGCGACCGAGTTCGCGAGCTGATCGGTCACTGTTGAGCGCATGCGGTCGTCCTCGGCGCGGGCCGCGGACTGCCGCAGAATGATGGAGCATGAGAGCACGGCGATGATCACCGAGGCGACGATCAGGAGAGAGATCTTCCAGCGGAGCGACATACGATCAGCCCGCGAAGCGGTATCCGAATCCGCGCACTGTCTCGATCATGTTCGCGCCGATCTTCTTCCGCAGGCGCTGGATGTGGACGTCGACGACACGGGAGTCGCCGGCCCATTCGTAGCCCCAGACAGTGAACGCGATCTTCTCGCGGGAGTACACGTGCTCGGGCTGCTCTGTCAGCAGCAGGAGGACGCGCAGCTCGGTGGGTGTGAGGTGGACTTCTTCGCCGTCGATCTCCACGGTCAGGCGACCGGTGTCGAGGACGAGCGAGCCCAAGCGGGTGCGGAACGGGCCCAGCTCCCCGTCGGCCTGCGAAGAATGCGCAGCGTGTCCGGTGTCGGCACCGCCATGATCTGATCGGCCGCGCATCGACGGTGAGCCGTCTGGTCGGGGCGGAACGGTGACATCGTCGTCGAAGGTATGGTGGTCGTCCGCCTCGGCGCTCCTCGAGGTGAATCGTCCTCCCGCACCCAGGTACGTGTCGTCGGACTCGAGCTGGGCCTTGAGCCGTTCGCGGGTGTCCATCCCGGGGCTGGCGCCGAGGACCTCGGGGATGCCGTCGCCGGTGATCATGCCGCCGGGACCGATCACGGTTTCGTGCTCCTCGCCCATTTCGGTCGTGGGGGAGTAGCCGAGCTTGTCCGTGCCGGTGGTGATGAAGCGGCGGACCACGGCGCGGATGCGGGCATTGAGCACCTGCATGTCGAAGGGCTTGGTCAGATAGTCGTCGGCTCCGGCTTCGAGGGCCTGGACGATGTCGATTGCGTCGGAGCGGGCGGAGATGATGATGATGGGAATGGTGGAGCGTTCGCGCACTGCCCGGCAGATCGATGCGCCGTTCATGGTGGGCAGCATGAGGTCGAGAAGAAGGACGTCGGCACCATGTGCAGCGACGAACTCGTACCCCTCACGGCCGTCCGCGAAAGCCGACACCGTGTAATCGAACCGTTCGAGGCCGATCTGGGTAGTCTCCCGGATGACCTCGTCATCTTCAACCAGCACTATATGCATTACGTTTCTCCATTAAGCCGCGTGAAGCGTTGACCCGGTTCAAACCTACCTTCATGCAGGCGGAAAACCTGCACCGACCAGCCCGAAGGGCAGCAGGCATCGTCGCCGTCGGCGTACATCGCCTCCTGCACGACCAGTGTCCCATTCTTGCCGGGACTGAGCTTGAGCTGGTTCCCCGTCGCGATCAGCTCGAGACGGGGTTTGCCCTTCTTCGCGCTGATGACCGCGCCCGCGACGATCTCACCCTTCTGCTTCGGGTTGGCCACGGTGACGACCTGGAACTTCTTCTCACCGCTCTTGAAGGGCGTCGAGAACTTCAGGCACTCCTTGCAGTCGGCGACGACCTTCGCGGTTTCCGTCGCCTTGCCGGTGACGGCCACTCCCGAGGAGACTTCGATGGTCGAGCGGATCTCTTTGAGGGAGAAGGGCTTGTTCGGCGGGCCCGAGTCCGGGTTCGACGGAGCGAACAGCGATGGTGAGGAACTGCCCTCGGGCTCGACCCGCAGTCCTTTGTCGGGTCCGCATGCTGTTGCGGCGAAGAGCGTCATGATCGCAAGGGTGATTGCCAGTACGGCCCGGCGTTGCTGCGGGGGTCCGGCAGGGGAGGGGGCGAAGGTGCGAGAGCGGTGTCCGCGCGGCCTCTGACCAGGCGCGACCTGGCGCGACGACGCCGGCTGCGTCACCGTTGGACAGGTGCGCTGAAAGGGGATGGACACGTAGTCATTTTTGCCTGTTCTGCCCAGGTAGTCCACCCGACGGGTGATACTGGCGCGTCAAGACCCTATCCCGCGTGCCTCGATTCTCAGGTGAGGTCGCTAGGCTAGGGGTATGGCACCATCGAAACCCGCGAAGAAGTCCACCAGCACCGTGTCCTACAAGGACACGCTCAAAGTCGGACTCGTCTGCGGCATCGCGGTCCTGATCCTCGCGATCATCGTGACCCGCGCCTGGCAGGACCACACCGCCTTCGGCTTTGCCTTCGTCTACGCCGGCATCGCTTTCGTTGCCGTGAGTCTGGTTGCCAGCCTCCTCAACTGGGTGATGCGCAACGACACCCAGAATGACGACCAGACCTACCCGATCCTCAAGTGAACTGGTTGTCTCTCAGGTGAACTGAGTGTTTTCTCAAGTGAACTGAGTGGTCTTCGCATGAGCTGAGCGATCCTCGCCTCACCCCCGTCAGCTGAGGCCCACCTCGGTGACGTAGGCTTTTTCCATGGAGACCTGGAACACAGAACTGACACCGTTGTCCTTCCTGCGCCGCTCTGCGGACGTCTTTCCCGACAAGCGCGCCGTGGTCTACAACGACCACGAGCTGACCTACCGCGAGTTCGCCGTTGAGGTGGAGACTCGGGCGCATGCTCTGCGCGCGGCGGGCATCAAGCCCGGCGATCGAGTCGCCTACCTCATGCCCAACCTCCCCGAGGCGCTCATGGCCCAATTCGCCGTGCCGTTGGCCGGCGCTGTGCTCGTGCCGATCAACACCCGGCTGGCGCCCGAAGAGGTCCGCTACATCTGCAACCACAGCCAGGCGAAGCTGCTGGTCGTCGACACCCAGCTGTGGCCCAGCGTCGCCCCGGTCATCGATGGCCTCGACACGGTCGAGGCCATCGTCGATGTCGAGGACACGACGATCGAATCCTCCGCCGAGGCGGTCCGTCCGGCTTCGTCCTCACCCGCCGTGACCAGCCTGGACGAGTTCCTGGCCGGTGCCGAGGCTGACACCGAAGAGTTCACGTGGCGCGTCGAGGACGAGCGGTCGACGCTGTCGATCAACTACACCTCCGGCACCACGGGACGGCCCAAGGGTGTGATGTACTCACATCGCGGCGCCTATCTCAATGCTCTCGGCGAGGTCATCCACTCCGGCCACGATGACAAGAGCGTGTATCTGTGGACGCTGCCGATGTTCCACTGCAACGGCTGGTGCACCGGCTGGGCGCTGGCTGCTGCCGGCGGCACTCAGGTGTGTCTGCGCGAAGTCCGCGGCGACGTGATCTGGGATCTCATCGATCGTCACGCAGTCACCCACCTCAACGGTGCCCCGACCGTGATGAGCACGGTCATCAACGCCGAACAAGCGCACGCCCTCGACCGGGCAGTGACCGCGACGATGGCAGGTGCCGCGCCGAGTCCGACCCTCATCTGGCAGATGGAGGCACTGAACTTCAGCATCGTGCACGTCTACGGACTCACGGAGTCCTACGGTCCGTACACGGTGTGCGAGTGGCAGGATTCGTGGGATTGCCTTGATGACAAGTCTCGAGCCCGGCTTCGCGCACGGCAGGGCGTCGGCATGGTCCAGGCCGATCAGGCCCGCATCGTCGCCCTCGACTCAGGAGACGAGCTCGTCGACGTTCCGGCCGACGGGCAGACGATGGGGGAGATCGTCATGCGCGGCAACAACGTGATGAAGGGCTACTTCCGCGACGACGAAGCCACCGCGAAAGCGTTCCAGGGCGGCTGGTTCCACTCCGGTGACCTCGGCGTGATGCATGAGGACGGCTACATCGAACTGCGTGATCGTTCGAAGGACATCATCGTCTCCGGCGGAGAGAACATCTCGACCGTCGAGATCGAACAGGCCATCTCCTCGCACCAGGCAGTCCTCGAAGTCGCCGTCATCGGGGTGCCTGACGAGAAATGGGGCGAACGGCCGAAGGCCTTCATCATCGTCCGCGAGGGCTCAGCGGTCACCGAGGCCGAGGTCATCGACCACGTGCGCACGCAGATCGCGAAATACAAGGCCCCACGCGAGGTCGAGATCGTCGAGGCCCTGCCCAAGACCTCGACAGGCAAGATCCAGAAGTTCGAACTGCGCAATCAGGAGTGGGGCGACCGCCAGTCGCGCATTCAGGGCTGAGAACAATCGCGCATCCAAGACTGAAGGCAGTCGCGTCTCCATGGATGAGGGCCAGGCGCTCTACTTGAACCGCAGCAGTCGCAGGCTGTTGAGGATGACGAAGACCGATGAAAACGCCATGGCGGCGCCGGCGATCATCGGGTTGAGCAGGCCGAAGGCTGCGATCGGAATGGCTGCCGTGTTGTAGGCGAAGGCCCAGAACAGATTGCCCTTGATCAGTCCCAACGTCTTCCGGGACAGGCGGATTGCCTGTGGGATTTGGCGCGGATCCGAGCGCACCATCGTGATGTCGGAGGCGGCCATCGCAGCATCGGTGCCCGACCCCATCGCGATGCCCAGATCGGCGCCTGCCAGGGCCGCGGCATCGTTGATGCCGTCACCGACCATGGCCACCGCCTGCCCCTGAGCCTGCAGCTCATTGACCACGGCGACCTTGCCTTCGGGGCGAACGTCGGCATTGATCTCGGTGATGCCGAGCTTGCCCGCGACCACCTCGGCGGCTGGGGCATTGTCCCCGGTGAGGAGGACGGTGTTGATGCCCAGCGAATGCAGCTCGGCGATCGCCTCGGCGGCACCGGGCTTGATCTCGTCGGCGACGAAGGTCAGGCCCCGGAACTGAGAATCGATGGCTAGGGCGACGATCGTGGCGCCGGTGGGCACATCCGCGGCCGGGAACGAAACGTCGATCCCGCGCTCCCGGAGCAGATCCGGGCGACCGGCGAGCACCTCGGCGCCATCGATGGTGGCCCGCAGTCCGCCGCCGGGAATGTTCTCGAAGTCATCCACCGCCGAGGCGGCTGATCGTTCCTGACGCGCGCTCGCCTGCGCGAGCGGCTGAGACTCGACCCGCGCATCCGTGTCGGACCGTTGCTGCGTGCTGGCGGCCGCGACGATCGCCCGGGCCACCGGGTGCTCGCTCTGCGACTCCAGGCGAGCCAGAACCGAGAAGTCCTCGGCGCTGAGCTGCGTCGCCTGCAAGGACATGACGCCCGTGGTCAGGGTGCCGGTCTTGTCGAGGACGACCGTGTCGATCGATCGCGTGGACTCGAGCGCCTCGGTCCCGGACACGAGGATGCCCAGCTGCGAACCGCGACCGGAGGACACGGCCAGCGCGGTCGGCGTGGCCAGGCCCAGGGCACAGGGGCACGCGATGATGAGGACCGTAAGTGCGGCGTGCAGACCCATCGCCCAGTCGCCGGTCGTCAGCCCCCAGATCAGGAGGGTGAGGATGCTGAGGCCGAAGACGATGGGTACGAACACGGCCGAGATCCGATCGGCGAGGCGCTGCACTGCGGGTTTGCCCGTTTGCGCGCGGCTGACGAGGTCGGCCATGGCGGACAGGGTGGTGTCGGCGCCGACGCGGGTGGCGCGGACCTCGAGCACGCCCGAGGTGTTGATCGTGGCTCCGGTGACCGAGTCGCCGAGTCCGACCTCGACAGGTGCGGATTCTCCGGTGAGCATGGCTTCGTCGATGGCGGAATGGCCGGCGACCACCTCGCCGTCGGTGGCGATCTTCTCGCCCGGACGCACGTGGAAGACGTCGCCGACTGCCAGTTCGTCGATCGGGACCTCGACCTCGGCACCCGACTCCCGCAGCACGCGAGCAGTCTTCGCTCCCAGTCCGAGCAGCGACTTGAGTGCGGCGGTGGCGCGGTTCTTCGCCCGATCCTCGGTGAGTTTGCCGATGAGGAGGAACACCGTGATCGCGGCCGCGGCCTCGAACCACACGTGGAAGCTTTCGGGGATCGCCCAGCCGTAGCCCTCGGCGATGGCCCGGGCCAGGGTGACATAGGAGTACCCGCTGGCGACGATGATGCCGACGCTGACCAGGGTGTCCATGGTCGTCGACCGTCCGCGGGCAGCTTTGAACGCCGCCGAGTGGAACGGCCACGCACCCCACGTCACGACGGGCAGCGCGAGGATCGCAGCGATCCACTGCCAACCGGCGAAATGCCAGCCCATGATCATCGAGATCGCCACGATCGGCACAGCCAGGATGAGCGAGCCGATGAAGCGCGGCCGCAGGTGCCGCGGATCGTAGTCGACGATCTCAGGACCAGACGCCGAGGCGGTCCTGACACTGGCGCCGTACCCGGCCTTCTCGACAGCGGCAGTGAGGTCCTCGTCGGAGAGCTCTGAGTCGACGATCACGTGCGCGGAGTTGAGCGGCAGATTGACCTCGGCGCTGACTCCGTCGAGGCGGGTGAGCTTCTTCTCGATCCTCGCCGAGCATGAGGCGCAGGTCATCCCGGTGATGTCGAGATCGACCTCGCGCGACATCACTTCACCTCGTAGCCGGCCTCGTCGACCGCGGCGCGCACGGCAGCGTCATCGAGTTCGCTCGTTGAGGTGATGGTCACGGGTGACGTTGCGCCCGGGTTGAGTTCGACGGAGACCTCGGTGACCTCGGGCAGGGCTCCGAGTTCCTCTTTGACGGCGGCTTCGCAGTGTCCGCAGGTCATTCCTGAAACGTTGATGGTGGTGGTGGTCATTGCGTCTCCTGTTTCTCAGCTTGTGATGAAACTCAGCTCTTGATGAAACTCAGCTCTTGATGAGCCGGGCGATGGCGGCTGAAGCCTCTTCGATCTTCTTGCGTGCTGCCTCGTCGTCGCCGGAGGCGGCGGCATCGACCACGCAGTGAGCGATGTGCTCTTCGAGGAGGTTGATGGAGACCGCGTGCAGCGCGGCCGTTGCGGCGGAGACTTGGGTCAGGATGTCGATGCAGTACTTGTCGTCATCGATCATCTTGCCGATTCCGCGGACCTGTCCTTCGATCCGCTTCATCCGCTTCGCAAGGGCGTCCTTCTGCGGGGTATATCCATGATGCTCAGTCATGCTGATACTGTATACCCCCTTAGGGTATTAATCAAGAGGGCGACGAGACTCAGGGCATCACCGTCGCTAAGGGCGGAAGCTCGCCCATGCAAGAACTCTTTCTCACGTTCCTGTCGGGAATGGCGCAGTTCGAGCGTGCGAGTATCCTCGAGCGGCAGCGCACGGGAATTGAGCTAGCTAAGGATCAGAGTGTTTATCAGCGCAAACTCAACGACAAAGACGTTGAAGCTTGCCGGGCGATGGTCGACATGGGCATTTCCGTGGCCGAGATTGCTCGACGCTGCGACCTTTCTCGACAGACTCTCTACAGTGCGCTCAAGGGGGCCGGGGCCTACTCCCCTGTGTCGTCTTGATCGGTTCTCATTCTTTGTATTAGTGGAGTGAGGCAAACTTTGTGACCGACTTCAGCCAAGTATTGCCTCATAGGGTCTGTCACGATGAGCACCCCAACTGACGCCGCATATCCGTGTCCAGGAATGTAGCTACCTCCGAACGAATATGCCGTATCGAATAGTCCGGATTCGTCGATGCTTTTATGGGAAGCGTCTACTTCGAACTCAAGTGCAGGACTGTAGGGTAAAGGATTTGCCGAGGTCGCGGCGGATCTTGCAGCCAGCAGTGGTCTGCTCATTTCCAGTGCTGCGTAGCCTGACCGATCGTTAAGCAACCCCATCCTCCACCCGTCGGCTGGCGGATCAGTTAGTCGACTCAAGCGGCTCGTCATAACAGTGTGAAGTGATTTGATGTCATCGGGATTCCACTCGATAGTTCCTTCTGCTGTAGCGAATCCGCTCTCAGGAAGTCGCTCACTTGATGACACGTCAAGGGGGATATAGCTCCTCATCGGCGCTGGTGCGAATGGCATCCCAACGTCGGCGTGACCATTGTCGTGAGGATTGAGACGGCTCCTGATGACAACGGCACCATCATCTTTACTTGTCAGGACGCCGGAGAGCCGAACGGGTTCTACTTTCACGAAAACCTCTGCATCGTAGTGAATACGCAATCGCTCATCGGGCGACAGGAATCAGGCTTGCCAACGGTCTCCATCCTCCTTGCACATATAGTCAATGAGTTTCCAGCTATTCCGCAGTGACCTGGGACGGCACTTCTGTCAGTGCTGGTGTTGCATCAGCCGCTTGAACCGGCGCGAACAAGGCTGTGGCGGCGAGGATGGAGACCGTGGCTAAACGAAGTTTCATGACACCCCTCTTTGTAAATAGTGAAACACATCACAGTCCGAGGTGCCTCATATGCTTTTGCCCGCGAAATGGTGGACCCTCGGACAGTATGGGGGAGTGAACGGGTTGAAAACCGCCGCGCGTGAGATTCCGTTCCAGGTCACTGGTCGGGGCTTCGACAACGGGCACTCAACCGGCTCTGGCACTTATTCAATGCTCGCGTGAATTATCTGATGCCCATGATCAAACCCACCGGGTATGGGTCAACGAAGAATGGGTGGATGCTCAGTGTGCTGTTGCTCTCACAGCGGGGTCGACGGCGGCCACGCCTCCTACAATCGAAGTATGCGCGTTGCCAGACTGTTTCGTTTCCCCGTCAAGGGGTTCCCTGCCGAAGAGATCGCCGAAGCGAGTGTGGTCAAGGACAAGGGGATCCGCGGTGACCGCGTCGCCGCATTCACCAACGGCAGCCTCGACGTTCCCGACGATGCCTGGCACAGCTATTCCGCGTTCACCGTACTGAAGAACGACACCGACCTGCAGCGCTGGCAAGTGGCCCTCGACCTCACCGGAGCCGACGATCCCTCCGTTGATACCGCTGGAACCGACTCTGCTGGAACCGATACCGCTGGAACCGACTCTGCTGGAACTGACGCCGCTTGCGCTGGGGGTGCGACGGTGACGCTGACCGATTCGACCGGAGCGTCGACGTCCTTCGGCACACACGATTCTGAGTCCAGGGCCGCCTCGGCGAGATTCCTCTCCGAACGGATACCCCCTCAGGGGGCCCATCAGCGGGTGCTGGCCGTGGCGGACCAAGGGATGTTCGACTCGCGAGTCTCGGGTATCTCGCTCATCAACCCGGCCACGGTCGCGGCGATCGCGCAGACCGGAGAAGGGCGGGCCGCACTGGGCATCGCCGACGGTGCGGTCAGTAACGACAGTATCGGCAGTGACGACAGCATCGGCAGTGACGATGGCACCGGCACCGGCACCGGCACCGGCACCGGCCTCGATCCGCTGCGCTTCCGCGGCAATGTGCTCTTTGACGGTCTCGCGCCATTCGAGGAGTTCGCGCTCATCGGGAAGATCATCCGCCTGGGCGGGGTCCGACTGGCGATCCGGTCGTCGATCGAGCGCTGCCCGGCCACGACGGTCAATCCGGAAACGTTCGAATCCGATGTCAATGTTCCCCGCGTCCTCGTCGCCGCCTGCGGTCATCTGCAGTGCGGAATCTACGGCCAGATCCTCGAATCCGGCCTGGTCAGCACCGGTGACGAGATCATCATCGAAGGCGACGCCCCACGTGAGCTCGTCAAAACGGCCAGGACCCCGCGGTTCATGACCGTGGTGAGCCGGCAGCAGATCTGCAATGACATCGTCGAGGTCTCTCTGCGTGACGACCAGGGCTGGATCCGTGAATTCGACGAACCCGGCACCAACCTGCGCGTCCACCTCGAACTCGGTGAGCCCTTCTGGAGGACCTACACGATCACCGACGTCGCCGACGACATCGTCTCGATTGCGGTGCGGACCCAGGGCAAAGGGTCGAGGGCAGTTGCCGAACTCGAACCCGGTCAGGCCATTCTCGCGTCGGGCCCACACGGAACGATGACTGCCGATCGCGTCTTCGGCGGAACGACCGCCCTGGTCACCGCCGGCATCGGCATCACTCCCAGCCTCGGCCTGCTGCGCGGGGGCGGGCTGGGCGATCTGCCGGAGACGGACCGGATCAAGCTCTTCCACGTCGACCGCGACCACCGGACCGCGTGTCTGTGGGACCGCCTCAAGAAGCGGGCACACGGCGGGCAGATCCCAGTCGAGACCCACCACCGGGACACGGCGACCCAGGGGCGGCCCGGGCATGCTGAGCTCGTCGACTGGCTGACGGGCTGTGACAACGTCATGGTCTGCGGACCGGCGGACTTCACGCGCGCGGTCATCGAGGCCAGCAACGAGGCGGGGGTCCCTGCCGTGCACCAGGAGACGTTCGCGTCGCCGAATACCGGCATGGATGAGGCGATCGCGAAGTGCCCACCCGCCGAGGTGACCCTTGAGCACTCGGGCACCAGCTTCCTCTGGGAGCCGAAGCAGGGCACACTGCTCGACGCTTTGGAAGCACGCGGACTGCGGGCAGAGAGCTCGTGCCGCGGGGGATCGTGCGGCACCTGCGCCGTGCGCCTGGCATCAGGATCCGTCATGTACCCCATCGAGCCGGCCGCCCGCATCACCCCCGACGAGGTGCTCGTGTGCTCCGCGGTCCCGGCCGGGCCCATCAGCCTCGGTATCTGAGCGCCGCACCGAGGCCGGATGGCAGAATGGTCCTATGCCCAAGGATCAGCGTGTCAAGCCCTCAGGAGGGCTCATCGGTCCTGTGGCGCGTCTGAGCCGACGAGTCCGCTACGGCGTCGCCGGGCGCATCATGTTCGCGAACTCGATCATGCTCGTGGGCATCATGGTGCTCACGACCAGTCTCCTCTACATCCAGCTCTCGCAGCTGAACACGAAACGCGAGCAGGACCTGCTGCGCTCAGCGGCGGACAACCTGTCGATGTCGCTCAGCCTGGTGGGCACAGGTGAGACCGACAAAGAGAACTTCATCGATGCGGACTCCCAGGCCGATGTTCAGACGATGCTCGACAACGTCGTCACCCAGTACGAGTTCGGTGTGGCCGCTGTGGTGCCCATCAACTACCTGCTGACCCCGCCGTCCCTGGGCTCACCGGGCAGGCAGGAGCGCATCGAGGCGAAGATCGTGACGGCGAACTCGGGAGATGTGCCCGACGATTCGGTCGATCAGCTCGCTGCCCGCATCGACGCCGACCGCGTCGTCGACGGGAAGTCGGTTGTGCGTTTCCTCGACGACGGCGGCCCCGGCGGCGGCACGTTGTACGTTGTCAGTCCGATCTTCGCCAAACAGCTCGGCGCTGATTCGGTTAGGCCGAATACCGTCGTCGGCGCCGTCATCGTCGGCAACTCCGCAGACTCGGTGAGATCCGGATTCCTGGCCCAGAGCAACTGGCTCATCGGCATCGCCATCACCACATTGATCCTCGGCATCGCCGCATCATGGGCAACATCCCGCGGCCTGCGCCGCGTCACAGGCGACTACGGAGCCACAGAGCTGCGGAACATGCTCGAGTTCTACTCCTCGGTGCTCAAGGCAGTCTCCGAAGGTCTCCTCCTCGTCGACCGCTCGACCGGGATCGTGCTCATCAACGCCGAGGCGCGCGAACTGCTGGGACTGCCCGAAGCCGATGAGGACCACGGCAGCGGGCAGGCCGCGGCGACCGGCGATTCGGTTACAGCCACCTCGCCGATCGGGGGCATCGCCCTGCGGGAACTCGACCTGCCGGCCGCGCTCATCGATCTCTTGGCCTCCGGCAGGTGGGCGCGCGACGAGATCCACTACACCGACGACCGGGTCCTCGTCGTCAACCAGCAGCCCACGGACGCCGCCAGCGACACGTGGGTCGTGACGATGCGCGACCACACCGAACTCGCCGAGCTCTCCGGCGAACTCGTGTCAGTGCGCTCGTTCTCCGACTCCCTGCGGGCGCAGACGCACGAGTACGCAAACCGGCTGCACATGGTCGTGTCCCTGCTCGAGACAGGCCATGTCGACGAAGCGATCGAATTCGCGGCCAAGGACCTCGACGACCTCAACCGGGTCACCGGCGATGGCCAGATGAGCTTCGACCACCCAGTCCTCTCTGCACTGCTGCTGTCGAAGATCGCCCAAGCCGCCGAGGTGGGCATCGAGATGACGGTCGACACCGCGGGGCTCTCGGGTCGCCTCGGTGGGGATGACCGTGATCTGGCGACCATCCTCGGCAACCTCATCGACAATGCCTTCGACGCCCTGAGCAGGCAGGATGTGCTGCCCGAGGACAAGCGGGTGCATGTGCACCTGAGTGGTGCGGGCGGTGCGGGCGGCTTCACGATCGAAGTCAGCGACGACGGCCCCGGCATCGACGAGGAGTACGTCGACGCGATCTTCGAGCGTGGTTGGTCGACGAAGCACGACGGAGTCGCCACCGACAAGGGATTCGGCCGGCAGGAGACCGGCACCCGCGGGGTCGGACTGTCTCTGGTCGTGCAGGCGATCCGCCGCCTCGGCGGGGCTGTCGACGTGCAGGGTCGTGGTGAGGACTGCGATGAGTTCAAGGGTGCGGTGCTCACGGTCTGGCTGCCCGATGCGGAATTCTTCAGCCCACGTGCGTTGCACGGAGGTCATACCGGCAACCCGCCGACAGGCCCGATCGCGATCGTTCGCAACGATTCCGAGTGAGCGGGCGCGACGATTCCGAGTGAGCGGGCGCGATGATTCCGAGTGACACTGAAGCTGGTTCCCGTAGGTGTCTCTTCCCAATCTATGAAACGCTCTCCCAGAACCAGCCTCCCTCGGCATAGGCTATCTTCAGAGAGCTGATGCCTCGAACGGATGAGGCGCACGACCCAACGAACATGGACATGCGACCGGTCGCCAGTGTTGATCGATCGCCGTCGAGTGGAGGAAACATGGATCAGGACATCGTCGTATGCGAACCGCTGCGCACCGCGATCGGAGGGTTCGGGGGCCAGTTCCGCGACATCCCCGCACAGGAGCTCTCGGCCACAGTCGTGCGTGAGCTCATGAGTCGCACCGGGCTCAATCCCGAGCTTGTCGCCGATGTGATCCTGGGCCACAGCTACGCCACCGCCGAGGCGCCGTGCATCGGCCGTGTCACCGCACTCGACGCGGGACTTCCCGTGACCGTGCCCGGCAAGCAGGTCGACCGCCGCTGCGGCTCCGGCCTGCAGGCTGTCATCGACGCCGCCATGGTCGTCGGCTCCGGCAACGGTGACTTCGTCATTGCCGGCGGTGTCGAATCGATGTCCCATGCGCCCTTCTACAACGACACGATCCGCTGGGGAGTCCGCGGAGGCAACGCCGAATTCACCGACTCGCTGGGCCGAGGCCGGACGACGCCGGGCGGCAAGAACTACCCCGTCGCCGGCGGCATGCTCGAGACCGCTGAGAACCTCCGCCGTGAGTACTCGATCAGCCGCGAGGAGCAGGACGAACTTGCCTTCACCTCCCACCAGCGTGCGGCGGCGGCAGCTGAGGACGGCCGCTTCGCCGATGAAATCGTGCCGGTGACCATCCCCGCGACGCGCAAGGTCGCCGAACGCCAGATCACTGCCGATGAGCACATCCGCCCGGATACGAGCCTCGAGAAGCTCGCGAAGCTCAAGGCCATCCTCGGCAAGGGCGATGACCAGGCGACGGTCACCGCCGGAAACGCTTCGGGCCAGAACGATGGTGCAGCGGCAAGCATCATCACGACCCGCGCCGCTGCAGAGGCGCAGGGCCTCAAGCCGCTCGGTCGCCTCGTCAGCTGGGCTGTTGCCGGCGTGCCGCCGAAGACCATGGGCATCGGCCCCGTCCCGGCGACCGCCAAGGCGCTCGAGAAAGCCGGACTGACCTTGGCCGACATGGATCTTATCGAGCTCAACGAGGCATTTGCCGCGCAGGCGCTGTCCGTGACTCGCGAATGGGGCTTCGGCAAGGGCGACTTCGACCGTCTCAATGTCAACGGCTCCGGCATCTCGCTCGGCCACCCGGTGGGTGCGACCGGCGGACGCATCCTGGCCACCCTGCTGCGTGAGATGGATCGTCGCGGTGCTCGCTACGGCCTCGAGACCATGTGCATCGGCGGCGGCCAGGGCATCGCCGCGGTCTTCGAGCGCGCCTGAGGCTGTGCCAGAGATGTTCCGGGCCTGGAACAAGAACCCCGGGATCCCCGTCATGGCGGCGGTTAGACTGACAATATGTCAGATACCCGTACGCATGAGTCGAGCATCGGTGTGCTCGTGGTTGAGGACGAGGCCGTTGCGGCTCGTGCTCACGCGAAGTACATCGAACGCCTCGACGGATATCACACCGCTGGAGTGGCCAAGAACGCCACTCAGGCGATGGCTGCGCTGACAGGCAAGATCTACGGCCTCGATCCCGATGACATCGATCTCGTCCTCCTCGATATGAACCTCCCCGACGGTCACGGCCTCCAGGTCTGCCGTGCCATCCGCGGGCACCGCGTCGACGTCGACATCATCGCCGTCACTGCCGCGCGCGACATGCAGATCGTGCAGGAGGCGCTGTCCTACGGCGTCGCTCAGTACATCATCAAGCCGTTCACGTTCCCCGTCTTCAAATCGAAGCTCGAAGCGTATTCGTCCTTCCGCACCAGCCTCGGCGGCGACAGCTCCGAGGGCGAGATCACCCAGACCGACGTCGACACCGCGATTGCGGCTCTGCGCACCCATACCGTCACGGCCACCGCCAAGGGCGTGCCGGATGCCGTGCGGGCAGAGGTCAAGAACGTGCTCGGTGAGAATCCAGGGCAGTCCGCCGCCGAGGTCGCCGAAGGTCTCGGTGTCTCCCGAGTCACCGCGCGCCGCTATCTGGAGGCCATGGCCGACGCCGGCATGCTCGACCGCCGTCCCCGTTATGGCGCCGCCGGGCGACCGGTACTCGAATACACCGTCGTCACCGAGGACGCCTGAACCATTCCCCGCCCGGCAGCCCCTCGGCCTGTACGCTCACATGTCTGGCAGGTGGACTTCCCGCCGAACTGGGCCGAAGATGGACTCATGTCGAAGAAGTCATCGGTCTGGTTGGCGATCGCCCTCGTCCTCGTGCTCGTCATCACGGCGGGTGCCTTCGCGTTCCTGAGATTGCCGACACAGGCGTCAACAGTGGCGGAGAAGGCTGCCTCCGACCTGTCGGAGGGGAAGGTGAGTTCCGACGTCTGGCATGACGGTGACCTCGCGCAGAGCCTCTTCGACCGAGTCACGAAGTCATTCGGCACCCGCATCGTACTGCGCTCGGTCACGGTCGAGAAGATCGCGAAGCGCGGGGATGAGAAGATCGCGACGCTCGCTTGGACCTGGGCGAACCTCAACGACGAAGCCTGGGAGTACACCACCGAACTTCCGTTGCGGAAGAACGGACTGTTCTGGTGGGCGAACCTCACCGAGAAGGCGATCCACCCGGGCCTCGGTGCGGGCGGCAGATTCGAACTCCGAGCGAATCCCGGTCATCGCGGGGCAATCCTCGGCGAAGACGGAAAGACCCTCATGGAGGAGGGCACGGTCATCAGGATCGGAGTTCATCCGGCGCGGCTCGAACCCTCGACTCTGACCACTCTGACCAAGGCACTCAATTCGACCATCGACTCCCTCGACCTGGACGCCGGGGACATCGAGAGGAAAGTCGATGCTGCGAACGGGGACGAGCTTGTCCCCGTCGTCACCCTCCGCGAGGACGACTACACGAAGGTGAAGAAGACGATCCATGATCTGCCCGGAGTCCTCTTCACCGAAGCGACCCAGTCGCTGACCCGCTCGAAGGACTTCGCGCAGGCGACTTTGGGTTCGGCCGGTCCGGCCAGTGCCGAAGACATCGAGAAGTCAGACGGTGCGATCATCGCGGGCGCGATCATCGGCAAGTCCGGGCTGCAGAAGACCTTCGACACGGAGCTGAGCGGAGAAGGCAGTGAGGAGATCTTCGCGAAAGGAGGCGAGAAGGGACACGAGAAGCTCACGAGCCTGAACACCTTCGAACGAGTCGACGGAGAGGACATCGAAACCGCTCTGAACGTGAGTACCCAGGACGCCGCGGACAGAGCCGCCGCGAAAGGCAGCAAGCCCACTGCGATCGTGGCCATCCGCCCCAGCGACGGCCACATCCTCGCCGTGGCCAATCACGATCCTGAGGGGTCGGGTTGGGATCGTGCGCTGACCGGACAGTACGCCCCCGGGTCGGTGTTCAAGGTCGCTTCCGGCCTGGCGCTGCTCGAACAAGGGGTGAGCGCGAAGACGACGCTTGCCTGTCCGAAGACGACGACGATCGATGGAAAGAGCTTCAAGAACGCCGAGGACCACGTTCTGGGAGACGTCTCATTCGCGGACGACTTCGCCGAGTCTTGCAACACCGCGTTCGTCAACGCCGCGGAGAAGGTATCGGCCGCGGACGTGGCGGCTGCCGCCTCGAGTCTCGGGATGGACGGGACCGACCTCGGCATCGGAGCGAAGATGGCGAGTGTGCCCGACGACGATGACTCGGTGGTCCACGCGGCTCAGATGATCGGTCAGGGCAAGGTGGTGGCGAGTCCGTTGGCAGTGGCGACGATGGCTGCCTCCGTGGACGAGGCGGCGACTGTGACCCCGCGCCTCGTGCTCGGCAACGCCGGCGACCGTGGCAATTCTGAGGGGGCCGGCAGCTCAGATGGAGCCGACACGTCTGCGGGAACCGTCGACGCCGACAGTGCGAAAGCGATGCAGAAGCTCATGCGTCGTGCCGTGACCGACGGGACCGCCAGCGCGCTCAAGGACATCCCCGGAAAACCGGTGCATGGGAAGACCGGCACCGCGGAATACGGCGGCGAGACTCCACCGCGCACGCACTCCTGGTTCGCCGGCTATCAGGGCGACGTCGCGGTCGCTGTGCTCGTCGAAGACGGGGGATTCGGCGCCGAGGCGGCTGTGCCCGTGGCGAAGGAATTCTTCGAAGCCCTCAGCTGAGCTTCACACCCGCTCAGCTGAGTTTCACGCCGACCCAGCTGAGCGAACCCCACCCAGCTGAGCCCTCAAAGTGAGCCCCAGCTGGGTGGTGAGCGGGACCTCGCCGTGCATGGCGCGGCCCGGCTTTGGCCGGTCACTTCATGCGCAGAGATTTCATCGCGCGGAACGCCGCGGTCAGCCCCTTCGCGAAGCCACTCTGAGTCAGGCCGCCGACCGGAGCGATCGGCACCAGATGCTGCTGCGCGATGGTGTGCGTGTGCATGAACTGGTAGAGGCCCTCGACGCCGTGTCGGTGGCCCAGCCCTGAGGCCTTGACTCCGCCCGCGGGGGCGTCGATCGATCCCCAAGCGGCCACGAAGGCCTCGTTGACATTGACCATTCCGGCCTCGACCTGACGGGCCGTCTCGAGCCCCCGGGAGCGGGAGTAGACGCTGGCGTTGAGACCGTAATCGCTGGCATTGGCGGACTCGATCGCTTCGGCATCGCTGGCCACCGGATACACGGCCACGACCGGGCCGAACGTCTCTTCGGCGAACAGCTCGGCAGTCTCATCGACATCGGTGAGCACGGTCGGCAGATAGAAGTACGGGCCCAGCTCCGGCACCGGGCGGCCACCGGCGATGACCTGAGCTCCGCTGGCGCGGGCCTGCTCGACGGCCTCGCTGACCCGGGCAAGCTGCTTGGGTCCGGCCAGGGAACCCATCCCTGGGCCGTAGGAGAAGTCGGCGCTCAACTCGATGTTCCGGGTCGCCTCGGCGAAATGGGCACAGAACTCGGGATACAGGTCCTCGTGGACGTAGATGCGTTCGATGGACAGGCACAGCTGTCCGGCCGAGGAGAAGCACCCGCGAACGGCTCCGTCCACGGCTGCAGCGAGGTCCGCATCGGAGAGGACGAGCATCGGATTCTTCCCGCCCAGTTCCAGGGCCGTCGGAAGCAGACGGCGAGCGGTATCGGCGGCAATCGAGCGCCCGGATTCTGTGGATCCGGTGAAGGAGATTCCGTCGGCTCCCGCGATGATGGCGGGACCGATGTCTCTGCTGGGGCCGGGCACGAGCTGCCACACCTCGGCGGGCAGGCCGCAAGCGATGGCGAGCCGACGCATGATGATCGCCGTCAGCGTCGTCTGACTGTCGGGCTTGTGGACAACGGCGTTGCCGGCAACCAAAGCTGCGAACAAGTCGGTGGCTCCCAAGGTGAGGGGGTAGTTCCACGGCGTGATGAAGCCGATGACGCCCAAAGGAGTGTGAGTGACCTCGGTGTGGGTCAGGCCTGGGACTGCTCCCCGGCGTCGCTTCGGGCGCAGGCGCGATGGGGTCGTGACACCGTAGTGACGGCAGACATTGTAGGTGTCGAGGATTTCGTCATACGCATGGATGCGGGCCTTGCCAGTCTCATGCTGAATGATGTCGAGCAGCAGATCTTCATGCCGCTGCAGCGCCGAATGCAGCCGCAGAAGTACGCGGGAACGATGCTCGGGAGACCGGGCGGCCCACGCCGAGGCGGCGATGCGGGCCGTGGCATACGCTTCGTCGACATCAGCAGGCGTGTTGGTCCTGAACCGAGGTGCCTCATGGCCCGTGAGTGGGTCGGGACTGTGGACGATCTCGCCGCTTCCCGACGCTTCGGAGTAGGGATCCGTGTCGAGGAATTCACGGAGGCGATCAGTGAGGTGGGCTTCCCGCTCGGTAGGAGCGGTGGCGTTGGTGACGGCCGTGTTCATCATGCCTCCGTGTCGTCGGTGATCGGATGGTGGTCGGCTTCGGGAACCGCCAACTTACGCTACAGTATCTTCATGGTTTCACGTGAACTGCGTCACGCGCTCAGCGAGGTCGCTGCGCCTCGGGCCGTGCTCGATCTGGACGCGTTCGATGCCAATCTTCTTGCTCTGACCCGGCGTGCGAAGGGTCTGCCGATCCGCCTCGCGACGAAGTCGCTGCGCACCCCTGCCGCGATCGAACGGGCACTGGCACATCCGGGCTACTCCGGTGTCCTCGCCTACTCCGTGCCCGAGGCGCTGGCCCTGCACGCCCGCGGCGTGCGTGACATCCTCATCGGCTATCCCAGCGTCGATCGGGCCGGTCTCAGGCTCCTGTTCGCTGAGCCGGGGGCCACCGCGAACATCACCCTGATGATCGACTCCACCGCCCATCTCGACATCCTCGAGGCTGCGAAATCCTCCCTCACCGACGGGGCTGCTCGGGGAGCTGCCGGCAGAATCCGGATCTGTCTCGATGTCGATGCGTCGTACCGCTTCGGCGAGCGGGTCCTGGGCGACCGGTTCCACATCGGATCGCGGCGCTCGCCGCTGCGCGATGTCGAGGATGCGACCACGATGGCGCGCCATGTCATGGCCCGCGATGGGTTCGACCTCGTCGGGCTCATGTTCTACGAGGGCCAGATCGCCGGCACCGCCGACGCGGGACGCTCGGCCCGGCAGGTTGCCGTCAGGGTGATGCAGAAGCAGTCGATCAGGGAACTGGCGGGCCGTCGCGCTCGTATCGTCGCAGCAGTTCGGGATCTCACCGATCTCGAGTTCGTCAACGGCGGTGGGACAGGCTCCTTCGAATCCAGTGCCGGAGACGGTGTGCTGACCGAGCTCGCCGCAGGATCGGGCCTCTTCTCGCCGGGACTCTTCGACGGCTACACGCATTTCCAGCACAATCCTGCCGCATACTTCGTCATCCCTGTCGTACGCCGTTCCGGCCCCGGCTGGGTGACCGTGTTCAAGGGCGGCTTCATCGCCTCCGGTGTGCCGGGGACGGACCGCGTGCCGACGATCGCCTGGCCCGAAGGGCTCGACTACTCGGGGCTCGAAGGAGCTGGCGAGGTCCAGACTCCGCTGACCGGGCCTGGCGCCGAGGACCTGCGCCTCGGCGATCTGGTCTGGTTCCGGCATGCGAAGGCCGGCGAACTCGCCGAGCACTTCAACGATTTCCTCGTCGTCTCCGGCGGGGAGATCATCGACACCTGGTCGACCTATCGCGGTGAGGGATGGGTGCTGTGAGAGGGAACAGACTGAACGGACGGGCGAGGGCCAGCGGCAGGCAAGACTTTCGGAACTGGTCGGGGCACGTCCACGCGCACCCGCACACCTTCGCCAGACCCACCTCGGTGCCGGAACTGAGCGGCATCGTCCAGACCGCTGCCAACGATGGGCAGCGGGTCCGCGTCGTCGGAGCCGGACACTCGTTCACCCCAGTCGCCGCAGGTGACGACATGATGATCAATCTCGACCGTCTGAGCGGACTCATCTCCGCCGACGAGGCGACCGGGCGGGTGCGCTTCCACGCAGGCACCCGACTGCGCGACATCCCCTCCCTGCTCGCCCCGTACGGACTGGCCCTGGCCAATCAGGGCGACGTCAACCCGCAGGCGCTCGCCGGGGCGATCTCGACGAGCACCCACGGGACAGGCCTGGGCTTCACCGGATTCGCCGGAACCGTCACCGGGCTCAGCATCATGGGCCCCGACGGCCGCGAACGGGAACTGTCCGCGACCTCAGAGCCAGAGGTCTTCGACCTCGCCCGGGTCAGCCTCGGCGTGCTCGGCGTCGTCACCGAGATCGAACTGCAATGCGTGCCGAGCTTCGACCTCATCGCCGAGGAAATTGTGGTGGACTTCGACGAGCTCCTGACCGACCTCGAGCCGCGGATGCGCGCGGCCGATCACTTCGAGTTCTACTGGTTCCCCCACACCGGCACCGCCCTGACCAAGACGAACACCCGTGTGGCCCCGGGGGAGGCCGGCCCCGGCCATCTCGCCGAGGCGGGAGTGCGCAACCAGCTGCTCAACGTCTTCGACAAGGAGGTCGTGGAGAACGGGGCCCTGCGGCTCGCCGTCGAGCTCGGTGCCGCAGTGCCACGGCTGGTCCCGCACATCAATCGGATCGCCCAATCCGCGGTCTCGGACCGGACGTACCGGGCACCGGGCCACGATGTCTTCGTGACGCCTCGGCGGGTGCGCTTCAACGAGATGGAGTATGCGCTTCCCTTCGAATCCGGCGCCGAGGCGATCCGGGAGATCCGAGACGCAATCGAGTCGAGAGGGTGGAGCATTTCCTTCCCGCTCGAGGTTCGATCGGCAGCGCACGATGATGTTCCACTGTCGACGGCCTACGGACGAGAGACGATGTACATCGCCGTGCACAGGTTCGTGAAGGAGGACTACGCCGAGTACTTCCGCGTCGTCGAGCAGATCTGCCGTCGTCACGGAGGCAGGCCGCACTGGGGCAAGATCCATACCTTGGGTGCGGCCGAGCTGAGCGACCTCTACCCCCGGTTCGATGACTTCCGTGAGCTGCGGCGGCAACTGGACCCAGCAGCGATGTTCGGCAACCGATTCACGGATTCGCTGTTCGGCCTCGGGTGAGCCCGACCAGCGCAGACGGAAAACCGACCAACAGGCACTGACCGTCAGGGATGGAAAGTCGTAGGCTGGTCAGGAGTAGAATCCGGACGGTCGGCGCACGCCGGCGCAGCAGTCCGGAACAGCCGCAGCATTTCTCGCAGAGATGGAACCGCCGATGTCAGAATTCGAATCGCAGGCCCAGTCGGATCCCGCAATGGGCAACAGTCCGCAACGGGAAAGAGGACGCAGACGCTCCATGCTGGTCGCGGCCTTCGGGACCATCGTCGAGTGGTACGACTTCTCGATCTACTTCTACGTCGCAACGATCCTGACCAAGGAGTTCTTCGGCGATCGCGCCGATTCGCTCCTGCTCACCTTGGGCGTCGGAGCAGCCGGATTCCTGTTCCGGCCGTTGGGCGCGATGGTCTTCGGCCACCTCGGTGACCGGGTGGGACGCAAGTCCGCTCTGGTCGTCTCGGCTGTGCTCATGGCCGTCGCCATGCTGGGCATCGCGATCATGCCGACCTACGACATGATCGGCATCTGGGCTGGGGTCGGGATGGTCTTCTTCCGCTGCCTCTCGGGCTTCTCGGTCGGTGCCGAGTACACAGGCATCATGGTCTTCCTCATGGAGTCGGCCGGCAGCAAGAGACGCGGACTCGCTGCCAGCTGGGCCGCGGCCAACAGCGAGGTCGGCGCTCTGCTCGCAGTGGGCTCAGGAGCCCTCCTGGCCAACCTGCTGACCCCCGACGCGATGAGTTCGTGGGGATGGCGAGCCTTGTTCATCCTTGGCGCGATACTGGCGGCGATCATGGTTCCGCTGCGGAAGATGATGGAGGAGACCGACACCTTCAAGCGCCTGCAGGCCGCAGAGAAGAAGAAGCCCGCAGTCAAGCACTCCCGTTCGCCGCTGATCATCGCCTTCATCCAGCAGCCGCGCGCGATCCTCGTCGCGTTCCTCATCTCCTCGATCGGCTCGGTCAGCTACTTCCTCAACATCACCTACGTGCCGACCTACATCGAAGAGGTCGCCCACGTGAAGAACTCCGGATCGTTGGCGTTGGGTACGATCGCGGCCGTCGTCGCGATCGTCATCACGCCGCTGTTCGGCATCGCCTCTGACCGCTTCGGGCGGAAGAAGACGTTGGCTGTGCTCATGGCCGTCTTCATCCTCACCACCATCCCGGCCTATGCGCTGCTCGCGGACGGGTCCACCGGCATCGCCGTATTCGGCGTTGCGTTCCTCGCCGTCCCGGCAGCAGGATGGAGCGCCGTGGCCGCAGCGATGGTGCCCGAGCAGTTCACCGGCACCAGCCGATTCTCCGGAATGGCGATCGGCTACAACGTGGCCACGGTCCTCTTCGGCGGGCTCTCACCTCTCATCGCAACCGCGCTGATGAGTTCGACCGGGCTGACGCTGGCCCCGGCGATCTACGCCACGGTCATCGTCGTCGTGGCCGGCATCCCAACGCTGTTCCTCGCACGCAATATGGCCGGCAGGCCCCTCGCCGAGGTGGACAAGGACCCCGAGCTGGTTCCTGCCTGAGGCGGCAGGCGTCGGCGCGAGGCGCTTTTAGGCTTCGGCGCGAGGCGCTCAGGCCCGGCGCGAGGCATTCAGTTTCGGCGCGAGGTCAGTTCCGGGGGAGTCGCTGCAGAAGCCAGGAGACGATCTCGGGCCAAGCGCCTCCGGCGACCGAGCGTCTCAGCAGTCCGTGGTGGCCGATGCGGGAGACCTCGAGCTCCTGCGGAGTGAAGGTGCGTCGTTCCACCACGGCGAGGCGGACATGGTCGACGAGAGCGTCGATCTGCTCCGGTGAGGCCCAATTGTCGTCGCTGGTCCCGATCGCGAGCACGGGGGTGCGCAAGCGCGCCATCCGAGCAGATGCTCCCAGGCTCGGATCGTCGAAGAAGTACTCGGACATGCGCACCCACCGGCCCCATTCGAGCATGGCGGCAGTGGGGATGTCCTCGCCGAGGCCGAGGCGTCTGCCGGGTGCGTAGCCGACGAGCGGACTGATCAGGGGGCCGAGCATCCTGAGGATGAGACCGACTCGCAGTCGTTCGCTGAGAGGGTTGATGTCGCGCAGCGCTGCTCGTGACGTGCCCACGGTGACGATTGCGTGCAGATCCTCGGCGGCGTTTCCCAACAGCAGGGCATGCCCGCCGAGGCTGTGCCCGAGTGCGACCTTCGGCAGCCGAGGAAATTCGTTCGCGGCCCAAGCCGAGACGGCGTTCGCGTCCTGGAGCATCCAATCGCGCATCCGCAGCTGCGAGCGCTCGCGTGCCGGACCCGAAGCGGCGACGCCTCGCACATCGTAGGTGAGCACGGCCAGGCCGCGTTCGACTGCGTAGTCGGCGAAGTTCGTATAGAACCGAGCCGGTGTGGCCGTAGCGGGATGGATGATGAGCAACCCGATCGGAGCGTTCGGGGGCATCAGCACGGTGCCGACGATCTCGCCCTGGCCCGGCCGGGCGCGCTCAGCAGTGCTGGACGTGGAACCGGCAACGGGAATGCGAACGGAACTCATCGTGGTACTGGTCATAGTCACCAGAATAGCGATGAATCAGGCCATAAGCTACCAATCGGTAACAATGGTCCTGTCGGGGCGTCTCAACCCTGAGGGCGGGCCCTCCAGTCGGCGACTTCGGACTCGGCCAGCTGTGCGGCGACGCCGATGTAGGCAGCAGGAGTCAGTGCGGTCAGCAGCTCGGTCTCGGCTTCAGGCAGGCCTAGTCCCGCGACGAAAGTCTGCAGGTCAGCCTGGTTGATGCGCTTTCCGCGCGTGAGCTCTTTGAGCTTCTCGTACGGGTTCTCCATTCCGGGCACACCCTGGAGTCCAGCTGCGCGCATGACCGATTGGATGGCTTCGCCGAGGACCTCCCAGTTGGAATCGAGATCGGCAGCCAGGGCGTCGGCGTTGATTGCCAGGCGCTCCATGCCCTTGACCAGGTTGTTCAATGCCAGCACGGAGTGGCCGAAGGCGACGCCGATGTTGCGCTGCGAGGTCGAGTCCGTGAGGTCGCGCTGCATCCGCGAGGTCACCAGGGTCGAGGCCAGAGAATCGAGGAGCGCGCACGAGAGCTCGAGGTTCGCCTCGGCGTTTTCGAAGCGGATCGGATTGACCTTGTGCGGCATCGTCGAGGAACCGGTCGCGCCGGCGACGGGGATCTGCTTGAAGTAGTTCATCGAGATGTAGGTCCACATGTCCGTCGCCAGGTTGTGCGCGATCCGGTTGAACCGGGCGATGTCGGCGAAGAGCTCCGCATCCCAGTCATGCGATTCGATCTGCGTGGTCAGCGGATTGAAGGTCAGGCCGAGGCTGCCTTCGACGAAGGTCTTGGCCAGAGTTGGCCAGTCCGCGCCCGGAACGGCGGCCAGATGAGCCGAGTACGTGCCGGTGGCGCCATTGATCTTTCCGAGGAACTCGCTTCCGGCGATGCGCTCGAACTGTCGGCGCAGACGGTGGACGAACACGGCGATCTCCTTGCCCATGGTCGTCGGTGTCGCCGGCTGACCATGGGTGTGCGAGAGCATCGGAACCTCAGCCAGCTCCGAGGCGGTTGCGGCCAAGGAGTCGATGAGCGCTTCGGCGCGGGGGAGCCAGACCTGAAGAGTGGCACCCTTGATGCCGAGCGCCCAGGACAGATTGTTGATGTCCTCCGAGGTGCAGCAGAAATGGACGAGCTCGCTGAGATCCTCGGCGCCGATCTCGACTAGCGCTTCTTTGATTGTGTACTCAACGGCTTTGACGTCGTGGACCGTCACGGCTTCGTGGGCGGCCAGGGTGGCGATCGTGTTCTCGTCGAAGCCCTGTGCGAAGTCTCGCAGTCCGGTGACCTCATCCTCGGTGAGGGTGCGCACGCCCTCGATCACGGAGTTCTGGGCCAAGTGGATGAACCATTCGACCTCGACGTGGATCCGGTTGCGGTTGAGAGCCGCCTCGGAGAGGTGATCGACGAGGTCAGCGGTGTCTTTGCGGTAACGGCCGTCGAGCGGACCGAGAGCGATGGCGGGCGAGACTTCAGCAAGGGAAACAGTCGGCATGCCCTCATTTTCTCATGAGTCCGGCGTCGCGGCGGAACCAGGTGGCCGCAGTGCCCAGCGGATGGGCCCTTGAGCGACGAGGAGTCGGCGACTTGAGGCACTCTGCCTGTGGACATCTCCTCGTCTGCGACGTAGGAAACCTGTGGACGGTCGCACGGTTTCCACAGGCGAGATCTCATGTCTTCCGGCTTCGGACAGTCAGCCATAGCGTGACGGGGAGGAGAGCGACTGGGGAGTCGAAATGGAGGATAGGCATGATCACCGATGAGCTGGCGCTGAGCCGGGACGGGTGGTTCCGACGGGCGAATGAGCTGCGCAGTCTGGCACAGGACTGCCGGGGGATCCAGGGGTGGGATTCGCCAGCGGGGAGGATGCTGGGCGAGCGCCTCCTTCGGTGTTCGGCAGCGGTGGAGTCTCTCGCTGAGCGTGCCGAGAGCCTCGGTGAAGCCTACGACCTGCATCTGCAGGTCGTCTCTGTGGGCGGGCGACTGCAGATATGACGGAGGTGCCGGATGTCGATGCGCCCACGACCGGTCAGAAGGAGCAGTGGTTCGTCGTCGACCTCGATCGGATCGCGCGGCTTCCCCAAAGGCTGCGGTGCCTCTGGCCGCGAGAGCTGATGCCACGGGCAGGTGTTACGGTGTCTGATGTCTCCGACGACTGCTCGGCCTCGACGCCCGCGGGGGCACACTCGGCTGGCGAGCCTGCGAAGTCTTCGGGGAAATGTTCGGGTGGCGAGTCCGGAACGATTTCGGGGGAGTACTCGGGTGGCGAGCCCGGAACGAGTTCGGCCAAGGTGAGCGGCTCGCTCAACGACTCGGTCATGCTCACCGAGCTTCCCGACGGCGGACCGAGCCGAGGATTCGACGTCCTCAGCGCGTGGCTGGCGGGGTTCGCGGCCGAACTCAACCTCACTGCGGCTCGAATGACCGTAGTCATCAGCTCGGGAGCAGAAGTCGTGCACCTCGAGGTATGCCTGTGCGAGGACACTTGCCTGGCCGTTCTGGCGCTGCGCGGTGAGGGCTTCGACGAATTCGGCGGCTACGAGCTGCTGCGGCGCATTCGGGCGCAGGATTTCGCCCGAGCCACGGACGACCTGACCCGCCTCGTCGAGCACGACTGCGTCCTCACCTTGACGTATGTGACCACTGGCGGTTCTGCCGGGCTGGAGTTCCTGCACAGGCGAAACGGCGTCTGGTATCGACCGACGCTGGAAAGGGGCAGCGCGGGAATCACCGTGGGGGCCGAAGAAGATGCAGGAGGAGACACCGTACGGAAACTGCTTGCAGCCACTCTGGTCCACCTGCAGACCTCGGCGACGGGAAAGTGAGCATGATCGCGACCAGCACCCGTGGCGGCCCGCAGCTGAGAATCGACGATCGAGCCGACCTCAGCGGCGATGACCTCCACCGCATCTGTCGCAGAATCGACGAACTTACCGCTGCGGGCGCGCTCGAGGACTTCGATCTCGCAACGCTGCTGACCCAGGTGCCAGCACCGATCACCGCGATCAATCTCGATGCCTGCCGCGTGCTCTATCACCAGCAGTTGGCGCTCGTGCTCATCGAGTTCGAAACCACCCTGATCGGCATCAGGGCCGCTGCGAGCGCATACCGGCTGGCAGAGCAGGGGATCAGTGAGACCTTCGGAGGGCTGCTGGACTACTTCGGATATGTCACCGGTCGTGTGATCGCGATCAGTCTGCCGGTGATCATTCCCCTCGCCATTGCAGTCGGGGTGCCGATCTACCTCGGCGCCAAAGTCCTCGATGCCACGGGGCTCGACGATGTTGTGGCCAAACACTTCGGCATCGATTTGGCGCAGACGAAGGCGGCGGCGAAAGAGGCGTTTGTGACCCTCGTGTTCGAGCACTCCGATGTCACCGGCGCCGTCATCGAACATGTCCTGCCGGGGATCGTCGTCGGATTCATCGGTCTGCCGCCGGCCGTTCTGGCTGCGGAAGGCGACCATGCGCTGTGGCCTCACGACTCAGGGTCGATGACCGCGTGGGTCCTCGGCGGTGCGAATAGGTTCGGTCTCCTCCTGCCGTCGGACGTCGAAGTCTGGAAGGCCAAGGGCATCACTCCAGTCCATGACAAGGCGCCACGTGACATCGAAGACCTCTACATCCGCGAGGCCGCCTGCCACCGAGGTGTCGATTCCGGGCAGGTGCGAATCGAAGAGATCAGGTCCCCGGACGGCACCACCCGCTACATCGTCTACGTGCCGGCGACGACCGATTGGTCGCCTGAACCCGGGGAGAACACGACCGACCTGACGACGAACGTACAGGGGATGGCCGGCAACGACACGGTGATGCGGGAAATGGTCCGGCAGGCCATCGCTGATGCGAAGATCGACCCCGCCGCCGAGGTGATGCTGGTCGGATATTCGCAGGGCGGGATCACAGCCGGGTCGCTCGCCGCCGATCCCGCGTTCCTGGCCGATGTGAATGTCACGGCGCTGGTCACCGTGGGAGCCCCGATCTCGGACTTCCCCATCGACGAGGGCATCGACGTTCTCTCGATCGAACACGAACAGGATCTGGTGCCTGATCTCGACGGCAATGAGAACCCGGCGCAAGACCACTGGTCGACGATCACGGTCGACTACGACCCCGACCAGCTGCGCAGCGCCCCGAACCTGAAGGGCAAGACCGATGCCGAACTCGACGAACTGTTCTCGTCGGCTGGGGCCGCCCACTCCTCGGCCGCTTACGCCGCCTCGCTCGGACTGATGGTCGGGGCGGGCCATGCCGGGTTGAGCCGGTTCACGCAGAAGAACGCCGGATTTTTCTCCGGCGATATCAGGGAAACGAGGGACTACCAGGGCAAACGCAAACGCACATGAATGATGGCACCGGTGCGACAGCCTCGGCGAGCTGTGCCTGCGAATCCCGGCCCAGCCTCGGCGGATCAGCACCGGTGAAACTCTTCGGACATGCGTTTGTCGGACGTTGGAGCAACTCTGCGACGATCGACAACTGGGTGCCTCGGCCTTTGGATGTGAACCACACGGGCGCAATCCACCTCCTAGGCTGATCAGGACCAAAACAATTGGCGCTCGACGCACACTTCTGGAGTGGCATGCGGTCGGTGGATTCGGTATCGTGGTAGTACCTGTGAATCACATCACTCGAGGGCGAGTACCACATCAGAGGACCCGCCTTCAGGACACCGTCCACCACTGGTCACCTCCGGTGCGCTTGGACCTTGAACAAAGGAGAACTGAAATGACTTCCAACATTTCAGTGGGAACCGGGACTGCCCACAGTCAGTCATCGGAACCTCGGATGATCCAGATGCTCACCGAAGACGGCAATCGCGTCGAATCCGGTGAATATGACGCCTTCGCGGCAGAACTCACCGATGAGGATCTGCGCGGCTTCTACCGGGACATGATCCTGGTGCGCCGCATCGATGCTGAAGGCGCAGCACTGCAGCGCCAGGGACAGCTTGGCCTCTGGGCCCCGATGTTTGGTCAGGAAGCTGCTCAGATCGGCATGGGACGAGCTGCCCGCCCCCAAGACTTCGTCTTTCCCACCTATCGTGAGCACGGCCTCGCCTACACTCGCGGCGTCGAACCGGAAACTCTGCTGAGCATCTTCCGCGGCCAGAACCACGGCGGCTGGGACCCTCAGGAGCACCGCTTCCACACCTACACGATCGTCATCGGCTCGCAAGCACTGCATGCGACCGGCTACGCCATGGGTGTTTCCATGGACGGCGACGTCGGCACCGGCGACATCGAGCGCGACACCGTCTCCATCGCCTGTTTCGGCGACGGAGCAACCTCGCAGGGCGACGTCTCCGAGGCGCTGACCTTCGCCGGAGCGTTCCATGCTCCTGTCCTGTTCTTCTGCCAGAACAACCAGTGGGCCATCTCCGAGCCGACCAGTGTCCAGACGGCGGCACCCCTGTGCAAGCGCGGCGAGGGCTTCGGCGTTCCCGGCCTCCGCGTCGACGGCAACGACATCATCGCGATGTACGCCGTGGCCAGGGCCAGCCTGGATTCGGTGCGTGCCGGCAACGGCCCGATGCTCATCGAAGCCTTCACCTACCGCCGCGGCGCTCACACCACAGCCGATGATCCGACGAAGTACCGCGACCGAGCGGAAGAGGAGATCTGGGAGGATCGGGACCCGATCACGCGCCTCAAGGCCTACCTCGACAACCACACCGACACCGAAGAGGCATTCTTCGCCGAGGTGGATGCCGAAGCCGACACCCTGGCAGCTCGCATCCGCCACAACTGCATGACCATGCAGGACCCTGACGGGGTCGAGATGTTCGCCCACGTCACCTCAGGACCTCACTCACTCGTCGATGAGGAACGTGCGGAATTCCTCGCATACCAGGCCTCATTCGCCGATGCAGGTGAGGCCTGATGGAGAAACTTCCCCTGTCAAAGGCGATCACCGCCGGAATGCGCAAGGCCATGGAGGACGACCCGAAGGTCGTCCTCATTGGTGAGGACATCGGAAAGCTCGGTGGCGTCTTCCGCGTCACTGAGGGTCTGCAGAAGGACTTCGGTCCGCAGCGGGTCATCGATGCGCCGCTGGCCGAGTCCGGCATCGTGGGCACGTCGATCGGCATGGCCATCCGCGGCTATCGCCCGGTCATCGAGATCCAGTTCGACGCGTTCATCTTCCCTGCCTACGACCAGATCGTGACGCAGGTGGCGAAACTCTACAACCGGACTTTGGGCAAAGAGCCCATGCCGCTCGTCATCCGCGTGCCCTACGGCGGCGGAATCGGCTCTCCCGAACACCACTCGGAGAGCCCGGAGACGGTCTTCGCTCATCACGCCGGCCTGCGCCTGGTCTCACCCTCGAACGCTCACGACGCGTACTGGATGATGCAGGAAGCCATCAAGAGCAATGACCCGGTCATGTTCTTCGAACCCAAGCGCCGTTACTGGCTGCGAGGCGACGTCGACATGTCTGAGCGCGGACCACTTGGCATGCACGACGCGCGCGTGGTCAGCGAAGGCACCGATGTCACTCTGATTGCCTACGGCCCACTGGTCCCAACAGCACAGGACGTCGTTGCGGCAGCAGCCGAAGAGGGCAAGAGCGTCGAGCTCATCGACCTGCGCAGCTTCAGCCCCGTCGACTTCGCGACGATCGAGAAGTCCGTGAAGAAGACGGGACGCCTCGTCGTCGCCCACGAAGCGCCGAAGTTCCTGGGGCTCGGTTCGGAGATCGCGGCTCGCATCTCCGAGCGCTGCTTCTTCAACCTCGAAGCGCCTGTCATCCGAGTCGGCGGCTATCACACGCCGTACCCCGGCTCGCGGATGGAAGAACACTACCTGCCCGACCTGGATCGCATCTTCGACGGTGTCGACCGGGCGCTGGCCTACTGACTCAAGGAGAGACATGTCATTCGAATTTCCTCTTCCTGACGTCGGTGAAGGCCTGACCGAGGCCGACATCGTGTCATGGAAGGTCGCCGCCGGCGACACCGTCACCGTCAATCAGATCCTCGTCGAGATCGAAACCGCCAAATCGCTGGTCGAACTGCCAAGCCCGCAGGCCGGACTCGTCGAAGCACTGCTCGTCGAAGACGGCCAGACCGTCGAGGTGGGCACACCGATCATCCGCTTCGGCGGCGACGACCCTCTGGGGTCGCCTGCTTCCGGTGGAGCCTCTGAATCATCCGCTGCAGGCGGAGACGCGCAGGGATCAGCCGACTCCGAGAGCGACGCCGAAGGCGGCGCCACACTCGTCGGTTACGGCGCCAAGGCTGCCTCGTCCAAACGTCGCCCGCGCAAGGGCGCCGGCGTGCCGGCACCCGCAGGAGCAGTAGCACCAGCACCCGCAGCACCAGCAGCTCAGGCGGCCCCTGCGCCGGCGGTCGAACCGACGCCAGCGGCTGGCGCGAGCACTTCACCGAGCACCGCCTCGGCGGGCAAGCCTCTGGCGAAGCCTCCAGTGCGCAAGCTGGCCAAGGACCTCGGCATCGTCCTCGCCACGGTCGCTGCCACCGGATCTCGCGGCGAGGTCACACGCGATGATGTCCGCGCGGCAGCCGACGGCACCGGCGAACCGGCCGTCGGTACAGCGTCACCCTCGGGTGCGGCGGTGTCGGCAACCGCCTCGGCGGGGGTCGGTTCCACGGGCGAGCTCGAAGAGCGGATCCCGTTCAAGGGCGTGGCGAAGATGATGGCCAAGGCCATGGTCGAATCCGCGTTCACGATGCCCCACGTCACCGAGTTCCTCGATGTCGACGTGACCGAGACGATGACCTTCGTGCGTAAGCTCAAGTCCACGAAGTTCCTGGGCGAAGACATCAAGGTCTCTCCCCTGCTGCTCGTGGCCAAGGCTGTGGCCTGGGCTGTTGCCCGTAACCCGCGCATCAACTCGTGCCTCGAAGGCGAAGAGATCGTCGTCAAGAAGTACGTCAACCTCGGCATCGCCGCCGCCACCCCGCGTGGCTTGATCGTGCCGAACATCAAGGGTGCACACGCGATGGGTCTGACTGACTTGGCTCAGGGCATTCAGGATCTGACTGCGCTGGCTCGCTCGGGTAAGACCCCGCCTGCCGATCAGTCGGGCGGCACGATCACGATCACGAACGTCGGCGTCTTCGGCGTCGACGCGGGAACTCCGATCATCAACCCCGGCGAGGCCGCGATCCTGGCCTTCGGGCAGATCCGGAAGAAGCCCTGGGTCGTCGGTGACGAGATCGTTCCACGTGACATCACGACGCTGTCGGTGAGTGCTGACCATCGTGTCGTCGATGGCGAGATCATCTCGAAGTTCCTCGCCGATGTCGGTCGCGGACTCGAAGATCCGACTCTGCTGCTGGCCTGAGTGAGCCGCCTGATCGGGCGGTGACGGCGTCAGTAGAGTGCCGGTTTCGGTAGCGCAATCTGCAACGGTCCCAGTGTGGCTGAGGTGCGAATATGCACCTC
>NZ_JALDSX010000002.1 GCF_022748595.1 Brevibacterium sp. ZH18 | reverse complement strand
TTTCCCATTCGGGATCAGCCCAAAATGACCACCTAAGCCGCGTTCGACTGGGTTGCAGGCGTTCCAACGGCCGATCCCGACCCGGCGCGCGGGTCCCAGCCGATAGACGTTAGACGTCCGACGGTCGACCTTAGACGTCAGACCCAGACCGCAGTCGTCCGACCACAGACGTCAGACCCAGACCTTAGACATCAGACCGCAACCGTCAGATCGCAGACAATGGAGTCCGAACTCATGGCAGTTACCCCGTCGATCAGGATCCACCTCAACGACCCGGCCGACGACGATGCGTTCCGTGCGTGGCATGAGGTGTTCGCTGCAGCGAGTTCCCACGATCGCGGTCCGGATGCTCCGGTGTGGACCGAAGTCGAGTTGGGCGCACAGCTGCGCGCCCAGCGCAGCTCGTCGACGACTGAGCTCTACCTTGTTCACAGCCCGATAGAGGAACACAGCGGGGCGTCCACCCCGGCGATCGGTGCGATGTCGCTGGCGTTTCCGCTCAGCGACAACCGCCACCGGGTCGACCTCGGACTCTATGTCGAACCCGGATCCCGGCGCCGAGGTATCGGTTCCGCAATGCTCGAATTCGTTCGTTCCCGAACACGGGAGTGGGGACGACGGGTGATCGCCTCAGAGGTCTGCCGCCCCTACGGCGGTGGCGGGACAGGCATGGGAGCTGCGAAAATTGCAGATGCTGAGGCTTCGGTGCCAGGCATCGCGTTCGCTGAACACCACGGGTTCGCCATCGCCATCGGAGACCTGCGCAGCGAGTGTCCTCTGCCGTTGGATTCCGAGCTCATTCGCGCGATCGCCGATGAGGCACGACCCTCCCACGAAGAGTTCGAGCTGCATTCCTGGACCGGAGATGTGCCGGAGGAGTTCGTCGACCGGTGGGCTCTCATGGAGGGCCTCCTCGAGACCGAAGCACCGACTGGTGAGCGGGAGATCGAGCCTGAGGCCACCTCGGCCGCTGATATCCGCGAACAGGAGGCCATCTTCGTCGAGCAGGGCAGGACCAGCTTCGCAGCGATCGCACTCGCCCCGTCAGGCGACATCGCGGCCTACACTCAACTGATCCACTCGTCGGTCGAATCCATGGTCTATCAGTGGGGCACCCTCGTCCGAGGCGAGCATCGGGGCCATCGGCTCGGGGCGGCGATGAAAGCCGCCGCCGCGATAGAGTTCGCCCAGTCGGGGTTGGAGGCGCGAGCGATCGTCACCTATAACGCCGAGGAGAACGAGCACATGCTCGCAATCAATCGGCGTTTGGGGTTCCGCCCGGTCGAACGGCTCGAAGAGGTCGAACTCAACCTCGACGCGTGAGGCCCGGAAACAGTCAGCCGCGCGACGCGTTCGCAGCCGACTCGGCGGCGAACGACTGCAGAGCCTGACCATCCAGGCGGTAGGTCTCCCAATCGTCCTGTGCTGCGGCGCCCAGCGAGCGGTAGAACCCGATCGAAGGTTCGTTCCACTTGAGGACGCACCATTCGAGTCGAGTCAGTCCCCGTTCCTGGCAAAGCTGAGCCAGACGGCCGAGGAGCGCCTTGCCGGCGCCGCCGCCTCGGTGATCGGGGTGGACGAAGAGGTCTTCGAGCCAGATTCCGTTCTTACCGGTCCATGTCGAGAATGAGTGGAACCAGATGGCGATTCCGATGATCTCACCATCCGCCTCGGCGACGTGCCCGTACGTGTTCGCATGACCGTCGTCGGGGAACATCACCGCGGCAAAATCATCCTCGGTCGCCTCGACTGCGTCGGGTTCGCGCTCGTACTCGGCCAGGCCGCGCACCAGCCGCAGAATGTCGGGCAGGTCTGCTTTCGTCGCTTCACGTACTTTCGTCACGTCATCGACTCCATTTCTCGTCATTGAGCTTCAGCGTCGGGACTTTCGCCGTCAGAAACCTGGGGAGGAACCTGGAGACGTCTCACAGGACGTGCTTGGCGATCTGCTCGGGAAGGGCCTCGAGCTCCTCGGGGGTGGGTGAATCGGGCGTGAGCGGATGGGAACGTTCGTAATAGGCGGCGAACGCCTCGGCGACGGTGTCAGTGGTCATCTCGGGATGAACTTCACTGATCGAACCGCCGGTGGCCGGGTCCCATTCGACGCCCAGGGCCGCTTCGACGTCGGTGAGAACGGAGCGGATGGGGTCGGGATCCTCGACGATGACCGACGACGAGAACAGCCAGGCTCCGGACACGACGCGCTGCGCGGTGCCGATCGCCTTGATCCTGCCCGCCACGTTCACGCTGTGCTCGCCCGGGCAGTACTCACCGGGGATCTCGCCGAGGCGGGCGTCGATTCCGATGCCCCTGAGCACCTCGACATAGTCCTGGCCGAAACCGGTGAACCGGGCCGTCGTATCTTTGATGAATGCGTCGCTGGGCTCGATGTGATCGATGACAAGTGACCCAGGGTGGTAAGCGGCAGCACGACCGCCGAGGCTGCGCAGAGCCGGCGTGAAGCCGTGCTCCCGTGCGGCCTCGATCGCGGCAGGGAAACCGGGCAGGAACCGGTCCCTGGCCCCGAACGCGACTGTTGGAGCGGGACGGTAGATCCGCAGTGTCGCACCGCGTCTGCCGTGTTTGACGGACTCGAGCAGAACCCGGGCGAAGGCGAGTTCTCCGATCGGACTCAGCCCTATGGTCTCGACCGATGTCATCGCCGAAGTCGTTGTGTGCACGGAATCAAGAGTAGAGGATCTCAGACGGTTCCAAGAGAAGTGGTCTGTTCCAAGAGATATGTCAGTCGCGACCGATATTGTGGTCCTGTGAGTATGTTGACGACTACAGGACATCGACTTCCCGGAGCCCCTGGCCGGTTGGTCACCGAAACGGCAGCCTGGGGCGCTCTGATCGTTCTGGCTGCGATCAGCTACGTCATCGCGGGCACCAGTGGATTCTTCGCCACGGTAGGCGGACGAGCCTTCGTGGCGACCGCTGATTCCCTGGCCGCAGGAGGCTTAGACAATCAGCAGGGGAGTCTCTCCCTCCTCATCGTCTTCGTCCTGGCCGGTGCCGGGCTGTTCATCCCCAGCCGCGTCTTCGCGACCAAGGGGCCGGCGGTTCGCAAGACCGCTCTGAGCATCGCTGCCGTCGCCGAGGCGGCACTGCTCATCGTCCTCAGCCTCGCGCCGAGCGCATGGCTGACCTGGGTCACCGCTCTGTTCCTCGGTGCGGTCGTGGGCCTGCTCATGAGCATCAACCCCTTCACGAACGAGAAGCCGTGGCGGCGCGTCGGCATCCCCGCGGCCGTCCTCGTCTTCATCTCCTGCGCCTTCCAGATCGTCGGCGGTGCCGCCGCCGGAACTCGGGCACTGGGCTGGATGAGCCTTCTGGTCGGGATCGGCATGGCCGTCGGCGCCGTCATCATCTTCCTCACCCCCGAACGTGCACTGCACGCTGAGTCAGCGACGACCGGGGCGTTTCCCTCCATCAAGGCTCGGGTGGCCAGGCCGCCGGCGAATATCCCCAACCCGTGGGTATGCATCGCCCTGTTCGCGGTGCTGGGTGCGACCTTCATCCTGGCCCAGCCGACAGCCGTCGAGCACAGCTTCGGCCAGGCAGGGTACTCACTCTTCATCGCGTGTGTGCTGGTCGGATGGGCCATCGGCTTCGAGATGGGGCCAACCTTCGCCCCCGGAATGTCGCGGCCTCGTGTCTCCGCCTTCGCTCTGCTCGTCTCCGGTGTTCTGCTGGTGGCCACGGGCGCCATCAACGAACTCTCGGGCAAGGTCGTGCTGTCTGCCGCCATCGCCTTCCTCGTCGGAATCGGCGTTCGGTCGCAGCCCTATGACTTCTCCCGTCGCATCGGCGCCGTCGGCGGTGCCGTTGTGGCTCTGGTCATCAACGCCATCGACTTCGGTGTGGCCGTCCCGCTCGGCACAGCCGCCGAATGGCTGCTCACGCCGAGCGACCTGGCATTCGTCATCGTGGGTCTGGCCGCCCTCGCCGGTGGAATCGTTGGACTCTTCATCTTCGATCCGCACGGGATGCAGGGGCTCTCTGTTGACATCGTGCACGGATTCCGGCCGCCCAGCACCACGGAAAGCGGCGGCATCGGTGTATCGGCCGAGCGCCTCGGCGCCGGTTTCTTCATCGCCATCGAAGGCGGAGACGGTTCGGGCAAGAGCACGCAGATCAAGCGGATCTCCCGGGCCCTGGCCGACGACGGTTACAACGTCGAGGCCACGCGGGAACCGGGCGGCACAGAGCTTGGTCGCCAGATCCGGTCGGTGCTCTTCGACTCCGAACCGCCGAGCCCGCGCACGGAAGCGCTGCTCTTCGCCGCCGACCGCGCCCACCACGTCGCGTCACTCGTCGATCCGAGCCTTGAGGCCGGCAACATCGTCATCACCGACAGGTACATCGACTCGACGATCGCTTACCAGGCCGCGGGCCGCAGCTTCGACCCGACGACCATCCTGGCGCTGAGCAAGTGGGCGACTCAGGGACTTGTTCCCCACCTGACGATCGTGCTCGACATCGACCCCGAGACCGCCGCGACGCGGATGGGCGAACGGGGAGAGAACAACTACCTCGACGAGGAGAGCCAACAGTTCCACCAGCGCGTGCGCCAAACCTACCTGTCCCGTGCGCACAAGGAACCTGATCGTTACGTCGTTCTTGATGCCGCAGTCTCGGCTGACGAGCTGACCGCAGAGATCCTCACGGCCATCCGTCACCGCCTGCCGCGAAATCTGGGCAGCACGGCTCTGCCCGCCTCGGCTTCTGCCGGGTCTGTCGAGGAAGCTGGATCTGCTGAGTCTGTCGAGGAAGCCGGGTCTGCCGGGTCTGTCGAGGAAGGTGGGCCTGCTGAGAAGAATCGACCCACCATCGCCGAGGCGGGGGAGAGCCCCTCGTCAGACGTGGACCGATCAAGCGGACGAGATTCACACCCGGACGCGTCGGACTCAGCGCGAGACTCAGCCCCGGTGTCTGTCTCCGAAGCAGCCGATGATGCCACACCCGAGCCGGGAGTCCGGTTCATTCCTGTGGGAGACGAGCGTGTCCGGCCGACGTCCGGACACGGAAGCGACGTCGATGACGACGCGATCGAGACCGACCGCATCGACCTTGGAGCGGATCTGCACCGTGATGAGGACGCGGACGATGCCGGCTACCCGGATCGGGCTGACGAGGCAGAGACGACCGTGCTGCCAGCCCAAAGATTCACACCCAGCGCCCCGCTGCGTGATGAAGGTGACGACGAGGACGAGGATAGCGTGCCTACGAACGTCATCGAGACGCAGGCCGCAGAGGAAGCAGAAACCCGCGTCGTGCGACCGGCCGATTCCCGGAATGCGGGCGCGGCTTCTGAGACGGGTTCGGCCCCACCGGGTCCGGTGCCAGCTGGAGACGACAACTCCAACGACGATGACGCAGCCACGACCGTTCTGCCTGTGCGCAGTCCGCGTCAGATGAGTCGTGAGCGGCTCCAGGCTCAGGCCGAGATCGAACGTCAGGCCCGGGAGCGACTGCGCAGGCAGCGGGAACGCAACCAACAGCGCTTCAACAATCCGGAGGGATCCTGAGTGAGCGTCTTCGATGAGCTCGTCGGTCAAGATGATGTCGTCACCCAGTTGGAGTACGCGCTGCGTTCTCCAGGAGCGATGACACATGCGTGGATGTTCACGGGCCCTCCCGGCTCAGGCCGATCGAATGCGGCGCGTGCCTTTGCCGCGGCCCTGATCTCTGGTGGGGAGGACGAGAACGATGTGACCGCGCGGGTCCTCAAGGGCCACCACGAGTCGCTGACGATCATGTCGACGCAGAAGTCGGTCATCGCCATCGATGAGGTGCGTGAGCTGGTGACGAGGGCCCAGTCGGCGCCGGTCAACTCGGCGTGGCGAGTCGTCATCATCGAGGATGCGGACCGCATGACCGAACGCACGGCCAACGTTCTGCTCAAGGCCATTGAGGAGCCGCCTCCGGCAACGGTATGGCTGCTCTGCGCTCCGAGCCCCATCGATGTTCTCACCACAATCCGGTCCCGGTGCCGTCCCGTCCGTCTGCGCATCCCCTCGCGTGACGCTGTGGCGAAGCTGCTCATCGAACGCGACCACGTGGACGAGGATCGGGCACATTGGGCGGCAGCGGTGGCACAGAACCACATCGGTCGGGCCAAATACATGGCTCTGAACAAATCCGCTGGCGAAGAACGCAAACAGATTCTCGCGATCCCCGGCAAACTGACCTCGGTCGGGGCGACGATCCGCCTCGCCGGACGCATCGTCGATGAAGCTGCCGAGACTGCGAAATCGCGTGTCGAAGAGCGCAATGCGGCCGAGCGCACTGAGTTGATGACAACTCTGGGCCTCGAGGGGGAGAAGACGATTCCACCCTCGGCACGGTCACAGATCAGAAAGCTCGAAGAGGAACAGAAGCGACGATCGGTACGTGCCCGCAACGACGAACTCGACAGGATCTTCCTCGAGCTCATGAGCCTCTACCGTGACATCCTCATGTATCAGCTGGGGATCCGCGACGGATGGATCAATGCCGGCGAGGTCGATCTCATCTCGGAACAGGCGAACCGGGATGGTCCGGATACGACTCTCCTGCGCATCGATGCGATCACCGAGGCGAGGCGACGGCTGCAGACGAACATGTCGCCTGTACTCATCGTCGAATCGGCCTTCGTGTTGCTGTCGAACCCGTGGCTGCTCGACGACAGGTCCGGAGCGCTCTGAGCTTCAGCGGTCTGTCGGCAGCGGCCCAGCGCTGATCGGGAGTGGTCCGAGTCTTAGTCCTCGGCGAGGAGCTCGCCGACCAACGCTGTGGTCAATTCCACTCGCCGGGGAATCCACAGCTGCAGGGCATGCTCGGTGCGGGCATGTGAGCCGCCGCCCACAGTGCCGAGTCCGTCGAGGGTCGGGGTTCCGACACCGGCGGTGAAGTTGCCGTCCGAGCCGCCGCCGACGGCTACGGACCGCAGCGGAGGGTGGCCGAGGTTTGCGCTCAGGCGCTGCGCGCGGGCATAGAGGCCCATCGCCATCTTCTCTTCCAGCGGGGCCCTGTTGATCGCCCCTTTGAGTTCGATCTTCGCGCCGGGCAGGATGGGCGTGAGTGACTTCAGGGCCGTGTCGATGCGCTCCTGCTCCTCCGCCGAGGCGGCCCGGGAGTCGATCCCGACGACGGCCTTGGCCGGCACAGTGTTCGTCGTCGAACCGCTGTGCATGACGGTCGGCACGACCGAGGTTCCCACGGACGGGTCATGCAATGCGGCGATCTTCACGACCTGGCTGGCCACTTCGATTGTGGCGTTGATGCCCTTTTCAGGTTCGACTCCGGCATGGGCGGCAAGGCCTGTGACCTCAAGGGAGTAGATCGCGACACCCTTGCGGGCGATCTTCACTGAACCGTCTGACGCTCCGCTTTCGAACACAAGGGCGGCCTTGGCGCCACGGGCTTCGTCTTCGATGATCTGTCGTGAGCCGGGGGAGCCCAGTTCCTCGTCTCCGGTGATGAGGATGCTGACGCCGTCGAGATCGCCACGTTCAGCGCGCAGGCGGGCCATCGCATAGAGGGCGATGAGCAGTCCGCCTTTCATGTCATCGGCACCGGGACCCCGAACGACTCCGCCCGCTTCGGTGAACGGGAAGTCGGCGAGTGTACCTGTCGGCCAGACGGTGTCGTGATGGCCGATGAGCACGACTTTGCGGGGGCCGGAGCCGAATCGCCACAAAACATGCGGGTGGGAGTCTGTCTCGATGATGTGGGGTGCCGCACCCAGCAGTCCCGTCCCGATACGGGAGACGAGTTGGGCGCTGCGGGCCAATGACTCGGGGTCCTGGGAGAACGACTCACATTCGATGAGCGTCTGGAAATCACTCATGAAGTCCTTTGAGTCGAACTCGACCACGTGTGTCACCCTTTTCTCTTGTGGAATGTCTGTCTCCACCAGGTTAACTGGTGAGCTGCCGCAGAGTCGTGAGGGCGGCGAGGCTTCAACTGTCTCGGCGAAGATCCCTCACCTGAGTGCGGGGAGCGTAGCCAGCAGACGAATACGCGGCGACCGCGCCTTTGTTCGAACTCTCCGCGCAAACTGATGCTAACGACGACCCCAGCTGCTGCAGGCTTCTTGCCGCGGCGATCGCCATGGCCTTTCCATAGCCATGACCTTGGTGGTCTCGGTGAACGGCCAGCGGCTCGATCAGCCCAGGACGGTTCGGACCTGCGGACCACACTGTCGTCACGGCGACGGGCACGCCGGTGCTGTCATACCCCAGCAGGGACTGTGCTCGAGAGGAGAAGGGGCCAGACATCATCTCGTTCCACCGACTGACGAATCGTTGCCTGTCGTCAGCGGTGTAGGGCACCCCGCGAAACGCCGACCAGTGAATGGCCGTCCAGGTCTCAGCAGCGTCCGGCTCGGCAGCCTCCACCCGAATGCCGGGTTCCTCTACGGGCAGACTCAGGTCACGTTTGAGTGGGGTCCACGGCTCGTCTGCGCTCCATCCCCGCGCTTTCAGCCGATCGCAGAGGCGAGTTGCTCCCCGAGCTTCGACGATTGCCGGCCCCGTCCCGAAGACGAGGCCGTTCGATGAGTCGATGTCGGACTCGATCTGTTGCGACAGAGAATCGTCGTGGCTGAAGTCCGGGTCGACGGACAGCCGCAGAAGGTCTTCACCGTCAAGCAGCCCGATTGCTCGGATAGTGTCTCCGCAGCGCCAGATCCGCAGGGCCTGCGCCGTTGCTTCTGCACCTTTAAGCGAATACCAGCCCAGATCTCCAGTGTGGAGGTGGAGAGGGCCGGCATCGGACTGCCAACGATCAAGCACGGCGCCGATAGCGGGAAGTTCCGCGACTCGCGGGGCAGTCAGCGCCGAGGTGCTCATGTGTCTCCTGGGGTGCTGTGGGAATGCATGGAGGCATCCAGCATATGTGAGCTGCGTAACGGACTCAGGTTTCGGCTGGACTGCTTTTGACCAGGACTCCTGGTTTTGGCTAGAGTTAGCTCGGTTGCCGCCTTAGCTCAGTCGGTAGAGCGATTCACTCGTAATGAATAGGTCGCGAGTTCGATTCTCGCAGGCGGCTCGGCAACAGGCTCTCTGCTCATCAGGAATGGTGAGCAGAGAGCCTTTCTGTTGTCTGCAGGGCTTGTGGTTCGTCGCAGCGTTCCGGTCGTGGGGCGCGCCGTGCGCCCGTGGTGGTCTCGCTGAAACCGCAACAGGCCGGATGCTTCAGCATCCGGCCTGTTGTCGTATTGGAAACGCTCGAATCTCAAGCGCCTATTCAGTCAGCGCTTCAGGGTTGTCACTTCTTCTTCGGCTTGAACGATGTCGAGCACTTCCAGGTCGTCTTGCCCTTCTTGGCCACCACGGTCACCTTGACCGTCTTGCCCGGTGTTGCGCCGGAGATGTAGTACCACACGTTCGCTGCACCCTTCTTCGAGGCAGTCGCCTTGTGCGTGGTTTTCGTCGTCTTGTAATGGGCTGTCGTCGTGATTTTGGCCTTCGCCCCGACCTTCGAGACGTTGACCCAGGTGTTCGAGTACTGACGGGGCTTCGAGTTCGACATCTTCACCGCGCACTTCTTCGTGGCGGCTTCGGCCGGCGGAGCGTCGAGGACGATGGGTCCGGCAAGCAGACCGGCAGCCAAGGTCATCGCGAGGAACTTCGAACCCATGCGAGTGCGAATAGCTGAACCCATGCGGGCAGGGGCAGTCGAGGACATGTTTCTCCAAAGGGGTGAGAGTGAATCTGTGACGGTTAGGTGATCTGATTTTAATCACGGCCGTTGTGAATAGACTAATGCGCGAAAACGGCGAGTGCGGAGAGCTTCGTCACATTCCGGAGAGGACGCTCTCCGTGTCGACGCGACTGGCCGCTCACTGGGGCCCTCGCTCGGTTTCCGTGTGTTGACCATCACAGGAATCTGGTATTCAATGGATCGTGTGAACGTTACTGAACGATCGATCAGCAACGGCGGATCCCATCATCTATGTCAGGGGCGAGCGAGATCATGACCATGATGCTCGACCGCTCTCCTAGGACTGTGAGGAACACATGAGCGAAGCGTATATCTACGACGCAGTGCGCACACCACGCGGTAAGAACCGCGGCGGTGCACTCCACAGCGTCAAACCCGTCGATCTCGTCACCGGGCTCATTGACGCCCTGCGAGAGCGCAACCCCGAACTCGACGACAAGGCGATCGACGACCTCGTCCTCGGCGTCGTCTCACCCGTGGGTGAACAGGGCGGCGACATCGCCCGGACCGCGGCGCTGGTGGCCGGTCTCGACGAATCCGTTCCCGGTGTGCAGGTCAACCGCTTCTGCGCCTCAGGCCTCGAAGCGGTCAACATTGCAGCGCAGAAGGTCGCCAGCGGATTCGAGAACCTCGTCGTCGCCGGCGGCGTCGAATCGATGTCGCGCATCCCGCTCGGCTCCGACGGCGGTGCCCAGGCACAGGACCCGACGACGAACTACGACACCTACTTCGCCCCACAGGGCATCGGTGCCGACCTCATCGCCACGACGCAGGGATTCTCCCGCGAAGATGTCGATGCCTATGCCGCCGAATCCCAGAAGCGTGCGGACAACGCCTGGAAGAACGGCTACTTCTCGAACTCGATCGTCCCGGTCAAGGACATCAACGGCGTCACGCTCCTCGACCACGACGAGCACATGCGCCCGGGCTCAACCGTCGAATCGCTGTCGAAGCTGCCCCCGGCCTTCACGAAGCTTGCCGCGCAGACCGGCTTCGATGAAGTCGCGCTGCAGAAATACCACTGGGTCGAGGAGATCGACCACGTCCACACCGCCGCGAACTCCTCGGGAATCGTCGACGGCGCCGGACTCGTCATCATCGGCGACGCCGAGGTGGGGCAGACGATGGGCATGAAGCCCCGCGCCCGCATCATCTCCACCGCCGTCACCGGTTCCGAACCGACGATCATGCTCACCGGTCCGACCCCGGCAACCCAGAAAGCCCTCGACAAGGCCGGCCTGACCGTCGACGACATCGACCTGTTCGAGCTCAACGAAGCCTTCGCAGCGGTCGTCCTCAGGTGGATGAAGGACCTCGACATCCCGCATGAGAAGGTCAACGTCAACGGCGGCGCGATCGCCATGGGCCACCCGCTGGGGGCCACCGGCGCCATGATCCTCGGCACCGTCCTGGACGAACTCGAGCGCCGCGACCTCAAGCGTGGCCTCATCACCCTGTGCATCGGTTCGGGCATGGGCATTGCGACGATCATCGAAAGGGTCTGACATGACGAACACGCAGTACACCCGCACCACCGACGCGGACGGAATCGTCACCGTCGTTCTCGACGACCCGAACGCCAAAGTCAACACGATGAACGACTTCTTCAAAGAGGCATTCGAGGAAACAGTCGACTGGCTCGAAGCCAACGTCGACGACATCGCCGGCGTCGTCATCACCTCGGCGAAGAAGACCTTCTTCGCCGGCGGAGACCTCAACAAGCTGCGCGCAGCCGACCCGGCCAACGCCGAGGCCGAAGTCGCCCAGACCAACCACATAAAGTCGCTGATGCGCCGGCTGGAGACCCTGGGCAAGCCAGTCGTTGCGGCCATCAACGGAGCGGCACTCGGCGGAGGTCTTGAAGTCGCCCTCGCCACCCATCACCGCATCGCCGCCGAGGATGTCTCGAGCCTGCGGGTCGGATTCCCCGAAGTCTCTCTGGGCCTCCTTCCCGGTGGCGGCGGAGTCGCCCGCGCCGTGCGCATGCTCGGCCTCCAGGATGCTCTCCAGAAGGCGATTCTTCCGTCGACGAAGTTCAAGGCAGCAGACGCCAAGGAGCTCGGTCTCGTCGATGAACTCGCACCCGTGGCTGACCTCGAGGCCCGTGCGAAGGCCTGGATCAAGGACAACCCCGATGCCGTCCAGCCTTGGGACGTCAAAGGCTTCAAGATCCCCGGCGGAGCTCCCACCTCCCCGAAGATCGGAGCCATGCTCCCTGCGCTGCCCGCGCTTCTGCGTCGGCAGACCAAGGGCGCACCGATGCCGGCGCCACGTGCCGCGATGGCTGCCGCCGTCGAAGGCGCCTACGTCGACATCGACACGGCAACCGCAGTCGAGACTCGCTACTTCGTCAACCTCACCCACACCCCGGTGGCGAAGAACATGATCAAGGCGTTCTTCTTCGACCTCGGCCACATCAACTCCGGCGGTTCGCGCCCCGATGGCTTCGAACCGCGTCAGGTGAAGAAGCTCGGTGTCCTCGGCGCCGGAATGATGGGCGCTGCCATCGCCTATACCGCTGCCAAGTCCGGCATCGAGGTCGTCCTCAAGGACGTCAAGCTCGAGGCTGCTGAAAAGGGCAAGGCGTATGCGGCCAAGCGCGAGGAGTCGGCCCTGGCGAAGGGGAAGACAACCGCAGAGAAGAGCAAAGCCGTCCTCGATCGGATTACGCCGAGTGCGTCGGCCGATGACTTTGCCGGAGTCGACTTCGTCATCGAAGCGGTCTTCGAATCGGTGCCCCTCAAGCAGCAGGTGTTCCAGGAGATCCAGGACGTCGTCGCCCCCGACGCGGTGCTCGGATCGAACACTTCGACCCTGCCGATCACGGATCTGGCCACCGGCGTCAAGCGCGATTCCGACTTCATCGGAGTCCACTTCTTCTCGCCCGCTGACAAGATGCCCCTGGTCGAGATCATCCGCGGTGAGAACACCTCGGATGAGACCCTGGCGCGCACCTTCGACCTCGTGCAGCAGATCAAGAAGACCCCGATCGTCGTCACCGACTCCCGTGGGTTCTTCACATCCCGTGTGATCGGAACATTCATCGCCGAGGCGGTCGCCGCCGTCGGTGAAGGCGTTGAGCCGGCATCGGTGGAGCAGGCCGCACTGCAGGCCGGTTACCCGACCGGCGCACTGCAGCTGCTCGACGAACTGACTCTGACGCTGTCGCAGAAGATCCGCTCCGAATCGAGGGCCGCAACCGAAGCCGAAGGCGGAACCTGGGTCAGCCATCCGTCCGATGCGGTATTCGACTGGATGGTCGAGGAAGCAGGTCGCACAGGACGTAAGGACGGCGCTGGTTTCTACGAGTACGACGAGAACGGCAAGCGCGGCAAACTGTGGCCGGGCCTGCGCGAGAAGTTCAACTCCGGTTCAGCGACTCCACCCTTCTCCGACCTGCAGGAACGGATGCTCTTCGCCGAGGCGATCGAAACGATCAAATGCCTCGACGAGGGAGTGCTCACCTCGGTGCCGGATGCGAATATCGGTTCGATCTTCGGAATCGGATTCCCCGCGTGGACCGGCGGTGTGCTCCAGTACGTCAATCAGTACGAGGGCGGCCTGGGCGGTTTCGCCGAGCGCGCGAAGGAACTCGCAGCCACCTACGGTGACCGGTTCACTCCGCCGGCTTCGCTCGTCGAACGGGCGCAGACGAACAACACGTACGAGTAGGCAGCACCTCTGAATGCCATTCGTCTGCAGCTTCTGAGGAACTGCAGACGGTGACCATTGCGGGCCGGGTCGGATCATACCGACCCGGCCCGAGTGCGTTCTGGAATGACGAGGCAGGAATAGCACCAACGGCGCACGTGTTGGGCAGATGTACACAAGCACGAACAATCGTCCGAAGGGTTTCTCCCATGCGCGCTGCAGTCTACGACCAGTACACCGACAATTTCGACGACATCAATGTTCGCGATGTCGACGATCCCAAGGTGCCGCCGGCATCCGTCCTCATCGAAGTCCGCGCAGCGGGTGTGAACCCCGTCGACTGGAAGCTCGTCGGCGGTCACCTCGACGCGATCATGCCCGTCCAGTTCCCCGTGACCCCGGGCTGGGATGTTGCTGGAGTCGTCATCGGACTCGGCGCCGACGTCCCCGAATTCGAAATCGGCGACGAAGTCATCGCCTACGCCCGCAAGGATGTCCTGGGTGCCGGAACCTTCGCCGAGAAGGTCGCCGTGCCCGTCCATGCGGTCGCGAAGAAGCCTGCCTCCCTGACCTGGGAACAGGCCGGCGGACTGCCGCTGGCCGGCAGCACCGCGCTGCGCACACTTGAGTCCCTCGGCGACATCTCCGGCAAGACCGTCCTCGTCCACGGTGCGGCCGGGGGAGTGGGCGGCTTTGCCGTACAGATCGCCAAAGCGTTCGGCGCCAAGGTCATCGGCACCGCGTCGGAGAAGAACCACGACTACCTGCGTGAACTCGGTGCAGAGCCCGTCACCTATGGCGACGGCGTCGTCGAGCGAGTGCTCGAAGCAGCCGGTGGCCGAGTCGATGGCGTCGTCGACTTCGTCGGCGAGCAGCTCGAGACGACTCTGGCCGTATTGGCTGAAGGTGGACCGCACGCCTCGGTCGCCGATCCCACCGTCACCGAACACGGCGGACGCTACATCTGGGTGCGCCCCGAAGGTTCGCAGGCCGCACGTCTGGGCGAGTTGATTGAGGCGGGCAAGCTCTCCGTCGAGGTCGCCGAGACCTTCGGGCTCGACCAGGTGCCCGAGGCCTTCCAGGCAAGCGCCACCGGACATACCCGCGGAAAGATCGTCATCGTCCCCTGATGCGGGAGGCTGACTCCTCGCCTGACTTCGTTCCCGTCACCAGGGAGTGAAGTCAGGCGATACCTAGCGCCGCGCATGCGGCGGCGCGCAATTCGACCCCGACCACCTCGGCGCTTGAGCGTCGAGCCTGGTACGGGGTCGAATTGATCATGCCGAAGACCGCGTGCACCCGCACCGTAGCGGCATCCAGCGACCACTCCGGGTGGAGTGCCGCCACGACCTCGGCCCACCGACTGACATAGCTTCGCTGCAGGCGACGGACCGTGCGCCGTGAAGCCTCAGGCAGCGCCGCAAGGTCGCGGTCCTGAATGCGGATGAGCTCAGGCTCGCTCATCGCGAAGTCGACGTGGAAGTCGATGAGCTCAATGAGCGCCGAGGCGGCCTCATCGGTCTCGTGCCGGAGGACGATCGTATCCCCGCCTGAGTTCAGATATTCGGAGATCCCGACGAGCAGCTCTTCGAGGACTGCTTCCTTCGAATCGAAATGGCGATAGACCGCCGGGGCGGAGATCCCCGCACCCTTGCCCAGATCATCGAGGCGCACACCATGGAACCCGTGCCGCGCGTAGAGGGTCTTCGCGACCGAGAGAAGCTGTTCTCGGCGGGCAGCCTTCGCCGCTGCGCGTGTGGTCCGCGCGGTACCTGACACTGCCGTCGTCGTCGTCGACGTCGTCGAAAGCTTCGGCTCCATATCCGTCACCTCATCTCCCTCGCTCGTACTCTGCACTCGAACCCTGCACGCGCACCCTGCACTCGAACCCTGCACGAAGGCTGCTCGATCGTGCGCATTGTCACAATGGCCTTTCAGCAGTATCATAGCAGTCAGTTAACAAATATTAACTGAAATGGGGATTGGAATGAGAGCAGTGGGAACTGCGGTCAGTCCGGCAACGGGGCAGGCGAATGCCGATGCACATGCCGAACTCATCGCTGAACTCCGGGAACGCATTCGGGCCACAGCCCTGGGCGGACCCGAGAAATCCAGGCAGCGCCACATCGACCGCGGCAAGCTGCTTCCCCGTGATCGGGTCGAGCACCTCCTCGATCCCGGCACCCCGTTCCTCGAACTCTCACCCCTGGCCGCGAACGGCATGTACGACGATGCGAGTCCCGCCGCCGGAATCATCACCGGCATCGGCCGGGTCAACGGCCGCGAATGCGTCATCGTCGCCAACGACGCCACCGCCAAGGGCGGCACCTACTACCCGGTCACGGTGAAGAAGCACCTGCGGGCCCAGGAGATCGCGAAGGAGAACAACCTTCCGTGCATCTACCTCGTCGACTCGGGAGGGGCGAACCTGCCCAACCAGGACGACGTATTCCCTGACCGTGAGCACTTCGGCCGGATCTTCTACAACCAGGCCACACTCTCAGCCGCAGGCATCCCGCAGCTGGCAGCAGTGCTGGGCTCCTGCACCGCTGGCGGCGCCTACGTCCCGGCTATGGCAGACGAATCGATCATCGTCAGCGAACAGGGCACGATCTTCCTCGGTGGCCCACCCCTGGTCAAAGCCGCCACCGGTGAGGAAGTCACCGCTGAGGAGCTCGGCGGTGGGGCACTGCACTCCCGCGTTTCCGGAGTCACCGACCACCTCGCTGCCAATGATTCCCATGCACTTGAGATCATGCGCGACATCGTCTCAACGCTGGGACCGAAGTCCCTGGCGAACTGGGACGTCGTCGAGCCGCGCGAACCTCTTCACCCGGCCGAGGAACTCACCTCGGTGGTACCTGTCGACTCGAAGATCCCCTACGATGTCCACGAAGTCATCGCCCGCCTCGTCGACGGTTCCGAATTCCACGAATTCAAGGCCGAATACGGCACCAGCCTCATCACCGGCTTCGCCCACCTCGATGGACACCCGGTCGGAATCGTCGCGAACAACGGCATCCTCTTCGGCGAATCCGCACAGAAGGGTGCCCACTTCATCGAACTCTGCGACCAGCGCAGCGTGCCGCTGATCTTCCTGCAGAACATCTCCGGCTTCATGGTCGGCCGCGACTACGAAGCCGGCGGCATCGCCAAACACGGAGCGAAGATGGTCAACGCCGTGGCCACCGCTCGCGTGCCGAAGTTCACCGTCGTCATCGGCGGCTCCTTCGGCGCCGGAAACTACTCGATGTGCGGTCGCGCATACTCGCCTCGCTTCCTGTGGATGTGGCCCAACGCCCGCATCTCCGTGATGGGCGGCGAACAGGCAGCCAGCGTCCTCTCGACGGTCAAGCGCGACCAGATCGAAGGCCGCGGCGAGACCTGGAGCGCCGAGGACGAAGACACGTTCAAGCAGCCCGTCCGCGACCAGTACGAAGCTCAGGGCAACCCGTACTACTCGACGGCCCGGCTATGGGACGACGGAATCATCGAACCAGCCGACACCCGCCAGGTGCTGTCCCTGGCCCTCGAACTCGCCCGTTTCGGACCAATGGAACGCCCGCTGAATGCCAGCGGCTACGGCGTTTTCAGAATGTGAGCTCATCCATGTTCAATACCGTACTCATCGCCAACCGTGGCGAAATTGCTCTCCGTGTCATCCGGACCTGCCGCCGCCTGGGCATCAGGACCGTTGCCGTCTATTCCGATGCCGACGCGCACGCCGCCCACGTCAAGGCTGCCGACACCGCTGTCCACCTGGGACCTGCCCAGGCCTCCGAGTCCTACCTGCGCATCGACAAGGTCATCGCCGCAGCTCAGGCCACCGGCTCGCAAGCGATCCACCCCGGCTACGGGTTCCTGTCTGAGAACGCCGAGTTCTCGGCTGCCTGTGACGACGCCGGCATCGTCTTCCTCGGGCCTGGTGCCGATGCGATCCGGACCATGGGCGACAAGATCACCGCGAAGAACGCCGTGTCCCAGCGCGGAGTGCCGCTGGTGCCCGGCACCAAGGACGCCGCAATGAGCAACGAGGCGCTCGTGACTGCGGCAGAAGCCATCGGCTTCCCGGTGCTCATCAAACCCTCCGCCGGTGGTGGCGGCAAGGGCATGCACGCTGTCTTCGAACCCTCCGAGCTGGCTGCCGCGTTGGACACCGCTCGCCGCGAAGCCGCGAGTTCATTCGGCGACGACACGCTGTTCCTCGAGCGTCTCGTCGCGACCCCTCGCCACATCGAAGTCCAGGTCATGGCCGATGCGCACGGCAACGTCATCCACCTCGGCGAGCGTGAGTGCTCCCTGCAGCGCCGCCACCAGAAAGTCATCGAGGAGGCTCCTTCGGCTTTGCTCGACGAGGCGACCCGTGCGCGGATCGGTCAGGCAGCCTGCGAGACCGCGAAGTCCGTGGGCTACCGAGGTGCCGGCACCGTCGAATTCATCGTCGGCGCTGACCGCCCCGACGAGTTCTTCTTCATGGAGATGAACACTCGTCTGCAGGTCGAGCACCCGGTCACCGAAGAGGTCACCGGAGTCGACCTCGTCGAACTGCAGCTGCGTGTGGGGGCCGGTGAGGAACTGCCTCTGGCCCAGGACGACATCACGATGACCGGGCACTCGATTGAGGCCCGCATCTACGCTGAGGATCCCTCGCGTGGATTCCTGCCCACCGGCGGACGCGCCCTCGACGTCGTCTTCCCCGAAGGCGAAGGCATCCGCGTCGACTCCGGCCTCGACGCCGGGCAGACGATCGCTTCGGACTATGATCCGATGATCGCCAAACTCATCGTCCACGCATCCGACCGGGCAGCAGCACTCGCTCGCCTCGACGCGGCACTTGCCGCGTCGGCCGTGCCGGGGATTGTCACGAACATCGACTTCCTGCGCACACTCATCAACCTCGACGCGGTGGTCTCCGGCGACCTGGACACCTCACTCATCGACAACCTCAGTGAGGACCAGCTGGCGCACGCACCGAGCGATCTCGACGCTCAGCTTGCCGTTGCCGCCGTGCTCGTCACCGGGGGCAAGGCCGGAACCGAACTGACCGGAGCGATCACGGCGGCACAGCTGACGCAGAACTTCAGGGCCGCCTCGGCGTGGGGAAGGCCCTCTGCCTGGCGGACCTCACGTCCGGGCTTCCGCCCCGCCGTGGCGTTGAGCTCCGGGGGAGAGGTCTCCACGGTCGAAGCCGTGGCCGACGATGTCACGATCGATGAGGGCGGCCTCTGGCATGTGCTCGTCGACGGCATCCAACACACGGCTCGCGTGTTCTCCGATGCCGGGAGCCGCTCGATCTGGGTCAGCAGCGATCGCGGGGTCTACGCGTTCACCCGGCCCCAGGCCGACACGTCCCTGACTCCGGGACTCGACGGCGCCGAGGTGCTCGCCCCGATGCCCGGATCCGTCGTCGCGATCCGGGTCGAGTCCGGCGCGCACGTCGAACAGGGCGATCCGGTCGTCGTCGTCGAGGCGATGAAGATGGAGCACGTGCTCACCGCCCCGGCCACGGGCATCGTCACCGTCACCACCGCCGAGGGTGCCCAGGTGGCCCTCGACGAGGTGCTCGCCACTGTCGTCGACGAGGCCGTACTCGAGGAAGCCGAATCTGCTGAGGATTCAGCTCCTGCGCCGACGAACTGACAGCCAAAAGAAGTTGACCATAGCAAACTCACTGACCACGCATACAGCGGGGAGGAAATCATGACTGCTTTCGTTCCGGGCATGCTGCCCGAAGAATACGAAGACCTGCGCCAAGGCGTCGCGAAGTTCGCCGACGAAGAGGTCGCACCGGTCTCCGCCGAACTCGATGCCAAGCACGAGTTCCCCTACGAACTTGTGAAGAAAATGGGCGAGATGGGTCTCTTCGGCCTGCCCTTCGACGAAGAGTACGGCGGCATGGGCGGCGACTATTTCGCCCTGACCCTGGCCATCGAAGAGATCGCCCGCGTCAACCAGTCGCTGGCCATCACCCTTGAGGCCGGAGTCTCTCTGGGGGCAATGCCGATCTACCGCTTCGGCACCGAGGAGCAGAAGCGCGAATGGCTGCCCAAACTCACCGACGCCTCCGGGCTGGCTGCCTTCGGCCTGACCGAACCGGAAGCCGGATCCGATGCCGGCGGCACGCGGACCAAGGCCACGTTGGAGAACGGCACGTGGACGGTCAACGGCGGCAAGTGCTTCATCACGAACTCGGGCACCGACATCACCCGCCTCGTCACGGCCACCGCCGTCACCGGAACCCGAACGTCGAAGTCCGGTCGTGAGGTTCCCGAGATCTCGACGATCATGATCCCGACGGGCACCCCCGGCTTCACCGCCGAGCTGGCGTATGACAAGGTCGGCTGGAACTCCTCTGACACGCACCCGCTGACCTTCGACAACGTGCAGGTGCCCGAAGAGAACCTGCTGGGCGAGCGGGGTCGTGGGTACGCGAACTTCCTGCGCATCCTCGATGAGGGTCGCATCGCCGTGGGCGCACTGTCCGTGGGCGCTGCCCAGGGCTGCGTGGACGAATCTGTGAAGTACGCGAAGGAACGTCAGGCGTTCGGCAAGCCGATCGCGGACTTCCAGGGCATCTCGTTCAAGATCGCCCGCATGGAGGCTCGCGTCGTCGCAGCCCGCTCTGCCTACTATCTCGCGGCCTCGCGCATGATGGCCGGCCTTCCGTTCAAGAAGGAAGCCGCAATCGCGAAGATGGTCGCCGGCGAGGCAGCGATGGACAACGCTCGTGACGCCACACAGATCCACGGCGGCTACGGCTTCATGAACGAATACCTCGTCGCTCGCCACTACCGCGACTCGAAGATCCTCGAAGTCGGCGAAGGCACCACCGAGGTCCAGCTCATGCTCATCGCCCGCGAACTCGGCATCTGAGCCTCAGCACCACGACACCGCCCGCCGAGGTGGCCCGACGTTGCGTACGAACGTTCGGGCCGCCTCGGCGGGCGGTGTTCTCTATCGGGAACCGATAGTCTGGGGCGGAAGCAGTTGCGAGCCGCGCGCCCGCACGATCACGGGCATCGTGCCCGCTGAAGCGATGGGCAAGGAGTGTGATCATGGATCTCAGCGTCCTGACGTCGGTTCTGACTGTGAGTCTGATCGTCATCGAATACGTGGTGAAGATCCTCGCCATCGGTGTCGTTCCTGAAAACCGCAGGCCCTCGTCTTCATCGGCCTGGCTGCTGCTGATCCTGTTCGTGCCGATCGTCGGAATTCCACTCTTCCTCATGCTCGGCAGCCCCTATATCAATCAGCGTCGAGCGCGGATCCAAGCCGACGCGAACGAACTCATGCACGAAGGCGCCGACGACCTGCCCGATGTGCCGCCGTCTCTGGACGCGCCACGGGACTTCGTGTCGATCGCTGCGCTCGGGCGTTCACTCACGTCGCTGCCCATGGTCACCGGAAACAGCCATGGCGTGATCTCGGATTATGAGGCCAGCATTGCCAGAATGGCCGAGCTCGTCGATGAGGCTCGGGACTATGCGCACGTCGAGATCTACATCATGGCGTGGGATTCCACGACCGATATCTTTTTTCAGGCGCTTGAGCGCGCGGCTGCGCGTGGTGTGCGGGTCAGGGTGCTCTTCGACCACCTCGGCTCCCGCAAGTATCCGGGCTTCCACCGGTTGGGCAAACGCCTGACCAAGGTCGGTATCGAATGGCACCTGATGCTGCCGTTCATCCCGTGGCGCGGCAAGGCCAGGCGCATCGATCTGCGCAATCACCGTAAGCTCCTCGTCGTCGACGGAACCAGAGCGATGATGGGCTCGCAGAACATGATCGACTCGAGCTACCTGCAGAAGAAGAACATCGCGATCGGCCGGGCCTGGCACGACATCATGGTCGAAATCAGCGGCCCGATCGTGGCCGCAGTCGAGGCAGTATTCTCCACCGATTGGTACTCCGAGTGTGGTGAGGCCCTGGGTATCAGACCCTACGAAAGCGACGGGAACGAACCGGACATCGGTGGAGCGACGAGTGCCATGCAGCTCATCCCTTCGGGGCCCGGCTTCAAGACCGAGCCCAACCTGAAGGTGTTCACCTCGATGATGTATCTCGCTCAGGAACGGCTGGCGATCGTCAGCCCGTACTTCGTGCCCGACGAATCCCTGTTGTCAGCCGTGACGACGGCTGCTCGCCGTGGGGTCGACGTCGAACTCTATGTCAGCGAACAGGCCGACCAATATATGGTCGATCGCGCCCAATCTTCCTACTACCGGTCCCTGCTGGAGGCCGGGGTGAGGATCTTCCTGTACCCCAAACCGGAGGTGCTGCACTCGAAGTGTTTCGTCGTCGACGACAAGTACGCGGTGATGGGGTCGTCGAACATGGACATGCGGTCGTTTGGCCTCAACTACGAGATCAGCCTGCTGACTACCGGGGGAGACCTCGTCGGTGACATCACCGAGGTGATCGCCGGCTACCAGCAGGACAGTCGGGAACTGACCCTGGAAGAGTGGGAGAAGCGCCCGCTGATCAGGCGCTACATGGAATCTGTGATGAGGCTGACCTCGGCCCTGCAGTAGAAGTTCTCAGGCGGAGCCGGTGACATCAGGGCCGAGTGCCTCGCGCTGATCGAGTGGCACGTCGAGGAGTTCGTGGACCCCATCGACGATCTCGTTGGGGCGGAACGGGAAACGGCGGACATCCTCGGCGGTGGAAATTCCAGATAGCACGAGGATCGTGTGCATGCCGGCTTCCATCCCGGCGATGATGTCGGTGTCCATCCGGTCGCCGATCATGGCGGTGCCATTGGAGTGCGCGCCGATCTTGTTCAGCGCCGAGCGGAACATCATCGGGTTCGGCTTGCCCACGACGTAGGGGTCGCGGTTCGTGGCCTTCGTGATCAGCGCGGCGATGGCACCCGTGGCAGGGAGGATCCCCTCGGGGCTGGGGCCGGTGGCATCGGGGTTGGTGACGATGAAGCGGGAGCCAGCTTCGATGAGGCGGATGGCCTTCGTGATCGCTTCGAACGAGTACGAATGGGTCTCGCCGACGACGACGAAGTCCGGGTCGTTCTCGGTCATGATGAAACCGGCTTCGTGAATGGCTGTGGTCAGGCCGGCCTCACCGACGACGTAGGCGGTGCCGTGTTCGACCTGGTTGGCGAGGAAGTCGGCGGTGGCCATGGCCGAGGTCCAGATGTGGGTCTCGGGGACGTCGAGGCCGTTCGAGCGCAGCCGGGCGGAGAGGTCGCGGGCGGTGTAGATCGAGTTGTTCGTCAGGACGAGGAACGGAGTGCCAGCCTGTCGCCATTGGGCGAGGAGCTCAGATGCGCCGGGCAGCGGATTGTTCTCTCTGACCAGGACGCCGTCCATGTCGGTCAGCCAGCAGTCGATCGAATCGCGATCCATGTCTCTCCTCGAGCTCGGGGTGGGCCGAAGCGGCTGTCTCCAGTTTAGTCGCGTTCACGTGGCAGGTCTTGACAGGTCCCCGGTTCGGCGTCCTGGCCGATCCGACTCGACGGGCGACGTCGACGACTCACCTCGGGAGACTCATCGTGAGCACCCGGGTTACCTGCTGTTCGGGCACAGGCGATAAGCTCAAATCACGAACAGCGGCAGTGACGCACACGGTCATCAGCAGTGACACAGGGGAGTGACACATGAGTGAGAACAAGGTCATCGAGCAGCGCGGTCTGTGGCTCGACGAGATGGAAGTCGGTGCGATCTACAAGCACGCACCCGGTCGGACCATCACCGAGGCGGATAACACCTGGTTCACCGCCGTGACGATGAATACGCAGGCCCTCCACCTCGATGCGGCGTTCGCTGCGACCGAGCCGTTCGGCCAGCGCCTCGTCAACTCGATGTTCACACTCGCCACGCTCATCGGCCTGTCCGTGACTCAGCTGACGCAGGGCACGATCGTCGGCAACCTCGGCTTCTCCGAAGTCAGCTTCCCGGCCCCGCTCTTCCATGGTGACACCCTCTACGCCGAGACCACCATCGTCGACAAGCGCGAGTCGAAGTCGCGCCCCGGACAGGGCATCGTGACCCTCGAGCACCGCGGCTACAACCAGGACGGAACGCTTGTGGCCAAGGCCGTGCGCCAGACCATGATGTTCATGTCCAGCCACGCCGACGAGGCTGCAGCGCGCGCCGCCCAGCAGACCTCTGCACAGCAGACCGATCCCACGCAGACCGACCCTACTCAGACCGAATCAGGAAAGTGAGCACTTCGATGGCACTGGATTTCAAGCCCGCCTGGCTCTTCGTCCCCGGCGACCGACCCGACCGCTACACGAAGGCGGCCGAACGCTCCGACATCGTCATCCTGGACCTCGAAGACGCCGTCAACGATGGTGACAAGGCTGCCGCCCGCGAAGCGATCATCGACTACCCGCTCGACCCCACGCGCACGGTCGTGCGCATCAACGCCCGCGACTCGGAGCACCTCGGCGAGGATCTGGCCATGCTCGCGAAGACCGACTACACAGCCGTGATGCTGCCGAAGTCCGAGCACGCCTCCGACCTCACCGTCCTCGGTGGCTACCAGGTCATCGCGCTCATCGAAACCGCGCTCGGTGCCGTCAACGTCGCAGAGATCGCCTCGGCACCCAACGCCTATGCGCTCATGTGGGGCTCCGAAGATCTCATCGCCGACCTCGGCGGGGGATCGTCTCGAACCGCCGACGGAGGCTACCGCGACGTCGCCAAGCACGTCCGCAACTCCACTCTCCTGGCCGCCCGCGCCCACGGCAAATACGCCCTCGACTCGATTTGGGCAGACATCCCGAACCTCGAGGGCCTGGCTGAGGAAGCCGAGGACGCCGTGCAGTCCGGCTTCAGCGGCAAGGTCTCCATCCACCCCAACCACGTCCCCGTCGTTCGCGACGCGTTCCGCCCCAGCGCAGAACAGCTGACCTGGGCGAAGGCTGTGCTCGATCTCGCGAAGACCGAGAAGGGCGCGTTCGCCTACGAAGGCAAGATGATCGACGCTCCGCTGCTCAAGCACGCGGCCCTCATCGTCGCCCGCGACGTCTGAGGAGGACCAGACCGTGAACGCAGCCGATGAACTCATCGCCTCCCAGATCCGCACAGTGATGACCGCCGCCGAGGCGAACAACGGCATCGCTCCCATCGTCGAAGCCGGTGACCCGATCCTGCGATCGGAGACCCGTGACTTCGACGGGCAGGTCGATGATGCGGAACTGGCGCAGCTCGCCGAGGTGATGCGCGCAACCATGCTCGCCGCCCCCGGCGTCGGGCTCGCCGGCCCGCAGGTGGGCATCGGACTGTCGATGTTCGTCGCCGAGGACCCCGGCAGTCTTGACCCGGAGACCGCGAAGGTCCGTGAGCGTGCCCCAATGCCGCTGCGGGTCGTCCTCAACGCCGGTTACGAGCCCGCCACCTCGGAGAACGTCGCGTTCTTCGAAGGCTGCCTGTCGATCCCCGGCTATCAGGCCGTCGTCGCTCGGCCACGTTCGGTCGAGCTCACGGGCGTGAATCTCGACGGCACACCCATCGCCGAGGTGGTCTCCGGCTGGTCGGCACGCATCGTCGCACACGAAACCGATCACCTCGACGGGATCCTGTTCCTCGACAAGGCCGAGATGCGGTCGCTGGCGACGAACACCTCAGTCGCGCAGTTCTGGAACCAGCCGTCTACGCAGAAGGCCGCCGCCGAGCTCGGGTTCGCACTGCCCAGCGGCATGCTCCTGTGAGCCTCGGCTCCATGCGCCTTCCGGACATTCCCGAGCCTCACCGCCGTCTCGTGCGCAGCATCGTCACTGTAGGGACGAGCGCACTCGCCCTCGTCCGCCGGCGTGACTTCACCCCTGAACACGAAACAGCCGCCAGGTTCGGCAATGCCCTCGCCTCGGCCGGTGTGGCCTGGCTTGCCGGTACACAGGCCTTTGCAGGCGAGGTGGGGGACGATTTCGACCTGGGTGCGGCGTTCGGTCCGTTCAGCCCAGGCGCTGGCCAACCGGTCCGCTATTCGACCGACGACCACGTCGCAGACGAGGACACGGCGGCGAGAACTCAGACGGTTCTCAACGCCGCCACGGCAGCAGCCTCTGGGCTGGTCAGCTGGGCGCTGTGGGACTCAACCCAGACCATCTCCGATTACATCGATGCGCGATTGCCTGCCGGAGTCGGACGAGGATTGGGCGCCATCGCCAGCGGATCGATCGTTGCGCTCTCTGCAGCCGTCATCGATAGACTCGAAGCCGCGAGCAATCTGGAAGAGATGGACTTCGCGCCGGTGGAGATCGAACTGCCGGAGCATATCCGTGCCGCCGTCGAACGGTTGCTGTCCCAACCACACCCAGTCTCCGCGGACACCGCTGAGGCGGTGCGAGAGCAGTTCGCCTCGGCCCGGTTCTTCGTCTGGGTCACATACTCGAGTGACCTGCACTCAGGCAACGGTCCGGTTCGCCTCGAGCCGGAACAGCTCGTACAGCTGCTCGCCGACGAAGAGATCACCTGCATCGAGGTCTACCCAGAGTCAACGTGCACGCGTGTGATTCCGGCAGCGCAGACTTACCCGATCATCGGGCTGAGCACCGAGCCTCCACCACCGCCGAGGGAGCTGAGCCTCGACATCGTCGACGGGCACCTCAGACGCCTCGACTTCGACGTGTCGGAGTCCGACCCGGCCCCGACTCATGCGGAGGACCTGCCGCGCGATTCCGCGCCCGGAACACTTCACCCGGACGGCCTCGACCCCGCGAACGGATTGTTCGGAGAGTTCAGCGGCTTCGGTGCCGGCGATGACGATTGTGATGAGGAGCACCTCACTCTTAGTCGATGGCCGGGGCCCGAGGAACTGACATTCCGGACCGACCGGGAATAACTCGGTCACCGCGTGGTTGTAGGAAATATGAGTGAACTTCGCACACTGACCTTGGGCGCCGGCTGCTTCTGGTGCCTCGACGCCGTCTATCAGCGGACGAAGGGCGTCACCTCGGTGATCTCCGGATACACCGGCGGCCACACCCCGAACCCGCACTACCGTGAGGTCTGCTCCGGCACCACAGGCCACGCCGAGGCTCTGCAGGTCACCTTCGATCCCGAAATCGTGCCAGAGAGCGTCATCCTGGGACTCTTCTTCACCGGTCACGACCCGACGAGCCTCAACGCTCAGGGCTACGACGTGGGAACTCAGTACCGCTCGGCCATGTTCTACACCGATGATGAGGAGAAGGCGCGCTTCGCCGCCGCCATCGCCGAGGCGCAGGAGATCTTCGACCGCCCGATCGTCACGACGCTCGAACCGCAGGGGATCTTCCACACCGCCGAGGCTGTCCACCAGGACTTCTACACCGAGAACCCGACCAACGGGTACTGCCGTGTCATCATTGATCCGAAGCTGTCCCACGCGCGGGAGGCATTTGCGGAATGGGTGAGCTGAATGTCGAAGCACAAGAACTCGAAGCGGAAGTCTGACTGTCCCTCGAAGAAGAAGTCGCAGGCGAAGAGGAAGTCGCCGGAGAGCGCATGCGATGTGACGAAGGATCGCGTACGCGCTCACTTCCTCGACGGCGAGACCGGCCCCTGGGCGAAGAGGCTTGCCGAGCAGGCCTCGGCGGCAGACGAGGTGGCTGCCGCTGAGAGTGAGGCAGCAGCCACGGCGGATAGTGCAGCCACGGCCGAGACAGCTGCTGCCCAGGCATTGTCAGCTCGGCGACGGGGCCCCGACTACTCCGTGCCGTCCTCGATCGACATCGTCGCCGATCCCGTCCTCCACGCGATCTCCACACGGCGTTCGATCTCGAAAGTCGAATCCGAGACCCCGAACGACTCGGACCTGCGCGAGATCATCCGCACGATCTCTTCGGTCGCCGACCACAAGGGACTGCGGCCCTGGCGATTCATCATCATCCGCGGAGACGACAGGCACCGCCTCGGCGCTGCCCTTGACGAGGCGGCCGGAGTGACACGGAAACCGGGCGAGATCAACGAGAAGCCGCTGCGGGCAGAACTGCTCCTGGCCCTGGTTGCCTCCCCGAGCAGCAATCCGAAAGTGCCCGAATGGGAGCAGCACGCCACTGCAGCCGGTGCCGGGCACCTGCTCGAGCTTGCGCTCTGGCAGGCCGGATGGGGTGTGATGTGGCGCAGTGGAACCCTGGCCAACGAACCCGCCGTCCGCAGGCTCCACCGCCTTGAAGCCGATGAACTCCTCATGGGCTGGTTCTACATCGGTGCAGTCCCCGAACGTTTCCGGGAGCGCATGGCTCACAGCACCAGGCCGCTGCCCGACCCCGACCAATTCCTCGACACACTGTGACCGACTGAGACGATGTGACTGACAAAGACGACGCACCCGACGGCTACGACGCGACGAACCCCGGCGCTGCGACCAACGACGACCTGACGAAAGAGGAGATCGCAGCAGCCACAGCGCAGTCGCGCCGGCTGCCCAAGGAGATCTACGTCCTCGTCGCGGCTGCCTTCATCGTGGCCCTCGGCTACGGCATCATCGCTCCTGTCCTCCCGCAGTTCGCGGCCAGCTTCAACTTCGGCGTCACAGCGGCCACGATCGTCGTGTCCTCGTTCGCCTTCTTCCGGTTCGTCTTCTCGCCGACCTCTGGCCGCCTCGTCGACTCCTTTGGGGAACGCCGCATCTACATCACCGGGCTCCTCGTCGTCGCCGCCTCCACAGCGGCTGTCGCCTTCGCCCAGAACTACTGGCAGCTGTTGATCTTCCGGGGCCTCGGCGGAATCGGCTCGACGATGTTCAGCGTCTCCGCGATGGCCCTGATCATCCGACTCGCTCCCATCGATGCGCGGGCCAAAGCCTCGAGCACCTATGCCACTGCCTTCCTGGTCGGCAACATCGCCGGCCCTGTCCTCGGCGGGGCGATGGCCGGGTGGGGCATGCGTATCCCGTTCATCATCTACGCCGTCGGTCTGCTGATCGCGGCCATCGTCGTGCGGGTCTTCCTCGCCTCCACTGCCGAGGCAGGCTCCTCCACGAAACTCGGACGTGCCCGCCTCGAAGCGGCCAAAGGCGACCCGCAGCAGGAAGTCATGACCTTCCGACAGGCATGGCAGGACTCCGCCTTTCGGAGCGCGATGCTCTCGGCTTTCGTCCAGGGCTGGTCCGCGATGGGCATCCGCGTGGCCATCTACCCGCTCTTCGCCATCCAGGCACTTAAAGCCGACACTGCTGTGGCCGGACTGGCACTGACGATGTTCGCGATCGGCAATGCCTCGGCTGTCACCGTCGTCGGGAGGTTCGCGGACACCTACGGACGCAAACCCTTCATCCAGTGGGGACTGCTGGTCCTGGGCCTGACCACTGCGGCGTTGGCTTTCACTGATTCGATCTGGCTGTTCTTCGTCTTCTCCATCGTTGCCGGCATCGGGTCGGGACTCTCAAACCCAGCACAGCAGGCCACAGTGGCTGACGTCATCGGCCGTGAGCGCAAAGGCGGTCGAGTTCTGTCCCGCTACCAGATGGCGCTCGACGGCGGAGCCATCGTCGGCCCGATCATCGCCGGAGCCATCGTCGATCGTTTCGACTATTCGTGGGCGTTCCTGCTCACGGGGCTCCTCAGCGTCCTGGCCGCAGCCTTCTGGTTCACCGGCCGTGAGACCCGACCACGCGTCGTGCGCGAGCCCGACGCCGCGTAAGAGAACCCTGTGGAGCGCCTGCTCAGGACCCACTCATGTGTTGCTGAGAACTTAACTCACTAGGATGGGGCACCGAAGCACTTTTCCTGCAGGCGATCCCTGCGCATGCGCCATCGAAGAGAAAGTCCCCACATGAGTTTTCTGACCCGCCTGAGCCTGAGAAACCGCGCACTGATCGCGCTCATCTCCGTCGTCGCCGTCATCTTCGGAGTCATCGGAGCCGGATCCCTCAAACAGGAGCTGTTCCCCTCTCTCGAGAACCCGCAGGCCACGGTCACTGCCTCCTACGACGGTGCAACCCCCGAGGCTGTTGAGCAGGAGGTCACCGACCCGCTTGAAGGTGCGCTGACGGCTCTTCCCGAGGTCGAGGACATGACCTCGACATCCTCGGCGGGCAGTTCATCGATCACCGTGAGCACGAAGTACGGGGAAGACTCCGACGATGTCGTCAAGTCTCTCCAGCGCGCGGTATCCCAGGTCCAGGCAACCCTGCCCAATGGAGTCGAGCCTACGGTGAACACCATGGGCACCGACGACATCCCGGTGCTGGCGCTGTCAGTGACCTCGGACGCGGACGCAGACAAACTCGCCGCCAACCTCGACGACATTGCTGAACCCGAGCTCAAGAAGGTCGATGGCGTCTCGCAGGTCATGATCTCCGGTGCGAAGACCAAACAGGTCGAGGTCACCATCCGCCGCGACGACCTCGAAGACGAGGGTGCGAGCATCGACGAGATCGCCGGCATCCTCCAGTCCAACGGCGTTCCCACCTCGGCGGGCGAGCTCAAGGGCGACGGCGGAACCGCCCCTGTCGAGGTCGGCACCCGCATCCGCTCGGTCGACGCGATCAAGGACCTCGTCGTCACCGGCAAGGACGGCCCGATCAAGCTCTCCGACGTCGCCGATGTGAAGATCGAGAACGCTCCGGTCGACTCGATCTCCCGCACGAACGGCAAGCCGTCGCTGTCGGTGTCGATCATGAAGGAATCCGACGCGAACACCGTCGACGTCTCCCACGCCGTCGCCGACAAACTGCCCGGACTCGAGAAGTCCATGGGCGATGATACGACGTTCGTCTCGGCCTTCGACCAGGCGCCGTTCATCGAGCAGTCCATCCACGACCTGCTCAACGAGGGCGGACTCGGCCTGATCTTCGCCGTCCTCGTCATCCTCGTGTTCCTGCTGTCCGTGCGGGCCACGATCATCACCGCGATCTCGATCCCGCTCTCCCTCCTCATCGCCATGGTCGGCCTGTGGATGGGCGGCGAGACGCTGAATATGCTCACCCTGGGAGCGCTGACGATCTCCATCGGCCGCGTCGTCGACGACTCGATCGTCGTGATCGAAGCGATCCGACGACGGCATGCTTCAGGCGGTGAGAAGTTCTCCAACATCCTGGCCGCGGTGTCGGAGGTCTCCGGTGCCGTCACGGCCTCTACCCTGACAACGGTCGCGGTCTTCTTGCCCCTCGCATTCGTCAGTGGTCAGACAGGGGAGATGTTCCGTCCCTTCGCGCTGACTGCCACCATCGCTCTGCTCTCGAGCCTGTTCGTGGCGCTGACCATCGTGCCCGTGCTCGCCTACTGGTTCCTGCGTCAGCGTGAGTCGAAGGTCAAGCTCACTCGGGCGGACAAGAGAGAGATCCGCAGCAACCGAAAGGGCATGCTCTCCGACTGGCGCAAAGAGACCAAGGCCGCAAAGAAGGAGTCGAAGAAGCACAACATCCTCTCCACCGGTCGCCATGACGATACCGGTGCTGGCGCAAGCGCAAGCGCTGGCGCTGGCGCAGGCGCAGGCGCTGGCGCTGGCGCTGGCGCAGGCGCAGGCGCAGGCGCTGGCGCTGGCGCCGCGCACGACGGCACGTCCACATCGACAGCAGCAACGTCGACCGGTCCGCGCTACGGCGTGGCCGACGAGGAAGCCGGAGAGGTCGATGAACTCGCCGGCATGCACTCGCCGGTGACACGACTGCAGAAGACCTACATGCCGGTCATCGGGTTCTCGACCAAGCACCCGGTCATCATGATCCTCGCGGCTGTCATCATTCTGGTGGGCACCGGAGCAATGGTGCCGCAGCTGAAGACCGAGCTCTTCGGCGACACCGGCCAGGACAGCCTGCAGATCGCGCAGACCTTCGACCCGGGCACCGATCTCGACGAAGCGTCGAAGCAGGCTGAGCCGGTCGAGAAGATCCTCAAGGACAACAAGGACGTCGAGTCCTATCAGCTCTCCGTCGGCGGAACGACCTTCGGCTTCACCGGTGATTCGTCCATCACCGGCACTTACATCGTCAACTCGAAATCGGGTGTCTCGGCGCAGTCGATCTCCGATGAGCTGCAGAAGGACTTCGACGGCCTCAAGGGTGTCGGCGACGTTGAAGTGCAGAGCCAGAGCTCGATGCCCGGTGCGCAGACCATCGACGTCACGCTGTCGGCATCCGACGCGAAGGAACTCGACGATGCTACAAAGGCTGTCACGGACAAGCTCGAAGGCATCTCCGGAACCCAGTCGGTGACCAGCGACCTCGAAGCGGTCCAGCCCGTCATCGAAGTCAAAGTCGATCATAAGAAGGCCGCCGAGGAGAACCTCACCGAGGCCTCGATCGGTCAGTACGTCCAGCGAGCGATGCACGGACAGAACATCGGCGAAGTCGTCATCGACAACGTCTCGCATTCGGTCCTGCTCTACGACCGCAACGCGGACACCGTGAAAGAGCTCAAGGACCTCAAGATCCCCGGCAAGCCCAAGGAGACGACTCCCGCCGCCGGAGACGCAGGGGCAGCAGGTGCCGGTGCTGCCGGAGCAGCGGACACCGGCGGTGCCGGTGGTGCTGGTGGTGCTGCGGGTGCTGCCGGTGGCGCGGGCGGAGACGCTGGTGCAGCCGGTGCGGCCGGTGCAGCCGGTGACCCGGGCGCGCAGGCTGGTGCCCCGGCCCCGACATCCAAGCCACGGTTCATCAAGCTCGACGACGTCGCAGAGGTCAAGGAAGTCAAGACCGCCCCGACGATCCGGCACACGGACTCGCAGCGCTCGACTACGGTCTCGGTCACGCCGGCAGGCGACGACCTGGGAACGGTCTCCGCCGACGTGCAGAGCGCCCTCGACGACGTCGACCTGCCGGACTCCGTGACAGTCGACACAGGTGGTGCCACACAGGAGCAGAACGACGCGTTCTCTCAGCTGGGCCTTGCGATGCTCGCCGCGATCCTCATCGTGTTCATCATCATGGTCGCGACGTTCAAGTCGCTGCTGCAGCCGCTGATTCTGCTGGTCTCGATCCCGTTCGCGGCCACCGGGTCCATCGCGCTGTCGCTGATCACGGACACACCTCTGGGCCTGACATCGATGATCGGCCTGCTCATGCTCATCGGAATCGTCGTCACGAACGCGATCGTGCTCATCGACCTCATCAACCACTTCAGAGCTCGAGGGGTCGAACTGCGAGCAGCTATCGTCCACGGCGCCCGGCTGCGTTATCGGCCGATCCTGATGACCGCGTCAGCGACGATCTTCGCGCTCGTCCCGATGGCCCTGGGCCTGACCGGAGGAGGCGTGTTCATCTCGAAGCCGCTGGCGATCGTCGTCATCGGCGGCCTGGTCAGCTCGACGGTGCTGACGCTGATCCTCGTGCCCGTCCTCTACCTCCTGCTCGAAGGGGCGAAGGAACGTCGGGCCGAGAAGAAGTACGTCAAGAACATGGCCCGTGGTCGGGTCCTCGATGACGCCGAGGCGCGCGCCGCGAAGGGGACGGATGCTCCGGACACTCCGGACACTCCGGTTGCTCCGGAGGTTTCGGATGGCACGGCGACCGGCACACGTGCACACGCTGACCCGAGTGCTGGGTCCGTCGGGGGAAGTGCTGAGACTGCTCCCGGTGGTCCAGACGGGGACGATGCGCCGAAGCACTGATCCAGTCCGGTTACAGTAGGAGCCATGACGACCGAGCTCGAACCACAGGAAAAGAAGCGCCTGTGGTTCGAGCTCGGTCTCGTTGCGGCACTGTCCCTGGGACAATCGGCGATCTATGCGATCGTGCGCCTAGCCGACATCGCCACCCGAGGGCCGATCAGTCAGGCCCAGGCGAAGCTCAACACGTCGATGTCACCACGGCCGGGCTTCGACCTCGTCTACCAGCTGCTCGATATCGGGTTCGCCCTCGTCCCGGTCCTTCTCGCCCTCTACCTGCTCAGCCGTGACCGTGACGCACCACCTCTGCGCACACGTCTGGGGGTGACTGGACACGGCGTTCGGGACTTCGGCCGCGGTACGCTCATCTTCGCGATCATCGGCATCGGCACCCTGGCCGTCTATGCCGGCGGCAGGGCACTGGGGATCACGGCGGAGATCCAGCCGTCCAACCTCGGCGATCATTGGTGGACGATTCCCGTGCTCATCCTCTCGGCGGCGAAGAACGGGATCCTCGAAGAGGTCCTCATCTTCGGATTCGGAGCCGAACGATTTCAGCGTCTGAAATATGGGCCCTGGACGATCATCATCGGGCTCGCAGTGTTCCGTGCGAGCTATCACCTGTACCAGGGCATCGGACCGTTCATCGGCAACGTCGCCATGGGCATCATCTTCGGCTGGTACTTCATGCGAAGAGGCAGGCTCATGCCGCTGGTCTGGGCACATGTCATCATCGATGCGGTCGGTTTCCTGGCACCTGGGATCCTCAGCCTCGTCGACATCGGCTGACCAGGTTCACATCCCGTTCACCGAACGGTGGTTCCTGAGACAACTGACCTTGGCAGTCTCGATCTGGTGAGCCCGAATCCGCTGTGTGGGGAGGGCCGATACAACTGAACCGAGGAGAGAACCGATGTCACCTCTGCGTGAACTACTGCCCATGGCCGGCCACGTCCGTGGCAAGCGAAGCCCCGTCACCTGCGCACTCAAATGCGACAATGCGTGCAGCAAGGCGATCTGCAACACGTCGTCGAACAGCTACTTCCGCGACATCGTCGGGGCGCAGCTGTCACGGCGAGCGATGCTGGGGGCATCGGCAGCAGGAGCGCTGGCGGTTGCCGTCACCTCGGCGCCCAGCCCGACCGCGAGCAGCGCGGCGGCCGCAACAGCCGCAGGCGGCAGCCTCGACTTCACCGCGATCGATCCGGTTCAGTTCGAAGTCGATGAGTTCATCGTCCCCGAAGGCTATTCCTGGCACCCGATCGTGCGCTGGGGCGACCCGCTCTTCCCTGATGCACCGAAGTTCGACCCTGAGAACCAGAGTGTCGAGTCGCAGCGGCGCCAGTTCGGCTACAACAACGACTTCCTCCAGATCCAGGTCGACGAGAGCGGAGACGGCAACCGTGCCCTGCTGTTCTCAAACCAGGAGTACACGAACGACGCGATCATGTACCCCGACAGCATGGACAAAGCCACGCAGCGCGCCATCAGCCGCGACGCCCATGGGCTGACCGTGGCCGAGCTGACGCGGACGAATGAGAAGACTCCGTGGAAGGTCGACGTCAACGGAGCGAACAACCGTCGCTTCCTCATCGACACCGAATACGAGTTCACCGGTCCTGCTGCCGGATCCGATCTGCTGCGCACGAAGGACTACCCGGGCGGCGACAAGGCCCAGGGCACTTTGGGCAACTGCTCGGGCGGACTGACCCCGTGGGGAACTTTGGTCTCGGGGGAGGAGAACTTCAACTCGTACTTCAAAGCACAGGGCACCTCGGCGGCGGACAAGCGCTACGGCCTGACCAACGATGCCTCCGCTTACGGGTGGGAAGCCGATCTTGACCGCTTCGACACGAACAACCCCGGCTACGCCAACGAAGCCAACCGATTCGGCTGGATCGTCGAAGTCGACCCGCGTAATCCCGAATCGACGCCGCTCAAGCACACCAACTTGGGCCGCCTCAAGCACGAGGGTGCGAACATCACGATCGCCGACTCGGGTCAGGCCGTTGCCTACATGGGCGATGATGAGAAGTTCGACTACCTCTACAAGTTCATCTCCAAGGGCAAGTACGTCGAAGGCGACCTCGACCACAATCTCACCCTGCTCACCGAGGGCGACCTGTACGTAGCGAAGTTCACCGGCAACTCGCCGAAGGGCGAGATCGACGGTACGGGTGCGGTTCCTGGCGACGGCGAGTTCGACGGCAGCGGCCAGTGGCTCCCGCTGATCAAGGGCGGCAAGTCGCAGGTGTCGGGAATGTCGATCGACGAAGTGCTCGTCCACACGCGGCTGGCTGCCGACAAGGTCGGCCCGACGAAGATGGACCGCTGCGAGGACGTCGAGCCGAACCCGGTCAATGGCAAGATCTACGTGGCTTGCACGAACAACTCCGACCGTGGTGTCGGGGGCAAGGCAGCCGCCGACGAGGCGAACCCGCGGACCGAGAACCGCGATGGACACATCGTCGAACTCACCGAACGCGGCGGCGACCACACCAGCACGGAGTTCGATTGGACTCTGCTGATGGTGTGCGGTGACCCGAAGCAAGGTGACACAACGTACTTCTCAGGGTTCCCCGTCGACCAGGTCTCGCCGATCTCGTGCCCCGACAACGTTACCTTCGATACGGCCGGCAATCTGTGGATCTCGACTGACGGCGCCCCAGACGGCATCGGCTACTGCGACGGCCTGTTCAAGGTCACGATCGACGGCGACCAGCGCGGACGCGTCGAGCAGTTCCTCTCGGTTCCGCGTGAGGCCGAAGTCTGCGGACCGCTCGTCCATGATGCCTATGCGTCGGCGTTCGTCGCGGTGCAGCACCCCGGTGAGGACGGCAAATGGTCGGATCAGCACTCGCAGTTCCCCGACTATGTCGATGAGACGAACGTCGACGAGGGTGTGGCGGCCATTCCGCGACCGACGGTTGTGCAGGTCATCAAGGGCAGCGGCGAAGAGCCGACCGATCCGCCGACCGAGAACCCGAAGGACGCAGACGCCGATGCTGATGGCTCCGACGGCAAGGACGGTTCGGACAACGGCTCCGATGGCAAGGACGGTTCGGACAACGGCTCCGCGGCTGACAGTTCGGGATCGACGAGCGGTTCGCAGGATGGCGCGAAGGATGCCGGTGCAGCCGGCGCTGCCGGAGCGGCGAGCGATTCGGGTGGAAGCTCGAACGGCGGTTCGGGTTCAGGCGGTTCCGGGTCGAACGGGGGAGGCTCGAACGGCGGATCAGGCTCGGGCGGTTCCGGGTCGAACGGGGGAGGTTCGAACGGCTCCGGTGGTTCGGGTGGAGGCGATCTGCCGCGGACAGGCAGCGACGCAACTCTGCCCCTCCTCGGCGGCGGTGCCGGACTCCTGGCAGCCGGCGGCGCGTTGGCCACTGCGGCACACATGCGCAAGAAGAAGGCGACCGAGGGCGCTGAGGACTTCCCGGAGGATGCCGCGGAGGTCTGATCTGACGAAGAGCCAGGCTTGAGTGGACGTTTTGGACTGAAAACATCTAGAGCCCTCAGCACAAAACGTCCACCTCAGGCTTGGTGCTGCTGTGTGCCTCTACTGACGCCACTTGGCGCGGGACCTCAGGCAAGCACAGCGAGTTGAGGAATTCTGCGGCCGCAAACGGAAACGGACGCAGCCGGAGACGCAGACGGACACTGCAGACACAGACGGAGGCCATCACACCGATTCGGTGTGAAGGCCTCCGTTGTGTGTTCGACCGCAGTGTGTTCGACCGCCGGTTCGAGGAAGCAGACCAGCCCGTGGACCGAGGCTGCGAAATCACGCAACCGACGCGTCCCCAGTTGTGCACAGACGCATCCCCAGCTGTGCGCCGACACTCAGATGGTGACGAGACCGTTCTTCGCGGTCTCGAAGCTGACCGACATGATGCCGGGTGTGCCATGGGGTGCCGACCAGTCGATGTGGATCTCCGGAATCGGCTTAGGATCCTGGGTCCCCAGCCAATCGCGCAGACGGTCGCGATCCCCGGCGATCTGCAAGGTGTCGATGGCAACCTCGTCGTTGGTCTTGTAGGACGATGGATGCTGGGACGAATCAGCGGACCACTTGATGAAGAACGGAAGCTGGGGATCGGCGATGAGCCCCTTGATTCCGATCTGCAGCCACTTGAGCTCCATCCCTGACTCCGGAGTGCGGTTGCCGTCGACGGCCTTGCGCTCGAGACGGGTTTCCACCTCGGCGAGGTCAGCGACCGAAACGCACCAGCCCATCCAGCCGCCGCCGAGCTCTGAGCGAGCCCGAACTGCCTGGCCGAAAGGAGTGGAGAGAGCAGCCGGGTGCTCCAAGGCTTCGACGACCTCGAGGTAGTGGCCGTTGGCGAGGGGGAAGATCAGATTCCTGGTGCCGAAGCGAGGATGGACACCGCCGTTGTAGGGAACCACACCGAGCTTCTCCGAGATTCTCTCGGCAGTCGCTTGATAACCGTCTGGTTCGCTGGCGAAGGACACGTGATCGAGTTTCATGACTCGACGATGGCATAACCTAGCTCACACTGCCCATTAGGCTTACCTAAGAAGATGAAGAGGGGCGTCCGGGGAATCACTCAGACTTGTGTGTGATCATTCCGACATGCCCACTGCGAAGACTCAGATGACCGGCCGTCCTCCCGCGTTCGTGCGATGGCTGCCGCGGATGCTGAGCATTCTCGCGGTCCTCATGCTCATTCAGGTCATCGCTCCTACCGGCGGCGACCTCAGCGAGGACCTCGAAGTTCTGTGGACCTGGGCGATCCCGGCGAACCCGGTCGACTTCGTGTCCTCGGTGGTCCTGCTCATCCTCGCCGGAGCATTGAGCATCCGCAAACGTGCAGCATGGTGGGTTCTCGTCCTCTTCCTGCTGTTCATCATCTTCGCCAACGGGGCACTGGCCGCACTGCTGGCGGCCTTCGGATCCCGGCTGCTGACCTGGGATCTTGCGACCAGCTCGATCATCCCGCTGGCGACGCTGATTGCACTGTTCGCCTACCGCCGGCACTACACGGCGAAGACCCAACCCCGCGGACTCCTCAAAGCTGTCGTGGTCCTCGTCGTCGGGCTCGTGCTCACGATCGTCATCGTTCTCACCGTGCAGTCCTTCATCGGCGGACTGACGATGGTCGAGGCCCGAGCGATCATCGCCGAGCTCTTCGGCTTCCGCACCAACACCGAGGCGAGCTGGATGCTCTCGGTCTTCGGCTTCGGCGCCGGGGCGAGCATCATCCTCGCCTTCTGGACCATGCTGGCCTCACAACGCAACGCCGAACGCATCGACATCGACCAGGAGAGAAAAATTCGGCAGTCGCTGGCCGACTATCCCTCCGATTCGCTCGGCTATTTCAGCACCCGCCGTGACCGCTCCGTGCTCTTCGCCGGGGACTGCGCTCTCACCTACCGTGTCGAGCGCGGGGTCTGCCTCGTCGCCGGAGATCCGATCGGGCCGCGGGAGCAGTGGACGGCTGCCGCACGGGACTTTGTCGTCCATGCCGAGTCCTTCGGGTGGGTGCCGGCGGTCCTCGCCGCCTCCAGACAGGGGGCCCAAGCCTACAGCGACGCCGGATTGAAGATCCTCCACGTCGGCGATGAAGCAGTCCTGAGCTCCGGTGACTTCTCGCTGTCCGCGATGCCGGAGGTCAGTCGGGCCGTGACCAGGCTGAGGGGACTCGGGTATGCGGTGCGCATCCGGCACCAGTCCGAGATGTCCGACGCCGAACTCGACAGCCTGGCCGCCTTCGCCGACGAGTGGCGTGACGGCGACACCGAGCGCGGGTTCTCAATGGCGTTGGGCCGCTTCGGTGATCCCGCCGACGGGCGCTGCCTGCACGTTGAAGCGCTCTTCCCTCCGGGCGAAGAACAGCACGCCGCCCAGACCGCCGGACTGCTCAGCTTCGTCCCCTGGGGTGCCAACGGCGTCTCCCTCGACGTCATGCGCCGGCACCCCCTGGCTGAGAACGGCATCACCGAATTCATGGTCGCCGAGCTTATGCGCGAGTCGCCCGACCTGGGACTGGCTTCGGTGTCGCTGAACTTCGCGGTATTCCGCGCGGCCTTCGAACAGGGCAAGGAGCTGGGAGCAGGCCCCGTCAAGAGACTGTGGCGCAACATCCTCCTCTACGCCTCACGCTTCTGGCAGATCGAATCCCTGTACCGCTCCAATGAGAAGTACCTCCCGGAATGGGTGCCGCGGATGCTGTGCTATCCCGATGGTTCGGAGCTCGCCCGGATCGGCCTGGCCGTGAGCATCGCCGAGGGGTTCCTGTCCCCGCCGAAGTTCCTCGGCTCCCGGAACGACGCACAGCCGATCTACACCCGCGAACAGGCAGCCCCGCTGCTCGACATCGTCCCGGCTCCCGCTCCGGACACGCAGGCTCCGCGCGTGCCCGATCAGGTCAGGCACCGCCTCGGCGTGCGGGAACGGATGCTTGAGGCAGGGGTCGAACCCTACCCCGCCGAGGCGGTCCTGCCGACCGATGCGACGACGGCGTCTGCTGTGGCCCAGCCTGCCCGCGAGCGACTCGACGGACGCGTCCTTAGCATCCGCGACCACGGTGGGGTGGTCTTCCTCGACCTGCGCAGCGAGGGCCTGGACACACAGCTGGTGTGCGAGGCGTCGGCGATCGATGCCGAGCCCTTCGCACGGCTGCGGGCATGGACCTCTCGCGGTGATCGGATCTCCGTCCACGGTCGGCGGGGCACCTCGCGCAATGGGACGCCGTCGCTCCTCGTCGATTCGTGGACGATGTCGGCGAAGTCTCTGCGACCGTGGCCCAGCCTGGCCCAGGGGCTGAGCGACCCTGAGGCGAAGGTGCGCAGACGCTACCTCGACTTCACCCTCAACACCTCTCAGCGCGACCTCATGATCGCGCGGTCCTCGGTGTTCCGTTCGATCAGGGAGTCGCTGCAGTCCCGGGCGTTCCTCGAGGTCGAGACGCCGATCCTCCAGACGATCCACGGGGGCGCCAACGCCCGGCCGTTCCGGACTCACATCAACGCCTACAACATGGACCTCTACCTGCGCATCGCCCCGGAGCTCTACCTCAAACGGCTGCTCGTCGGAGGCTTCGACAGGGTCTTCGAGATTGGTCGCAACTTCCGCAACGAAGGTGTCGATGCCAACCACAATCCTGAGTTCTCCATGCTCGAGGCCTATCAGGCCGGCGGCGACTACATGACGATGCGTGATCTCACGCGCACGATGATCATCACAGCCGCACAGGCGAGCCTGGGTACGACGATCGTGCGCGGGCAGGTCAACGGCGTCGATCACGAGATCGATCTCGCCGAGCCGTGGCGGACGGTGTCTCTGACCGACATCGTCTCGGAGAAGCTCGGCGAGGAGGTCACCACCGACACATCAATCGAAACGCTGCGCAGGCTGGCGGTACGGGCGGGGGTCGAGGCCCAGCCGAAATGGGAGTGGGGCACTCTGCTGCAGGAGATCTACGAAGAGGTCGCCGAATCGCAGACCGTCGCTCCGACCTTCTATACGGATTTCCCGGCTGCGACATCACCGCTGACCCGTCAGCATCGGAGTGATCCGCGGTTGGCGGAGAAGTGGGACCTCATCGTCTTCGGCACCGAGATCGGCACTGCCTATTCGGAGCTCGTCGATCCCGTGCTGCAGCGTCAGCGTCTGAGCGCGCAGTCGTTGGCTGCCGCTGGGGGAGACCCGGAGGCGATGGAACTCGACGAGGACTTCCTGCTCGCTCTTGAACACGGCATGCCGCCGGCAGGAGGCATGGGGATGGGCCTCGACCGGCTCGTCATGCTCCTGACCAACCAGACGATCAGATCGACGATCACCTTCCCTCTGGCACGACCCAAAGGATACTGAGATGGCGAACTTCGAGAATCCTCTGGAATCGTGGGCGACGGAGATCGTCGACGGGTTCACCTTCTACCATCGTGCAGCAGGCCCTACAGGCCGGGCTACCGGCGGGGATGGCGGCGAGGCTGCCGGCGGCGCAGGGTCTCTGCCCCCGGTGCTGCTGCTCAACGGGTGTGCGATGGCTGCTGCCTCGTGGCTGCCGGTCATCGAACGACTGCCCGGCCGTGAGGTCCTCGCTCTGGACCGGCCGGGATTCGCCGGAACGGACTGGACCGGCCGCGTGCCCGACCTCGCCTCGGAGGTTGCCATTGTGCAGCGCATTGTCACTCGTCCCGTGGTCGTTGTGGCACATTCGATGGCGTCATTCCGCGCCGAGGCACTGGCTCGGCTGAGGCCCGAGCTCGTAGCTGGCCTCGTCCTCGTCGATCCGTCGATCGAGGGTCATTCTCATCGCGGGCTTGCGAGCACGTTCGGTTCGGCGAGCTGGCTGCGGTCGCTGGACGCGGTCACGAGCCCGGCGGAAATCCGCACATTGGCCGCGCACGTCTCCCATCGGGGATTCCTGCGTCAGACCACTTCAGCCCGGGCACTCGACTGGGATGTCTTCAAGGACCCCTACGCGCAGCCCGAGACGCTCAAGGCAACGGTGGCCGAGTGGCTGAGCTACCGACAGCAGGCTGCGGACCTGACTGCGCTGCGACGATCGACGATGCGGGTGGCGGCGACCACCTCGGCGATGTTCGCCTCACCGTTTCCCAACCGCAGGCGGGCAGCGATCCTCGATCGCAGCTTCGCGCGCCTGCAGCGCATCGACCTGGACGATTCGGGTCACCTGATGATGATCGACCGCCCGGACGAAATCGTCCGAGCGGTCGAAGATCACAGCGTCTGAGGCTGTTCGGCCATCAGGCTGAGTGACTGGTTTCAGTGAGACTCTTTGAAGCGAGCGATCGATGCTTCGACCTCGGCCTCGGCCTCAGCGCGTCCGACCCAGGTTGAGCCCTTGACGAACTTGCCCGGCTCGAGGTCCTTGTAGCGGGTGAAGAAGTGCTCGATCGAGTCGAGCGTGAACTTGTCCACATCGCCGATGTCCTGGTAGCTCTCCCAGCGGGGATCGCCAGCGGTGACTGCGAGGACCTTGTCGTCGCCGCCCGCTTCGTCTTCCATCTTGAACATGCCGATGGGGCGCACGTCGATGAGCACGCCCGGGAAGAGAGGCTCGGGCAGCAGCACGAGGACGTCGAGGGGGTCGCCGTCGTTGCCGAGGGTGTCCTCGAAGAAGCCGTAGTCGGCGGGGTACTGCATCGAGGTGTAGAGGTAGCGGTCGAGTTTGACGCGACCGGTCTCGTGGTCGACCTCGTACTTGTTGCGTGATCCGCGCGGGATCTCGATTGTGGCCAAGAGTTCCATAGTGCTCCTTCAAGCTAGGGTTGCATCACTAGGATAGAGCTTACAAGTCCCCACGAAAGACAACCACAGGCACGGTCACAGCAGGCGCGGTCACAGCCGGCACGCTCAATGAGCACGGTCATCACAGACACGGTCACAGCCGGCACGGTGACTTCGGCGAGGACGACAGAGACGAGGGGACAACGAGAATGGGAGCTCGCGGGTGAACGACATCCCCACTGAGGGCAGACGCAGCGACCGCAGGCGCGGTCGGAAGCGCTCGAAGAAGGCAGCCGTCGGCATCACCGCCGGAGCTGTGGCGATCGTGCTGGCCGGATACGCCGTCGTCGACGCCTATGACGTCGTCCCCGGCCTCCCCGGAATCCTCACCACGGATCCGGCCATCGAGGTCCAAGCCCTGCCCTCGCCGACTGCCGCGGGCAAGGATGTGCCCGCCCCCGCCTCGGCGGTGGACGATACCGCCCCCGTCCCCACGAAGATCCCTGACGAGGTCAAGCGCATCCTCTCCGACGCTAAGGTCAAGGACTTCGGGATCGAAGTGCGCGACGGACTCAGCGACGACGTCCTCTATTCGAAAGATCAGAACGACCCGCGCACGCCCGCGTCCGTGACCAAGGTATTCACCGCCTCGGCCGCGCTGCTGTCGATCGGCGGGCAGAAGCGCCTGAGCACAACGACGGAATTCGACCCGTCGACTTCGACGGTGACCCTGACCGGCGGCGGTGACTCGTTGCTGGGGGCGGGGGAGTCTCAGCCCGGTGCCGTCAACGGCCACGCGGGACTGAAGACCCTGGCCCAGGAGACCGCACAGTCGCTGAAGAGCAAAGATATCGCCGAGGTGGCTCTGAAGTTGGACATGTCACGGTACTCGGGTGAGGACTTCAGCTCCGGCTGGGACCGGGCCGACATCGCCAAGGGCGTAATCACTCCGATCCAGCCGCTGATGATCGACACGGGTTACGTCGGCAGCAAGGACAAAGAATGGCGGGGCCGCAGCGAGCACCCAGGGAAGGACGCCTTCTCCACATTCGCGAAGGAGCTGAAGGCGGCCGGGATCACGGTCACCGATGCTCCACCGGGCCCGGCCGGCGATTCTGGTAGTTCCGGCGAGTCCGGCGAGTCCGGCGATTCCCTGGCCAGCGTCGAATCGGCGACGATCTCCGAGATCGTCGAGTACGCTCTCGTGCACAGTGACAACGTCGTCGCCGAGGTGCTCGGCAATGAGGTCGCCATCGCCGAGGGCCAGCCCGGCAGTCTCGAGAACGGACCCAAGGCTGTCCTGTCGGCGCTGTCTGACTCGCTGGATATTGGGCAGACCAAACTGGTCGACACCTCAGGACTGTCGTATGACAACCAGATCAGCCCGCATGACCTGACCACAGTTCTGCAGGCCTCGGTCGTCGCCGACGATTCGCTCTCGAGCCTCATCTCCTATTTCCCGGTCGGCGGTCTGACGGGAACCCTGACCGACAGATTCACCCAGGACGGAAATGCCACCGGAACAGTGCACGCGAAGACGGGGACTCTGTCGACCGTGACCTCGCTGGCCGGAGGCGTGCTGGACGCGGACGGACGCTATCTCGTCTTCGCCCTGCAGATCGACGACGTGGACAAGGACAAGATTTTGGAAGCACGAAAGACCGTCGATGACATCGTCACAGCTCTGGCAGGCTGTGGTTGCCGATGATCGTCGATGAGAAGTTCGCCGCCCGCACCGCCAAGGAGCTCGTCTCGGCCGCCCGGGTGCCCGATCCCGCTGAACTCGACGAACTGGTCGCCGGGATGAAGGACAACGCGCTGACCGCGCAGGAGCTCGTCCTCGACTCGTTCCTGCTCGATCCGGCTCATGCCGACGATGTGCGCAGGCGCCTGGCCAAGGGAACGGTGCTCGTCCTCGACCAGGTCAGTTGGGTCAAGGCCAACGCCCAGTCGCTCAACGGCATGGTCGATGCCGAGTCTCTGCCCGTAGCTCCCGGCCCCGGTACGGCCAAGGCCGCTGCGGTGGAAGTCGCGGGCGTGCTCTCGCTGCTCTCGACGCGGGTGCTCGGACAGTTCGACCCGTTCGCAGTGGAGACGGGGCGGCTGATGTTCGTCGCTCCTGCGGTCCTCATCGCCGAAGAGGCCATGAACGTCTCACCGCGCGACTTCCGTATGTGGGTGGCCCTGCACGAGGCAACGCATCAGGTCCAGTTCGCAACCGCTCCCTGGCTGCGCGAGCACATGCGCTCGCTGCTCTCCCAGGTCGTCGCGACTCCGCTCAAAGCCCCCGGATTCAGCGGCGTCGCCGATGTCTTCGCGACACTGGGTCGAATCGTCAAGGGAGAAGCGAGCATGGTCGACCTGATTCAGGATGACGGTATGCGCAGTGCCCTCGACGAAGCATCGGGCATCCTCAGCCTGCTCGAAGGCCATGCCGACGTCGTCATGGACGAAGTCGGCATCGAGGTGATCCCGAGCGTGCGGAAGCTGCGGCGCAAGTTCGAGGCTCGCCGAGACGCCGGTCAGGGCGGGTTCCTGTCGAACCTGCTGGGCATGAATCTCAAACTCGCACAGTATCGCGACGGCGCAAAGTTCGTGCGGGCGATCCGCAGCGAGGTCGGCCAGACCGGCTTCTCCGTCATCTACTCTTCGCCCGAGAATCTTCCGACGAGCGAGGAGATCCTCACACCGCAGCTGTGGCTCGACCGTGTCCATGGCTGAGGGCGATACCGGCACGGAGTCCGGCACGGGCAGCGGCAGCCGGCGACAGCCGCAGCGCCCGAGCCTGGATCCGGCCAGCGCTGCGATCCGCACCGCGCTCCGACAGCAGATGGCGTCGATCGCAGCTGCGCCCTCGTCAGAGACCTCTCGTGTCATCGTGGCGGTCTCCGGGGGAGCGGACTCGATGGCGCTGCTGCACGCGTGCGCATTCCTCCACCGTCGCGGCGAGGTCGATGCACGAGCAGTGACCGTCGACCACGGGCTGCAGGAGGCGTCACCCCAGGTGGCCGCCAGGGTCGTGTCCATCGCCGAGTCCTGGGGTGTTCCCGCCGAAGTCGCCGCCATCACGGTCTCGGCCGGCGACGAAGGCATCGAAGCTGCCGCCCGAGATGCTCGCTATGCTGCGCTGGAATCCGCCAGAATCGTCCACGGCGCAGACTGGATCCTCACCGCACACACGCAGAGCGACCAGGCTGAGACCGTGCTGTTGGGGCTGATGAGAGGCTCGGGGACCCGGTCATTGGCAGGGATGTCGCCGGTCACGGGCAGGGTGGTGCGGCCGCTGCTCGGGCTCGAGCGGGCGATGACGGCAGCCTCGTGCCGGGCGCAAGGTGTCGAGGTCTGGCACGACCCGATGAATGCCAACGGCGCATTCGCCCGGGTTCGTGCCCGGAGACTCCTGGCCACCCTCGAGACCGATCTGGGCCAGCCCATCACCGCGAACCTCGCCCGCACCGCCGATCTGTGCCGAGCCGACGCGGACTTCCTCGAACGGTCCGCCGAGGCGGTTGCTGTCGAGGTTCGCGGCCGCACCGACATAGCGCTGGAATCGCTGCTCGACTTGGATGACGCCATCCTCTCTCGCGTCGTGCGAGAGTGGCTCGTCTCGGTCGGCGTCCCCGCGCAGAACGTCGGCGCAGCGCGCGTCGCCGAACTGTGCGCGCTCATCCGCGCTCAGGCGGGATCAGCCGGCGGGGCCTCGGATCGTGGGGACTCGGGTCGTGGGGCTCGCGAACGGCTGTCGCTGCCCGGTGACACCGAGGCGGTCGTGGGGCGCGGGCGCCTGCTGTTCCAGCTCGCGGCCAAGGCCCGCTGACGCCGGCTTGCTGACGCCCGCTTGCTGACGCCGGCTCGGGGCTGAAGGCCACTTGCCTCAGCGCATTCCGCCGATGAGTTCACCGTGGGAGGCCACCAGTCGTCCCGCCTTGAACACATCGCGGCCGGCGGGGCAGTCCATGATCGCCGAGGTGACCGTGTCGGCCTCGAGCAGCACGAAGTCCGCAGGCGCCCCGACACCGAGGCCGAAGCGGGCGTCCTGTTTCAGCGAGGTTCCATCGGGGCGAGCTCCGGCCATCACCCTGGCACCGCCGCGGGAGGCGATGTCCAGGCAGTCTGCGATGTCCGCGTCGCGGCGGAAGCCGTTCGTGAAGGCCAGCTGCCAGGTCCGCCGCAGCAGGTCGCCGTCGCCGTAGGGGCTCCAATAGTCGCGCTGTCCGTCCTCGCCGAGTCCGAGTGTGACCTCGCGATCGGCGAGGACCCGCTGCGGCAGGACTCCGTTCTGCGGTGCCACCGTTGTCAGGGAGATCCCCGCCTCGGCGATGAGGTCGGCCATCCGCTCGACCTCTGCGTCCGGGTTCGAGCTCAGTGCGAAGGCATGCGAGATCGTGACTCGCCCCTCCATGCCGTGCGCCTTCGTCCGGGCAGCGATCTCCTCGAAGGAGAAGACTCCTGCAGTGCCGCGTTCGTGGAGATGGATGTCGATGCCTTTACCGTGCTTCTCAGCGAGTCCGAAGACGACATCGAGGTGAGCGACCGGATCCCGGTCGTACTGGAGCGGATCGAGCCCGCCGACGAGATCGGCACCCTCGCTCAACGCCGCATCGAGGAGGTCTCTGACCTCGGACTCGCGGACGATTCCCGCCTGTGGGAAGGCCACGATCTGCGAGTCGAGAACATCGGCGTGAGCAGCCAGCGCATCGCGGACGCCGGTGAATCGTTCGAGCCCGCAGTCGGCATCGATCTGCGCATGCGAGCGGATCCGTGTGCCGCCCGAAGCGATGATCACAGCGGTGGCGAACGCCGCCTGGTCTCTCACGCTGCGCTCGCCGTCGCGCCAATTGGCGCGGTCGTTCATGATCAGACCGTGCAGGCTCCCGTCCGCGGTGTGCGGGCGGAACGTCTGACCCATCCGATTGGAGTCGAGATGGGCATGGACATCGCCGAGGCTGGGCAGCAGTACCCGACCGGCCCCGTCGATCACGTCTGGTTGGGACCCGACCGACCCTGCCGCTGCCGAACCTGCCGCCTTCGACTCAACCCGTGCTGGGTCTGTCTGCGTTGAATCGGCCTGCGTTGGACCAGTCTGGGGCACGGTCGGCGTGAACCGAGTGAAGCGGCCGTTCTCGATCTCGACGTCGGCTGCTGGATCGTCGTGGCGGGTGGGAGCAAGTCGCACATTGCGGAGAATGGTCATCATCGTCCTCGGTTCTCAGTTGTCGGCTTTGTGTGCATCGCGATTCGAGTCGAAGCACGTCCGCCTCAAACGGTATACCGTTAGCGAGGCCGCATGCACGAGTCGACCCGACCAGATGCCGACGGCTGAACACCCGTCTGACAGGATGAAGCCATGAGTTCCCAGCCCGAGAGCGCACTCCCTGCTGAACAGAGGCCCAACGCCCTGCCAGGACATCGCACCGGCAGAGGTCTCGATGTGCTCGCACTCATCTGCCTCATCCTCATCGCCTCCTCGCTGCGTCCGGCGGCATCGTCGCTCGGGCCCGTCCTCTCGGAACTCAAGACCGCGTACTCACTCCTCGAGTGGCAGACCGGTCTGCTTACCGCGCTTCCGGGCATGGTCTTCGCGATCTGCGGATTCATCGCTGTGCCCGTGCTCAGACGCGTGGGACTGTTCGCCTCCCTTGTCATCGCCTGTTCATTCGTCATCGTCGGAGTCGGTGGGCGTGTGCTCACTGATCAGTGGCTCGGCTTCGCCGGTCTGACCGTGGTCGCCTTGGCAGGCATGTCGATCGGCAACGTCATCCTGCCTGTCTATGTGAAGACACGCTTCCCCGACCGGCCAAGTCTCGGGGCGACAGCCTTCACCGTCTCTCTGGGTCTGGGCGCGATGTTCCCTGCCCTGCTCACAGCTCCGATCGCCGGTCATTTCGATGACTGGCGCATCGGCCTCGGCGTCTGGGCGCTCGTTCCCGTCGGGGCACTCGTGACCTGGATCGTGCTGAGATTGGCTGGATCGGTTCCCAACCTGCGCCAGCGTGCACCCGAGTCGCACGAGGTGGCACCGCCTCGGCGGCATATCTTCACCTCACGCAAGGCCATGTACATGGCCATGTTCTTCGGCCTGCAGTCCGCCAACGCCTACGTGCAGTTCGGTTGGTTGCCGCAGGTCTACCGGGATGCCGGTCTCGACCCGGTGCTGGCCGGCCTCATGCTCACGATCGTCACCCTCGGTGGCCTGCCCGGCGGATTCCTCGCCCCGCAGATCATCATGCGCAGCATTCTGCCCCGATTCTTCCTGGTCACGTTCGCAGTCAGTGCTGTTCTGGGCTATCTCGGGCTTCTCTTGGCTCCCGCTGCGACCCCAGTGCTCTGGGCGATCCTGCTGTCCTACGGCGGGTTCGCCTTCCCCGCCGCGCTCGCCCTTATCACCGGACGCACGCGCGACGTCTCTGTCACCGCGCGGACCTCGGCGTTCGTTCAGTCCTCGGGGTATGTGCTGGCCGCAATCGGGCCGTTGGCTGTCGGTGGACTGCTCGGGTTCAGCGGGGGATGGTCAGTCCCGCTGTCGCTCATGGTCGGGGTCTCGGCGCTCATGGGCGTGACCGGATTCCTCGCCGCCTCGCCGGGAACGGTCGACGAGGAGCTGGCCGAACACCGGTGACTTTGAGCCCCGGTGACCTCGAGTCCTGACAACCTCGAACCTCGGTGACCTCGAGCTCTGGTGTTCACGCAGGTTGAACCGGGCCGCGGAGGACGCGGTCAAGTCCGGCGAATGACGTTGACTTCGGCTGTCGAGACGTTCGCAGTGGCACCTCAGGTCGATAGTGAACCATAATGGGAGCACACCCCACCCCAAGCGAGGAGAACCGACACCTGTGGACATCAACGATCTCGGCAATGACATCGAAAAAGTACTCGTCTCGGAAGAACAGATAGCCGCACGACTCGTTGAACTGGCAGCCGCCATCGATGAAGACTACAAGGGCAAGGACATCCTGCTCGTCGGTGTCCTCAAGGGTGCCGTCATGGTCATGGCCGACCTGGCGCGCGCACTGCACTCGCCGGTGACGATGGACTGGATGGCCGTCTCCTCGTACGGTTCCGGAACCAAGTCCTCTGGAGTCGTGCGCATCCTCAAGGACCTCGACACCGACCTCTCCGACCGTCATGTGCTCATCGTCGAAGACATCATCGACTCGGGACTCACCCTGTCCTGGCTGGTCCAGAACCTGCGCTCCCGCGGCGCCGCCACCGTCGAAATCTGCACGATGCTGCGTAAGCCGGAGGCCGTCAAGGTCGACATCGACGTCAAATACGTCGGCTTCGACGTGCCCAACGAATTCGTCATCGGCTACGGACTCGACTACGCGGAGAAGTACCGCAACGTTCCGTTCGTCGCGACACTCGCGCAGCACGTCTACAGCTGACGCTGTCCGTTGACAGCTGACGCAGCACGTCTACAGCTGACGCTGTCCGTTGACAGCTGACGCAGCACGTCTGCAGCTGGCGCTGTCCGTTTACAGCTGACGCAGTCCGTCTGCAGCTGAGGATTGTGCCCGAGCGTCCCTCGCATTTCCTGACACCTTGCGCAGGTCGGGAACAAAACCGGACGCATTCGAGCTATGTCAGTGCGAGGTACTAGGCTGTGGGGGATGTTCCCAGGCAGCCTCGGTAGCCTGGACAGGTTACCCACATCTTTTTCCTGAGAGGACTTATGGCCGAGTCGAATAAGCGTCGCCCACTGCTCAACAAGGCGACGAAAGGCCCCCTGATCTGGATCGTGATGGCACTGCTCGTAGTGTCCATCGGCGCTCTTCTCTTCAGCCGCACCGGATTCAGCCAGATCGACACGGAGCAGGGTCTCAAACTGCTGAATGACAAGCAGGTCGAGCAGGCCAAGATCGTCGACACCGACCAGCGCGTCGATCTGACCCTGAAGAAGGATCTGAAGATCGAGGGCAAGGACTTCGGCAAGAAGGTCCAGTTCTACTACGTCGAGCAGCGCGGCGACCAGATCGTCAAGGCTGTCGACACCGCGAAGCCCAGCCAGGGATTCACCGATGAGGTGCCCAAGCAGAGCTGGCTGATGTCACTGCTGGGCACGCTGATCCCGTTCGTCATCATCTTCGTTGTGTTCTGGTTCCTCATCTCGCAGATGTCCGGCGGGAAGATGATGAACTTCGGCAAATCGAAGGCGAAGCTCGTCAACAAAGAAAACCCCGACATCACGTTCAAGGATGTCGCCGGCGTCGACGAGGCACTCGAAGAGCTCGAGGAGATCAAGGAATTCCTGGCCGAACCGGAGAAGTTCAAGGCCGTGGGAGCGAAGATCCCCAAGGGCGTTCTGCTCTACGGTCAGCCCGGTACAGGTAAGACCCTGCTGGCAAAGGCCGTGGCCGGCGAGGCCGGCGTGCCCTTCTACTCCATCTCGGGCTCGGACTTCGTCGAGATGTACGTCGGCGTCGGTGCGTCCCGTGTGCGCGACCTGTTCGAGCAGGCCAAGACCAACGCTCCCTGCATCATCTTCATCGACGAGATCGACGCTGTCGGCCGTCAGCGCGGCGCAGGCATGGGCGGCGGTCACGATGAGCGCGAACAGACGCTCAACCAGCTCCTCGTTGAGATGGACGGCTTCGATGTCAAGACCAACGTCATCCTCATCGCCGCGACCAACCGTCCCGACGTACTCGATCCGGCGCTTCTGCGCCCTGGCCGCTTCGACCGGCAGATCCCTGTCGAGGCCCCGGACATGAAGGGTCGCCAGCACATCCTTCAGGTTCACGCCGAAGGCAAGCCGTTTGCCCCCGACGTCGATCTGGGACAGGTCGCCAAGCGCACCCCGGGCTTCTCGGGCGCGGACCTGGCCAACGTCCTCAACGAGGCAGCCCTGCTGACCGCACGTGAGAACTCGAAGGTCATCGACAACCGCATCCTCGACGAGGCGATCGACCGAGTCATCGCAGGACCGCAGAAGCGGACCCGCCTGATGAACGACAAGGAACGCCTCATCACCGCATACCACGAAGGTGGGCACGCGCTGGTCGCAGCGGCTATGAACCAGACCGACCCGGTCACGAAGGTCACCATTCTTCCCCGCGGTCGGGCACTGGGCTACACCATGGTGTTGCCCAGCGAGGACAAGTACTCGACGACCCGCAACGAACTGCTCGACCAGTTGGCCTACGCCATGGGCGGTCGTGTAGCCGAGGAAGTCGTCTTCCACGATCCCACCACCGGCGCCAGCAACGACATCGAGAAGGCGACGAACATCGCACGGAAGATGGTCACCCAGTACGGCATGAGCGAGAAGCTGGGCATGGTCAAGATCGGCGACGACCAGTCCGAGCCGTTCGCCGGTCGCGGCTACGGCGGCGGCGACGAGTACGGCGATTCGACCCTGTCGTCGATCGACCGTGAGGTTCGCAATATCATCGATGCCGCCCATGCCGATGCCTATTGGGCACTGACTCACAACCGCGACGTCCTCGACAACCTGGCCTATCAGCTGCTCGAGCGGGAGACCCTCGACCAGGCGGCACTGGCTGTGATCTTCGAACCTATCGTCAAACGCCCCACCCGCGATGTGTGGCTGGCCAACGACGAACGCCCTGTCTCCGAGCGTGGTCCCATCGATCCTCCGGCTCCACTCAGCGGTGACCGCGGCGGCTACGGCCAGGGACATTCGGGAGTCGACACGACTGACATCCCGGGTGCAGGTCCGACAGGGTCCAACGGCCCTCAGGTCCCGCACAACCCGACAGGACCCATCGACCCCAACGGTCCGACAGGACCGAGTGGGCCCCAGAATCCCGATGACGGGAGAGGAAACGGATACTGATGTCCGAAATCGACAATGTGTCTGCAGTACTCGGAGAGGCCCCTGAAGGCACCGGGAACCTGGTCGATCAGCCGCGGATCGCAGCAGCGATTCGTGAGATCCTCATCGCCGTCGGCGAGGATCCTGACCGCGAAGGCTTGGTGGAGACACCGGCCAGAGTCGCCCGCGCCTATGAAGAGGTCTTCGCCGGACTCCATCGGGATCCGGCTGACGTCCTCGGCGTGACCTTCGACATCAGCCACGAGGAGATGGTCCTCGTGCGTGACATCGACCTGTATTCGATGTGCGAGCACCACCTTGTGCCCTTCCACGGAGTCGCTCACGTCGGCTACATCCCCAGTAAGACCGGCAAAGTCACGGGTCTGTCCAAGTTGGCTCGACTCGTCGAGATCTACGCTCGGAGGCCACAGGTTCAGGAGCGGCTGACGACGCAGATCGCCGATGCGCTCGTCGAACATCTCGAACCACGCGGCGTTATCGTCGTCGTCGAGGCCGAGCACCTGTGCATGACCATGCGAGGTGTGCGCAAACCTGGTGCCTCGACCATCACGTCGGCGGTCCGCGGTCAACTGCGCGAAACTGCCTCCCGGGCCGAGGCCATGAGCCTGATCATGCGGGGCTGAGAGGCCAGCCATGTCTGAACCAGCCATGTCTGAACCAGCCATGTCGAAACCAGCGAAGGCGAATCCAGAGCGTATGAAGATCATGGGCGTCCTCAACGTCACCCCTGACTCGTTCTCCGACGGAGGGCGCTACTTCGACCATGGCCGGGCCGTGGCGCATGGTCTCGAACTCCTGGCCGCTGGCGCTGACATCATCGACGTCGGCGGGGAATCGACCCGTCCGGGATCGGTACGCGTCGACGAAGCGGAGGAACTGCGCCGAGTCGTGCCCGTCGTCCGAGAGTTGGCCGCCGCCAATGCTGTGATCAGCGTCGACACGATGCGTGCCCGAGTTGCTGAGGCATCGTTGGCCGCCGGCGCCCACATCATCAACGACGTCTCGGCAGGGCTGTCGGATCCGTCGATGCTCACCGTGGCAGCGGAATCCGGTGCTCCCGTCGTCCTCATGCACTGGCGTGGATACCTCGACCGGGCTTCGGCCACCTTCCACTACGACGACGTCGTCGCCGAGGTGATCTCCGAGCTGAAGACGCGCATCGACGAAGCGATCACCGTCGGTGTCGAGCCGAAGAACATCATCCTCGACCCGGGGCTGGGGTTCTCGAAGAACGCTGAGCACAACTGGCAGATCCTTGCCGCCCTCGATGAGTTCGTGAGCCTCGACCATCGACTGCTCGTGGCCGCCAGTCGCAAGCGCTTCATCTCGACGCTGCTCTCGCCGGAGGATCCGAACCTCGCCGAGGAGGCAGCGAAGGATCAGGCGACCGCTGCCATCTCGGGGCTCTCGGCTCAGGCCGGGGCCTGGGCCGTGCGCGTGCACGATCCGGCGACGTCGGTGATCGCCTGCAAGGTCATCGGCGCCGTCACGGCTCATACTCCAGGACTCGAGGGCCGAGCATGATGGGCGCTAACGCTGAGCCTTCGGCTCGACCCACTGGCACCCCTCAGACGCATCCCGATCGCATCGAGCTGCGCGGGCTGACAGTCCGCGGCAACCACGGTGTCTTCGACTTCGAGAAGCGAGAGGGCCAGGACTTCGTCATCGACGTCGTCCTCCACACCTCGGTCGCTCGGGCCGCGGCATCGGATGCCATCGCGGACACCATTCACTACGGTGAACTGGCCGAAGCTGTCGCCCACATCGTCGAAGACAATACGTTCGACCTCATCGAGACTCTCGCCGAGCACATCGCCGACCACTGCCTGACCGTGGCCGACCTTGCCGAAGTCGTCGTGCACAAGCCCGGTGCTCCGATCCAACGCAGCTTCAACGACGTCAGCGTCGGTGTCGTACGCTCCCGGGCGCAACCCGAGCCGACGGAAACCGAGGCGTACCTCAATCTGGGGGCCAACCTCGGCGAGGCCAAGGACACCCTCGACCAAGCGGTCGAGGCGCTCGATCGGCATCCCCGGATCACCGTGGCCAAGCGGTCATCGTTCTATCGCACTGCGCCCTGGGGCGGGGTCGAGCAGAACGACTTCCTCAACCTGGGACTCATCGTGTCCACGAGTCTGCCGGCCAACGAGCTGCTGGCCGTGGCACAGGGCATCGAGGTCGCCTGTGGCCGGACCCGTGAGCTGCGCTGGGGGCCGCGGACTCTCGACATCGACCTCATCCGCTTCGGTACCGGATCCGACGAACTGGTCTGTGACTCACCGACACTGACCCTGCCGCATCCGCGAGCCCATGAGCGTGCCTTCGTGCTCGCACCCTGGGCCGAGCTCGTCGGCGACACGGAAATCCTCACCCCAACTGGTCGACGATCGCTGACTGCGGCACTCGCCGAAGTCGACGACCAGGAAATCAGGCGAATCACGGCACCATAGGTGCCTGTGATTTGAGAGACTGGGAGCTATGCAGCGAACCGCGTCGGGCACTCTCGTCATCTGGGCCGTCATCGGTGCCGTACTGGCACCGGTGGTCAATGTGCTGCTCGAAAGCCAGGGATTCTCCTTACCGGGTCTGCCGTGGTTCGCCATCATCGGAATGCTCGTGCTCGCAGCGATTCTGCTGGTGCTCGGCTGGCCGATCAAACGCTGGAACGACGGGGACCGCACGAAGGAGATCGACCCGCTCCAGGCGGCCCGCGTGGCCGTCATGGCCAAGGCAAGTGCTCTGACCGGAGCCGGATTGGCGGGTTGGTACCTGGGCAACGCAGGCTACTACTTCCTGTCCGCTCCCGGCTTCCGCAACGATTTGGCCGCTGGCATGCTCTTCGCGGTAATCTCGGCCGCGGCCCTGATGATCGTCGGACTCATCGTCGAAGGGTTCTGTGTCCTCCCTCCCCAAGATCCTCCAGGAGCCGAAACAGCATGAGCCATGATTTCAACTACCTGAACGGAATGGACGCGGACTTCAACAGGGTCAGTCCTAAATACGGCCTCAAGGAGACCATCGCCTCGCTGACGATCCTTGTTCCGATGATCGTCGTGGCCCTGGTCTTCGCGATCATCTACACAGCCGAGCTGCCGTGGCTGCACGCGATCTGGGCAGCTCTCGTCGCGTTCAGTGTCGTCCTCATCGTCATCATCCTGCGCCAGGCCAGAGCCATCGGCTACGCGGAGAGGGAAGACGACCTCCTCGTCCGTCGCGGAATCATGTTCCACAAGGCCACGGTCGTTCCCTACGGACGACTGCAGTTCGTCGACGTCGACGCGGGTCCCATCGACCGCATGTTCGGCCTCGCCACGGTCAAACTCCACACTGCTTCGGCATCGACCGATGCCACGATTCCCGGACTGCCGCGCGCCGAGGCCGACCGTCTGCGCGACAGCCTCGCCGGGCTGGGCCAGGCGAACCTGGCAGGCCTGTGACCATGGCGGATGAGAAACTCAGCGATCCCTCGGCGCCCGAGGTCTGGCATCGTGTCCACCCTCTGACTCCGATTCTCGAGAGTCTGGGTGTCCTGGTCGCCATCTTCGTCGCGGCCGCCTACGGGCTGCAGAACTTCGTGCAGAACGCGATCGAGGGCCTGGCCACCGGTGACGGTGTCGATCTCGGGTTCGCCGGCTGGCTGCGCACCCACCCGCTCGTCATCCTCGCCGGCGTCGGCGCAATCGTGCTCGTCCTGCTGCTGACGGCACTGTTCAGCTGGCTGGCCTGGCGAGTGATGGGCTATCGCGTCGACGCCGAGGCCATCTACTACCGTCGCGGACTGCTGTCGAAGAAGCAGCGCAAGGCTCGGCTGGACCGCGTCCAGTCAATCGACCTGCAGCAGAAGCTGCTGCCCCGGCTCATGGGCATGGCCGAGCTCGTCTTCGACGTGGCCGGCGGAACCGACTCGAACATCTCGCTCAAATACCTGTCGAAGAAGCGCGCCGAGGAGCTGCGCGACGAACTCCTCGCCGCGGTCAAAGCGAAGAAGCAGTCGGGCCAGAACCAACAGTCCGCCGAGGCTGCCCCGGGTGTCGAACGGCTCGGCACGGGTCCTGCGTCCGCAATCGGCGATACGGAAGATCCCGTCGACGGCGGTGCTGCACAGGTGCTCGATCCGGTCGCCGAAAGGGAGAAGCCGGGCATCGATCATTCGGTGCCCGAACGACGCGACGACAGCCTCGGCGTGCGCCTGAGCAAACGGCTCGGCGCGATGGCTGAAGACGTCTCGCACGAAGCTGAGAACAGCCTCGGCGAGCTTCTGGCACCGTACAATCTCTCACCGAGGATCGGCCGGGAGGGAGAGATCATCCGCGTTCCGGTCCACCGAGTCGTCGTCTCCTCCCTGCTCAAATCAGAGACGATCATCTCTGTCCTCGTCGTCCTCCTGGTCATCGCGGTCGCGATCGTGCTGCTGGCAATGGGCATCACGGAGGCCTTCATCCCGATGCTCGTGGGTGTGCTGCCCGGCATCTTCGCGGCCTTCTCCGTGTTTCGGAAGAATCTCGACAACGCGAACTTCGTCGTCCGCCTCGACGAGCACGGTCTTGCCGTCAACCACGGACTCTTCTCCACCTCGCGCAAGGTCATCCCACTCGATCGGCTCCAGGCCGTGAGCCTCCACCAGCCGCTGCTGTGGCGCTGGGCCGGATGGTGGAAGGCCGAATACAACATCGCCAGCGCCGGGGGATCGGGTGAGTCGAACCTGCTGCTGCCGGTCGGCGACATCGACCAGGCTCTGCTCATGGTCGGTCTGGCGCTGCCCGACCCGCAGCTGCCGGAGGGCATCCGGGCAGACACCCTCGTCCGCACGGCCATGTACGACAGGAAGTCCGAGGACCCACTGGCGCCGTCAGCAGAGGCACTGTTCCACGACCAGCCGCGGTCTTCGAGAATCATCGATCCGTTGGCGTGGAAGCGACGCGCCTACGCCCTGACCGGGTCCCTCCTCATCCTGCGCCTGGGGGTGCTCGATCGCCGCGTCGACTTCGTGCCGCATGTCAGAGTGCAGTCGATGAGGTACCGCCAGGGACCGCTGATGCGGAAGCTCGGGCTGGCTACCGTCGATGTGCATTCGACGGCGGGACCGATCGATCCGCGAGTGACCCACCAGAGCGTCGACGAGGCGAAGAGATTCTTCGCCGAGCATTCGGAGCGCACACGACTGGCACGACAGAAGTTCGACGAGGAGGCCCGTGCGGCCAAGGAGGAGCGGCGATGAGCCAGGACGAAGCACCCCGCCTGGGGATCGGGATCATCGGCTGCGGCAAGGTCGGAGCGACCATCGGCGCGGCCTGGCGCGAGGCCGGTCATGCGATCATCGGTGTCAGCGCCACCTCGGCGCAGAGTCGCGAACGGGCTGAGGAGATGCTCCCGGGCGTACCGATCCTGCCTCCGGACGACGTCGCCGAACGAGCTGAGCTCCTGCTCGTGGCTGTGCCCGATGACGAGATCGAGTCGCTGGTCAGCGGTTTGGCCACCGTCGGACGTATCCACGCGGGGCAGATCCTCGTCCACTGTTCCGGCAGATACGGCACGGATGTGCTGGAAGCCGGGACCCGCCTCGGTGCCCTGCCGATCGCACTGCATCCGTCGCTGTCGTTCACGGGCACGACCGTCGATCTGCCGCGCCTGCGTCAGGCGACGATCGCCGTCACCGCCCCGGCCCCGATCCGTCCCGTGGGGGAGGCCCTCGTAGTGGAGATGGGAGGCGAGCCGATCGAGATCGCCGAGGCGGACCGTCCGCTCTACCATGCGGCGATCACCCATGCGTCGAACCATTCGATCACGATCATCAGCGAAGCCATGGACATGCTCGCCGAGGCGGGGGTCGGTGATCCCTCCCGCGTGCTCACCGCACTGGTCGACGCGAGCGTGTCGAACACGCTGCAGAACGGGTCGAGGGCTCTGACCGGACCGGTCAGCAGGGGAGACGTGGGCACGATTGCCGCGCACTTGGCTGCGTTGAGCGAATACAGTCTCAGCGTCTCCAACCCGGCCACGCGCAACAGCTACATCGCGCTGGCTCGCTCGACCACGGCGAAGGCGGTGAGCCTGGGGCGGATCACCGATGTCCAGGCACAGGAGATCCTGTCGTCCCTCGACTGAGCTCGACGGATCGACAGTCTCGAACGACTGGAGATGTTCGACGGTGGGCAGGGGAGGCGAATTCCACCACAGGGGGCGGTCGCGGTAGCCTAGATGTCATGGCAGATACCGAGTCGAACACGCCCGAGAACGCAGATCTTTCGTCAGAGCACCTCGATCCGGAGCAGATCCGGATCCGGAAGGAAAAGCGCCAGCGGCTCTTAGACTCCGACACCGATGCCTATCCGGTGTCGATTCCGCGTACGCACACCCTGGCAGAGGTCCACGCCGCCCATGACGGGCTCGAGGCGGGAGACGAGACCGAGGACATCGTCGGCGTCGTAGGACGCGTCGTATTCGTACGTACGACAGGCAAACTCTGCTTCGTGACTCTGCAGTCGGGAGACGGCACCAGGCTCCAGGGCATGCTGTCTCTGCGCGAGGTCGGTGAAGAGCGGCTCGGCGATTTCAAGACCGATGTTGACCTGGGCGACTTCCTGTTCGTGCACGGCAAGGTCATCAAGTCCAAGCGCGGCGAGCTCTCCGTGCTCGCCGACTCGTGGTCGATGGCCAGCAAGGCGCTGCGCCCACTGCCCGGCCTGCACACCGAGCTGGCAGAGGACACTCGCGTCCGCCAGCGCTACCTCGACCTGATCACTCGTGAAGAGGCTCGAACGACGATGCTCACCCGCGCCGAGGTCATGTCCTCGCTGCGTCGGACCTTCGCCAGGCAGGAGTTCGTCGAGATCGAGACTCCGATGCTCCAGTTCATGCACGGCGGTGCTTCCGCTCGTCCGTTCAAGACGCATATGAACGCCTACGACATCGACATGTACCTGCGCATCGCGCCCGAGCTGTTCCTCAAACGAGCAATCGTCGGCGGCATCGAGAATGTCTTCGAGATCAACCGCAACTTCCGCAACGAGGGTGCCGACTCGACCCACTCTCCGGAATTCGCGATGCTCGAGGCTTATCAGTCCTATGGCGACTACCACTCGATCGCCGACCTGACGAAGACGCTGGTGCAGAATGCCGCTCAGGAGGCGACCGGTTCGCTGGTCGTCAAGCTCGAAGACGGCTCTGACTACGACTTCGGTGGAGACTGGGCGGTCGTGAGCATGTACGAGACTCTGTCTGCGGAGTCCGGTGTTGAGGTCACTCCAGAGACGGGCCTTGACGTGCTCGACAAGATCGCCGCCGACAACGGAGTCGACTTGGCCGGCGTCTTCCGTTCGCACGGCAAGTACGTCGAAGAGCTGTGGGAGCACTTCTACCAGGACAAGCTCTGGGCGCCGACCTTCGTCACTGACTTCCCTGTCGATACGTCACCGCTGGTGCGCGAGCACCGGACGAAGAAGGGCGTCGTCGAGAAATGGGACCTCTACGTCCGCGGATTCGAATTGGCCACCGGCTACTCCGAGCTCGTCGACCCTGTGATCCAGCGTGAGCGCTTCGAAGCTCAGGCTGCCGATGCGGCCAGGGGCGACGACGAGGCGATGGGCCTCGACGAAGAATTCCTCATGGCAATGGAACATGGAATGCCGCCGACCGGCGGTATGGGAATGGGTCTCGATCGTCTTCTCATGGCTTTGACCGGCCTGGGAATTCGCGAAACCATTCTTTTTCCTTTCACGAAGCCCATCGCTTCGGGGAATCAGGAAACAGCTCAGGAGGGCTGAGTTTATGTTGGATCTCATCAAGGCGCTGTTGCCGTCAATCTGTGTCGGACTGCTGTTCTGGTATGTGATGCGAAACATTCTTCGTGCCGACAGAACCGAGCGCGAACAGATCGATAAATTCTATTCGGAAAATGAAGTTAACGAATTGGGCGTTAACGGCGAATCGGATGTTAAGCTTACTCCGACAAAAACTTCTGAATATGAAAAGAGTGAACATGGCAAGGGAGATGCGACTCGTTCTCACGGATGATTTCGACGGCTCTGAAGCATCGGAAACTGTGCGCTTCAGCCTCGACCAAGGCACTTACGAACTCGAGCTTTCGTCTGAGAATGCTGAAAAGCTCCGTGAAACATTCGCTCCATTCATCGCCAAGGCTCGCCGGGTAGCCAATCCCGGTGGGCGTGGGCGCCGTGCAGGATCGGGTTCCACTGCCGGTCCGAAGCGTGATACCGCTAAGATCCGCGAGTGGGCACAGGCCAATGGCTACCAGCTCGGTGATCGCGGACGGATCCCGTTGGAGATCGTCCAGGCTTACGAGGCAGCAGAAAGCTGATCGAGCCGCACTTGCAATTCTGAAGGACCGACGAATCATTCGTCGGTCCTTCAGTGTTTTGTGCTACCGGCATTCGGGGTCACCAGTCATATTCGCGCCGGGCTATTTCCGATGAAAGGTCTGGCATCGGCCAATCTCTAATTCGCTTTGAGCCCGAGGCGAAGTGATCACAGGTTCAACCAGTATTAGAGGATGCTGATGAAATGGCCTCAGGTCGCTGTGTGGTCTGCTGTGGGGAACAATTGTTCAGGCGTGAAAATGGCCGTTCATGAGGATCTCATCGGAAACGATATCGGCTGATATGTCTCTATCTCGGATATATGTCTCCCGTGGAGTGACGATTCGGCAACCGTCCTTTTACTCACTCTTCGTGGGCTTGATCGGGCTGGCCGTCTGCCTTGCGCTCTGGTCGCTTCGCTGGTCGTTTCGCCGGTCGCTTCGCCGACCAGTTTGCCGTTCGCTTCGCTGACCGTTTTGCCGGTCGCTTCGCTGACCGTTTCGCCGACCGTTTTGCTGATCGGGTGGCGGAGGAACCTTGTTCCGAGGCGACGCACAGGCTCCGTCGAGGCCGTTCTTCGGCGGAAACAGTGAATTTCGCCCACAGCCTAACGGTTTCGGCTGATGGCGAAACGTGCAATAGATCGTGGGCAATGGTCGTTAGGCTCTAAAGAATAACAAGACCGAGGAGGGTGAATATGTTCGAGCGGTTCACTGACCGAGCACGCCGTGTGGTGGTGCTGGCCCAGGAAGAAGCCAAACTACTCAAACATAACTACATCGGAACCGAGCACATCCTGCTCGGCCTGATCCATGAGGGTGAAGGCCTGGCAGCCAAAGCACTCGAGGGAATGGATATCTCCCTTGAGCAGGTGCGCGATCAGGTGCAGGAGATCATCGGCCAGGGCCAGCAGGCGCCGAGCGGGCACATCCCGTTCACTCCGCGTGCGAAGAAGGTCCTCGAGCTCAGCCTCCGTGAGGCTCTGCAGCTGGGACACAGCTACATCGGAACCGAGCACATCCTGCTCGGTCTGATTCGTGAGGGCGAAGGTGTCGCCGCGCAGGTGCTCGTCAAGCTGGGTGCAGACCTGGGACGGGTCCGTCAGGAAGTCATCAAGCTTCTGTCGGGATACCAGGGCAAAGAGCCCGTCGCCGCCGGCGGCCGTGAAGAAGGTACGCCATCCGGCTCATTGGTCCTCGACCAGTTCGGTACGAACCTGACCGCAGCCGCCCGTGAGGGCAAGCTGGATCCGGTCATCGGACGTCACGAGCAGATGCAGCGCGTGATGCAGATCCTGTCCCGCCGCACGAAGAACAACCCGGTCCTCATCGGTGAACCCGGTGTCGGTAAGACCGCAGTGGTCGAAGGACTGGCACAGGCGATTGTCAACGGCGAGGTGCCGGAGATCCTCGAAGGCAAGCAGCTCTACACCCTGGACCTCGGTTCACTGGTGGCCGGCTCCCGCTACCGCGGTGACTTCGAGGAACGTCTGAAGAAGGTGCTCAAGGAGATCCGCACACGCGGAGACATCATCCTCTTCATCGACGAGATCCATACCCTGGTCGGTGCGGGTGCGGCCGAAGGCGCCATCGATGCGGCTTCGATCCTCAAGCCCATGCTGGCCCGCGGTGAGCTGCAGACCATCGGTGCCACAACGCTCGACGAGTACCGCAAGCACATCGAGAAGGATGCCGCACTCGAGCGCCGGTTCCAGCCGATCCAGGTTCCGGAGCCTTCGCTGGCGCATTCGATCGAGATCCTCAAGGGTCTGCGTGACAAGTACGAGGCACACCACAAGGTGACGATCACGGAAGGTGCACTTGCAGCTGCCGTGAACATGTCCGATCGCTACGTCAACGACCGGTACCTGCCGGATAAGGCGATCGACCTCATCGACGAAGCGGGAGCGAAGCTGCGCATCTCGCGTCTGTCTGTGCCGCAGGAGGTGCGCGACCTGGAAGAGAAGATCCTCGAGGCTCGTCACCGCAAGGAAGCCGCCATCGATGCTCAGGACTTTGAGCTGGCTGCCTCCGAGCGCGACTCCGAGATGAAGCTGCAGCAGGACAAGGATGACCAGACCGAAGCCTGGCGCAAGAGCGGCAAGGACACATCGGCAGTCGTCGATGCTGACCTGATCGCCGAGGTGCTGGCTGCGGCCACCGGAATCCCGATCTTCAAGCTCACCGAGGAAGAGTCCTCGCGACTGCTGCGGATGGAAGATGAACTCCACAAGCGCATCATCGGGCAGAACGACGCAGTCAAGTCGATTTCCCGTGCGATCCGCCGGACCCGTGCGGGTCTGAAGGATCCGAAGCGCCCTTCGGGCTCGTTCATCTTCGCCGGCCCCACGGGTGTCGGCAAGACCGAGCTCGCAAAGGCCTTGTCCGAGTTCCTGTTCGGTGATGAGGATTCCCTCATCAGCCTGGACATGTCGGAGTACTCCGAGAAGCACACGGTCTCGCGACTGTTTGGTTCGCCTCCGGGATACGTGGGCTACGAAGAGGGCGGTCAGCTGACGGAGAAGGTCCGTCGCAAGCCGTTCTCGGTGGTCCTCTTTGACGAAGTCGAGAAGGCACACTCGGACATCTTCAACTCGCTCCTGCAGATCCTCGAGGATGGTCGCCTGACCGACTCGCAGGGTCGTGAGGTCGACTTCAAGAACACCATCATCATCATGACCACGAACCTGGGTACCCGCGAGGTGTCCAGTGGTCAGCAGATGGGCTTCCAGATCGAGGGAGCTACGAACAACAACTACGAGCGGATGAAGCAGAAGGTCAACGAAGAGCTCAAGCAGCACTTCCGGCCTGAGTTCCTCAACCGCGTCGATGACACGATCGTGTTCCCGCAGCTGGGCAAGGAAGAGATCCTTCAGATCGTCGACCTGTTCCTCGGACGGCTCGACGAGCGTCTGGCTGACCAGGGCATGAAGGTCGAACTCACCGATGCGGCCAAGAGCCTGCTGGCTGACCGCGGCTACGATCCGGTTCTGGGTGCCCGACCACTGCGTCGGACCATTCAGCTCGAGATCGAGGACAACCTGTCCGAGAAGATCCTGTTCAAGGAGATCGGCAGCGGTCAGACGATCAAGATCGACATCAAGGGCGAGGGCAAGACGGCGGAATTCACGTTCGAGGGCGTGGAGACCGAGAGCTTGGCACTCACCAGCTCGGACGATTCTGACTCCGGCGAACTCGCCGGCGCCGGATCGAACGGCGGCGGCAACGGTTCGGGAAGTTCGACTTCCTGAGCCACGAGGCCACTGAGACGTCGGTGCACTGAAGCGAGCCCGGAGACACAGCAAGCAGCTGAGTCTCCGGGCTTCTTCATGTCCGCACGCTTCCACGCCTTTTTCTCGCAGGCACGGCATGGTGTTGAATGAGGCCATGACCTCAACGCCTCCAGACTTCGACCATGCCCAGATCTCTGAAGATCACCACCTCAGACATGGGCTGCCGAGCGGTCTGTACATGCGGCGGGCACGGACGAGTGACGTCAAGGGAATCGAAGCGCTGGTCGCGCCCTTGGCAGAGGAACGTATCCTGCTGGCGAAGGACACTGTCACCTACTTCGAGACGCTGCAGGAGTTCTGGCTGGTGGTCGATCCGCAGCCGGACGGTTCTGAGATCCTTGCTGGGTGCGGGGCTCTTCACGTTATCTGGTCGGACCTCGCAGAGGCGCGCACTGTTGCCACATCGCCGGACTATCGCGGCAGGGGAGTGGGCAAGGCCCTCATCAGGCAGCTGCTTGCCGATGCCGTGGCGATCGGTGTCGACAGAGTCTTCTGTCTGACTTTTGAGACCGGTTTCTTCGGCTCTTTGGGGTTCGAGCCGATCAAGGGCATCCCGGTCTCGCCGGAGGTCTACATCGAGCTGCTGCATTCCGCGGATGAAGGCGTCGCCGAGTTCCTCGACCTGGCCAGAGTCAAGCCCAATACGCTGGGCAACTCCCGCATGATCAAGTATCTGTGAGGCTGACACCTCGCCGATTGCCGGCACCTCGCCGAATACTGACACCTCGCCGATTGCGGGGCCGGGACGAAGGCGGCACTGGACCGCGTCCGGCAGGACTGCGTATCAGCGCGGAAGGCTGAGCGAGTCCTGGTGGCGTTCAGCGAGTCCGTCGTCGACGAGGTCCGCGATGAGACGCGACACCCGGGTGGAGTCCGCGGTGAGGTTGCGCATCGTCGACAGCGAATCTGATGTGGCTTGGCCCAGAGAGTCGAGCAGATCGGGGTCGATCTGGGACGTGGGGGCCACGAACAGGTCAATCGAGACGGCGTCCGGCAGTCCGTTCCCTGTCTCCTCGAGCCTTGTGCTCTTCCTGTGGCCTGTTCTCTCCTCGTTCGCGGCATTCTCCGCGTGCGCCGATTTGAGGACGTCCATGATGGCGCCGCGCAGCTGTCGATCCGTCCCAGCCCATTTCTGGGTCGTGCGCTTCACCGCCGAGGCGGGACGTCCTGCCTGTTGCCATGCGCAGATGTCGTTGAGTGGGCAGTCATCGCACTGCGGGTTTCGCGATGTGCATACGAGCGCGCCGAACTCCATGATTCCCGCATTCCACTTCACGTGGTCCCGCTCGGGGACGAACTGGGCCGCCCACTCTGTCTCGCGCCGCCCAGGTGAGGGCGTAGGACGCTCGCGGCCGGCGAAGAGCCGGATCAGGACTCTGCGCACGTTGGTGTCGAGGACTGTGGTGCGCTCACCGTGGGCGAAAGACGCCACAGCGGCTGCGGTGTACGAACCGATGCCGGGAAGTTGTGAGAGTTCAACTGCAGTCTGGGGTACCTGACCGTCGAGCTCGTCGGCGATCACTCGGGCTGCTTCCTGTAGACGCAGGGCCCGGCGGGGATAGCCGAGGCGATCCCAACGATGGAGCACCTCGGCGGTGGGGGCACGTGCCAGGTCGACGGGAGTGGGCCATTTGTCCATCCATTCGCGCCACCGCGGTTCAACTCGGGAGACCGGAGTCTGCTGGGACATGATCTCGCTGACCAGGATCGCCCACGCGCTTGTGTCCGGATCACGCCATGGCAGGGGACGTGCAGCGGATTCGAACCAGGAGATGATGGTCCTGCGTACCCGTTCGACGTTGTCTGCGGCAACCGGAGGGAACTGGCAATCAGCGCCCGATGATCTCGATTCGGTGGGTGTCCGGTGTGTCATTTGGATGCTCAATCGCTTCGGCCTAGGCTCAAAGCGATGACTCCTTCCAATCGTGGTTCGCAGCCGAAGAACGGTGCCAAGGCGCCCCGCCAGTCTAGCGGGAAGCTGCCTGCGCACGTGTACCGTCGGCGCCGCTACACAATACTGGCCCTGGCCGCAGTGGTGGTCGCGCTGCTCGTGTTCGGAGTCGTCGGAATCGTCAAGGCCATCGGAGGCGGTGGTGGCGAAGAAGCTGCGTCGGAGAGCACTCCGGCGGCTTCGACCGCGGCTGCGGCACCGGTGCCCGATGAGAAGGCTGCGAGCGGAAAATGTCCCGACGATAAGGTCGAGCTCAGCGCCAAGGTGAACAAGAAGAGCTTCAAAGAGGACGCGCAGCCTGAGTTCGAAATGGTCATCGCCAATCAGCACACCGCGACCTGTCTGATCGAGGTTGGCACCAAGGAGCAGGAGTTCCTGGTTGAGAAGGGCGGCGATGTCGTCTGGTCCTCGAAGTTCTGTGCTGCTGATGAGGATGAGAACGCAGAAGCCTCGACCGAATTCGCGCCGGAGTCGAAGAAGACTGCGCAGTTCAAGTGGAATCGGATCCAGGTCGACAAGAACTGCAACAGGACGAACAAGGAGTTCGGCCCGGGGGAGTATGACCTCGTCGTCAAACTCGGCGACATGGAGAGCAAGCCCGTGAAGTTCGAGCTTGAGAAGTCCAACGCGGCCAAGGCCAAGGAGAAGAAGGCGGAAGAGTCGAAGAAGGCCGAAGAGTCGAAAAAGGCTGAAGAGAAGAAGGACGCCAAGAAGCCGTCCGATTCGGCGTCGCCGAAAGACTGATCCGTGGCACGGCTGAGGCAGCATGAGTCGCCGCAGTGGCAGGCGGTGTCACCGGATGAGTGGCCTGCACGACCTGAGCGGCTGCTGGCTTCTTAGGCCCCGCGGTAGGAGCCGACGCCCCAGGAATTCCCGTCGTGGTCTCTGAAGTCGAATTCCCGTCCGCCGTGAGGCTGGGTCGCCACCGGTCGGACGATCGCATGGCCCAGATCGATGATCGCCTCGTAGAGCCGGTCGACTTCCCGTTCGGTGTCAACGACGACATAGATCGAGGTTCCACCCACGCTGTCAAGGGCAGACCCGTCGTGACGGATGGAGCCGAACATGATGCCGCCATCATCGCCGAGCGCATATTCTGCGTGGACGACGACGGACGGGTCTTCCTCGTCCCTGACGGTCAGGCGCTCAGTGAATCCGAGCGTGACCAGGAGATCGGTCGTGGCGCCGGCGTCCGTGGTTCGAAATGCCGGAAATACTGTCGTGGTCATGCATCAAGGATGCGCCATTTCAGTGCAGAAGTCCCGAAAAACCTTTCAATCGTTACCGCCGAGGAGTAGATCGACAGCTTCGGAGACGTGCTCGCATTCCTTGACGCGCATGTTGCCTGGAGTGGCAACGTTGCGCAGTGCGCCGTGAGCGACGATCGCATGGGTGATGCCGAGTCGGGCCGCCTCGTTGAGTCGTTGACCGAGGTTGGGCACGTTGCGTATCTCTCCTGACAGGCTGATCTCTCCGATTGCGACGAATTTCGCGGCCATGGACTTGTCCCTCGCGGCCGAGGCCAGAGAGAGGCAGATGGCTAGGTCGCTGGCCGGCTCGGAGAGTTTCGCGCCGCCGACGGTCGCGGTGAAGACGTCGCTCTTCGCGAGGCTGATGTTTCCGATCTTCTGGCTCAGGACAGCCAGCATCATAGCCACACGGGACGAGTCCACGCCGGAGACCGACCGCCTGGACTGCCCTCCTGCGGATTCGGTGATGAGGGACTGGACTTCGACGAGAAGTGGGCGTTTGCCCTCCTGCGTCACCGTGAGGCAGGTTCCCGGAGGATTGCTGCCGCTGCGAGAGAGGAAGAGGCCGGAGGGGTCCTCGAGGCTCTTGATGCCGTTCTCCTCCATGTCGAAGCAGCCGACGTCATCGGTGGGTCCGAAGCGGTTCTTCACGGCTCGCAGCATGCGCAGGCGTGAGTGCCGCTCGCCTTCGAAGGTGCAGACGACGTCGACGAGGTGCTCGAGAAGCCTGGGGCCCGCAATGGTTCCATCCTTCGTGATGTGTCCGACGAGGACCGTCGGCAACGATCGGGCTTTGGCCTCGCGGATGAGTGCCGCAGCGACCTCTCGAACCTGGGTGACACCGCCGGGCACTCCATCGATCTCTGAGGAAGCGAGAGTCTGAATGGAGTCGACGACGAGCATCTCCGGAGCCTCGGCCTCGATCATTCCCAATACGGCGCCCAAGTCGGTTTCGGCGGCCAGGAGCAGTGAGTCCTCAAGGGCGTTGATCCTCTCGGCGCGCAGGCGCACCTGACCGGCGGATTCTTCTCCGGTGACGTAGAGGACCTTGGCCCCGAATTTGGCCACGCGGGCGGCGACGTCGAGCAGGAGTGTGGACTTTCCGACACCGGGTTCACCCGACAGAAGGACGACAGCGCCGGGGACGATGCCGCCTCCGAGGACTCTGTCGAACTCACTGACGAAAGTCGTTCGAGCCTGCGCCTGCGAGGAGTCGACTTGATTGATCGACTTCGCACCACTGGACTTCTTGACCTTCGTCTTGACCGAGGTCTTGCCTGCACCCTTCTCTTCGAGAGTGCCCCAGGCTTGGCATTCAGGGCAGCGACCCAGCCATTTGACGGTTGAATAGCCGCATTCGGTGCAGGTGAAAGACATACGTCGATTCTGGCACGTGGCTCTGACATGAAATTCGCTGACATGAAATTCGCTGACACGAGCTTGCGGTGGCGACCGAATGAGCTTCAGAGACGCTTTTCGACGAGGATCGTGTCGCACCAGGTCCCGGCGTGAGGGCCGAAGGTCATGTAGCCGATGCGTTCTCGGCGGCCGACTCGTCGGAAGCCAGCCTTATCGTGCAGGTGGAGGCTGGCGGTGTTCTCGGGCAGGATGGAGGCCTGCAACATCCAGAATCCCAGGTCATTGGAGTGTTCGATGAGCGATTCGAGAAGAGCCGAGCCGAGTCCTTGACCTGCCGCGCGGGGATCGACGTAGACGGAGTGCTCGATGACGCCACGATAGACGTCGCGATCAGAGGTCGGTGTGGCCGCCGCCCAGCCCAGGACGCTGCCGTCGACCTCGGCGATGAGATCGAGTCCCGCGATCCTCGTTGCAAAGAAATCCTGCTTCGTCGGTGGATCCGAGGCGAAAGTTGCGCTGCCGCCGGCGATCCCTGCCGCATATATGCGCTCCACTGCGGGCCAGTCACCGTCCGTCATGTTTCGGATCGTCACGCTCATCCCGTCATTGTCCTCCACCGGCGAGGACTCCACACGCAATCGGGCTTCCGACGAATCATTCGTCGGAAGCCCGATTGTGCTGTTCGCAGACATCAGTCCAGGGTTGTCAGCACCCGTGGTCCGTCCTCGGTGATGGCGATGGTGTTCTCTGAGTGCGCGCCGTTCGAGCCGTCGGCCAAGCGCAGAGTCCAGCCGTCCTTGTCGACGGAGAGCTTCTTCGAAGTGAATGACCACCATGGCTCGATCGCCAGGGTCAGACCTGGCTTGAGCACGAGGCCGCGCCCGCCCTTGCCGCGATTGGCCACGTGCGGATCCTCGTGCATCGTATGACCGAGGCCGTGTCCACCGAAGTCGAGGTTGACAGGGATGCGCTGTTCATCAGCGACGTCGCCGATGGCCTTGGAGATGTCGCCGAGGCGGTTGCCCGGCTGTGCGGCAGAGATGCCGGCTTCGAGTCCCGACCAAGTGGAGTCGATGAGGCGCTGGTCCTCGTCGGTGCCGTCGCCGACGATGACCGAGCGTGCGGCATCGGCGACCCAGCCGTTGATCGACACAGCGAAGTCCAGGGTCAGCAGGTCGCCGTCCTTCATCACGTAGTCGTGCGGCTTGCCGTGGAGGACGCCGTCGTTGACAGAGAGGCAGATGACGTTGCGGAAGGGGCCATCACCGAAGGACGGAGCATAGTCCCAGTAGCAGGACTCGGCACCGGCATCCTTGATGAGCGTCCGGGCCCGCTGCTCCAGGTGCATGATGTTCATGCCCGGTTCTGCGAGCTCAGACAGTTCAGCCAGTGTCTTTGCGACGAATCGGCCGGTCACCGCCATCTTCTCGATCTCGGCGGGTGTCTTCAGCTCAATCACAGGTGTTCTCCTTCGGTCTTCAAACGCTCATAGCCAACTTTAGTCGTTCGCGCTTGTTCCGTGTCGGTCGTCCTGTCTTTCCGTGATCAACCAGACAGCTGCGAGCAGGAATCATTGCAAGGCGTCTTGCCTCAAGGTAGGTTCCGAAGTATGCGGACGGCTCGTTGCCCTGCTCCTCGAGCACAGAAAGCGGGCGCCGGCCAAAAGCCGACGCCCGAATTCCGAGTTAGCCGAGGCGGCTCAGAGGAACTCGACTCCCTGAGCCAACGGCAGCTCACCCGAGTAGTTGATCGTGTTCGTGGCCTGACGCATGTAGGCCTTCCAAGAATCAGTGCCGGACTCGCGGCCGCCGCCGGTCTCCTTCTCACCGCCGAACGCACCGCCGATTTCCGCACCGGACGTGCCGATGTTGACGTTGGCGATGCCACAGTCCGAGCGCGACAGGAACTTCTCCGACTCTGCCAACTCCGATGTGAAGATCGCCGAGGACAAGCCCTGGGGCACACCATTGTGGATGGCCAGCGCCTCGTCGAGGTCCGAATAGGTCACGACATAGAGGATCGGGGCGAACGTCTCGGACTCCATCACCGAGGTTTGGCTGGGCATCCGCACGACCGCCGGCTCGACATAGTGGGCATCAGGGCGCTCATCGTCGAGGACGCGAGCGCCCCCGCAGAGCACCGTACCGCCTTCGGACTCAGCCTGTTTGAGAGCTGACTGCATTGCCTCAAACGAGCCTTCGTTGATGAGCGGACCGACGAGGACTCCATCCTCGGTGGGCGAACCGATGCTCAACGTCTTGTACGCCGCGACGATCTTGTCGACGAAATCATCGGCGATCGACTCATGGACGATGAGGCGTCGCAGCGTCGTGCAGCGCTGGCCAGCGGTGCCGGCCGCAGCGAAGACGACACCACGCAGTGCCAGGTCGATGTCGGCGCTCGGGGCGACGATCGCACCATTGTTGCCGCCGAGCTCGAGGAGGACCTTTCCGAACCGCTCCGCCACGACAGGACCGACCTCACGGCCCATCCGCACCGAACCCGTCGCCGAGACCAAGGCCACGCGCTCGTCACGGACCATGAGGTCGCCGATGTCACGGCCGCCGACGAGGATGGGCGTGAGATCCTCCGGTGCCCCCACCTCGGCGGCGGCCCGGACCAGCAGCGACTGCGCGCCCAGGGCCGCGAGTACGGCGTTCTCCGAGGGCTTCCACACGACCGAATCACCGGCGACCAACGCCAAGGCCGTGTTCCAGGAGTACACGGCGACGGGGAAGTTGAACGCGGAGATGACCCCGACGACGCCGAGCGGGTGCCAGGTCTCCATCAGCCGGTGACCGGGGCGTTCGCTGGGCATCGTCTTGCCCCACAGCTGTCGGGACTGTCCCAGGGCGTATTCGCAGACGTCGATCATCTCCTGGACCTCACCGGCCGCTTCGGACGGAGTCTTGCCGGCCTCGACCGTGATGATCTTCGCGAGGTCCTCCTTGTGCTCGCCCAGCAGCTGACCCCAGCGCTGGACCAGCTGGCCGCGCACGGGGGCGGGGACATCACGCCAGGCATCGAAGGCCTTCGCAGCCGCTGAGATCTTCGCCGCGGCGGTCTCCTTCGTATCCGCGGCAAGCTCGCCGAGGCTCTGGCCTGTGATCGGTGACCGCGCGGGCAGGCTGGCTGCCGCGCTGGAACCGGCTGTCAGGACGGAGGTGTCGACGCCACATGCGGTGAGTCCTGAGGTGAGGAGATCGGTGATGGCCTGGTCGGTGGGCAGTGCAGTCATGTGCGGTCCTTTCGCTGTTCTGTCTGGTGCGGTGTGTGTGAAGAGCTGTGCGTGAAATGCAGTGGTGGGTTGTGGGTTCTAGTGGTTGACGGGTCTGCGGGGCTGGGTGCTCAGACGATGTTGAGCTCCTTGCGCAGTCCCGTCGTGGAGAAGCGGCGTTTGTCGAGTGGTGTGACATCGACGAACGGTGTGCGGCCGGTCATCAGGTCGGCGACGACCTCGCCGACGGCTGGCCCCATGAGGAAGCCGTGGCCGGAGAACCCGCAGGCGTAGAAGAACCCGTCGAGTTCGGCGGCCTGGCCGATGAGCGCATTGTGATCGGGCGTCATCTCGTAGAGGCCCGCCCAGCCGCGCTTGACCTCGACGTCGCCCAGCCCCGGAGCCCGGGATTCGATGAGTTCGGCCAGCGTGGGCAGCCAGTCGGGGCTGCGTTTGTCGTCGAACTCCCACACATCCGTCTCGTCGGGGCAACCGAAGAGGAGTCCTGGGCCTTCGGGGTGGACGTAGAAGCTCGTCGAGAAGTCGATGGTGAAGGGCATTCGCGACAGGTCGATGCCCAGTGTCTCTTCATCGACGGGTTCGCTGACCATGATCTCGCGGCGCAGGGGCCTCACCGGAAGATCGACGCCTGCCATCTCGCCGATGAGGCCGGACCAGGCTCCAGCGGCGCAGACGATCTGTGAGCATTCGATGGTGCCCTTCGTCGTGATCACGGACGTCACAGTCCGGCTCGCCCCGCCGCTCGACTCAATGCCCGTCACCTCGCAGTTCTTGAGCACGCGCACACCCTTGTTCCTGGCCGCAGTGACATACCCGGACACGACAGCCTCGGGTGTGCAGTGGCCGTCGCCCGGATTGAAGGCCCCGGCGACGAGTCCCTCGGTGTTGACGAAAGGGGCCAGCTCCTTGATCTCATCGACGTCGAGCATCCGGGAGTCAAGGCCCATGCTCTGCTGGAGGGCGACGTTGGCGGCGAAGGTCTCAGCCGCCTCGGCGGAGTCGAGGAGGAACAGGTAGCCGTTGCTCACGAGATCGATGTCGATGCCGAAGTCGGCTTCGAAGTTCCGCAGGACCTCGAGGCTGCGCGTGGCCAAGGCGATGTTGACCTCGTCGGAGAACTGGGTCCTGACTCCGCCGGCGGCCTTCGACGTCGACCCTGATCCGGGAGAGTCGCGTTCGACGAGGACGATGTCCTCGACCCCGCGGTCGGCGAGTTGGTAGGCGATCGCGGCCCCCATCACGCCCGCCCCGATGATGACCACCTCGGCGTGTTCCGGTGCCGGGGCACCTGTGGGGGTCGCAGTGCTCGCGGATGATGTGCTGTTCGCTGGTGCTGTGTCGTCCACGCTCCACCTCACTGTTGGTCCAGGCATCCTCGTCGACGCCATCTATGCCCATTGTGCTTCCCCTCACATTTAAGGACAAGAGAGAGTTCGTGAACGATGTTTTTAGAAAACGTTAAAACAGCTAGTCTGTCCTCATGGCATGGACACTCGGGCAGCTGCAGACCTTCGTCACCGTCGCTGAGCGCGGTTCGATGACCCGGGCCGCTGATCAGCTGGGCTACAGCATCGGCGCGGTGTCCCAGCACGTGACAGCGCTGCGTCGCAGCGTCGGTGCCGAGCTCTTCCGCCGCCGAGGCAGGGGGCTGGTCCTCACGGAGGCCGGCCGAACGCTGCTTCCGCGCGCCCGCAACATCCTCGCCGCACAGAAGCAGGCGGAGATGGCGATGATGGGGCGAGACTTCCGCAGTGAGGCGATCGTGACCCTCGGCGTATTCGGGTCGGCGTCGACGACTGCGCTTCCGGCGATTGTGCGCCTGCTCGGGCAGAGGCATCCGCACATCGAAGTCCGAGCCCGTGAGATCAACGTCGAGACCATGTCCTCTGCGGTCATCGAAGGGGCGATCGACTTAGGGATCGGAATCAACTATCCGGCAGTGCCGCTGCCCCCGATGCGCGGATTGACATGGACGACCGTGGCCGAGGAGGACTTCGGCATCGTGACTCCCGCCGGGATGCCCCGACCGACGCCCGACGATTTGGCAGAGGCGGATTGGATCCTGCCCCCTGCCGAAGAACTCTTCGGTCGAGCGATGCGACTGGCCACCTCGGCGCTGGGGATCGCCGCGAAGGAGACCCACATCGTCACGGACACCGCCGTCGCGCTCGCCCTGGCGGGCACGGGCCTGGGCCTGACGCTCGCAACCCCGATCATGATGTCGATGGGTGGGGCCGGGGTGACGCTTCATCCCGTCGCCGAGGCGGGCGGACGGGAGATCATCGTGCTGATCTCACCCGACCCATCGGATCCGGTCACGGCCGTCGCCGAGGTGGTGGCCGAGGTCTTCGAGTGAGGATCCGTCCTAGGATGGGGCCATGAGCTTCGATCATCAGTGGAACCGCATCCGTGAGACCAACCCCGACCACTCCGCGAACTATGCGGACCGGTGGAGGAAGCTCGTGGCCGCCGGCCACGACATCGGGGGAGAGGCGCGGTTCGTCAATGCGATGGCACCGCGCGGGGCGCGCATCCTCGACGCCGGCTGCGGCACGGGTCGCGCCGGAGGGCAGCTAATCAAGGAAGGCCATACGGTCTACGGCGTCGACCTCGACGAGTTCCTCATCTCCGTCGCAGAAGAGGACTTCCCGAGCGGCGAATGGCAAACGGGAGATCTCGCGGTGTTCGACTACTCGGCCGCGAACATCACCGACATCGACGTGGCCTTCTGCGCCGGCAACGTGTTGTCCTTCCTTGACCCGGCATCGCGGCAGCAGACCCTGGCGAACATCAAGACGACGCTCAAGCCGGGTGGACGCTTCGTCGCTGGCTTCGGTGCCGGACGCGGCTACGACTTCGCAGACTTCGTCGACGATGTGAAGTCGACCGGGATGCTCGTCAGCCTCAAACTCTCCACCTGGGAACTCCACCCCTATGAGCCGGACAGCGATTTCCTCGTGCTCATCGCCGAGCGCGTCTGAAACCGAGCGTGTGTGAAGCAGGGGCAGCGAATATGATTTGCTGGAGCCGACAATTCATCACCGAAGAGAAAGAGGTCAGTCCATGATCTTCATCGTTGTGAAGTATGACGTGAAGCCCGAGAGCGTCGATGAGTTCCCCGAGGCGGTGCGCACCTTCACCGAGGCGACGCGTTCGGAACCGGGCAACCTGTGGTTCGAGTGGTCGAAGAGCCTGGAGAAGGACAACGAGTTCGTCCTCGTCGAAGCGTTCACCGATGAAGGGGCAGAACCACACGTCAAGAGCGACCACTTCGCCGCCGGCCTCGAGGCCATGCGCCCGCACCTGGTGTCGACGCCGAAGATCATCTCCCGCAAGATCGACGGCGAAGGCTGGGACGAGATGGGCGAGCTTCAGGTCGACTGAGGCCTGTCTGCCCGCTGAACATTCACGGGTGGGCAATAGTTGCCTAGACTTCATTCATGGCGACCAAAGCGATGAATGTGGCGGCGATCGAGAAGGCACTCGGCGAACCCTGGGCGGACACCAGGGCCCGCCTCGAAGCGGCTGGTGGGACGTCGGCGAGTCATAAGGAACTCGCCGACGCCCTCTACCCGCAGTTCGAGGGGGTCGTGGAGAAGCACGGCTGGTGGGTCCAAGGCGCCGTCATCGCCTATGAGCAGGAGATCGGTTCACGTGTGCCCGGCCAGCGGGCCGACGGAACCTTCGACGTCGCGGTCTCACGCACTGTGGCGGGGGAGCGCACCGAGGTGGTCAGGAGCTTCGCAGAACTCGTCGATGGCTCTATGAACGGCGTCGACCTCGACGGGGAACCGCGCACGTCCGAGACGCCGAAGCGCTCCTTCTGGCGTGCGAATCTCGCCGACGGCAGCAAGATCGAAGCCGCGGCTGAGTCGAAGGCGGCCCCGAAATCCGGCTCGAAGTCCGATTCGAAGTCCGGCGAGAAATCGGTCCTCGTCGTCACGGCCTCGAAGCTGATGAGCGCCGAGGCTCTCGAGGATTGGCGCGCCTTCCTCAAAGATCTCATCAAGCAAGTCTGAAACTCCGTGAAGCAGGTCTGAGCCTTCATCAATCAGTCCTGACCACTACCCGCCGATGATCGGGTTCCACGTGCCCAACAGGTGCGCTGAGACGATCGCCGCCACACACACTCCCAGCGAGGCCACGATGGCCACCAGATCCCGTCCGGCGAACGTCGACCGTCTGCGCCACGTGCGACCGGGACGACCGAATGCCCGGCCCTCCATGGCCATCGCCAGAGTGGTCCCGCGCCGTATCGACTGGACCAGTAGTACGAAGATCCCACCGAACAGACTGCTGGTGCGCCGCACGAGCGAACCACCAGCCACGCCTCTGGCCCGCCGGGCCATCGACAGCGTCTGCCATTCGGTGACGAGCAGACCGAGCAGCCGGGACGCCGCGAGCACCGACACGACGACCACCTCGGGCAGTCGAAGATGCTGAATCAGGGCATCTGAGAGGTCGCGTGGGTCAATCGTCGACGCGAGCACGATGAGCGGAATCGCCAGCGCCAGGGCGCGGACGAAGATCGCGGCCGCCGCGTCAAGGGACCCGGTCGTCATGAGGATCGGTCCGACGTCGATGACGACAGCACCGGTCTTCTCCGCGAGGATCGCCGTGCCCCAAGCTGCGAGCAGCGCACCCACCGGAAGGAACCACAGCCGTTTGAGCGCGGCCAGCAGATCGAGACCGGTGACGGGCAGACTAACAAGGGTGAACGCGAGGACGATCCCGGCCGAGACCAGATCGATGCTCAGCAGGGCGCCGACCATGAGGATGAGCGCCACGGCGATCTTCGTCAGCGGATTGCATCTGACCAGAGCCGTCGAGCGCACCACGGGAATGAGCTGACCGGGATCCTGAACGGTGACCTCGGCGGAACCAGCGGGACCGGCGGAACCGGCGGAGTAGGAGTGCTGCAGAGTGTGCTCACTCAATGCGCTCACCCACCTCTACCCGGCGCGCTCCGATCGCATCGAGGAACGCATGATCGTGACTGACCGCGACGACCGCCGACCCGCGGGTGAGGATGTCGATGAACTGCTCGACCAGCCCGGCCCACGTGAGGGCATCCTGACCGAACGTGGGCTCATCGACGATGAGCACCCGCGGCCGCGGGGCCATCATGGCGGCGACCGACAGGCGACGCTTCTCCCCACCGGAGAGGCCCTGTGGGTGGGCATCGGCGACCGATTCCAAACCCAGCACGTCGAGCAGTTCGGCAACGCGGTCGTCGACTTCGGCACGCGACCATCCGGCTAGGTGCGGGCCCAGTGCCAGCTCGGCGGAGACGGTTGAGCGCAGGAACTGATGCTCGGGCTCCTGAAAGACCATCCCGATGCGCGGAGCCAGAAATGCCGAGGCCCACCGATACGGGCGAGCATGCTTCGCCCCACCGCGGAGGGTGCCGGACGCGTGCACTTCGCCGTCGAATTCCGGGATGAGACCCGCCAGGGTCAGAGCAGTTGTGGACTTCCCGGCACCGTTGGCGCCCACGATGCCCACTGCCTCACCTGCCTGAATGCGCAGGTCGAGGCCGGTCGTCGCGGGAACCTTCGCTCCCGGACGAGCCACGCCGAGGCGCTCTGTCGTCAGCACGACCTCGCCGTTGGTGCGGGGGAGCGCTTCTGCTCCAGACGGCACCCCGGGCGATGTCACTCGCGGCCCCGCTGCTTCAGGCACCCAGATTCCACACTCAACCAGCACCTGGGACAGTTCCGGATCACCGAAGACCCGCCTCGGCGGCCCTTGAGCGACCACTCCTTCGCGACCGAGGACGATCACGTGGTCCACGTGATCGAGCCACAGCCCGACCCGGTGTTCGACGATGATCATCGTCGCCGAGGTGGCGGCTTGGGTGTCGAGGACAGTGTCACGGACAGCTGCGGCGGAGTCCGGATCGATGTTGGCTGTCGGTTCGTCGAGGACGATGACCTGCGGTGACATCGCGTGGATCCCTGCCAGCGCCAAGCGCTGCTTCTGTCCGCCGGACAGAGCAGCCGTCGGATGCTCGGGCGGGAGGTCGAGGCCCAGCGCCGCCAGCGACGTGGTGATGCGGGACTCGATGTCCTCGGCGGGCAGTCCCAGGTTCTCCATTCCGAAGGCGACATCGTCGCCGACGCGGGAGAAGATCACCTGCGAATCGGGATCTTGGAGGACCAGCCCGATCTCACCTCGGCGAGGGTCAGGTGGAGCGTCGCCGACGAGAAGCTCACCGCCCGCCTCTCCGGACTCGGCGGGCAGGACGCCGGCGATCGCGTGCAGCAGCGTCGACTTTCCCGCTCCGGACGGACCGAGGAGAAGCACCTTCTCACCTGCCGCGATGTTGAGATCGAGGGGTCCGACAGCGGTTTCTTCGCGATCGGCATGACGCCACGAGAACGAGTCTGCGCGAATCGGCAGAGCCATCAGCGCGGGCCTCTCAGCGCAGTCGACCGGAGGCAAAGGAGCTCAGCGCCCCGGTCCGAGCAATCGCTCGGTAGGCGTACCACGCGCCGATGCCCGAGATGACGATGCCGGAGATGATCGCGCACACGGTGTAGGCGGCCTGGAAGCTGAACTGCCAGGCGGCGTTGTACATGATGTTCTCGCTCACGGACATGAATGCCGCGGCCAGCAGGCCGGACAGGCTTGTGACCCACAGGCTGAAGCGGCGGTAGCCGAAGGCGGCGAAGATGAGTTCGGCACCGAGCCCTTGGACGAGCCCGGAGAGTAGGACGGTGGCACCGAAGTGGGAGCCGAGGACCGCTTCGACGATGGCGGCGATCATCTCGCACAGCAGTGCTGCGCCGGGTTTGCGGATGATGATCCCTGCGAGCGGACCGGCGAGGACCCAGAGTCCGGCGATGAGGCCGATCGAGGGAGGGAAAGCCTGGAACCCGAGTTCGAGGACCTTCCAGCTCAGTGCCAGGACCCAGAAGATGAGTCCGACCGCGATGCCGAGGACGGCGGTGACGACGTAGTCGACCACACGCCACTTCTTCGTCAGCGGGGCCAGAGTGTGGGGTGGTGTGGACTTTGCGGTGGGTGACGGCGCGGTCGTGTTCGGCATTGTGCCTCCTCAAATCAAGGAGGGGTAGAAGAGTCTCGACTTCCTTCGGCGGTGCTAACCGCATCAGGTTCGAGGGTCTGCAGCTTCATCTGCACTCTCAGCGCCCCTTTCGGCGCTCCCCTGTCGTGGCACCCACTGTACAGCAGGGCGCTGGAGGCTCTCAGATCGCGAAGCCCATGTGGGCCAGGGCGTAGCGGAGGACGTGTTCCTGACCGTGGCAGAGTTCGCTGGTGATTTCGGGGCTCAGCGTCTCCTCCGGAGTCAGCCAGTCGAGGCTGAGTGCGTCCGCGCGGGGCGTGCATTCGCCGCGCACTTCCAGGATGAAGCACATCGAGATCGCGTGCTGTCTCGGATCGTGGAGCAGAGACGAGCCCTCGGTGGGGAAATACTCAGCGATGTGGAAGGGCGCGATCGCCGGCGGGATGACCGGCAGAGCCATCGGCCCGAGGTCATTCTCCGCGTGCCGCATGAGCGCCGCGCGGATGCTCTCGTGGAAGCGGATGCGTCCGCCCACGACCTCACGACCCAGCGTGCCATCGTCGAGGCTGCGCAGAAGCAGACCGATGCGCTCGACAGTTCCGGATTCTCCGACCCGGACGGGAACGGCGTTGACATAGGGGATCGGGATGCGTCGGCGCAACCGGGCGAACTCCTCGTCGCCGAACCAGTTCTCGTCGAAGTCAAGGGCAGTGCGAGTCATGATGCCATCGTCCCACATCGTGATCCGTGGCAGAAGAGGTCCGGATTCCCATTCCGCAGAACTTCAGAGCAGCCCACTGGTCGGAGGCAGGACCGGTCGGGTAAAGTATCTTGATGTCGAGATAAAATTCTGGCCAGACCGTGACAGTGAAGTGACGTAGCCTACAGTTGTGTCAGCCACTCTCAGACCTGAACGGTCAAGGACGTTTGAAGGGGTTAACCATGATCGATCATGAAGTCCGCACGCACAAGAGCTCAGAGAACCTGGCTCGCGAAGACCAACTCGCCTGGAAGATCGCAGAGGTCGCCTCAGACCCGACTCCGGTGGATTCAGAGGTCACCGAAATGGTGATCAACCGCGTCATCGACAATGCCTCCGTGGCAGCCGCTTCGGTGCGCCGCTCGGCCCCGCTGCACGCTCGCGAGCAGGCGCAGACCCACCCGTACACACCCGGTGCAACAGTCTTCGGCCTGCCCCTGGGCGAGCACTTCTCCCCGGAATGGGCAGCCTGGGCCAACGGTGTGGCCGTGCGTGAGCTCGACTTCCATGACACCTTCCTCGCCGCCGAGTACTCGCACCCCGGCGACAACATCCCGCCGGTCCTCGCCGTTGCTCAGCACAAGGGCATCAATGGCAAGGACCTCATCAACGGCATCGCCACCGGCTATGAGATCCAGGTCGACCTGGTCAAGGGAATGTGCCTGCACGAGCACAAGATCGACCACGTCGCCCACCTCGGCCCGTCGGCGGCCGCCGGCATCGGCGCCATGCTCGGACTCGACACCGAAGTCACCTTCCAGGCGATCCAGCAGGCCCTGCACGTGACCACCGCGACCCGTCAGTCCCGCAAGGGCGAGATCTCGTCCTGGAAGGCGCATGCTCCCGCATTCGCCGGCAAGATGGCCGTCGAAGCAGTCGACCGTGCGATGCGCGGCGAAGGCGCTCCCAACCCGATCTACGAAGGCGAAGACGGCTTCATCGCCTGGATCCTCTCTGGTCCTGAAGCCCGCTACACGATTCCTCTGCCCGGCAAGGGTGAGGCCAAGCGCGCGATCCTCGACACCTACACCAAGGAACACTCGGCCGAGTACCAGGCGCAGGCGCTCATCGACCTCGCCCGCAAGCTCGGCGGCGAGATCGAGGACCTGACGAAGATCAAGCGCATCGTCATCCACACCTCGCACCACACGCACAACGTCATCGGCACCGGCGCCAACGATCCGCAGAAGATGGATCCCAAGGCCAGCCGCGAGACCCTCGACCACTCGATCATGTACATCTTCGCCGTGGCCATGGAGGATCAGGGCTGGCACCACGAGCGCTCCTACGCACCCGAGCGTGCCGGGCGCCCCGAAACCGTGAAGCTGTGGCACAAGATCGAGACCACCGAAGACAAGGAGTGGACGCGCCGTTACCACTCGACCGATCCCAATGAGAAGGCCTTCGGCGGCCGCGTGGAGATCGAATTCGAAGACGGTTCGACACTCGTCGACGAGATCGCCGTGGCCGACGCACACCCCTTCGGTGCCCGTCCCTTCGCCCGCGCGAACTACATCGAGAAGTTCAAGACCCTGTCCGAAGGCATCCTCACCGGTGCCGAGCAGACCCGCTTCATCGACCTGGCCGAGAACCTCGAGAACCTCGACGCCAAGGGTGTTGCCGAACTCAGCTTCACCGTCGACGGACTCGAGCACACCGGTTCGAAGGGCATCTTCTGATGTTGGGGGCAACCGCAACACCGGCCGAGCGCCGCGCGAAATTCCGTGAGCTCCTCGCCGGCGACAAGATCGTCCAGTTCCCCGGTGCCATCAATCCGATCAACGCTCAGATCATCGAGCAGACCGGATTCGAGGGCGTCTACATCTCCGGCGGTGCCTTCTCCGCAGCCATGGGCCTGCCCGATATCGGACTGACCACACTCACCGAGGTGGCCGATCACGGACGCAACATCGCCCGGGTGACGAACCTGCCGACCTTCATCGACGCCGACACCGGCTGGGGCGAAGCAATGAACGTGGCACGCACCATCCAGGAATTCGAAGACGCCGGAATCTCGGGGATGCACCTCGAGGATCAGGTCAACCCGAAGCGCTGCGGCCACCTCGACGGCAAAGAGGTTGTCACTGCTGCTGAGATGAGCAAGCGCATCAAAGCCGCCGTCAAGGGGCGTCGAGATGAGAACTTCGTCATCAGCGCCCGCACCGATTCCCGTGCAGGCGAAGGACTCGACGCGGCGATCGACCGCGCGAAGGCCTATGTCGACGCCGGAGCGGACCTGATCTTCCCCGAAGCCATGCGGGACCTGAGCGAATTCGAGAAATTCGCCAGCAGCGTGGATGTTCCGATTTTGGCGAACATGACAGAATTCGGAAAGAGCGAACTGTTCACGACCGAGCAGTTGGCGAACGTCGGAGTCAAAGTCGTGATCTACCCGGTCACAACTCTGCGTCTCGCCATGGGTGCGATCAAATCGGGCCTGCAGACCATTCGCGACCAGGGCACCCAGGTGGACCTGCTCGAGGGAATGCAGACCCGTGCGGACCTCTACGACACGATCGACTACGCTGCGTACAACGATTTTGACGCAGCCGTATTCAACTTTTCACAGGAGGGTCACCAGTGACCGAAGAAATCAAAAAAGGTCTTGCGGGCGTCGTCGTCGACACCACGGCCGTTTCGAAGGTAGTCCAGGAAACGAACTCGCTGACCTACCGCGGGTACCCCGTCCAGGAACTCGCTGCCAAGCGCAACTTCGAAGACGTCGCCTACCTGATCTGGAACGGTGAGCTCCCGAACGAGGCTCAGCTCGAGGAGTTCAAGTCCCGTGAGCGTGCTCAGCGCGGCATCGACGACAAGCTCGTCCAGCTCATCCTCGACCTGCCCAAGGACTGCCACCCGATGCACGTCGTGCAGACGGCCGTGGCCTACCTCGGCGCTGTCGATCCTGAGGCTGACGTCGAAGGCGAAGAGGCCAACCTGGCCAAGGCCGAGCGTCTCTACGCCCAGCTGCCCACGATCGTGGCCATCGACCACCGCCGTCGCCACGGACTCGACCCCGTCGCACCGACGAAGGACCTCGGCTACGCCGCGAACTTCTTCAAGATGGTCTTCGACGAGGTTCCCGCCGAGGAGGTCGTGCGCTGCTTTGACATCTCGATGATCCTCTACGCGGAGCACTCGTTCAACGCTTCGACGTTCACCACCCGTGTCATCACCTCGACGACGTCTGACCTGTACTCGGCCGTCGCCGGTGGCGTCGGTGCCCTCAAGGGACCCCTGCACGGTGGTGCCAATGAGGCTGTCATGGCGATGCTCGAAGAAGTCGGCACCGCTGACAAGGCTTCGGCATGGATCGACGATGCACTGGCGAAGAAGGCCAAAATCATGGGCTTCGGACACCGTGTCTACAAGAACGGCGACTCGCGCGTCCCGACCATGCGCAAGGCCTTCGAGGACATGGTCGAAGCCAAGGGTGCAACCGATCTCCTTGATCTCTACAACGCCTTCGAAGAGGACTTCGTCGGCCGCAAGGGAATCTACCCGAACCTCGACTACCCGTCGGGTCCGGCGTACCACCTCATGGGCTTCGACACCGATCAGTTCACACCGATCTTCGTCATGGCCCGCATCACCGGCTGGACCGCTCACATCATGGAGCAGCAGGCGAACAACGCCCTGATCCGACCGCTGAGCGCCTACGACGGTGAGGAACAGCGCGAGGTCCCGGACAACCGGGGCTGAATCGCCACCGCTTTATAGTCACAGCTGAAAGGCATGACACATGACCGTTGACGGCACCTACCGTCCGGTCGATCTCGAGGGTTTCGACTTCACCGTCTCCGGTGGAGTCGGAACCCTCGTCATTGATCGGCCCGAAAAGCGCAATGCCATCTCCCGCCCGATGTGGCGGGCACTGCCGGAGATCATCGCCGGCGTCGACGCCGACGACTCGATCGGCGCACTGGTGATCACCGGAGCGGCGGGGCACTTCTCCGCCGGGTCCGACATTGCGGACCTCAATGTTCCCTTGGATGATTTCTGGGACCTCAACTCCACCGCCGAGGCGGCCGTGGCCAATGCGCGCACCGCGACCATCGCCGCCATCACCGGCAACTGCGTCGGCGGCGGCACCGAGATCGCAGCGGCCTGCGATATCCGCATCGCGGCCCCCGGTTCGATCTTCGGCGTCACTGCGGCGAAACTCGGCCTCGTCTACCCACCGGGACCAACTCGCCGCCTGGCCACCGTGCTCGGTGACTCCTGGGCCAGATACCTGCTGGTCACCGCCTCGATCGTGAAATTCGAGACGATGCGCGAGCTCGGCTTCTTCCACGAGGTCTCCGAGACTCCGCTGGCCTCGGCACAGGCGATGGGGGAGAAGATCGTCGGACTCTCCCGCCTGAGCCAGGTCGGTTCGAAGGCCGTCCTCGACGGGCAGCTGACGGAGGATGCAGACCCGCCGCAGTGGCTCGACCAGGCTTACCGAGCAGAGATCGCCCGCGGCCAGGAGGCGTTCTTCGCGAAGCGCCCGCCCGAATTCGGCTTCCGCGCCACTGACTGGGCCGACGCGTAGGACTTATCGAATGTATAGGACTGCGCCGATATCTGAGGTTAAACTGAGCGAATGCGCCTAGCAGTCCTCGATATCGGGTCCAACAGCGTCCACCTCCTCGTGGTCGACGCTCACGTCGGAGCCCCGCCCCTGCCCGCCACCTCCCACAAAGAGATCCTGCGTCTGGCCGAGCACCTCGGCGATGACGGATACATCGACGCCGAGGGCCAGGAGAAGCTTCACAACTTCATCGCCGAGGCTGTCGAGATCGCCGAAGATCAGGGATCGGAGCAGATCCTGGCCTTCGCCACCTCGGCGGTCAGGGATGCCCCGAACGGCAGCGAGCTCATCGAATCGATCAACGCTCAGCTGGGAGTGACCCTCAATGTCATGTCCGGCAAGGACGAGGCGCGGGTGACGTTCCTCGCCGCCCGTCGCTGGTTCGGATGGTCGGCAGGCAAGATCCTGCTCTTCGACATCGGCGGCGGATCGCTCGAGATCGCAGCCGGACAGGACGAGTACCCGCAGGCAGCGGTGTCCGTGCCCTTGGGTGCCGGACGCACCTACTCGGACTTCCTCCCCGATCCGCTGCCCAGCGCGGATGACATCCATGAGCTGCGCAAATACGCCCGATCTCAGATCGGCCGCATCGCCGGCAAGATCAACCGCGTGGGCACCGCCGATCAGGTGGTGGGGTCGTCGAAGACCTTTCGTTCGCTGGCCCGGATCGCCGGGGCCGCTCCCAGCGGGGACGGCATCTACGCTCCGCGCAAACTCTTCCGCCGTGATCTCGCGGGGATCATCGACACTCTTGCCGCCCGCACACCGGAGGAGAGGGCGACGTTGCCAGGAGTGTCCCAGGCCCGTGCCGGCCAGGTGCTCGCCGGAGCCATCGTCGCCGAGGCGGCGTTCACGATCTTCGACGTCAACGTCATGAACATCTCCCCATGGGCGCTGCGTGAGGGCATCATCATGCGCAAGCTCGATCTGCTCGACTCTGCCGAGATGTCATCGGCGATGCGCGTGGAGCTGGTGTGAGCAGCGCCGACGACGAACGAGCCCTTACCTGAAGGTTCTCTGCTAGGTTTTTCTCAACGGCCCCTGATCGCACTCACACGTGCAAGGGGGCGCAATAATGATTGACGGCCCACCGGTCTGCCATGGTCGACGAAGGAAACGAACAGCATATGCAAAATGGCGAACTCTCCCCATCGTTCCGCGATGAAGCCCTGCACACCCTCGAATCTACGACGCCGAGCGACCCGCTCGACGTCTTCGTCGTCGGTGGTGGTGTCACCGGCGCCGGATCGGCCTTCGATGCGGCGACGCGCGGGCTCAATGTCGGCGTCGTCGATGCGAAGGACTGGGCCTCGGGCACATCCTCACGGTCATCGAAGCTCATGCACGGCGGGCTGCGCTACCTCGAGATGCTCGACTTCAAGCTCGTGGCCGAGGCGCTCAAGGAACGCGATCTCCTCCTCCAGCACACGGCCCCGCACTTGGTGGAGCCAGTCGCCTTCGTCTTTCCCTTCGAACACCGCCTCATCGACCGGGCCTTCATCGGCTCCGGCGTTCTCCTCTACGACACGATGGCGACTCGGCCGGGGCGCAAACGCGCTGTGCCGATGCACCGCCACCTGGGCAAGAAGGCTCTGACCGCGCACTTCCCGGGGCTGGCCGATGATGCGGCCGTCGGCGCGCTCGAATACTACGACGCGAAGGTCGACGACGCGCGCTTTGTCATGACCTTGATCCGCTCGGCCGCGAGCTACGGTGCGGCAGCGGCAAACCACGTGTCCGTCATCGATTACCTTCACGACGGCGATAGGGTCTCCGGCGTCCGTGCCCGAGATGAGATGACCGGCCGCGAGTTCGACATCCACGCCCGCCGCACGATCCTCGCCGGGGGCGTCTGGACCGAGGAGCAGCAGGACCTGGCCAAGGCCGACGCCGGTCTGAAGGTGTTGGCGTCGAAAGGCGTGCACATCACGGTCGATCAGGACAAGATCAAGGCTGACCCGGGAACCGGCATCATCTCGAAGACCGAGAAGTCCGTGCTCTTCGTCATTCCGTGGGAGGGCTACTGGGTCATCGGCACCACCGACACACCGTGGGACCAGGATGTCGATGCGCCGGTGGCGACGTCGGACGATATCGACTACCTGCTCAAGCACGCAAATGCGATTCTGGCGGAGAAGCTGACGCGCGATGATGTCATCGGCGTCTACTCGGGTCTGCGCCCGCTGCTCCAGCCGGTAGCCAAGAAGGGACAGGCGTCGACGAAGGTCTCCCGCGAGCACACGGTGATGGAGGTCGAACCCGGCTTGTCTGCGATCGCCGGTGGAAAGTACACGACCTATCGGGTGATGGCCGAAGACGCCGTCGACTTCGCCCTCGGCGACGATGCGAAGGACCGTCGCTCACTGACCGAATCGGTTCCGCTGCTCGGCGCCCAAGGCGTTGGTGCTGTGAGACGCGGACAAGCTGGCATCGCCGAGAAATACGGGTGGGACGAAGATCGTGTCAAGCGGCTCATCCGCCGCTACGGAACCCTCGTCGAGGACATCCTCGATCTCGTCGACGAGAACCCTGATCTCGGTCGGCCTCTGACCGGGGCAGAGCGCTACCTGCGCGTCGAGGCTCACTACGCAGCAGCCTCGGAGGGTGCCGTCCATCTTGCCGACATCCTCGAGCGGCGGATGCGGCTGAACTACGAGGTCCGGGACCGGGGGAAGAGCGCCGCCGAGGCGGTCGCCGCGATCGCCGCCCCGATCCTCGGGTGGGACGATGAGCGGGAGGCGAAGGAGATCGCTGACTTCAATGCTCACGTCGACGCACAGATCGCCGCCGAATCCACCCACGACGATGCCGCAGCTGCGGCACTCGTCGAGGAAACACCGAAACCGTAAATCCGAGAAGCAGGACAGACATAGGAGTTTGTGAGATATGGGTACTATTTTCCTTTATGAGATCGGCGGAACGGCGATGCTCATGCTGCTCGGCGTCGGCGTGGTCGCCAATGTGGTTCTGGGCAAGACGAAGGGCAACGGAGGGGGCTGGCTCCTCATCTCGTTCGGCTGGGGCCTCGCAGTCTTCGCCGGTGTCTTCGTCGCATTCAAGACCGGAGCGCACCTCAACCCGGCGGTGACCTTCGGCATCCTCGCGAGCGGAGCACCGGAATACGCGGACGGCATTCCGGTCAACTTCGTCAACACCGTCGCCTATCTCGCGGCCGAGATGATCGGCGCCATGATCGGTGCGGTCCTCGCCTGGGCTGTGTACAAGAAGCACTACGACGAGGAGAAGGACGCCGGCAACATCCTAGGAACCTTCTCGACCGGTCCTGAGATCCGCAGCTACGGCTGGAACTTCGTCACCGAGGTCATCGCCACATTCGTCCTCGTGTTCGTCATCCTGCTCTTCGGCGGAACCCCCGACAAGCTGGGACCACTGGCAGTCGGCCTCCTCGTCGTCGCCATCGGCGCCTCCTTGGGCGGCCCCACCGGCTACGCGATCAACCCGGCACGTGACCTCGGCCCCCGCATCGTCCACGCACTGCTGCCCATCCCGAACAAAGGCAGCTCGGACTGGGCCTATTCGTGGGTCCCGATCGCCGGGCCCCTGGTCGGCGCCATCATCGCCGGTCTGCTTTCCCGAGCCTTCGTCTGAGCCATCAGACCCTCGTCTGAGTCACCAGCAATCCACAGCATCACCTCGACATAGGAGTCAGCATGAGTCAGGAAAAGTTCATCCTCGCCGTCGACCAGGGAACCACCTCGTCGCGGGCCATCGTCTTCAACCACGACGGGCAGATCGTGTCCTCGGGCCAGCTCGAGCACGAACAGATCTTCCCCCGCGCCGGCTGGGTCGAACACGACCCGCTGGAGATCATCAGGAACACGAATGAGGCGATCGGTCAGGCCCTGACCCGTGCCGACATCAACCGCCACCAGCTCGAGGGTGTGGGCATCACGAATCAGCGTGAGACCACGGTCATCTGGAACAAGAACACCGGAAAACCCGTCTACAACGCCATCGTCTGGCAGGACACACGGACCCAGAAGATCTGCGAAGAACTCGCCGGAGACGAAGGGCCCGACAAGTACAAGGAACGTGTCGGCCTGCCCCTGGCGACGTACTTCGCCGGACCGAAGGCCAAGTGGATCTTCGACAACGTCGAGGGCGTCAAGGAGTCCGCTGAAGCCGGCGAACTGCTCTTCGGGACCATGGACACCTGGGTTCTCTGGAACCTCACCGGCGGCGTCAACGGCGGAGTCCACGTCACCGACGTCACGAACGCCTCGCGCACGATGCTCATGAACGTCAAGAGCCTGGACTGGAACGAGGAGATCGCCGGCGACATGGGCATCCCCGTCTCGATGCTCCCGGAGATCAAGTCCTGTTCGGAGGTGTACGGCTACGGCGCCAAGAACGGCCTCATCATCGACACCCCGATCTGCGGCATCCTCGGCGACCAGCAGGCGGCGACCTTCGGTCAGGCGTGCTTCGAGAAGGGCCAGGCCAAGAACACCTACGGCACCGGCAACTTCATGCTCATCAACACCGGCAATGAGCCCGTGGCCAGCAAGAACGGTCTGCTGACGACCGTGGCCTACAAGATCGGCGACGCCGAGGCTGTCTACGCCCTCGAAGGCTCCGTGGCGGTCACAGGATCACTCGTGCAGTGGCTGCGTGACAACTTCGGAATCATCTCCGAGGCTCCCGAAGTCGAGACGCTTGCGAAGAACGTCGATGACAACGGTGGCTGCTACATCGTGCCTGCCTTCTCCGGGCTCTTCGCCCCGCACTGGGAGTCTGACGCCCGTGGTGTGATGGTGGGTCTGACCCGCTATGTCAACAAAAACCACATCGCGCGTGCGGCTCTCGAATCGGTGGCGTTCCAGTCCCGTGAGGTCCTGGATGCAATGGATCTCGATTCGGGTGTCAAGCTCACCGAGCTCAAGGTCGACGGCGGCATGGTCGCCAACGAAACGCTCATGCAGTTCCAGGCCGACCTCCTCGGCGTGCCCGTCATCCGTCCCGAGGTCGTCGAGACCACGGCCCTGGGTGCGGCCTACGCCGCGGGCATCGCGGTGAAGTTCTGGAACGGCGAGGAGGACGTGAAGAACAACTGGCGCGAGGACAAGCGCTGGCTGCCGTCGATGGACGAGGACAAGGTCGCTCGCGCCTACCGCCTGTGGAACAAGGCCGTCGAGAAGTCGAAGAACTGGGTCGACGAGGACGTCGAAGAACTCTACGGCTGACCTTCGGTCGAGGCCGTACCTCGCCGAGGTGGGCCTCAGCCGAGGTTGATCGTGAACATGCGCTCTGGCACCGCCGGGGACACTCCGTCGAAGACGTGGGTGATCTCCGTGCGGTGCCAGCCGTGTTTGGCATAGAAGCGCATCGCCCGGTCGTTGCCTTCGGCGACCATGAGATAGGCGCGGGTGAACCCCAGGGCCTGCAGCTCGTCCTCCAAAGCGTGGAGGAGAAGCGCTCCGGCGCCGGAGCCGAACGCCTCTGGGTGGAGATTGATCGCCGCGAGCTGTCCCAGTCCGGAGGCCTCGGGAAGCTGGCTGAGCACCTCGGCGGTGTCCCGGGGCGGGCACACCCCGCCGAAGCCGAGGACACGCTGTCCCTGCACCGCGACGAGCGTCGACATCGGGCTGGTCTCATCGCTGAGGCTGCGGGTCCAACCAGCGGTCTGTCGGTCGAGGTCGAGGGAGTCGAGGATCTCGTCGGCCATGATGCCGCGATAGGCAGTCGTCCACGCTGCGATGTGGATGTCGGCGATGGGGGCGGCATCATCGACGCGGGCCCGGCGAACTCGAAAATCAGTCATTGATCCAGCTTAGCGACCTCAGGGCTTATGCTTTCTGAGGGAATATGAAATCTTCGAGGACTAAACTGGGTGAGATGAGCAGGGCGAAACGGTCGAAGTCAGCACGTAAGGTCTACACCGCTAAGAATTCTGCGCGGTCCAATTCGCGACGCAACCGTGAGTACTTCGACAGCCATGAGGTCTACGACCACGAGACCCAGCACAGTTCGGACCACCAGATCCGAATCGGACTCTCCAGCTCCTCGGTGTCCCCGATGACCGTGGCAGAGACCTTCGCCCAAGCGGCCAAACACGGCTACGACGGTGTTGAGATCATGGTCACCCACAATGCCGAGACCCGCGACGTCGACCTCATCAACGGTCTGGCTGCGGAAACGGGCCTTGAGGTCATGTCCCTGCATGCACCGACGCTGCTCTTCCTGCCCCGAGTCCTGCACAAGGACCATTGGGAGAAGCTGCGCATCACCGCGAATCTCGCGAAGTCGGTCGGCGCCAAGACTGTGGTCCTGCATCCGCCCTTCAGGTGGCAGGGAGAATACGCGCTGGGCTTCGTCGACGGTGTGCGGCAGGTGTCGGAGGAGACCGGAGTCGTCCTCGCCGTGGAGAACATGTACCCCTGGCGCGCAGGCGTGCGCGAGGTCCTCGTCTACTACCCCGACTGGAACCCCCTCGACGAAGACTACGATGCCCTCACCTTCGACTTCTCCCACGCTTCGACAGCAGGAATGAACGCCGTCGAGACCGTGTCGGAGATCTTCGACAAACTCCGCCACGTCCATCTCACCGACGGCTCTGGTTCGCTCAAGGACGAACATCTGATCCCCGGTGCCGGTACCATGCCCGTGGCCGAGACCCTGCAGCTTCTGGCCAAACGCAACTGGTCCGGCGACGTCGTCGTCGAAGTCAACACACGCTTCGTGACGAAGAAGTCCACCCGGGAGCAGATGCTCGCCGACTCCCTGGCCTTCGCCCGCACCCACCTCGGGCTTGAGACCGAGGACCGCCACCGCAACGCCTCGAGCCATGTGCGCACCAGTGAGACACGTGCGAGCAAGAGACCGTAGTCAGAACGCACACCACCTGAACCACCACAGAAAGGCAGGTCTGATTTGACCTCCATCGCCTCCATCGGCACGGGAAACATGGGCTCGGCACTGATCAAGGGAATCCTGAGCGCTGACGAGAAGCTCGACGTTCGCGCGACGACCAATTCGGCCGCCTCGGCGAAGCGACTCGCTGCGGATCTGCCGAGTGCCACCATCACCTCCTTGGAAGACGATGCCGAGGCCAATCAGAAGGCCGCCGCCGGTGCGGACTTCGTCTTCCTCGGCGTCAAGCCGTGGATGATGGCCGATACGGTGCGTGACCTGGCCCCGAGCCTGGATGCGAACACAGTCCTGGTGTCGATGGCTGCCGGTGTCGCGATGACGGACCTGGCCACGCTGGCGCCGAAGAACCCGATCGTGCGGATCATGCCCAACACTCCCAGTTCCATCGGGCACGGCGTCATCGCCCTCGCGCCCTCCGCCGAGGTGGACGAGACCACTGTGGACACACTGCGGACCCTGCTGTCCGGAGCTGGACTCGTCGTGGCCCTGGACGAATCCGAGATCCCCGCCATGACAGGGATCTCCGGTTCGGGAGTGGCCTACTTCTTCCTCCTCGCCGAAACGATGATCGCCGCGGGCGTGAAGATGGGACTGAGCGAGGAGACCGCCAAACAGATGGTCGTGGCCACTGCGGACGGAGCCGGCCGGCTCCTGAGTGAGAAGCCGGACCCGAGCGCACAGCGTCAGGCTGTCAGCAGCAAGGGCGGCACCACGCTGGCCGGACTGCAGACCTTCATCGACGCAGGGCTCTTCGATATCGCCGAGGCGGCCGCGCAGGCTGCAGGCTACCGTTCCCTCGAAATGGAGAAAGAGAACTCCGAGGTCATCAACGGCTGAGAGCGCGACAGCCTGGGTCAGGGGAGGGCCCCGGCCGACCTCGCGATGGACACCGCTTCATGCCGGGTGCCGGCCGAGAGTTTGACCATGGCCGTATTCAGGTAGGACTTCACGGTCGACTCCCGCAGTCCCAGCCCCTCGGCGATCCGGGCATTCGACCAGCCCAATGCCACGTGCGAGAGAATGTCTGTTTCCCTGGGGGAGAGGCTGACAGTGGGCGTCAGGTTCGGAAACAGTTCCGAATTGTGCCCGGAGAGGATATCGGCCAGGCGATTCTCTACTACGGTCAGCCGCTCACGCATCTCGTTCTCATCGACGCCTGAACGGATCGAGCGCAGCTCCGCATAGGTGCGGCGAAGAGCCTCCCTGCTCGAGGACTCGAGGTCGGAGTACAGACGCTCAGGTTCGACCTGCTCCTCGCGCGGTCGGGGCTGCCCGAGCTGGCCCAGATCAATTGACAGCTGCCGGACGCGTTTGACCAGGTCACTCGTCTGCGGAGCAGCGGCACCGTACCCTTTTCGGTGGCCGCAGTAGACCATGCCTGTGACTTCGCCGCCGCGCAGAGTCGGCACAGCGATGAGGACCTGGATCCCTTCACCCAGCACCGCTTCGTCGTAGTGATGGGTGATGAAGGGGTCGATTCCGTAGTCCCTGGTCAGCTGCGGGGTGCCTTCGGTCATGGCTCGGCCGCCGAGTCCGCGTCCGGTGCTGACGATGAGCGAGGAGAGAAGATCGTTTCCAGCGCCCGCCACTGCCTCGACGGCAACTGCATCCTGATCGACCATGCCTCCGAATACGACGTCGCCGGTCCCGCTCCGGTGCAGAGAGTCGACGGCCTCGACGAAGAGCCGACGAGTCTCGGCTTTGAGCGCCCGTGAGTCTTTAGCTTTGGCGTCCATGTGAATAAGCTACCAACTTTCGGTGGTATTCCCTAGCGCAACCTGAGCGTTAGGTTAAGGCTGTGTGATTCAGACCACAGATGTTCTACGCACGTCCGAATGGAGAAAACATGTCCGAACCAGTGACCACTCGGGTCGATTTCCTCGTTGAGGAGGAGACCCCCGAGTTCAAAGCACTCAAGCGAAAGCGGTTCTCAGTGGTGATCCCACTGTCGATCGGATTCATGGCGTGGTACTTCCTCTACGTCATCCTCAGTACCTACGCACACGACTTCATGGCAACGAAAGTCGTCGGCGAAATCAATCTCGGGCTGATCCTCGGCCTCCTACAGTTCGTAACGACCTTTGCGATCACGATGTTCTACGTCTCGTTCGCGAACAAGAAGCTCGACCCGCCGGCCTCGGCGATCCGTGAACGCCTTCAGCAGCAGTCGGAAGGACCTGCCTCATGAGCACAGTGGCAATCGGCGACTTCTTCGCCGCAGGCATCGACCACGTCTCCCAAGGGGTGACCGAGGTCGAGAACAACCCGGTCCTCAACATCACGATCTTCGCAGCGTTCGTCGCGGTGACGATGTTCATCGTTCTGCGCGCCAGCAGGAACAACAAGTCGGCGTCGGACTACTACGCGGGCGGACGATCGTTCACGGGACCCCAGAACGGTTTCGCCATCTCCGGTGACTATCTCTCGGCGGCATCGTTCCTCGGCATCTGCGGCGCCATCGCGGTCAACGGCTACGACGGCTTCCTCTACTCGATCGGCTTCCTCGTCGCCTGGCTCGTCGCCCTGCTGATCGTGGCGGAGCTGATGCGCAATACGGGCAAGTTCACGATGGCCGACGTCCTGTCGTTCCGGCTCAAGCAGCGCCCCGTGCGGATGGCGGCAGCCCTGTCGACGCTGGCCGTCTGCTTCTTCTACCTCCTTGCACAGATGGCTGGCGCAGGCGGCCTCGTGTCGCTGCTCATGGGCATCGACGGCAAGATCGGACAGTCGCTGGTCATCGCCGTTGTCGGTGCGCTGATGATCGTCTACGTGCTCGTCGGCGGCATGAAGGGAACCACTTGGGTCCAGATCGTCAAGGCGGTCCTGCTCATCCTCGGCGCCTTCGCGATGACCATCTGGGTGCTCGCCCTCAACGGGTTCAACCTCTCGACGCTGCTCGTTTCCGCAGTGGACAATTCGAGCGTCGGTGAAGCGATTCTGGCTCCCGGTCAGAAGTACGGTGAGAATCCGCTCGACTTCATCTCCCTGGCACTGGCTCTGGTGCTTGGCACCGCCGGCCTGCCGCACGTCCTGATGCGCTTCTACACGGTGCCTTCGGCGAAGGAAGCTCGTCGTTCGGTTGTCTGGGCGATCTGGCTCATCGGTGCGTTCTACCTGTTCACCCTCATCCTCGGATACGGTGCGGCAGCCCTCGTGGGTGCCGATGCGATTGAGAACGCACCGGGAGGAGTGAATTCGGCGGCACCGCTGCTGGCGCTCCACCTCGGCGGGCCCCTGCTCATGGGCTTCATCTCAGCCGTGGCCTTCGCGACGATCCTCGCGGTGGTTGCCGGCCTCGCGATCACCGCAGCCGCGTCCTTCGCGCACGATATCTATGCGAGCGTCATCAAGAAGGGCAAGGTCGAAGACCCCGATGCCGAAGTCAAGATCGCGCGTCGCACGGTCATCGTCATCGGTGCCGTGGCGATCATCGGCGGCATCGGAGTGCAAGGGCAGAACATCGCGTTCCTCGTGGCGCTCGCCTTCGCAGTCGCGGCCAGTGCGAACTTGCCGACGATCATCTATTCGCTGTTCTGGAAGCGCTTCACCACTCGCGGTGCGGTGTGGTCGATCTACGGTGGTCTGGGATCGGCGATGCTGCTGATCGCGTTCTCACCGGTCGTCTCCGGCTCTGAGACGGCGATGATCCCGGGCGCCGATTTCGTGCTCTTCCCACTGTCGAATCCCGGAATCGTCTCGATCCCGCTCGGCTTCATCCTCGGCTGGATCGCGTCGATCACCGACAAAACCGTTGAGAGTCCCGAGCTCGCGGCGGAGATGGATGTCCGTGCGCACACGGGATTCGGCGCCGAGGAGGCTGTTGAGCACTGATTCCACGTGCACTTCGCATCGTTATTCGTTTGACTGACGACGACAGCGCGAGGTACACAGGCCTCGAGGCACACAGACGGAGGGGGCGGCTGAGGCCGTCCCCTCCGTCGTTGTCTGCAACGCTGTCCGGTTCAGGGCTCACCGGTTCAGGGCGGCGCCTCGTGCGAACCGGCCGTGTCAGTGCCGGGACATACTCTTTTCACAACGATGCGCAGTCGCAGCGAGTCGGCGGAAAGAGAGCCTCAGTGAACAACAACGAACAGTTCTTTCGAGTGGCGCGCCTGCATTCCGCCCTCATGACGGTGCACTCGGAGCTGAATAAGCTCGAGCGGTTGCGTGCGACACAGTTAGCTGCTCATGCCCTCACAGCCCATCTGCCCATCGAAGACCGTGATGTCCGTGCCATCGACGATGAGCTCGCGAGTCTGCTTGAGCGTGAAGCGGAACTGCTCGAGCGTCGCAGGGAGCTGATTGAGCGACTGTGGCCGGACTTCCTCGATCTGGCCGACAACGAGCTTGAGCGGTTGGACTCAAGCTTCGGGGCAGACGGCTGGAACGACCTGCCAGAGCGCTGCTTCGACACACTGGAGACGGTGACGATGTCCTTTGTCCACCGGTTGGAGAACGCGATCAGCTCATGGAACCACGTCGGTGAAGCCCTGACCGAATTCTCACAGGGCTTGCCGCTCAATGACAGTGAGATGAATGGCAGTGACATGAATGGCAGTGAGGAGCCGACACTTCCCTTCGACTCACCAGTCACGCGCCTGGGCCCGAATGAGCGGGGCAAGTATGCGGGAATCGAAGTCAAGGGGCGGTCAGTCGCGCTGGTCAGCAGGCACGAGACGCTCGAATGGTTCCTGGCCGAGCTCGAGAGGCGACTGGTCACGATGATGAAGGAAGCACGAGAACAACTTCTGTCAGGCAAGGACTCTACGACGGAGATTGAGCTCGACCCCGCACCCAAGAAACTGTTCTGGCGAGAGGTAATACCGGATCAGATCTGAAGACTGCTTACGGCTCGGACGCTGCTCCGGCCAGCCTCTCGGCCGAGCCGGCCTCCCTGCCGGGCCAGCGACCTGTGCCTCCCTGCCAGACAGGTGCCTCTACGGCCGCCCGGCGAAGCGTCCAAGCAGTTCCACATGTCCGGCGACGATGAGCAGGTCCTGCTTCCCCACCCGGGTCGTGGGCTCGGCGTACGTGAAGTCGCGGCCCGGGCTCTTGATGCCGACGATCGTCACACCGTATTTGTCGCGTACACCCGATTCGCTGAGTGTGAAGCCCTGGATCTCCCGCGGCGGACGCATCTTCACGACTGCGAAGTGGCCCTCATCGAACTCGATGTACTCCATCATCCGCGAGCTCACGAGGTGAGCGACCCGCCTGCCGGCATCCGATTCAGGATAGAGGACGTGGTGGGCGCCGATGCGGTGGAGGATTTTGCCGTGGGAGGGCGAGATCGCCTTCGCCCACACTTGGCCCACGCCCAGGTCGACGAGGTTCGCCGTGGTCAGCACGCTGTCCTCGATCGAGGTGCCGATGCCGACCACGGCCGTGGAGAAGTCACCTGCTCCGACCTGTCGCAGGGCGTCGATGTTCGTGGCGTCGGCTTCGACGACGTGGGTGAGCTTTCCGCTCCAGTCCTTGACGAGTTCGGCGCTGTGTTCGATCGCCATGACCTCGCGACCGAGCTTGGCCAGAGTGGCGGCCGTCGATGATCCGAAGCGTCCGAGTCCGATGACCAGGATTGAAGAGTGTTCGTTAGCCAACGACCGGCCTTTCTTCGGGATAGCGGTACAGGCGCACCGTGTCCTGCATGGACAGGGCTGCCGCCAGTGTAATCGTACCCAGGCGGCCGATGAGCATGATCACCGACAGCAGATACAGGCCCGGAACTGGCGCGGTGGCCGAGACTCCTGAACTCAAGCCCACGGTGCCGAACGCAGAGATCACCTCGAACAGCACTCGATCGAGGGGTTCGGCGCTGATCTGGAGCAGCAGCAGAGTCCCGATGAAGACGATGGTGGCACCGGTGAGCAGGATCGAGATCGAGAGCTTGATCGTCGATGACGTCAGGCGCCGACCGAAGACGTGGACATCCTGCAGTCCGCGAGCCTCGGCGAGGGCTGCCAGAACCAGGACCGCCACGGTCGTGACCTTGATCCCGCCGGCTGTGGACGAGGACCCGCCGCCGATGAACATCATGATGTCCATGAGCAGGTGCGAGGACTGGCTCATGTCCGCGATCTCCATCGTCGAGAATCCTCCCGAACGGGGCATGACCGCCATGAACAGGATCTCGACGAATGTGTGGCCGGCGCTCTTATCACCCAGGGTGGCAGGGTTACCCGACTCGAAGATGAGCAGGAGCAGCAGGCCGACGGCCAGGACCAGGGACGTCGTCGTCAGCGTCAGCTTCGTGTGCAGGTCCCACTTCTTCGGTCGGTTCCATTGCATGGCGATCATGAGCACGACGGGAAAGCCCAGTGCTCCGACGAAGACGCCGAGCATGAGCATCGACAGGATCCACGGATCGGAGGCGAAGTAGGCGCCGCCGCCCGGGTGGATCGTGAAGCCGGCATTGTTGAACGAGGAGATGGAGTAGAAGATCGAGTACCAGGCGGCGTCGCCGAGGCTCGCTCCACGGATGAGGAACCGCGGGAACAGCAGCACCGCAAGGATCGCCTCGGCGGTGAAGATCGTGATGACGACGGTTTTGAGAAGTGTGCCGACCTGCCCCAAGTTGAGCGCCGACGTGGCCTGCTGGGCGATGAGCCGCTGCCGGACCCCCAGTCGACGGGAGACCGCCATGCCCAGCACCGAGGCGAGGGTGAGGATGCCGAGGCCACCGACCTGGATGCCGGCGGTGATGACCGAGACACCGAAGTCCGACCAGTAGTTCTCCGTCACCACCGGGGTCAGGCCGGTCACACAGACCGCAGAGACGGCCACGAAGACGGCATTGGCGATGTGCTCGGAGTCGGAGACCGATCCTGGGTCGCGCATGCTCGCGGGCAGCATGAGCAGGATCGCGAAGAGGATCACGACTGCAACGAACGAGCCGATCGCCAAACGCGCAGGCGAGGCGAGGGCAAGGTCGTCGACGAAGTCGCGGACCCACCGGCCTGGTCGCAAGAACCGGTCGAGTCGCTGCTGGGATTTCTTTGGCACAAGCACCATGGTAGATCGCACGGGCACCGAATCTCCGCAAGTGAGCTGTGCCATATAGCATTGGTCCCATGGCCGATAGTGATGTTTATGTCGTCTGGGACGAAGCGGTGACCGGGTACAACTTCGGTCCCAGCCATCCCATGCATCCCCTCAGGCTCGACCTGACCGCGAAGCTGGCGATGGACTTCGGTCTCTTCGATGCCGACAATGTCCACGTCAACGGTGTCAGCGAAGTCGACGAGGCCAAGCTCGCAGCGCTCCATGACGAAGGCTTCATCGCGGCTGTGAAGAAGGCGGGTTCCAGTGCATCGCTGACCGATGAGGAGGCGAAGAAGTACGGAATCGGGACCGAAGACGTGCCGAGCTTCGAGAACATGCACGCCGCCTCGGCGATGCTATTCCAGGGCTCGGTCGACGCAGCGCAGTCGATCATCTCCGGCGGCTACCGTCGTGCTGTGAACTTCACGGGCGGCATGCACCACGCAATGCCCGACTATGCGAGCGGATTCTGCGTCTACAACGACATCGCCGGCGCGATCACGGAGTTCCTCGAGGCCGGATATGAGCGCATCGTCTACATCGACCTCGACGCCCACCACGGGGACGGGGTGGAGAAGTTCTTCTGGGACGACCCTCGCGTGCTCACGATCTCCATGCACGAATCCGGCAAATTCCTCTTCCCCGGCTCCGGCTTCCCCGCCGAGATCGGGGGACTGCGGGCAGCAGCCTCGGCGGCGAACATCGCATTGCCCCCACGCACACTCGATGGGGACTGGCTGCGCGCCTTCGATGCGACGATCCCGGCGATCGTCGAAGGATTCGACCCGCAGATCATCGTCTCCCAGCACGGCTGCGATGGGCACCGCAGCGACCCGCTGACCCATATGCGCCTGAGCGTGGACGCGATGCGCGTGGCTACTGAGTGGGTCCGCGACCTCGCCGAGAAGCACACCGGGGGCACATGGCTGGCCACCGGGGGAGGCGGCTACTCGATCATCGACGTCGTGCCCCGCGCGTGGACGAACCTGGTCGCGATCTCAGCCGGACGCGACATCGACCCTGCCGCCCGCATTCCCGGCCGCTGGGCCGACTATGCGCAGACGAAGACCGGGCGGGAGGCGCCGCTGTCGATGACCGATGGCTTTGACGGGGAGTTCACCCCGTGGACGAACGGCTACGATCCGGAGTCCGAGCTCGACCGCGCGATCATGGGTACCCGCAAGAACCTCTTTCCCTTCTTCGGCCTCGACGCCTACTTCGACTGAGCCGGCAACTTCTCTGACTGAACAGGCAACTTCTCCGACTGTGCGTGCGCTGCCGTCGATCGACGACGCCGCCAATCCGGGGATCGTGTGCGCCGCGCTGTGGATCTCGACACAGTTTTGGGAAAGCAGCGGGCCAGGCGATAGAATTGTACGGTTAGTTCAATAGGTGGGCACCTGATGTTCACCTCCACCGACGATCACAAGGGGTACCCGCGTGGGCTCAGTCATCAAGAAGCGCCGCAAGCGTATGTCGAAGAAGAAGCACCGTAAGCAGCTTCGCAAGACACGTCACCAGCGTCGCAACAAGAAGTAAGACCGGAAAAGGTCCTACGCCCCCGCTCGAATCTGAATTCGGCGGGGTTTGTTGTCGCCCGATGAGGAGTGTGCAGTGGTCGAACTGACTTTTCTCACACGCACCGACTGCCACCTGTGCGAAACCGCCAGGAGCGCCATCACCGAGGTGGTGGCGGGCAGAGACGTGAGAGTGACGGAAATCGACATCGACACCGATGACGATCTGTCAGCACAGTACGGCTGGGATGTCCCGGTCGTCCTGCTCGACGGTCGTCAGCACAGCTTCCATCGAGTGGTCGAGGACCGGCTGTCCCGAGCCATCGATGCTCTGGGCGCATGAGATCGATTGAAGGAGTGACACGTTTAAGTGGGCGAGATTCTGTCCGCCAACGGTATAGAGGGTGTCGTTCGCAAGGACGTCCCCGAACGCGTCATCTCCCGACTCCCGATTTATCTGCAGACGATTGAGACGATTGCTGCGACCGGCCAGTCGACGATCTCCTCGGAGGCGTTGGCGGCCCGCAGCGGTGTGTCTTCGTCAGTGCTACGCAAAGACCTGTCTCAACTGGGACGATCTGGCCGACGCGGAGTCGGCTATTCGTGCCAGGACCTGGCTTCCACGCTGCGTACGTTCCTCGGTCTCGACCGGGCGCGCACCGTGGCCATCATCGGCGCCGGACGCTTGGGCTCAGCCCTGGCCGACTACGCCGGATTCAAACGACGCGGACTCAGACTCACCGCAATCTTCGATACCGATGAGGCCAAGATCGGAACGATGATCGGGTCGTTGCCGGTCTCCGACCTCACCGAACTGTCCACCTGGCCCGAGAATATCGACCTCGTGGTCATGGCAGTTCCCGCCAACGCCGCGCCCGCGGCGGCACATCTCGCCGCTGAGGCAGGCGTGCGCGGAATCCTGAACTTCGCACCCACCGTGCTCGACGCCCCGGACTCCGTCCGCGTGCACCAAGTCGATCTGGCCAGTGAGCTGCAAGTACTTGCATACTATTCGGCGCTCGATTCGGCACCGCTCAATCCAGGTTTTGAGGAGCACAGGAATTGACTCTCTTGGTTCTCGGCATTTCCCATCAGTCGGCCCCGATCGACATGTTGGACGCACTCGCCTTCGGGGCCGGAGAGGTCGGAGCCCTGCGCGACGATGCTCTCGCCGGTGACAACGTCGAAGGCCTTGCGGTTCTCTCGACGTGCAACCGCCTCGAGCTCATCGCCGACGTCACAGCCTTCCACGGCGGACTCGCCGATCTCGGCAATGCACTCGTGTCTTCGATCGACAAGGAATGGCAGGACATCGCCGGGCATTTCTACGCCCACTACGATTCCCAAGCCATGTCGCACATGCTCAAGGTGGCCTGCGGCCTCGACTCGATGGCGATCGGCGAAGCCCAGATCCTCGGTCAGCTGCGCTCGACCTTCACCGAGTCACTCTCTGCCGGAGCCCTGACCTCCGACCTCTCGCACGCTCTGCAGCAGAGTCTGCGCGTGGGTAAGCGCGCTCACTCGGAGACCGGGCTCGACGAGGTCGCGCGTTCGCTCTTCAGTGCGGCGCTGGAAGCATCGGCAGCGCACATCGGCTCACTGCGCGCCGCGAACGCACTTGTCATCGGCGCGGGCGCGATGTCAGGCCTCGTCGTCTCCGGACTCCACAAGGAAGGCGTCGCCCACATCACGGTGCTCAACCGCACCCTGGACAAAGCCGAGCGCCTCGTCGCCGAGGTGGGCGGACGAGCCCGCGAACTCACCTCGCGGATCCTGGCCGAAGAGATCGCCGACGCGGACCTGATCATCTCCTGCACCGGCGCCCGTGCCGTCGTGGTGACCCGCGACGACATCGTCGCCGGGCTCTCGCAGAACTCCAAGGGCGCCGCCAACAAGGCATTCGTCGACCTCGCCCTGCCTCACGACATCGATCCGTCCGTGCGCGAGTTCGAACACGTCGCACTCTTCGGCCTCGGTGAGATCAGGACCATGCTCACGAGTTCGGACAACCAGCGCGATACCGCGGTCGTCGAGACCGTCGAATCAGTCCGCGCGATCATCGACGAAGAACTGGCCAAGATCGAGTCCGGCAACAAGGAACGTGCTGTCGCCCCGACGGTCACGGCCCTGCGGACACATGCCAAGGACGTCCTCGCCGCCGAGACCGCGCGTCTGGAGAAGAAGCTCGGCGACGGTGTCGACGAGAAGGCCTTCGGCGAGATCCGCAAGTCTCTGCACCGTGTGGCCGAGAAGCTCATCCACACGCCGACCGTCAAGGTCAAGGAACTGTCCGTGACCGATTCGGACGTCGACTACGCTCAGGCGCTCATGCAGCTCTTCGACCTGCCGACGAACAAGGTCGCCCACTCGATTGCGAAACCCGAGACGAAGGTCGCCACGGCCTCGAGCTCGAACCATGTCGAAGCCGACGGCATCCGCCCGGTCGCCGACCACACCCTCGACGTCGTCGAGCCCGAGCGCTTCACGGGCCGCACCATCCGTTTGGGCACCCGCCGGTCGCAGCTTGCACGCTCCCAGTCCACGGCCATCGCCCACCAGTTGGCCGCGCTGACCGGGTGGCGCATCGAGATCGTCGAGGTCGTCACCGAAGGCGACGTCAATATGTCGCCCCTGACCGGATTCGGCGGTACCGGAGTCTTCGTCTCCGCAGTCCGTCAGGCGCTGCACCAGGGCAAGATCGATATCGCCGTGCACTCCCTCAAGGACCTGCCCACCACCCCCGAGGCGGGCATCCAGATGGCGGCCATCCCGCCCCGCGTCGATCCTGCCGACGTTCTCATCGGACGTGACGGGCTCAGCCTCGCCGACCTGCCCGCAGGCTCGGTCGTCGGCACCGGATCACCCAGGCGAGCAGTCCAGCTGCGCGCCGCCCGCCCCGACATCGAGGTTCGCGGAGTCCGGGGCAACGTCGACACCCGCATCGCCCATGTGCGCGACGGACGCCTTGACGCCGTCGTCCTCGCGGCTGCCGGAGTTCGCCGCATCGGCCGCCTGGCCGAAGCCACCGATTCCCTCGATTTCGACACGATGTTGCCGGCACCCGGACAGGGAGCGCTGGCCATCGAGACTCGCGGTGCCGACAGCCCCTACGCCCTCGACGAGACGGTCATGGCCGATGACGCCGAGGTCCGCGCTGCCCTGCGCCGGCTCCACGACGAGACGACTGACCTCGCGGTCACCTGTGAACGTGCGATCCTGTCCCGGGCAGAGGCCGGATGCTCGGCACCGATCGGTGCTCTTGCCACGATCCAGGGTGACCGCTTCGTCGTCGACGCAGTCATGGCCGACGACGACGGCAACCTCGCACGGACCCATCTGAGCGCTGAGCTGCCGATGGTGCCCGACGTCGATCTGGCCTCGGCCAACGAGAACCAGCTGTCGATCGCCGGGAAGGAACTCGCTCGCGTCGCCGACGAGCTCGGTACCGCAGCTGCCGAGGACCTGCTCATGCAGCTCGGAATCGATCCCACCGCCTCGGCGGATCACCTCACCCCGGTCAAGGCCCAGGAGCAGGTATGACGACTCCCGACTCCCCGACGACCGGTCGGGTTCAGCCGCGCAGACTCCTGCCGGTCTCACCCCGCGTCGTGTTCATCGGCAGCGGTCCTGGCGAGGCAGGTCTGATGACGATGCGCGGTGCCGACATCCTCGCGAACGCCGAACTCGTCGTCTATGACACCCACGTGCACCAGGAGATCGTCACCGCCTACGTCCCGCAGGCCGCCGAGCTCATCGACGCGGCTCAGCTGGGGGCAACCGCCTCGACTCGTGGTCGCAAGCTCGCCGAGCTCGCTCGCCCCGACAAGACCGTCGTGCGGCTAAGCTCCGACGACGGAATCATCTTCACCCCGACGACCGCCGAGGCTGCTGTGTGCCGCAAGGCCGACGTCGACGTCGAGATCGTTCCGGGCGTCGGACTCTCCGCTGCCACCTCGGCGTTCACCGGCACCGCGCTGACGACGAACCGGGTCCGTTCGGTCCGCTTCATCGAGGCAGGACCGCAGACCCACGTCGACGTCTCCCTGCACCGCAACACCACCCATGTGCTCACAGGCGCCCCGTCCGACCACGAGCAGGCGATCAGAGCACTGCTCGACGACGGCTGGGACGAAGACACGAAGGTGCTCCTGGGATGGGGCATCTCCACGACCGATCAGGCGAGCGTCGAAACGACGCTGCGGCAGGCGCTGGCGATGGCGCAGTCCGGAGGAGATCGTATGGTGGTCATCATGGGACAAGGTGTGGAATCCCGGGGTGAGCTCAGCTGGTTCGAGTCCAAACCGCTCTTCGGCTGGCAGGTCCTCATCCCGCGGACGAAGGAACAGGGCACTTCCACCGCCGAGGCGCTCGGTGAGTTGGGTGCTGTCGGCACGGTCGTGCCGACGATCGCCGTGCAGCCCCCGCGCACCCCGACGCAGATGGAGAAGGCCATTCGCGGCCTCGTCGACGGCTCCTACGAATGGGTCGGCTTCACCTCGGTCAACGCGGTGCGCGCCGTGCGCATGTGGTTCGAGGACTTCGGCCTCGACTCCCGATCACTCTCCGGTGTCAAGGTCGCGGCCGTCGGCGGTCGCACCGCTGCATCGCTGCTCGACTGGGGCATCACCCCCGACCTCGTTCCCGATGGTGAGCATTCGGCTCGCGGCCTCGCCGCGGCCTGGCCGGACTACGTCGACGACATCGACCCGATGAACACGGTGCTGCTGCCGCGTGCCGACATCGCCACAGAGGTCCTCGTGGCGGGACTGCTCGAGAAGGGCTGGGACCCCGATGACGTCACGGCCTACCGGACCGTCCGCGCCTCTCCGCCGCCTGCGCCGATCCGCGAGGCCATCAAGGCCGGCGACTTCGACGCGTTCTTGTTCACATCCTCGTCGACGGTGCGCAACCTCGTCGGAATCGCCGGAAAGCCGGCACCTACCTCGGTGATCTGCTGCATCGGACCGGCGACCGCGAACACCGCAGCCGAGCACGGACTGCGCGTCGACGTGCTCGCCGAGGAAGCCAACCTCACCTCACTCATCGACGGTTTGGTCGAATTCGCCCTGGCCCAACGTAAGGATGATGTGGCGGCCGGGATCACCCCGACCCGTCCCAGCCAGAAACGCCGCAGAAAGAAGGCCTGATATGTCATTGGTCCCTGGAACCGTTCGCCCCCGTCGTCTGCGGACCACGCCGGCGTTGCGTCGTCTCGTGTCCGAGGTCAGGCTGCATCCTGCCGATCTCATCCTGCCCATGTTCGTCAAGGAGACGCTGAGCGAGCCGGTGCCGTTGGCCGGCATGCCGGGCGTCGTCCAGCACACACTGGACTCTCTGCTGGAGGCGGCTCGGGACGCTGTGGCCGCTGGGGTCGGGGGACTCATGCTTTTCGGCATCCCCGAGCATAAGGACGAGATCGGCTCCCAGGCAGACGCTCCCGAGGGCATCCTCAACAGAGGTCTCAAGCTGCTGCGTGACGAGTTCGGCGACTCGACCGTGGTCATGGCCGACCTGTGCCTCGACGAATTCACCTCCCACGGACACTGCGGAGTTCTCGACTCGGATGGTGGAGTCGACAACGATGCCACTCTTGACCGCTACGCGTCGATGGCGCTGGCCCAGGCCGAGGCCGGAGCGCACGTGCTCGGACTCTCGGGCATGATGGACGGACAGGTCGAGTACTGCCGTGAAGCGCTCGACGCTGCCGGGTTCACCGACGTCGTCATCATGGGCTACACCGCGAAGTATGCCTCGGCGTTCTACGGGCCCTTCCGCGAGGCTGTGGACTCGGAGCTCAAGGGCGACCGCAAGAGCTACCAGCAGGATCCGGCGAATGGCCGCGAGGCTATGCGCGAGCTCGACCTCGACCTGGCTGAGGGTGCCGACGTGGTCATGGTCAAGCCCGGCCTGCCGTATCTCGACGTCCTCGCCGAGGTGGCCTGCGATTCGCCGGTGCCTGTATGGACGTACCAGGTGTCGGGGGAGTATGCGATGATCGAATTCGCGGCCGCCGCCGGTGCCATCGAACGCGAGCGCGCGATCGACGAGTCGCTCATCGCGTTCAAGCGCGCGGGCGCCGACGCCATACTGACCTACTGGGCCACCGAGGTCGCCCAGCGCCTCAACGGCGAAGCCGCGGCCCGGACACACGCCGGCGGCGCGAACGACCAGGGCAGCGGCGGCGCGAACGGAGCGCGGGCATGAGTGAGCCGCGCTGGCTGAGCACCGTCGACCAGAAGGCCTGGCGGAACTACCTCACTGGTCATCAGCTCTTGGCCGCCCAGCTCGACAAGGAGCTGCGTGAGAAGCACGGGATCGGCATGCCCGAATATGAGATCCTCGTGCGACTGAGTGAGCACGATGACCGGATGATGCGGATGGCCCTGCTCGCCTCTGATACGACGATGTCGCGCTCGCGTCTGACGCACTGTGTGGCTCGGATGGAGAAGAGGGGCCTTCTCGAACGCTCGGCGATCCCCGAGGACGGTCGCGGCGTGAACTGTGTCATGACCGACGCCGGATGGACGCTGCTGACCGCGGCCGCCCCCACACATGTCTCCGGAGTCCGCGACCACCTCGTCGACCTGCTCGAGCCTGAGGAAATGGCGACCCTGGGCCGCATCTTCGAGAAGGTCAGCGGACACATGCGCGATGTCGGTGCCGACCCGACCTGCTGACCCACCGACACCGATACCACCGACGACTTCAGGAGAACACATGAGCGATCAGGCGAATTCAGAATCTGCGACGACTCCCACCGCATCGACTCCCACCGTGACAACTCCCACCGCGAAGATTGTCACCGCGGAGTCGGCTGCGCTCTTCGACCGCGCTGAGCACGTGATCCCGGGCGGCGTGAATTCGCCGGTGCGCGCGTTCAAGGCCGTCGGCGGCACCCCGCGCTTCATCACCTCGGCGACCGGAGCGTGGCTGCGCGACGTCGACGGCAACGACTACATCGACCTCATCGGCTCGTGGGGGCCCATGATCATGGGCCACTCCCGCCCCGAGGTGGTCGCCGCCGTGCAGGAAGCCGCAGTCAAGGGATTCTCCTTCGGCACCCCGTCGACCGGTGAGGTCGAACTCGCCGAGGAGATCGTCTCCCGCGTCGACCCTGTCGACCAGGTGCGGCTCGTGTCCTCTGGCACCGAGGCGACCATGAGCGCGATCCGTCTGGCTCGTGGCTACACGGGACGGGCGAAGATCGTGAAGTTCGCCGGTTGCTACCACGGACACGTCGATTCGCTCCTGGCCCAGGCCGGGTCCGGTCTGGCCACGTTCTCTCTTCCGGACACCCCCGGCGTCACCGGCGCTCAGGCGCAGGACACGATCGTCGTGGCCTACAACGATGCGGCGGCCCTGGAGCAGGTCTTCGCTGAGCACGGCGATGAGATCGCCTGCGTCATCACCGAGGCGAGCCCCGGAAACATGGGCATCGTGCCCCCGCGTGACGGCTTCACCAACACCATCCGCCGCCTGACCAAGGCGAACGGCGCACTCATGATCAGCGACGAGGTGATGACCGGGTTCCGAGTCTCTGCCGCTGGTTGGTACGGCTACGAATCAGAGACGCTGGGCTACCCCGAAGGTCCCGCCGACCTGTTCACCTTCGGCAAGGTCATGGGCGGCGGATTCCCGGCCGCAGCCTTCGGCGGCCGCGCCGACGTCATGGCCCATCTGGCGCCCTCCGGTCCCGTCTACCAGGCAGGAACACTCTCGGGCAATCCGGTCGCCACGGCCGCCGGCCTGGCAACGCTGAAGCTCACGACCGAACTCGACGTGTACTCGCACATCGGTCGGGCAGCGGACATCCTGCGCCCGGCCGTCGCTGCGAGCCTGGAGGCCGAAGGTGTTGCGCATACGATCCAGTCGGCGAATTCGATGTTCTCGGTCTTCTTCACCGACCGCGAGGTCGTGAACTACGACGATGCGCGCAGCCAGAACGTGGACCAGTACTCGGCGTTCTTCAACGCGATGCTCGATCAGGGCATCCACATGCCGCCGAGCGCATTCGAATCCTGGTTCCTCTCCTATGCGCACACCGACGAGATCCTCGAACGCATCGTCGCGGCGCTGCCGGCAGCGGCTAAGGCCGCCGCTGCAGCGTCCGGCAAGGCCGGTGCAGCCTCCGGCGGGCAGGGAGCGAACTCATGACCACGATCCACCTGGTCCGCCACGGCGAGGTCGACAACCCTGAGGGCATCCTCTACGGTCGACTGCCCAACTTCGGGCTGACCGAGCGTGGGCATGAGATGGCCCGACGCGTCGGCGAGCACTTCGCCACGGCCGCGACACAACCCGTCGAACTCGTGGCGTCGCCGCTGCTGCGGGCGCAGCAGACAATCACCCCGCTGCACGAGGCACTCGACCGTCCGGTCTTCACCGATGACCGCGTGATCGAGGCCGCGAACTCCTTCGAGGGGCAGAGGCTCAATGCGCGCAGGCTCGCTGAGCCGCGCAACCTGGTGCGACTGTACAACCCGCTCATCCCGTCGTGGGGCGAGCCCTACCGCCAGATCGTTCTGCGGATGCAGGCGGCTATGGCGAGCCTGCGCGCGAAGCTCGTCGGGCATGGGCCCGATGCCGAGGGCGTCATCGTCTCCCATCAGCTGCCGATCTGGATGGCGCGACTGGCGGGGGAGGGCCGCGGACTCGTCCACGACCCCCGAAAGCGCGAGTGTGACCTGGCTTCTATCACGAGTTTCACATTCGATTCGTCCACACTGGTATCCGTGAGTTACGAGAGCATCTGCGCAGATCTGCAGCCCGGACAAGCGGTGGCAGGGGCATGAGTCGCCGCCGTGATCGGCTGAACCGCCACACCCAGGACCCTCTGCACAACCAGCGCAACCAACGCGACCAGCACGACCTGCACGACCTGCACGACCAGACCAGCGGGCACCATCCGATGAATCGGCGTGCGGTCCTAACCGGACTGGTCGCTGGCACGGCATTCGTCCTCAGCGCGTGCAGCGAGAACGACAAGCTGGCCGACCAGGCCGGCTCCGACCAGGGCTACGTCTCCGGGTCTGGCGTGGTGTCGCAGGTGGCTGAGGACAAGCGCGGTGATCCGCTGGAGCTCGACTTCACGACGATCGACGGGAAGAAGATGTCGCTGGCCGACATCCGCCCCACCACGGTCGTCATCAACCTCTGGTACGCGGCTTGCCCGCCGTGCCGGAAGGAAGCGCCGGGGCTGAAGGCGCTGGCCGAGGAGTTCGGCGACGATGTCCAGTTCCTCGGCGTCAACGTCCGTGACCAGAAGGCCGCGGCGAACGCCTTCATCTCGAACTACCAGATCCCGTACCCGAATATGCTCGACAGCAGCGGCGACATGGTGGCCCTGCTCTCCGGAGTCCTGCCGCCGCAGGCTACGCCGTCGACCGTCGTCCTCGATGCCAAGGGCCGGGCCGCGGCCCGTGTCGTCGGCGAGGTCGACGAATCGACCTTGAAGGGACTCATCGAGGACGTGCAGGCGGAGTGAGTGGGATCGGGGCGGACTTCGCCCAGACGGTTCTCAACGGGCCGCTGATCCTTGCCGCGGGTGCGGCCGCACTGGCCGGACTCGTGTCCTTCGTGTCTCCGTGCGTGCTGCCGCTCGTCCCCGGCTATGTCGGCTATGTGACCGGACTGAGCGGATCGTCGCTCAAGGAGAAGGAGACGTGGCGGGTCGTCGTCGGAATCTCCCTGTTCGTGCTCGGCTTCACGGTCGTCTTCGTTCTCCTGGGCACCGGGTTCTCGGTCCTGGGGGCCCTGTTCTCACAGTGGCAGAGTGTCCTCATTCGGATCCTCGGCGTCGTCGTCATCATCGCCGGGTTCGTGTTCATGGGCGGATTCGGTCTGCTCCAGAACGAGCACCGCATCCGCGCCCGTCCCAAGGCCGGGCTGTGGGGTGCGCCGGTGCTCGGCGCCACCTTCGCCCTCGGCTGGGCACCGTGCGTCGGGCCGACGCTGTCGGCGGTGCTGACGATGTCCGTGAGCTTCGGCGGTGACGGAACGATCTGGCGCGGTGCGCTGCTGGCTTTTGTCTACTGCCTGGGGCTGGGCATCCCATTCATCCTGCTCGCAGTGGCCATCCACAAGGGCGCCGGTCGCTTGAATTGGGTGCGCAAGCATCAGACGGCGATCGTGCGCGCAGGCGGCATCATGCTCATTCTGCTCGGCGTCGTCATGGCGTCGGGACTGTGGAACATCTGGATGACCTCTCTGCAGGGTCTGATCTATGGATTTGAAGTGGTGATCTAGTGGCGAAGAAGACGCCGACTGACAAGTCCGGCAAGGCAGACGTGACTCAGCCTCAGCTGGGGTTCTTCGGCATGTGCCGGTGGGCTTGGCGACAGCTGACGACGATGCGCGTGGCGCTCATTCTGCTCCTCTTTTTGGCTCTCGCCGCGATCCCGGGCTCCCTGCTGCCGCAGCGCATCCAGGATCCGGGCCGCGTCAACAAGTTCCTGGACAACAACGGTGCCTGGGGGCAGTTCCTCGACACCATCCAGATGTTCGACGTCTACTCGTCGATCTGGTTCTCGTCCGTCTACCTGCTGCTGATGATCTCGCTCGTCGGGTGTGTGATCCCACGCTCGGCCCAGCATTGGAAGGCCATGCGATCGGCCCCACCCAAGGCGCCGAGGCGGTTGGGTCGGATGCCCGGATACGAAGCGTTCACCTCGGCGCAGGAGTCCGAGGAATTCCTCGACGCAGCCCAGGCGCGTCTGAAGCGGCTCGGGTATCGCACCTCCCGGCATGGGGATCATGTCGCGGCCGAACGCGGATATCTGCGTGAGACCGGCAACCTCGTCTTCCACATCGCCCTGCTCGTGGCCACGCTGACGATGGCGATCGGGTCGCTGTTCGGGTATTCGGGGCAGCGGATCCTCGTCGAAGGGGATACGTTCACGAACTCACTGGTGTCCTACGACTCGTTCGAACCGGGCTCCTACTATGACCCGGACAATCTCCCGGACTTCCGACTCAAGCTCGACAAGTTCACCTCGACCTTCGACGACCAGGCGCCTGGCAGCCAGTTCGGGCAGCCGCGGACCTTCGATGCGAAGGTCACGGCCACCGTGGATGGGAAGAGCGAGAGCCATGTCCTCCAGGTCAATTCCCCTGTCCGTGTGGGCAGCACCGGGGTGTATCTGACGGGCAACGGCTATGCCCCGGAGGTCACCGTCCGTGACGCCAAGGGACAGATCGTGCAGTCGGGACCACAGGTCTTCATCCCCGACGGCGGCGACCCGGGCTACACCTCGGAGGGTGTCGTCAAGGTTCCGGACGCCGCGGGTGAGCAGCTGGGCTTCGTCGGGGTGTTCCTGCCGACAGCTACCCAGAATGAGAAGGGCGAGCTGGTCTCAAGCTTCGCCGAGCTGCGCAACCCGTACCTCGTGATGAGCGGGTACACGGGTGACCTGGGGCTGGATTCGGGAAGCCCGCAGTCGGTGTACACGCTTGACGCGGCGAATATGACGGAGATGACCGATGCTTCGGGCAATCCGCTGCTTATCCAGCTGGCCCAGGGAGAGACGCAGAAGCTGCCAAATGGCGGATCTGTGACCTTCGAAGGGGTCAAGCGCTACATCGCCGTCGACATCTCGCAGGACCCGACGCAGGGGCTCATGCTCGTCAGTGCGATCTGCGTGCTGCTGGGCCTCGGGCTGTCGCTGTTCATCCCGCGTCGACGCATGTGGGTGCGCATCAATGACGGCAAGGTCGAGGTCGCTGCTCTGGCCCGCGGCGAGGATCCGATGGTCGAACGCGCGGCCAAGGACCTGGCAAAGGACCTGGGCGCCGAGGCTGATGCTGATTCCAGCTCTGACGGAACCTCCCGTACACACACGGCATCCAGCGGTGACAAGGTTTCCGATGCGCGACCGGATCGGCGTCGCACGGGCAGAGCCAGCCAAGACGCCGAGGAAGCGAACGGCCGTTCGAGGCCAGACGACTGGCAATAGCTACTACGCGGAGTAGAATTGCCGCGGAGCGCATAAGACACGGCGCTGACAGCACGACACCGGCGGCACAGCGCCGGTGACACAATGCAACGGAAGAGCACCGCTGGTGCGGAGGATGTATGGACGTCAACACTGACCTCGCAATGTGGTCGAACCAGCTCATCGTTTCGGCGATGATCGTCTACGCGTTCGCCATGATCTTCTACGCCTTCGACCTGTTCGGTGGGCGAGAGCTCAAACAGAGCGAAGCAATCACCTCGGGCGCTGCACGGGCCTCAACTGTGCGACGGACCAATCGGAAGACAGCGACGGCGCTGCTCGACCCGCCGGAGATCGATGCATCTGCGGATGCGTCGACCGGTTCGGGGAAGAACAAGCCGCGCCGTGGTGCTCGGATCGGCACTTCGCTGCTCGTCCTCGCGGTGCTGCTGCACATTGCCGCAGTTCTCACTCGTGCCCTGTCCGTGATGCGTGTGCCGTGGGGCAACATGATGGAGTACGTCCTCACAGCTACGGCGATTACGGTCGTCGTCTTCCTCATCGTCAACGTGAAGAAGGACATCCGCTACCTGGGAACCATTGTTGCCGGGGGAGTGCTCCTGTGTCTGGGGCTGGCCATCACGGTCTTCTACACACCTGCTGCGAAGCTCATTCCGGCGCTCGACTCGTACTGGATCGCCATCCACGTGCCGATCGCAATCCTGTCGACGTCGCTGCTCTACATCTCAGCAATCTTGGCTGTGTTCCAGATCCTCAAGAACGCCCATGAGACAAAGGATCCGAAGTGGCTGCGGTTCATGCGGCGTATGCCCTCGAGCATCGACTTGGAGCGGTTCTCCTATACGATCGCCGCGGTCGGATTCATCACTTGGACGTTCACTCTCATCGCCGGCGCGATCTGGGCCGAGGTGGCCTGGAGCCGCTACTGGGGCTGGGACTCCAAGGAGATCTGGACGTTCGTCGTCTGGGTCATCTACGCCGCGTACCTGCATGCCCGCGCCACACGTGGTTGGGGACCGACGAGGGTTGCCGTGCTCAACCTCGTCGGCATTGCGACTGTGATCTTCAACTTCACCGTCGTCAATATGTACTTCAACGGACTGCACTCGTACTCCGGACTCGACTGAGCTGGTAACAAGGCTGGCCTGCTGAAGCGACCGTCGGCCTGTCTGTCAGTCTGTTTGTCTGTCTGCCTGGCTACCCAGTCGGCCGGGCTGTCTGCCTGGCTACCCAGTCGGCCAGGCTGCCACTCTGTCCGGCCTGTGAGTCTGTTTGCAGACGTTGAGTCGGCTGAGCTGCGGCTCGGGTGGATGCGTGTTTCAGCTGTCCGCCAGCACGCCGGTTCACCTGCTGCACGAATACCCTTAGCCGGATGAGTCAGTTCGTCGGAAGAATCTGCATCCGCGCGCCTTCGGACCCAGTGAATACGGGCCCAGACTTCGGGCCCAGACTTCGGGCCCAATTGAATACGGACCCAGCGCATACGGCCCTGTGAAGTGGAGTTCAGACGGTCAGGCGGATCGACCGTCAGCCAGCCAGTCAGTCAGCCAGTCAGTCAGTTGCTGTGGCCGCGGCCGTCGCCCTGAGAGCCGCTGGACCCGCCGGGTCCGTGCTCATCGGTATCGGCTGTAGGAGCGTCGTCGGCTGAAGACTCGTCGGAGTCGTCGGCTGTGTCGGACTTCTCAGCACCACCATTGGCATCGGCCTCAGGAACGGGGTCCTTGGGATTGCGTGCTTCTGGTGCGTGCTTGCCGAGCTTGACGTCTCGGTCGACCTTACGCAGATAGGCGTCGTCGTCATCGGGGGCGCTGGGTCCGCGGCGACGCGGAGCAGCAGTGGGTTTGTCTTCAGAACCACGGCCGAAGATGTACCAGAGGACGAAGCCGAGAACCGGAATGACGAGGATGATGATCGCCCACACTGCTTTGGGCAGGACTCGTACCAGACCACGATCGCGCAAGAGGCAATCGAAGAGTCCGTAGAGCGTGATCGCTGCGGCAAGAACGATCGCAGCAATGAGTAGTCGAGCCATACACCCAGGATAGTCCACCAACCTGAGCGCTGACTCAGGTGACCGGTGACGAAATCCTCAAGTGGACAGACTAAAATAGGTGCAATGCGCAACTTCTGGATCTACACACTGGCTCGGCTCGGCATCATCGTCGCGGTCGGACTGATTCTGCAGCCGTTCCTCGGGTTCACTCTGGTCATGGCCGTGGTGGCGATTCTCGTCGGTGCGCTCTTAAGCTACCTGTTCCTCGGCAATCTGAGGGCCAAGGTCGCGGACGACATCGAGGGCCGGGTGGCCAAGCGCCAGAAGACCCCGAAGCGCAAGGGCATGGACGAATCGGTCGAGGACCAGATCGTCGACGACCAGGAGAGCTGACCTCCTGGGCGCTACAGTGCCAGCCCGAGTCCCATCAGGGCGGCGAAGCAGAGGCCGGTCAGCCCTGTCGATTTGATCGGCGGGATGAGGCCGGGCCCCGTCGTTCCGCGCAGCACCGTCTTCAGCGGGTTGAGCGCGAGCACGAGAGCAAGAATGGCCAAAGCGACGGCCGGGTGACCATCGAGGATCGCGAGCGCCAGCAGAGCGAACGGCGCGAGCACCATGGTTGCGTACGCAATGCGTGCTCGATGATCGCCGAGGCGGACGGCCACCGTGATCTTTCCCGCGTCGACATCTGTCGGGATGTCCCGGAGATTGTTGACCATGAGCACCGCCGAGGCGAGTGATCCGATGGCCACGGCACCGGCCCAGCCGCTGAGAGTGAGGGTGCCGACCTGCATCCACATGGTTCCCAAAGTGGCGATGAGGCCGAAGAAGATGAAGACGAACACCTCTCCGAGGCCCATATATCCGTACGGCTTCTTACCTCCGGTGTAGAACCATGCTGCGGCCACAGCTGCGGCTCCGACGACGAGGAACCACCAGGCTTGGGAGATGAGGACGAGGATGACCCCGACGACGGCGGCGATGCCGAAGAAGAGGAACGCCGCACGCTTGACGGTTGCCGGCTCGGCGAGGCCTGTGGCAGTCAGTCGTACTGGTCCGACCCGCTCATCGTCCGTGCCGCGGATGCCGTCAGAGTAGTCATTGGCGAAGTTCGAACCGATCTGCAGGCAGAGCGAGACGATGAGGGCGAGCAGAGCCCGACACAGGATCTGCGGCAGGGAGTGATGCTGTTCGGTGTTCGTGAAGTCGTCGATGATGAATGAGGTGAATCCGCCGACGGAGCCGATAGCGGCGCCGGTGCCGATGAGAACGGGAGCCACAGCCAGTGGCAGCGTTCGTAATCGGGCCCCGGAGATCCACTGCGCGGCATTTGCCATGGTGGTCGGATACCTTCCTCACGAAAATTGGAACCGTCTCATATTACCGATTGTTCACTTGATCGGGTATTCGTCTCACTCATGCTGGTCAGAGGTCAGGTCAGAGCCTTGTTCGGCCGATCACCCAGAGCCCGAACACCCAGAGCCCGATAGCTCAGCGGCCAGCCGTGCGGCGGCCCTGCGGTCGGGCTTCCCGATCGAACGATTCGGTATCTCGTCGACGACGAAGACGAGCTGCGGCAGGAGCTGACCGTGCATGCCGTGATCGAGTCCTGCCAGATAGCTCGCCAGTTCTCGCGGTTCGCTGCTCATCACACTAAGAGTCCCAGCTCCGAACGAACCGTCCTCAGCCGGCTGGGCCCCAAGACCTCCGCCTGCAAGACTTCCGCCCTCAAGACCTCCACCCTCAAGTCTGACGAGGGCGACGATCTTCTTCCCCCATTCGTCGTCGGGCAACCAGGTCACGAGCATCTCGGCGACCCCGTAGTGCTGCCACGTCGGCAGCAGCCCGGTCTCGAGGGCGTGGGGCGAGACATTGGTTCCCCCAGAGACGATGATGTCGTCGCTGCGCCCGAGCACTGTGAGCACACCATCGTCGAGGCGGCCCAGATCGCTCGTGTGCATGGTCCGCGAAACGTGCCCGTCTGAACCCATAGTGCGCTCGAGACCGGGATGGTCGACGGGGGAGATGTCGCCGTTTTCAGCGAACTCAACGTAGGCGTCGGCGACGACCGGTCCGCGCAGGTCGATCGTCGCCGAATCGGTGATCGTGATCTCAACTCCGTCGAACGGGACGCCATCGTAGACACAGCCGCCGGCGGTTTCGCTCATTCCATAGGTGCGCACGAGGTGCAGACCGTTGGCGGCAGCACGTTCGAGGAGGGACGGTGAGATCGCCGACCCGCCCAGCAGGATCGCGTCGAGCACGGCAGCGGCCTTGGTGGCGCTCTCATCGGCGAGGATGCGGTGCAGCTGCGTCGGCACGAGTGAACCGTACGTCGGGCGATCGCCCGCGCGTTCGAGGAGCTCGGCGACCTCCTCGGCGAAGGAATCGGCAGTGAACCTCGCCGAGGCGGTGCGCACGGGTGCGCGACCGGCGAGACGGGCGCGGAGTTCGACCTGGAACCCCGCGATGTGGTTGATCGGCAGGGTCAGGTGCCAGTCGCCGGGCCCGGATAGGAACTGTTCGGTCGCCCGCGCCGAGGTGGTCAGGGCCTCCGCGGACAGGGCGACGGCCTTGGCCTGCCCGGTCGAACCTGAGGTGAAGAGAATCAGGGCCGGGACGCGACCGTCACCTGCCCACCTGCTTGGGGAAACCTCGGCGATGGAGCCTTCGCGGGTCTGCGGCAGGACGAGGATCGACCGGCCGGACAGGGCACGATCGATCGCCGCGGGCAGATCTGCCGCGTGCACCTCACCCGCACCGGTCATCTCCGGGGCCCCGGCCAACTTGGCAGGCCTCAACTCGGCAGGCCTCAACTCAGCAGGTTTCAACTCAGTAGTACCAAGGGAACGGCGACCAGTCGGGGTCGCGCTTCTCGAGGAAGGAGTCGCGGCCTTCGACGGCTTCGTCGGTCATGTAGCCAAGGCGGGTGGCCTCACCGGCGAATACCTGCTGTCCCATCAGTCCGTCATCGAGAAGGTTGAAGGCGAACTTCAGCATCCGCTGTGCGTTGGGCGACTTGCCGAGGATCTCCCTCGCCATCGTCAGTGCTGCGGTTTCGAGCTGTTCGTGGTCGACGACCTCATTGACGGCGCCCATATCTGCCATGTCCTGGGCCGAGTAGGTGCGGCCGAGGAAGAAGATCTCGCGAGCCTTCTTCTGCCCGACCATCTTCGCGAGGTAGGCGGAACCATAGCCGGCATCATAGGAGCCTACGTCGGCATCTGTCTGCTTGAATTTGGCATGCTGGCGGGAGGCGATGGTCATGTCGCAGACGACGTGGAGGCTGTGCCCGCCGCCTGCCGCCCACCCGGGGACGACGGCGATGACGATCTTGGGCATGGTGCGGATGAGGCGCTGGACCTCGAGGATGTGGAGGCGGCCGGCGCGGGCGGGATCCACTGTCTCCTGGGTCTCGCCGGAGGCGTACTGATAGCCCGAACGGCCGCGGATGCGCTGGTCGCCGCCGGAGCAGAAGGCCCAGCCGCCGTCACGGGAGCTGGGACCGTTGCCGGTGAGCAGGACTGCACCCACGTCAGGGGTCTGCCGGGCGTGGTCGAGGGCGCGGTAGAGCTCGTCGACGGTGTGGGGGCGGAAGGCGTTGCGGATGTCTGGGCGGTCGAAGGCGATGCGCACGCAGCCGAGGTCTGTGCCGTCGGGGTTGACCGCGCGATGGTAGGTGATGTCGGTGAAGTCGAATCCGGAGACGTCGCGCCACTGAGAGGGGTCGAAGATTTCTGAAACGGTCATGGCTCCAAGCCTATCCCTTGCGGCGGCGCGGCCGGAGAGGACGGCGCGGCTGAAGAATGCGGCGCAGCTGAAGAGGGCGGCGCTAGGCTGGGCACATGGCCAACACTGAACTGAGCTTGGACGCGGAGAAGTCTGCGAACCCGGAGAACCCTTCGAGCGCCGAACTTCCCGAATCGATGATGGACCTGCTTCAGGAAGTCCACGTTCTTCGCCTGCCGATGGTCACACGGTTCCGCGGAATCACCGAGCGTGAGGTCCTCCTCTTCGAAGGCCCTAACGGGTGGGCTGAGTTCTCCCCGTTCACCGAGTACGGCACTGCCGAGTCGTCGCGCTGGCTGCGCGCCGCGCTCGAGTTCGCGGGGCATCTGCCCCCACACCCGGGCACGGCTGCTGTGCCGGGAGCGGAGGCTTCGGGCCACCTCGGCGAGAGCTTCGTCGCGATCAACGCGACCCTGCCGGCGTGTGCGACCTCCGAGGTCGAAGCAATCCTGTCCCGGTTCGGTCCCGTCGGCACGGTCAAGGCAAAGGTCGCCGAGCACGGCATCGACTCGCTGCCGGCTGACCTGGAACGGCTCCGCGAGTTTCGGCGACTGTTTCCGACAGCCACCCTTCGCCTCGATGCGAATGCCGGATACTCGGTGCCGGAGGCGCTGACCGCGTGTGCGGAGTTCGCGCACTTCGATCTCCAGTACTTCGAACAGCCTGTGGCCGCCGTTGAAGACATGGCTCGGCTGCGGCAGGCACTGTCCGAGCGCGGTCTGCCCGTGGTCCTCGCCGCCGACGAATCGATCCGGAAGGCCGATGATCCGCTGCGCGTGGCAGAGCTGGGAGCCGCCGAGGTGGTCATCGTCAAGGTTCAACCGCTGGGTGGGATCGCTGCCGCACGTTCGGTCATCGAGGCCTGCGGCCTGCCGGCCGTGGTGTCCTCGGCCCTGGAGTCATCCGTCGGTCTGGCCGCCGGTGCACACTTGGCGGCGTCGCTGCCGCGGACTGACCGGAGTCTCGAGATCCTCGGCGAGAATCCGGCCTGCGGTCTGGGGACGGCCCGGCTCTTTGGGGAGGATGTCGTGGCCGAGGAGAAGAGCCTGAGCCCGGTCGATGGGCGGATTCCGGTGACGCGAATCGTCCCGGACCCGAAGCGCCTCGAGGCGCTGGCGGTGGATCCGGGACGATTCGCGTGGTGGTCTGACCGGCTGCAGGCGTGTTGGACGCACCTGCGGCCTCAGGTCTGAAACTTGGGGCGAGGATCAGGTCTGAAACTTGAGGCGAGGATCAGCCGGCGTTCTTGACGGCCTCGACGAATGCCTCGGCGGTCTTGGGCACGACCTCTTTGTCGCTGGTGTCGGCGACGTTGGCAGCGGTGACGATGTTATTGCCGACTCGGCTTGTGACAGTGTCGGTGCTGAGGACTGTCTGACCTCCGGCATCGATCTTGGCGCTGATGCCCACGGTTTCATCGGCGCCGTCAACGGTGGCGTCGAAGGGCTTGTAGGACATCTTCATCTCGATGCCCTGTGACTTCACGGTCACATTGCTGCACTCTTCGGTGATCGTGCTCGAGTTCTTCAGCTGTTTGGTTGCGTCGGCCTCGTTAGCGAGGCTGATGAGAGCGACGGTGAGCGTCTTGTCGGAGGAGACACCGGTGGCGGTGGTGCCGTTGCTCGCCTGGCTTGCGTTGAGGGCGGACATCGACATGTCCTTGCACTTCGCGGGTTCGAATTCGGAACTTTCCAGGGCCTTGAGCGCTTCGCTGCCGGACGCCGCCGCGGTGTCGATGGTCTTGAATTTCTGGCCGTCGGCATCGGTGGATTCGATGATCTTCTTGACCTGATCCTTGTCGAGCTTCTTCGCCTGTGAGGTCTGTTCTGCGGCGGCCTGGGATGCCGAGTCATCGCCTCCCTCCTGGCTCTGATCAGATTTCGAGCCGGACCCCGAACAGGCGGACAGGCTCAGGGCGGCGATGAGAGCGATGGCTGGGAGTGCGCGTTTCATGGTTGACCTCTCGAAGTCAGCGTTCAAACAGACGGTGGTTCACATAGACGGTAGTTCACACAGGCGGTGATCAACACAGGCGGTGGTTCACGGTGAAGGCAGATCCTTCGCTGCAGGACTGGTGCGTTTTCGACTATAACCGTAGGCTTCCGGCGACTCGTTGAGGCTGTGTGCCGATTCCGCAACATCGTCGTCCTCGGCTGCGGCGATGACGACCGTGGTGATCTCCGCTTGTCCGTGGGTTGTGAAGTGCTGTGTGCGTTTGCCGGGAATGATCGGGTCGTGCATTGCGGCGGCGAGGCGGCCAGTGAATGTCAGTCGGCCCTTCTTATCCGCGCGCTGTGGGTACTCGTTGAGACCGGTTGGGCCGGTGACGGTGATGTCGTATTTCCGTCCTGGTTCGAACAGGCCAGGAGTGCGCACGCGGAAGCTGCCGGTGCCCGTCAGCGAGAAGCCGCTGGCACTGACTGCGTCGAACCGCACGATCTGGGCTCGGCGGCGTGAGATCTCCACGCGCCACCCGTGGATGTCGAAGAGCGCGTGACCTGTCAGGTACGAGAACTCGCCGCCGTCGGCGACCTGGCGACCGCCTCGGCGGGGGTGGTCTGGTCTTGCGCCTGGTCGTGCGCCTGGTCTTGCGGCCGGTCCTGTGCCCATGCCCGCGTCAAGGTCACGTGCACGTTCTGCTTCGCGATCACGTTCTGCTTCGCGAACCCGTGCAGCGCCGACTTCATTGGAGCTGCCGTAGTTCCTACGTCGTTCGAGCGTTTTCAGCCAGGCGCCGAGTTCGCGTTCCCAGCTGATCCAGTTGTGCAGGCCGCTGGTGCGGGGGAACCAGGAGTGGCGGATGCCGAGGCCATTCAGGCGGGCGGAGAAGCGCTCGCCCTGTTGGCTGACCATTGTCTCGAGCAGGTCGCGGTCCTTCGACTCCTCGAGGATGCCCGATCCGGCGCTGAACCACAGGTGCAGGTCGCGGAGGTTCTCGGCGAGTTCATAGGGGGAGTTCGCGATCCATTCGCTGCGGTCCGTGACGGGATCGCCGAACAGGGTCATCGACTTTGCGCCCTCGCGCATGGCGATGATGTCGAAGGCCGGCACCGCTGTCAGCGGATCGAGCGGGGAGGAGAATGCCGCCGCGCTGCTGTAGCGATCCGGGTGCCAAGCCGCGTACTTCATCGCTCCGTAGCCACCCATCGACAGGCCTGCGAGGAGCTGATTCTCCGGTGAGAAGTCGATGGAGAAGTTCTTGCGCAGGAACTCCGGGATCTCGACGGTGTGAAAGGTCGGCCAGTCGTGGACTCTGCTTCCCACGGCCACACGCGAATACGTTCCCGCACCGCCGTCTGGCATGACGATGAGGTAGGGGGAATTGAGTGTGAGTTCTTCGGCTGAGCCGAAGTCGGTCCATGACCGGAAGTCGTCACCGCCGCCGTGGTAGAGGTGAATGACGGGGCTGACCTCCTGCGGGATACCAGGCAGCAGCACGCGCACTCCGACGGTGCGGCCGAGCGCGGGGGAGTAGACGAAGAACTCGCGTAACCGGCCGGAGAGTTTGCGTTTGTCTCTGGTGTGCCACTTCCGGGCCTCCTTGCCACGCGGCTCTGGGCCGAGGAACGAACTGTTCTGGTCGAGGGCCGGGAAGCGGCCGCGGTAGGCGCGAGCAGCGGTCAGAGAACGGATGGCGCGCGCCCCAACTGAGAGAAGGATCGATCGGCGCATGGGTCAAGCGTAGGGAGCCAAGGTGAACCGGAGGTGGGTTAGTGGTTGAATATTGAGTGATGTTGAATTCGAGCGCAGTGGCGCAGCAGATTGCCTGTGGGTTGGTCTCGTCCGGAGTTACGGAAGTCGTTATCGCGCCCGGATCCCGGTCGGCGCCGTTGGTCTATGCGCTCGCCCCCCTCGCCGAGGCGGGGGTGATCCGTACGCATGTGCGCATCGATGAGCGTGATGCCGGGTTCCTTGCGTTGGGGTTGGCCAGGGGGCTGCAGGTGCGGGCTGCGTCGGGCTGGGCTGAGTCGGACTGTGCTGAGTCGGGCCGGGCTGCGTCGGACCGGGCTGCGTCGGACCGGGCTGGGTCGGACGGCGCAGGTGCGGTTGCGCTGGTGACGACGTCGGGGTCAGCCGTGGCGAACCTGCATCCGGCGGTGCTCGAGGCCTCTTATGGTCACCTTCCGCTCATCGCGATCACAGCTGACCGGCCCGCTCGTCTGCGGGGGACTGGCGCGAACCAGACGATCGACGATCAGTCCCACGTCCTCAGTGATGTGCGCGCTCGCTTCGATGTACCAGCCGGAAGTGCTGATGCGAACCACCTGATCGCCGAGGCGGTTGCTCGGTCCGTGGGACCTGCCGGTGGGATGATCGGTGCGGGGCCAGGTCCGGTCCAGTTCAATGTGCAGTTCGACGTGCCACTCGTGCCGAGCGTCGACGAGTTGTCGACCTGGAAAGCCGCGGCCGCAGACATCGCCGCGGCCAGCGCCGGCAATCGCGCTGACACGAGCGCCAATCCTGGCGCCGAACCGGGCACAGTCTCGAGCGGCAGAGAATTGAGCCGTCCTGGCATGAGCGGGGTCCCGATCCGGATCACCTCGGCTACGGTGGTCGTCGCTGGTGACGCGGGGGGACGATCGGCTGATTCGCTGCGGGCGCTGGCTGAGGAACACTCGCTGCCCGTCCTGTCTGAGCCCTCGAGCCCCCTGACTCTGAGCGGCCGCGATCTGACGACATTCGTGCCGGCCCACGCGCGGGTACTCGCCGAGCGTGCAGATCTGCGGTCGGCAATTCGCACAGTCCTCGTCCACGGCAAGCCGACCCTGACTCGTCCCGTCGCGGCCCTTCTCGCTGACAAGAACGTCCTCGTCCAACGACTCCCGGACGATGTCGACGCGGCGGACCTCGCAGTCAGCGTCGACGCTGATCGCAACTCTGCTGAGCAGACGGCATGGTGTGAGGAATGGACTGCCGCGGGCCGCGAGATAGTCGCCGTGGGCCGCCTGACCCGTGGCTCGGCCGATTGCGGCACCGAGTCGGTCGCGCGCTCGATCACGATGCACTTGGCCGATTCTCCGATCAACTTGTTCGCTGCCAGCTCCAACACGATTCGCTACCTCAGTGAAGCCACCGATGTCCACGCCTACATCCACGCCTCCCGCGGGCTTGCCGGCATCGATGGCTTGGTCTCCACCGCGACAGGGCTGTCTCTTGCCCTTGATGAGCAAGTCGTGTTGGTCATCGGCGATGTTGCCATGCTCCATGATGCTGGTGGCCTGCTCACTCCGAGCGCCGAGGACGAAGGCGATGTCGTCATCGTCGTCCTCAACGATGACGGCGGGGCGATCTTCTCCGGTCTTGAGCACTCGCTGGATCATCTTGCCGGGTATCTCGAGCGGTATTTCACCGTTCCGCATGGTCGAAATTTCGGCGGACTCGCTGCGGCTTACGGCTGGGAGTATGCGCGTGTGGAAACGTTGGAGGGTTTCCTCGAGGAATTCGAGAAGTCAGCTGTCGGCTCTGGTGACTCGGACTGTTCTGATGATTCTGCGGCGAAGCAGCACGCTCGTCGGATCATCGAGGTTGATCTGACTTAGCCGTCAACGTCCGTTCTCGGTTTCGTCGCGGCAGCCCACGGCGTTGTGGCGGCGTGTGAATCGTTACTCGTTACTCGTTACTCGCAACTCGTTACTCTTTGAGTGAGGTACGAAGTATGAGGTCCGGAGAGATCCGAGATCCCCCGGCCGCTCATCCGGTGTCTCGATGGATCAGCTCGTCGAAGAGAGACTCCACGAGACTCAGCTTCGGGAAATCGATGACTTCGCTGTCACGTAGTTCTGCGGGTTGCTCAGCCTGACTGGCTGCCGGTGGTTCGCTGTTTTGACGGTCATCGTCATTGCTGTCCGCAGCCGAACCGTCCATAAGCGAACCGTCCGCAAGCGAGCTGTCGGTAACTGGAATGCTGTCGTCCGGTGAAGACTTGGGCGATGCACCTGCAACAGACGATGTCGATGTCGATGTCGATGTCGATGTCGGTGACGTTGTCGGTGTCGATGTTGATGACGGTGACGATGTCGATGTCGATGTCGATGTCGGTGACGTTGTCGGTGTCGAAGACGTTGATGTCCCGGCACAAGACTCGGCTGACGAAGCAGGTGCTGAGTTGGTTCGCGAATCAGACGAGGATGCACCACCGAACTTCGTGACGAACGGAGGAGTAGGCGACTCACAGTGTTCACCGGTGGGAGTGACAACCGTGAGATCCTCGGGAGTGGCCTCGTGCTTCCACCCGGCGTGCTCCTTGGCATAATTGCACGCCGCACACAGACCGGACGCATTCGACCACTCGGTCTCGCCTCCGCCGGCCACCGGAGTCACATGGTCAGCATGCTTGATCGGGGCATCACACCACGGCGTCCGGCACACATCGTCGCGGAAGACCACCATTCTGCGCAGCAGCCCGCCGAAGGTTCGCCTCCGCGAATCCATTCCCACCAGCTGCCCCGTCGTCGCCGAGGTGAACATGCGACGGATGAACATCTTCGCGCCACTCGCCGCCAGGAAATTCCGTGCCGTCTTCGCCGGCAGCGGTCCGTAACCCGGCAGCCAGGCCGGGACTCGACCGTCGGAGAAGAGGCTCTCGGCCTCCAACACGAGGTGAACCTCGGTGGGCACAGCTGTCGCCTCGTTCTGACCAGTGAGTCGTTCTACGAACGTGTCGCACACCATCTGGTCGCGCGTTCGGCCGAATGCCTGGTGCTCACTCTTGAGCCGCTTCGCCTCGTCCTGCAGGCTCTCATAGGCCGCGATGGCCTGCACCAGCGGCAGAACGGCAGCGACTCGTCCCATGCCATTGTCGAGGATGCTCAGAGTCACATGACGGTCCTCGGCCGCAGCCTCGGCTTTCTCATCGGCCGTCTCAGAGGAGACCTCGGCCGCGAGCGCGCGAGCCTCGCCGCGCAGTCGTCTGTTCCCCGCCGCGGGAACCCGATCCTTGAGCTCCTCATCGACAGCGCGTCGCTCATCAGAGCTGAGTCCTGCTGTCTCATCGGCGACGATGCGCGCCTTGGATTCGGAGATCGATCCGGCGGCCAATGATTCGAACGTGTGCGGCAGATCGTTGACGATGGCGCGTGAGGTGGAGAGGAACCTCCGCCCGGTCGCAGGGGAGACTCGTTTGGCCAGAGCGAGCTCATTGCCCGCGTGGACTCCTTGCTGCCGCTTGGGAACCTTGTTCGCTGCATCTTCGCGCACGCGTTGCGTATGGAATGCGACAGCCTCACGGGCCTGCGCCGCTGCAACCACAGAGGCGAGCTCTTCGAGCGCACTGATACGCCCCTGAGCTTCGAACGCGTCATCGGCGGGTTCGAGTGCGCGCAGGGTCTCACCCCACCGACCGATGTCGGTGATGATGCCCGGGCCCTCAGCCCAGTGTCCCCAATCTCGGAACTCCGAGTCCGGGTCGCCCGTCCGTTGCGCGTCCATGTGAAAACTCTAGACCGAGGTACTGACACGAGATCTGACGAGGCAGCTGACCTGGAGTGACACCGGGAACCGCACGTGACACCCAGGACCGCCCGTGACACCCAGGACCGCACGTGACGGCACAGGACCGCACGTGACGGCCCACGACCGCCGTGGAAACCTAACTCAGGCCCAGTGCCCTGCGCATCGGAGCGAATTTCGCCTCGGTCTCGGCCACCTCGGCGACGGGATCCGAATCGGGCATGATGCCCGCGCCCGCGAACAGACGGATGCGGTTGCGCTCCTCGAGCTGACCGCAGCGCAGCGCGATCCCGAACTGACCGTTGCCGCGATCGTCCATCCACCCCACCGGACCCGAATACCGTCCGCGATCCAGAGGTTCGAGCTCGTCGACGTGCGCCACCGCGCTGGCCTGCGGGAACCCGCCGACAGCCGCTGTCGGATGCACGGCCGCGGCCACGTCGAGCGCGTTGAGATCGGAGTCTTCGGGCAGGTGCGCCGAGGCATCCGAAGCCGAGTGGATGACATTGGCCAACGGCAGCAGGTGCGGGCGCTCGTCGACGGACACATCATCGGCGACCGACCCGAGGCTGCGCTGCAGGGACGCGATCGCGAACGCATGCTCGGTGCTGTCCTTGTGAGCGCTCAGAAGCTTTCTCGCCGCAGGCATCTCCGCCGTCGGATCCTTCTCCACCCCATACGTGCCCGCGAGCACGCGAGAGGTCACGCGTCCATCGTCGACCCCGATGAGCAGCTCGGGCGTCGACCCGATGAGACCGGCCACGTCGAAAGTCCAGCAGCTGGGATAGCTGCGGTTGAGTGCGCCCAGCACCGACCGGACGTCGATGTCATCGTCGGTGGTCACAAGCTCGTCGCGGGCCAGAACGACCTTCCGCAGAGTGGGATCGTCATCGAACGCGTCGACCTCCCCGGAGTTGCCCACCGGGGTGAGCATGCCCGAGACCTTCGCGACAAGATCCGCCCAGGTGCGGCTGTCGAGGTCGCCGTCGGACGCTCTCGCCGAGGTGACCCGCCGCAGCGGTTCCGCGTGCAGGATGGGTGGGACCGGGGTCGCACCCTCCGTCACGATCGACGTCATCCACACGCGACCGCCTCGGCGACCGAGGACGAATTCCGGCACGTGGATGAGTGAGTCGACCGCGGATTCCCCGGAGTAGGCGACCGTGGCGAAGCACATGAGTCCCGAGCCGAGCAGGTCGACCTCGTCCTCGATCGTCGCGGCGGCCGTAATTGCCTTCCAGGCGTCGGAGAGCTCGGCGAACCGTTCGCGGCCGCGAGCGCGGATGCGCAGGGTGCGGCCGAAGCCGATGAGGCCGGACGTGTCCCTGACCCAGCAGGAGAACGCCGAGGTGGGGAGCAGTTCCAGCGTCTTCTCCACGGTCGTGGGCAGGCCGGATTCGAACGGGAATCCGGGGCCCGGTTCGACGTCGTCGACGAAGCGCGAGCGCACGTGCAGGCGCGGGGGAGCGGCGGTGATATCGGCGGTGCTGAAGGTCGTAGTCATGGCTCTCTCACTCTAGTCGAGAAAGTCGGAGTCACAGCGTGGACTGTGGCCAGTTCCACACCTCGAACGCGTACGAAACGCGACCGCGGATTCGCACCGGGGGATGAGGTGTTGAGAGAATAAGGCCATGAACCGTGCTCAGCTGGACAAGCAGCCCGATGACGTCGCCTCGATGTTCGACGATGTCGCCTCCCGCTATGACCTCACCAACGATGTCCTCACCTTCGGCCTCGCCCGGACCTGGCGCCGAACTGTCGCCCATTCCGTGGCTGCAGGGCCCGGCGAGCGCGTCCTCGACCTCGCGGCCGGCACGGGCACGTCGTCGATGGCCTTCACGCACCATGGCGCCGAGGTGGTCGCCGGGGACATCTCGCAGGGCATGCTCTCCGAGGGGCGTCGTCGCCACCCGAGCATCGACTTCATCTACGCGGACGCGATGGATCTGCCATTCTCCGACGCCAGCTTCGACGTCGTGACGATCTCCTTCGGCATCCGCAACGTCAACGACGTCGACACCGCGTTGGCGGAGATGTTGCGCGTGCTCAAGCCCGGGGGCCGACTCATCATCTGCGAGTTCTCGACTCCGACCTTCGACCCGTTCAGCCTTGTCTACAAGGAATACCTGATGCGAGCCCTGCCCGCTGTGGCGCGAGCAGTGTCATCGAATCCCGAGGCCTACGTCTACCTCGCCGAGTCCATTCGGGTCTGGCCGAATCAGACCGACTTCTCCCACCAGATCCTCGACGCCGGATTCGACCAGGTGAAGTACCGCAACCTGACCGGCGGAATCGTCGCCGTCCACCACGCCCTCAAGCCGGGCGCTGACTGCTGACCGTGAACGAATTCGAAGCCGAAGTCGTCGTCGTCGGGGCAGGGCCCGCGGGATCGGCCATCGGCAGCTACCTGGCTCAAGCCGGCCACGAGGTCATCATCCTCGAGAAGTCCGGGTTTCCGCGTGACAAGATCTGCGGCGATGCGCTGACCCCGCGCGCGGTCAAAGAGGTCGGCTACCTCGGCATGGAGACCCCCGAATCCGAGGGCTGGCACCGCAATCGGGGCCTGCGCCTGATCGGCGGCGGGCATCGCCTCGAGATCGATTGGCCGGACATCGACGGCACCCCGAACTTTGGTCTGACCCGTCCGCGCATGGGCATGGACGAGGCCTTCGCCCGTCACGCCCAGCGCACCGGCGCCAGGCTGTTCGAGCAGGTCAAGGCCATGTCCCCGGACATCGGTGACGACGGTTGGATCCAGGGCGTGCACGCGTCCGGTACCGACCACCGCGGACGCCGGGTCGGCCCCGACGCACACTTCAGCGCCCCGATCGTCATCGCTGCCGACGGCGTCTCCTCCCGCTTGGCCGTGGCCATGGGGCTGGAGAAGCGCGACGACCGGCCCATGGGCGTGGCCGCTCGTGCCTACCATTCCTCGCCGAGGCATGCCGACGACTACATCGAGAGCTGGGTTGAGATGCGCTCGACCAACGCCCACGGTGAGTCCGAGGTCCTGCCCGGATACGGCTGGCTGTTCCCGATGGGTGACGGCACGATCAACATCGGCGCGGGCCTCCTCGACTCCTCACCGCAGTTCGGCACCGTCGACCTGCGCGCGATGATGGGGCAGTGGATCGCAGACATGGGCCACGAATGGGGCATTGACGAGTCGACGTCGCTCGGGCCGATCAAATCCGCTGCGCTGCCGATGGCCTTCAACCGCACCCCGCACTTCCACAAGGGTCTTCTCCTCGTCGGTGACTCCGGCGGAATGGTCAACCCGTTCAACGGCGAAGGCATCGACTACGCCCTGGAGTCCGCCCGTCTGGCCGCCGAGGTGATCTCGACCTATTCGCGTTACCCGAAGCACGTGATGCGGAGCCGTCTGACCGAATACCCGGCCCTCGTGGGCGATTCCCTGGGCGGCTATTTCACGTTGGGCCGCGTTTTTTCCGCCATTATCGGCCACCCCGCGCTTATGCACTTCGGAATCAAGTACGGTATGGGTGTTGATGTTGTGATGGAGTTCGTCGTGAAATTGTTGGCGAACCTCTACCGCGACCCCAAGGTCTCCGAGGCTGATCTCATCGACCGGGTGATTTCGGCTCTGACCAGAATCGTCCCGGCCACGAGCAATGCCTGAGCACACCAGTGATCCAGCGACTATGACGAATGACGAGGACATGAGCCACCTAGCCTCTCCGGCGACTTTCATCGGTGCCGATGCCCAGCTCGCGACGGATATCTCCACTCAGCTGGAAGCTGTCGAGCGCCGGCTCTACGAAGTGACCGAGCAGACCCGCAAGCTGCCTGACACTGCGTCCAAACATCTGCTGGCAGCCGGCGGCAAACGTGCCCGTCCCAATCTGCTGCTGCTCACCGCCCGCCTCGGCGACGCCCATTGCGAGGCGATCATCGACGCGGCCGTGGCCGTCGAGCTCATCCACCTGGCTTCGCTCTACCACGACGACGTCATGGACGACGCTCCTGTGCGCCGAGGTGCTCCGGCCGCACACGAGGTGTGGGGCAATTCCGTGGCGATCCTCACCGGCGATCTGCTGTTCTCGAAGGCATCGGGAGTCACCGCGAAGCTCGGTCCAGATGCCGTCAGAGTCCAGGCGGATACCTTCGAACGCCTCGTTCTCGGACAGCTCAACGAATTTGCGGGCGCTCCTGAAGGAGCCGACCCGATCGAACACTACATCCAGGTACTGGCGGACAAGACCGGATCGCTCATCGCCACCTCGGCGCAGTTCGGGGTCATGTTCTCCGGTGCGGATCAGGCCCTGGCCGAGCCCGTGCGGCTCTTCGGCGAACGTGTCGGCATTGCCTTCCAGCTGGCCGACGACATCATCGACCTCACGACAACCTCGGCGATGTCGGGCAAGACCCCGGGCACGGATCTGCGCGAACGCGTCCCGACCCTGCCGGTGCTCTACGTGCGCGCCGCTGCGGCTGAGGGTGACGAATCCGCCGCCGAGGTGGTGCGCCTCCTCGACGCCGATCTGACCTCCGACGCCGCCCTCGAAGCTGCACGGGCGGCTCTGGCCGCCCACCCGGTGACGATCCGCGCCCGCGACGAGGCGAGCCGGTGGGCCGAGGCTGCGAAGGCCGCCCTGGACCCTGTCCCTGAGGGACTGGTCAAGGAGTCGCTGTTCGCGTTCGCTGATTCGGTGGTCTCGCGCACCGCGTGATCGAGTGACAAGCGCGTGATCGAGACGCACCGCGTGATCGAGACGCGCGCGTGATCGCGGTCGTCACGGCTAGTGTCAGTGCAGACAGAGCAGAATGAGGTGGGATCCGTGTCCAGCGAAGCGGCGCCAGGTGTTGTGCAGACTCACACTCGCAGACGGCTGACCACTGTCGACTGGGTCGGACTCGGCGTTCTCGTCGTCTTCCTCGTCGTCGGCCTCAGCTGGTCGAAGTGGATGCCCTACTGGGACAAGGCCTGGACGCTGAGCCAGACGTCGATCTGGGACGGCAGTCCGCTGTTCGCGGCCGCGGGGGAGACCGTCTCCCTGGCAGGAGCCTGGAACTTCACACTCGTCTACTTCACAGCCGTGTGGAAAGCTCTGCTGGTGGCACTGCTGGTCGCCGCCGCCATCGACGCATTGGTGCCACGCGATTGGCTGCTGCGCGTGATGAACCGCCGGACCCACACCAGCCAGTCACTCGTCGGCGCGGCTCTGTCTCTGCCGTCCATGATGTGCACGTGCTGTGCGGCTCCCGTGGCGGCCGGACTGCGCAGCTCGGGTGTCAGACGCAGTGCGGCCCTGGCCTACTGGGTCGGCAACCCGCTGCTCAATCCTGCAGTCGTCATCTTCCTCGTCCTCGTCCTGCCGTGGCAGTATGCACTCACACGAGTGGTGATCGGGATCCTCATCGCCGTCGGTGCGAGCGCCCTCATCGGGCGGTGGGTCACAGGCCGCACCGAGGCGGTCCCGAACGACACACCTGAGACGCCGAGGCTGTCGTCCCTTCCCGTCCGCTACGCGCGGTCGCTCTCTCGCTTCACGCTCATCCTCGTACCCGAACATCTCATCCTCGTCTTCCTCATCGGGCTCATCAGTCCGTGGCTGACAGGGGTCTATGGGATCGAAGCGCAGCTTGGAGCCGCCGCAGTCCTCGTCGCCGCGGTTGTGGGGACTCTGCTGGTGATCCCCACCGGGGGAGAGATCCCCATCATCGTCGCGTTGTCGGCTGTCGGAGTGGGCGCTGGCGTCACCGGAGCTCTGCTGATTGCGCTTCCCGCGCTGAGCATCCCGTCGATGGTCATGGTCGGCAAGTCGCTCGGATGGCGCACGACTACGGCGATGGGAGTCGCTGTCGCCGTCGGCGGTGTGGTCGCTGGAGTGGTGCTTGCAGTCCTGAGCTGAGGAAAAATCGGCGACATTTCAGCCCAAGCCTGGCCGTCTCCAGCTCTGCCGGATCATGTCGATGCTCAGCAGGACGACGGCGATCCAGATGATGAAGAAGCCGATCCACCTCGGCGTCGACATCATCTCACCGAGGATGAACACGCCGGTGATGAACTGCATTGTCGGTGTGATGTACTGCAACATCCCGACCCACGACAGCGGAATCCTCCTCGCCGCAGCGCTGAAGAGGATAAGCGGGATCGCCGTGGCCGGGCCCGTGATGAGGATGATGACGACGTGGCCGGCTCCGAATCCCGTGAACGTCGACAGGCCCTGTGCACCGAGGACGATGAGGAAGATCAGGCTGGGCACGGACAGCACGGCACTCTCGATCGTCATGCCCTCAAGGGCTCCGACACGGTTGCCGACCTTGTTCTTCACGAGTCCGTAGAGGCCGAACGAGATGGCGACGGTGAAGGAGAGATAGGGCATCCGCCCGAGGCCGATTCCGACGATGACGACGGCGACGAGGCCGAATCCCACAGCAGTCCACTGCAGCGGACGCAGCTTCTCACCGAGGAAGATCACACCCAAGCCGATCGAGATGAGCGGATTGAGATAGTAGCCAAGAGACACCTCGACGAGCCGTCCCGTCTCGACTCCGTAGATGAACGTCGTCCAGTTGATCGCGATGAGCACCGAGGCGAGGGCGAGCATCCAGAAGGTCCGCCCCGACCGCACGACAGCCCAAGTGCGCTTGAAACCGCCGGTGAATGTCAACAGGATCGCGCAGAACAGCAGCGACCAGACGACTCGATGCGAGACGAGCTCGAGAGCACCCGTCGGCGCCGCCGCGGCGAAGAGCAGCGGAATGAGCCCCCACAGCAGGTAGGCGGACACTCCGTTGATCAGGCCGGAACGGCGGAAGGCGTTCTCATCGGGGGCTGAATCTGCGATCACACACAGAGTCTAGTGAGCGCCACATCCTGTCCGATCACCGGCCGGAGGGGACTCAGCCCAGGCGCGGTCGTTTCTGGCTCTGGCGGACCATGTCCGTGCACAGCAGGATGACGGCGATCCAGATGATGAGGAACCCGACCCACCTGGTCGTCGACATCGTTTCGCCGAAGAGCGCGACCCCGAGGATGAACTGCATCGTGGGCGCAATGTACTGCAGCATCCCCACCCAGGACAGGGGGATTCGCCTGGCGGCAGCACCGAAGAGGATGAGCGGGATCGCAGTCAGCGGTCCTGTCGCCAGGAGGAGTATGACGTGCCACGGCCCGAAGCCGATGAAGGTGGCGCTTCCCTGAGAGGTGAGATAGGCGAGGAAGGCGATGCTGGGAATGGTGAGCACGGCGGTCTCGACAGTCATTCCCTCGAGTGCTCCGACCTTGCCGCCGACTTTGTTCTTCACCAGCCCGTAGAGGCCGAATGAGAGTGCCACAGTGAACGCCAAGTACGGAAAACGGCCGATCCCGATGCCGACGACGATGACGGCCACCGTTCCGAAGCCAACCGCTGCCCACTGCAGCGGGCGCAGCTTCTCCTTGAGGAGGATGACACCGAGTCCGATCGAGATGAGCGGGTTGAGGTAGTAGCCGAGGGAGATCTCGACGAGGCGGCCGGTTTCGATGCCGTAGACGTAGGTCGTCCAGTTCACAGCGATGAGCACCGATGCCAGAGCCAGCAGCCAGAAGGTCTTTCCCGAGCGCATCACCAGCCAGGTGCGGGCAAAGCCCTTGGCGAAGTAGAGGAGGATGGCGCAGAAGATCAGCGACCAGATGATCCGGTGGGCGACGATTTCGAACGCACCGGTCGGAGCCGCAGCGGCGAAGAGGAGGGGGATGAGACCCCAGATGATGTAAGCGGTGGTCCCATATCCCAGTCCGACGCGGCGGAGGGCGGATTCATCAGGTGCAGAGGCGTTCACGTGATGAGTCTAGGTAACACACAGGTTGCTGGCGATTCCAGCTGATGTCTGAGATGAAGCCGACAGTCGGGGTGCGAGTTTGGTCACGTGTTTGTTAGGAGGACCTATGTTGCCGATACAATTGTCAGTGACTGACTAGAGAGGTGTGAGAATGACGCGTCCCTTCCGTGTGGCTATTGTGGGTGCCGGTCCTGCCGGGATCTACGCTGCCGACTTGCTGACCAAGGCTGAGCGTGATTTCGAGGTCAGCATCGACCTCTTTGAGCGGCTGCCGACCCCGTTCGGTCTTGTCCGCTACGGCGTGGCCCCGGACCACCCGCGCATCAAGGGCATCATCAATGCTCTCATCAAGGTCCTCGACCGTGGTGATATCCGCTTGTTCTCGAATGTCGAATACGGCGTCGACATCAAGCTCGAAGAGCTGACCGATCGCTATGATGCGGTGATCTTCTCGACTGGATGCTTTGTTGATGCTTCGCTGAATCTGCCCGGTGTTGATCTGCCTGGTTCGTATGGTGCTGCTGATTTCGTCAACTGGTATGACTCGCATCCGGATGTGGCGCAGACTTGGCCTTTGGATGCTGAGAAGGTTGCCGTCATCGGCAATGGCAATGTTGCCCTCGATGTTGCCCGGGTGTTGGCGAAGCAGGCCGATGACATGCATACGACCGAGATCCCGGACCATGTGTACGAAGGTTTGAAGTCGTCGAAGGTCACCGACGTTCATGTGTTCGGACGCCGTGGTCCTGCGCAGGCGAAGTTCACGCCTTTGGAGCTGCGGGAGCTGGGTCATGTCAAGGATGTCGATGTCATCGTCTATCCCGAGGACTTCGAGTTCGATGAGGGGTCGCTGGCTGCGATTGAGTCGAGCAATCAGACCAAGCAGGTTGCGAAGACGCTTACGGACTTCACGATGCGTGAACCGGTGGGGGCCAAGCGGCGTCTGCATCTGCACTTCCTCCACGCACCGGTGGCCATCCTCGGCGAGGATAAGGTGACGGGGATGCGCACGGAACGGATGGAGCTCGACGGCACCGGCGGTGTCAAAGGCACCGGAACATTCGTCGACTGGGAACTCGACGCTGTCTACCGGGCCGTCGGCTATGCGGGTACTGCGCTCCCGCAGCTGCCGTTCGACGATGCCAAGGGCGTCATTCCGAACCATGAAGGTCGCGTCGTCGACGCTGTGGACCAGAAGGCCGCCGCTGACGCGGCCGTTGTTCAGGGCGTGTACGCGACTGGGTGGATCAAGCGTGGGCCGGTCGGACTCATCGGTCACACGAAGGGTGATGCGCTCGAGACGATCGGGCACATCCTCGATGACCGCGCCGCCGGTGTGCTCACCGATCCCGTGTACCCGGATGACGCAGCGATCGTCGAACTGCTTGAATCCAAAGGCGTCGACTTCGTGGATTGGGAAGGCTACCACCGTGTGGAGTCGGCCGAGAAGGCATTGGGAGAGGCGGAGGGCCGTGAGCGGGTGAAGCTCGCGACGCGTGAGCACATGCTCGCCGAAGCTCGCAGCCACCTGCAGGCCGAAACAGCAGGCCAGCCCGCTTCCGGGCACTGACATCGTCACAGCACGCCCCGTCCGCCTCTGCTTCCTCCCCGTGCCGGGGCAAGGGAAGAGGCGGACGGGGCGTTTTGCGCTTCTTCGGCCAGGCGGCGAGGACGTAGGCTCAGATCTGAAACGTGAGGACCTGACACGTGATCGCATGTGAGCAAAGGAGACCCGAGTGAACGCGGACTCAGCACTGCGCCGATATGTCCAAGAGGCCTACGAGACGAGGTCTGCGACGTGGGAGGCCACGGCGACTCGGATCAAGCGCTGGCTGACCCAGCAGCAGAAGGGTCTGCTCAAGGACAAGGACATCTCCCGCCTCGACGTCGACGGGCACCGGATCAAGGATTCGGCCAGGACTCTGAAGAAGCTGTCCGAGAAGATCGCCGAAGATCCCGACATCACGATCACCTCGGCGGCTGATGTCGAGAATCACATCCGCGACATCGTCGGAGTCAAGGTCCTGTGCAAATCCCCGCGCGACCAGAAGATGATGTTCGACTCGCTGCGCGATCCCGGGCAGCTCGGCTCATTCGTGCTCGTCGACCAGAAGAACTACGTCGATCCGCCCAAGCCCAGCGGGTACCGAGCCTGCCATGTCACCTTGGAGATCCCCTGCGATCCCGAGCCTCCGGTCTTCGCTGAGATCCAAGTCAAGACTCGGCTTCAGGACGCCTGGGGCGAACTGACCCATGAGGACATGTATAAGCCCGGCGCCGCTATGAAGCCCAGTGAGCTGCACGGAGAGTTCGCCCGCGCCATGGCGAACATGCTCGCCACAGTCGACGATATGGCCGACACTCTGGCCGTCGAACTCTCCGCGCTGACGAACCCCGAACCCGACACCGGGCTGCCCACAGCGACCGAGGACATCATCGACGTCAAGGTCCGAGCCACGGGCCCGAAGTACGCTCTCGCCGTCGACAGCGACGGCAGGCAGGGGCTCATCCCGGCCTTCGCCGTGCGCGAGCTCAGCGGCTCGAAGGGGACCATTAAGGTCAACGACTTCGTCAGCGTCGACGACCGACTCCGCGTCAGCGTCGAAGAGGATTCGAAGGGCATCTACTACATTCCGGTCGAACTGCCGTGACGAACGGCCGGGCTCAGACCGGTACAGAGGTGGTCGCGAACGCCGAGTCCCGATCCAGCACCGCATTGCGCGCTGCGACGAGGTTGCCCAGCGCGTCTTTCACCTCGGCGTAGCCGCGGGTCTTGAGACCGCAGTCCGGGTTGATCCACAACCGCTCGGCCGGCACGTTCGCCAGAGCCGCCTCGATGAGCTCGGTGAGCTCGGCGACCGAGGGCACCCGCGGCGAGTGGATGTCGTAGATTCCCGGACCGATGTCACCGGCGAAGTCGACATCGCTGATATCGGCGAGGACCTCCATGCGGGATCGGGCGGCCTCGATGCTCGTGACATCCGCATCGAGAGCGTTGATGGCCTCGATGATCTGACCGAACTCCGAATAGCACAGATGCGTGTGGATCTGCGTGCCGTCGGCGACTGCGGCATTGACCAGACGAAACGATCGCACCGACCACGTCAGGTAGTCTGCTCGGTTCGCCTCCCGCAGCGGCAGCAGCTCGCGCAGCGCTGGCTCATCGACCTGGATGATGTCGATGCCCGCGGCCTCGAGATCGGAGACCTCATCGGCCAGGGCCAACGCGATCTGATCGGCCGATTCCGCCAGAGGCACATCGTCACGGACGAAGGACCACGCGAGGATCGTCACCGGTCCTGTGAGCATGCCCTTGACGGGGCGCTTCGTCAGAGTCTGCGTGTGCCTCGACCACTCGACCGTGATCGCCTCGGGGCGCGAAACGTCGCCGAAGAGGATCGGCGGACGGGTGCAGCGCGAACCGTAGGACTGGACCCATCCGCTGTCCGTGGTGGCGAACCCGTCGAGGTTCTCCGCGAAGTACTGGACCATGTCGTTGCGCTCGGGCTCACCATGGACGATGACGTCGAGCCCCAGGTCTTCCTGCAGTTCGACCACACGTGCGATCTCGGCCTTCATCGCCGCATCATAGGCAGCGTCGTCGATACGACCGGCACGGTGATCGGCACGAGCGCGACGGACCTCGGTCGTCTGCGGGAACGAACCGATCGTCGTCGTGGGCAGCTCGGGAATGTCGAGACCAGACTGAGCCGCACGGCGTGCCTCGACAGAGGTGCGGTAGCCATCGTGACCGGAGGCGGCAGCAGTCCGAGCGGCCACCTCGGCGCTGTGAACGCGGGTCGACTGCGCACGCGTGCGCTTGGCCCGATCCGCCCGGGCGAATGCCTCTGGGCGGGCCTCCGGACCCGCTGTCAGGGCTGTGGCCAGGGCTTCGACCTCGGTGACCTTCTCCTCGGCGAAGGACAGCCACGAGGCGACGTCGACGGGCAGCGCGGTCTCGGCCGCCACGGTGTGGGGCACGTGGAGCAGAGACGTCGACGTGGAGACGCTCAGGGCAGCGGTGGTCCTAGCTGAAGACGAGGCGCTGAATTGCCCGAGCACCTCGAGGCTCGTGCGCAGATCATCGGCCCAGATGTTGCGGCCGTCGATGACACCGGCGACGAGGTGGACCGACGTCGGCACCTCGGTGGCAACCCGTGCCACGTAGTTCGGATCGATCGTGCGGGTGGCTGCGGAGACATCGACGCTGAGGGCATCGATGCCCGAGTGCGCGAGCGCCGGCAGCCCCGCTTTCAGTGTCCCGTACGGGGCTGTGACCAGGATCTTCGGATGAGTGCTCGCCCGGGTCAGGGTGGCGTAGGCATGGGCGGCCGCCGCGGCGAGCTGGTCATCGGTGTACTCGTCGAAGTCCGCCACGAGTGCAGGCTCGTCGAGCTGGACCCAGTCGACCCCGGCAGCGGCCAGGACGCTGATGACGTCGAGGTAGACGGTGGTCAGCTCGTCGAGACGCTCGAGCGGCGAGGTGGTTGTGCCCGGTGCGGTCTTGGCCAGGGTCAGCAGGGTGACGGGGCCGACGAGGACCGGGCGGATCGTGTGCCCGGCGGCGCGGGCCTCGGAGACGAGGGAGAGCAGATGCTGCGGGTGGGCCTTGAACGTCGTGGAGTCCTCGAGCTCGGGCACCAGGTAGTGGTAGTTCGTGTCGAACCACTTGGTCATCTCCAGCGGTGAGCGATCTGATGTGCCGCGGGCCAGAGCGAAGTATTCGTCCAGGTCGAAATCCGTGCCGGTCGTCTCTGAGGGGATGAGGCCGACGCTCAGGGCAGTGTCGAGGACGTGGTCGTAGTGGCTGTAGGAGGCCGGGATCGCATAGTCCTCGGTCAGACCCAGCTCCCGCAGCCGGTGGTAGGCGCTCAGGCGCAGAGTGTGGACGGACTGGGAGAACTCGTCGGCGTCGATGCGCCCTGCCCAGTAGCTTTCGAGGGCCTTCTTCTGCTCGCGCTTGGGCCCGATCCGGGGGTAGCCGGTGATCGTGGCAGCGGGGAACGGGGTGGTCGTGCGTGTCATTTCTGAGATTCCTTCTGTGGTGTCGGTGCTGAATCTGACGATGGCGGCCATCGCCGAGGCGGTGCGGGCGGTAGGTGCTGATGCGACGGTTTGTGTGGTGGCCGTTGGAACGAGGTGAGGCTGACTCCCGCAGAGTAGAGCGCGGTCAGGAGGCCCTCGGTCGTGCTGAGGTCGTTGAACGTGTAGAAGTGGAGTCCGTCGGCGCCTTGGTCGAGGATCGCGGCAGTGTGCTCGGCGGTGATCTCGAGACCGATGCGCCGTGCGGCGGCTGCGTCGCCGGCGTGATCGAATCGGGCGAGGAGACGGTCGGGGATTGGCAGACCGGAGAGTCTGCTCATCGTGTGCAGACGCTTGACATCGGTGATCGGCAGAATGCCGGGAATGATCGGAATCGTGATCCCGGCGTGCTCGGCCCGGCGGCGCAGCCGAGCGTAGGCGCTGGGGTCGAAGAAGAGCTGGGTGATCGCGAAGTCCGCGCCGTTGCGCTGCTTGGCGGCGAGCACGTCAAGATCCTCTTCAGGACCCGACGATTCCGGATGGCCTGACGGGTAGGCGGCGACACCGATGCTCAGGCGTCCCGCGGCCAAGCAGGCGAGGTTGTCGGACTCGATGCGGCGCAGGAGGCTCACGAGCGCATCGGCGTGGGGCAGATGCCCGGGTGGGACGGTCGAGGATCCGGCGGGGAAGTCTCCGCGGAGTGCGAGGAATCCGCGCACGCCGGCGGCCATGAGATGGTCGATCCAGTCCAGGAGCTCCGCCTCGGTGCCGGCCGTGCAGGCCAAATGGGCAAGAGGTCTGAGGGACGTGTGTGCAGAGATGTGCGCAATGAAATCGGCGGTGCCCTGGAGCCAGTTGCTGCGCGCGGACGAGGTCACAGCCAGATAGTCGGGAGCCAGGGAGTCGAGGAACCGCAGAAGCTCGGGCACCCGCTCTGCCTGGGCGTTCGAACGTGGGGGAATGACTTCGAACGACAGGGCGCGGCGCAGGCGTTGGCGGGCCGGGTGCTGAGGGTGGACTTCGGCGGCGGCAAGAGTCGTTGACATGCCGTCATCCTGGCAGGACTCAACTCGGGCATGCGGCGGCGCTGACGAGGGACGCCATGCGTTGTCACGAAGTGGTCAACCAGCGTCCGAAGGCGTCAACCAGCGTCCGAAGTGGTCAGATGGGGACTTGTTGCGTCATATGGGGGAGCGGGTGCAGGAGGGGAGTGCTGTGTCGTGGATGCGACTCAGCGGTAGTTGACGAACTGGAGGTCGACTTCGAGGTCCTTGCCCTTGAGCAGCGCGATGATCTCCTGCAGGTCGTCGCGCTTCTTCGAGCTCACGCGCAGCTCCTCGCCCTGGATCTGAGCCTTGACACCCTTGGGACCTTCCTCGCGGATGATCTTCGAGATCTTCTTCGCGTTGTCCTTGTCGATGCCCTCCTTGATCGTGGCATCGATGCGATACTCCTTGCCCGAGGGGTAGGGATCGCCGTCTTCGAGGGACTTCAGCGAGATACCGCGCTTGACCAGCTTCGACTGGAAGACGTCGAGGATCGCCTTGACGCGGTCCTCGCTGTTCGCCTTCATCTGCACAGCCTCGCCGCTCCAGGCGATCGAGGCATCGGTGCCGCGGAAGTCATAGCGGGAGTTGACCTCCTTGGCCGCCTGGTTGAGGGCGTTGTCGGCTTCCTGCCGGTCGACCTTGCTGACGACATCGAATGAGGATTCGCTGGCCATGGATGCTCCTTTGTGGTGAGGGGCTGCAGCGGCGAAAGCACGCAGCCGCGGATGCGAGTGTCTCTGTTGCCCGAGTCTAGTCGAGACCTCAGATTGTGACCTGCGTCAATCGAGTTGGCAATCCGGTCTGCGGGCTTGTATTCTTTTCGAGTGCTCATCGAGCGCCAACTGCGGCAGATTGCCCGAGCGGCCAAAGGGAGCTGACTGTAAATCAGCCGGCATTGCCTTCGAAGGTTCGAATCCTTCATCTGCCACGCAGAAGTGAGAAGCCCCGTGATCTTCGGATCACGGGGCTTCTTCGCGTTCACCGGTCCACTTCCATTGCGCACGGCCCGTCGCCTCTCTACCGTTGAGGCAAGGGGAGGAACTCTGCAATGCATGACGAGCTCTGCGATGAATGAGGACGAGGCACCTCGGCGCCTGAATTCGCTTGAGGACCGGAACGCAATCGTCGAATCGGCACTCGAAGCTGCGATCAGACGCGGCGACTTCGATGATCTGCCGGGCCTCGGCAGACCGCTGACCGGCCTGCACAACTCCGACGATCCGGACTGGTGGGTCAAGCAGAAGATGGAGCAGGAGGAGATCAGCGGCGTCGCCCCGGCGGCCTTCCAGCTGCGCAAGGAGAACGCCGTTCTCGACGACACACTCGACGCATTCATCTCCGAAAGCGACGCGCGTGACTACCTCGCCGGCTTCAACGAACGCGTCCGAGCCGCCATCATGGACATCCGCACCGGTCCGCCCATCTTCACTCCGCCCCGCGACGTTGAGAAGGAGATCGCAGCCTGGCGCGAACGCCGAGCGGCCCAGAGATCCGCGGCAACGACGAACCCGCCCCCAGCCCCGACGGAAGGTCAGGGCGAGGAGCGGGTCGATGGACCGCCTCGGCGCTGGTGGCAGAAGCGCTGGTGGCAGGGGACGCGAGGCTAGACGGCTGGTGCCACTTCTGCGACGTCGTGCGCACTGACAGCACTGCGCAGGCGTTCGATGGCCAGGTGCGCCAGCAGCGCGGCCTGATCGCCGAGGACCGAGTCGTCGAAGACGACGAACGGGGAGTGGTTGTCTCCCTGTCGTTCTTCGGGCACATCGGTGCGTTTGGCGCCGAGCATCATGTAGGTGCCCGGCACCTCCTGCAGGACGAACGAGAAATCCTCGCTGGGCATGATCGGCTGAGCTGATACCTCGACCCGATCGGGGCCGAGGAGCCCACGGACCTCGTCGAGGGTCCACGCGGTCTCGGCCTCGTCGTTGATGGTCACAGGGTACTGGACTGCGAAGTCCACCTCGGCGGTGCAGCCGTGCGCCTCCGCGATGCCGCGGGCCAGCTGCTTCGACTGGGTTCGGACGATGTCGAGCGACTCCTGGGACAGGGTGCGCACGGTGGCCCCCAGACTCGCCGAGGCGGGGATGACGTTGACGGCCTCACCGGCCTTCAGCTGCGTCACGGACAAGGCGATCGGATCGAAGGCGTTGATGCGCCGGCTGACCATGTTCTGCAGTGCGGTGACGAGTTCGGCGAGGGCCGGGACGGGATCGACCGCTGACTGCGGTTGGGAACCGTGGCCGCCACGACCGTGGATCGTGATGTGGAGGACGTTCGACCCTGCCTGCAGAGTGCCAGGCTTCGTTGAGACGACGCCCCTCGCTCCCATGTGGACGTGGGCGCCGAACGCGGCGATCGCACGGCTTCCTGCCGCGTCGAGCACGCCTTCGGCGATCATCACCGAGGCACCGTTCCATCCCTCTTCGCCGGGCTGGAACATGAGCACGACATCTCCGGCCAGATCCCCGCGATGGGCGTGCAGCAGCCGTGCCGCGCCGACGAGTCCTGCCGTGTGCAGGTCGTGGCCGCAGGCGTGCATGGCGCCGTTGACGGACTTGAACGGCTCGTCTGTCAGTTCATCGACGGGCAGAGCATCCATGTCTCCGCGCAGGATCACCGACGGCGCATTCGCCGGCTTGTCCGGGTGGGTGCCGCGCAGCACCGCCACCACCGAGGTGGTCCCGACGCCCGTACTCACCTCCAGGTCGAGTCCCTCAAGGGCGTCGAGGACTCGGGCCTGGGTGCGGGGGAGGTCGAGACCCACCTCGGGGTCGGCATGCAGGCTCCGACGCAGAGTCTGCAATTCGGGCAGCAGTGCGGCCGCCTCGGTGAGGAGGGCGCTCAAAGCAGGCTGACCAGGACGCTGGCGATGACCACGGAACCGGCGGACACCGAGGTGAATCCGCCCACGAGCATCGGTGGCAGCATGACGTTGAGGAGGGCTTCCTTCTCATCGTCGTCGCGGGCGATCGAGCGGGCGACCTCGTTGGTCAGCAGGAAGTCGGCGGGGAAGCCGTACATGGCCGTCAGCGCAACGGACATTCCCAGCGGGCCCTTCCACTTGAGCAGCTTCGTGGCGATGTAACCGCCGCCGATGATGCCGAGTCCGCCGACGATGAGGATCGTGACGGTGGGCAGGAATGCGTTGATGACGTCCTGGACCGATGCGGACACGAGCGGGGCCATGACGATGGCAATCACGCCGGCCATTGCGATGCCGAAGGAGTTCGAACGCTCCATCGCCTTATCCGGTGAGACGCCGATGGCAGTGGCGACGATGCCGAGGATGAGGGCGACGATCGACGAGGGGATGTGGGTCGGGATCGCGATGAGGGTGGCGAGCGAGCCGCCGACGAGGATGAGGAAGAGCATGAACAGCTGGTTCTCGACGAGGAAGTGAGGCAGGGTCACGAGCTTCTTCTTCGTGGCTGCTTCGGCTTCGTCTTCCTGGTGGGCTGCAGCGAGCTGGTGGAGCTCTCCGCTGTCACGCAGCTTCGTGGCGTAGCGACGGAGCAGGAAGTTCGTCAACGGCATCGACGGCAGGGACTGCAGCATGAGCACGAGGGCAGGGAGAACGATGATCGAGGAAGCGGCTCCGTGCGCCGTCAGACCCTCGGTGGTCAGGCCGGTGGCGACGATGCCGCCGGCCAACGGGCCGGACCCGGCGACGAATGTCGCGAAGCCGAAGAGCGGCGCGACGACCACGAAGATGAGCAGAACGGCGGCGATCATGCCGGAGACGGCGATGATGACCGAACGCCACTGCTTGAGCATCACGCGCAGCGGGATGAGCGTACCCATGTGGAATAGCAGGGGAGCGACGAGGATCGTGTAAACCTGCACGAGCATCGAATCGTCGACCACGGAATCGGGGACGATGCCGATCTTCGCGAAGATGAAGATGCCCAGCATCGCCACCAGAAGGCTGGGGACACGGGCCTTGGACCAGATCGAGACCAATTCGCCGAGGGCGATGAAGGCGAGGACGATCGCGGCAGCAAATATTGCTTCCATAGCGAACCTTTCAACGGGGTTGTTTCGTGGTGGTAAGTCTGGTTTTCAAGGCTTCCTACATGAAGGTATGAAGTAACTCACAAGAGAGTAGGCTATTGCCTTTTGCCAGTCAGTGGCCATGTGCTTCTCAGCATTCAAGATAATGAAAAGTGTTCACGGCAAGGCGTCCTGGGGGCATACAGCTGTCCGGGGCGAAGGTCATGGCCGATCGTTGAGCCGGGGGATTGAGGCCAGATGAGCCGGGGGATTGAGGGCAGGGCAGTGCCAGGGCATAGTCTGGGCCTATGAGTTTTCTGCAGTTCCTGCACGAACGGGGCATCACTGAGCGGCCGGGATCCGCGGAGCGTCCGCTGGTCATCGCCCATCGCGGCTATTCCGGGGTCGCTCCCGAGAACAGTCTGGCTGCGGTCGACGCCGCCCGGGCCCTCGATGTGGACTTCATCGAGGTCGACGCGTCGACGAGTGCCGATGGCGTTCCCGTCATCCTTCATGATCCGGATCTCGACAGGACGACGAACAGGAAGGGCCCCGTGGTCAATCTGACTGCGGAAGAGCTCTCGTTCGTCGATGCGGGCTCCTGGATGGGCCCCGGATTCACCGGGGTGCGGATTCCGACGTTGACCGCAGTGATGCGCGATATCCAGCACCGAGGCGGTGAGCTGCTGCTCGAGCTCAAGGGGGAGTGGTCCTCCGGCGCGGTGGCCCGGATCTCCGAACTCGTCGTCGAGACCGGCACTGCCGACCGGATGGTCGTCCAGTCCTTCAACACCGAGACTCTGGCAACCTGCCGAGACATGCTGCCGATGGTCTCTCGCTTCCTGCTGCGTATGGTTCCGCGTCCCGAGGATATCGAGGTCGCGCGAGAGCTGGGTGCGGTCGCGATCAATCCTTCGTACAAGGGCTTTTCGATGCGCAAATCTGTCGTGGCTGAGATCCGCGACAATGACCTCGGCGTCTTCGTCTGGACGGCCGACGACATGAATGAATGGCGTGAGCTCCTCGACGCGGAGGTCGACGGGATCATCACCAATCAGCCAGGCAGGCTGCAGGGCTTCCTGGCCGGTCGCTTCGACCCGGTGAAGTGAACACCTGCGATGTGTGAGTGACGTCACCGGATGCCGATTTGCCCTTGCCGCGCCAGTCCGTGTAAATTCTTACCTGTTGCCCCGATAGCTCAGTCGGTAGAGCATCTCCATGGTAAGGAGAAGGTCAAGGGTTCGATTCCCTTTCGGGGCTCTCGTGCCGCTTAGATGCGGCGCTGGGGCGGGGTAGCTCAGCTGGTTAGAGCGCACGACTCATAATCGTGAGGTCGGGGGATCGAGTCCCCCTCCCGCTACAGATCAGATCCCCCACCAGACCGCACGGTCTTGGTGGGGGATTTTTTAATGGGGATTTTTTAATCCCCAGATCTAGCCGGATGCATCCAACCGGGTGGATGCAGCCTGGTGGATCCAGCCTGGTGGGCTCAATCCATTCGATGCTCAAGCACCGATCAGCGATCAGTGATCACCGATCAGTCCTTGAAATCGAAGTCCTTCTTGTCGATGCCCGGGAACTTGAGCTTGTATTTGATCATCTTGTCCTTGTGGTCGACGATCTTCACCGTCCCGAAATAGGTCTTCTCATTGTCGGGAGCCTTCTTGTCCTCGACCGTGACATCGCACGTTTCGAATCCGTACCACTCCGTGAGGTCCATGTCGCTGGCGCACTTGGCCTTCTTGACCTTCATGTCGAGCTTGTTCTCGAAGAGGTCGACGAGGTCGGCCTCGATCGACCTGGCCGGCACCGTGCCGTTGCCCTTCTTGTCGACCTTCATCGAATCGTCGCTGGCCCAGTTGGTCGTCGTCGCTGAGTCCGCGAAGGGATCTTCCGATTTGCTCTCGCTGGGTTCGGAATCGGCCGGCGTGCTCGAGTCGGGCGCCGGGGCGCTCGCAGACTCGCTCGTGGCGGATTTGCCCTGCATGCCGCCGCCGTCATCGGACTTCTGTGTCTGCGCAGCCTCGTCGTTCTTCTGCGGCTCGTCCTTGCCTCCGCTGCCGCAGCCGGTCAGCGCCAGCGCCAGGGCCAGGGCGATTCCGGCAGCGGCAGTGATCGTACGGGGCGAGAATGCGGCCTTGGGCATCGGTTTCATCGTCATACTCCTCAGAGAAGATCGGTGACGGCCTTTGGCGGCAATCACGGGCGTTGTTCGTTCACTGACGATTCTGCCATCACAACACCGACGGTGCAGTGCTCCGCTGTTCAGATTCGGAGACACATGTGTCGGTCCAGGCACATGACGCTGCGGAGCCATCGCTGACGGGGAGTCGACTACGATGACCGGATGATCCCCACGATGACATTGGCCGACGATCCCCGCAGACGCGTGGCTGAGAGCGAGGGGGTCGTACTCGAGTCGACTCCCGTTGCCTTCGCAGCCAGCGACTCCATGTTCCCGGCACCAAAGTCACCGGCATCAAAGTCACCGACACCAAAGTTACCGACACCATCGGGGGTGATCTGAATGCCTCTGCCGTCGGTGGGCCTCATCTCCCACGGAACCTCCTCGGCCGAAGGGCGTGCGGTCATCGAAGCGCTCGCCGCCGCGGTGGCCTCGGACCTGCAGGCCCGTGGGCTGGCCGGTGAAGTGATGCTCGGCCATGTGGATGTCCAGCACCCAGACGTCGCCGAGGTGCTTTCGACACTTCCGCACGATGGACCGGTCGTCCTCGTCCCCCTCCTGCTCTCTCCCGGCTATCACGTACACGTCGACCTCGCAGAGGCCATCCGCGAAGCCGGAGGCGCCGATGGATCTGACATCCGTCTGACGCCGACCCTGGGACCTGACCCGCGCCTGGCTCGGATCCTGGCCGAACGCCTTCCCGTCCTTGACGACAGCGATCATGTGGTGCTTGCGGCCGCAGGATCCAGTGACGATCGAGCGAATGAAGCATGCCTGGAGGTGGCCGAGTCGCTGGCTCAGGAACTCGGCCGGCCCGTCAGCGCAGGCTTCCATGCTGGTGGAGGACACCGCCTCGCCGACATCGTTGAGCAGGGGCGAGGGCATGGGGGGCGAGTGATCCTCTCCAACTATCTGCTGGCACCGGGATTCTTCCACGACCTGGCCGGGAAGATCATCGCGGATTCGCACGACATCCTCGCGCAGCCGCTGCTCCACAGCGGCGTGCGAACCCCGCCGCTGCTGGTCGACATCGTACGCGACCGAGTGATTTCAGCACTCTGACCGGTTCAGCACTCTGACCGGGTGTCGCTATCCTCGCCGGTGATCGTCATCGTCTGATCAATATCATCGTCTGATCTATGTCATCGCCCGTCATGAAACGACATGATTGGCCATCCTAATTTGTTGAGCAATCTGATGTTCTTGTAGCGTGGCACTCCAAAGGTTCACCACACCGTTTGGAGGCGACCATGTCCACAAATGTGGAAGAGATCAAGAAAGACCCCGGTGCTGGGGCCGCAAAGAGACCTCCTCGTTCGAAGAAGTCGAACGGACAGTGGAAAGTCGACGGTCAGGAACCGTTGAACAAAAACGAGATCGACAAGGCCGAAGACAACGGACTCAACGTCCGCACCCGGATCGAAGAGGTCTATTCGAAGGGCGGCTTCGGATCAATCGATCCCACCGATCTGCACGGGCGCTTCCGGTGGTGGGGCCTCTACACCCAGCGCAAACCCGGCATCGACGGAGGACGCACTGCCACCCTTGAGCCTCATGAACTCGAGGATGAGTACTTCATGCTTCGCGTGCGCATCGACGGCGGAAAGCTCACCACCGAGCAGCTGCGCACGATCGCGGATATCTCGAATGACTTCGGTCGGGGCAGCGCCGACCTCACCGACCGTCAGAATATTCAGCTCCACTGGATCGAGATCGAGAACGTCCCCGAGATTTGGCAGCGGCTTGAAGCCGTCGGTCTGCAGACGACCGAAGCCTGCGGAGACGTCCCCCGCGTCATCCTCGGCTCGCCTGTCGCCGGCATCGCCGCCGACGAGCTCATCGATCCGACCCCCGCCATCGAGGAGATCTCCCGCCGCTACATCGGCGACCCGAGCCTGTCGAACCTGCCGCGCAAGTACAAGACCGCGATCACCGGCCACCCCAGCCAGGATGTCGTCCACGAGATCAACGACTGCTCGTTCGTCGCCGTCGAGCACCCGGAGAAAGGCATCGGCTACGACCTCTGGGTCGGCGGTGCGCTCTCCACGGTCCCGCGCTTCGCCGAGAGGCTGGGCACCTGGGTCGCCCCCGACCAGGTCGTTGAGACCTGGCTGGGCGTGACCGAGATCTTCCGCGACTACGGCTACCGCCGCCTGCGCAACAAGGCGCGTATGAAGTTCCTCCTCGCTGACTGGGGACCGGAGAAGTTCCGCGACATCCTCGAGACCGAATACCTCGGTTACAAGCTCGCCGACGGTCCTGCCCCGGAGAAGCCCATGACTGCGGGCGACCACGTGGGCGTGCACAAGCAGGCCGACGGCAAGTACTACATCGGCGTCAGCCTCATCGCCGGTCGTGCATCGGGCACCCTGCTGGGTCAGATCGCCGACCTGGCGGAGAAGTTCGGCTCGACGCGTCTGCGCACGACCCCGCATCAGAAGATACTGTTCCTCGACATCGAAGAGTCGGACGTCGATGAGGTCGTCGCCGGCCTCGACGCTTTGGGCCTCTCGAGCCGCAAGGACCTCTTCCGCCGGTCGACGATGGCCTGCACGGGAATCGAGTTCTGCAAGCTCGCGATCGTCGAGACCAAGCAGACCGCCGCGGACGCCATGGCGACGCTCGAAGAACGCCTCGCGGGCATCGATCTGCCCCACCCGATCAGCCTGCACCTCAACGGCTGCCCGAACTCCTGCGCCCGGATCCAGACCGCGGACATCGGACTCAAGGGCCAGTTGGTGACAACCGACGACGGCGTGCAGACACCGGGATTCCAGGTCCACGTCGGCGGCGGACTGGCATCGAAGGACCGCGACGAAGCCGGCCTCGGCCGCACAGTCCGCGGACTCAAGGTCACCGTCGAAGGCTTGAGCGACTACGTCGAGAAATTCGTCCGTCGGTTCCTCGACGGACGCGGCGACACCGAGACGTTCTCCGAATGGGCACACCGCGTCGACGAGGAGGAGCTGGTATGAGCACGACGCAGCCACAGGACACGACCACCACGTCACGCAGCATCGACGAGCTGAAGTCCCTCGCCGAGGCGGGGGCCAGGGAGCTCTCGGGCGATCCCGACAACGGCGTGGCCGAAGCCAGCCCGGCCGACGTCATCCGCTGGGTCTCGCGCAACTTCGACACCTCCGCCTGCGCGGTGGCCTGCTCGATGGCCGATGCGGCCCTGCCGCATTATGTCGCCCAGTACCTGCCCGGCGTCGACGTGCTCTTCCTCGACACCGGCTACCACTTCGCGGAGACCTATTCGACCCGCGACGAGGTGGCCAGCAAGGTCGACGTCACCATCGTCGACGTCCTCCCGGAGCAGACCGTGGAGCAGCAGGACGCAGAATTCGGTGCCGAGCTCTTCAACCGCGATCCCGGCCTCTGCTGTGCCCGGCGCAAGGTGGCACCTCTGAAGAAGTCGTTGGCCGGTTACGAACTCTGGTTCACCGGAGTCCGTCGGGACGAAGCGCCGACCCGCGCGAATACACCGCTGGTGACCTTCGATGAGAAGAACGGGCTGGTCAAGGTCAACCCCTTGGCCGCCTGGTCCTTCGACGATCTTCTCGACTACGCCGGCGCTTTCGACGTGCCGGTCAATCCACTGCTGTCGCAGGGCTACCCATCCATCGGATGCCAGCCCTGCACCAACCCCGTGGCCGAAGGGGAGGACCCTCGTGCCGGCCGGTGGGCTGGAACCTCGAAAACAGAATGCGGGCTGCACGTATGAGCATCGATCACACACCCCTGTCCACCCAGGAACCACTATCCACCCTCGACGTTCTCGAGTCAGAGGCGATCCACATTATCCGCGAGGTTGCCGCCGAATTCGAGAAGCCCGTGCTGCTCTTCTCCGGCGGTAAGGACTCCGTCACGGTCCTTCACCTCGCAGCGAAGGCCTTCTGGCCCGCGAAGATCCCGTTCGGTCTTCTCCACGTCGACACCGGCCACAACTTCCCGGAGATCCTGAAGTTCCGCGATGAGACCGCCGCCCGCTACGGCATCGACCTGAGCGTGGCGAAGGTCCAGGACTACATCGACGACGGCCGCCTGCGCGAACGCGCCGACGGGACCCGCAACACCCTGCAGACTCAGCCGCTCATCGACGCGATCGCCGAGGGCGGGTACGACGCCGTGTTCGGCGGCGCCCGCCGCGACGAGGACAAGGCCCGCGCCAAGGAGCGCATCTTCTCCCTGCGCGACGAATTCGGCCAGTGGGATCCGAGCAACCAGCGCCCCGAACTGTGGAACCTCTACAACGGCCGCCACTTAAGCGGCGAACACGTGCGCGTGTTCCCGATCTCGAACTTCACCGAACTCGACGTGTGGAGCTACATCGCTCGGGAGAACATCGCCCTGCCCCACCTCTACTACGCCCACGAGCGCGAGGTCTTCCAGCGCGACGGCATGTGGTGGTCAACGGGTGAGTTCTCGGCCCCACGTCCCGATGAGTCCGTGATCCGCAAGTCGGTGCGCTACCGCACTGTCGGCGACATGAGCTGCACGGGCGCCGTGGAATCCGAGGCCGACGACATCTCCTCGGTCCTCGCCGAGGTGGCTGTGACCACTGTGACAGAACGCGGAGCAACCCGCGCCGACGACCGGATCTCGGCTGCGGCGATGGAAGACCGCAAGAAGGACGGATACTTCTGATGACCACGACTCCAGACACCACCGCCGCTACGCAGACGAAGACCCTGCTGCGCTTCGCCACGGCCGGCTCCGTCGATGACGGCAAATCGACGCTCGTGGGCCGCCTGCTCCACGATGCGAAGGCGATCCTCGCCGACCAGCTTGAGGCGGTGACACGCACCAGCCAAGAGCGTGGCTTCGTCGGCGGCGAATTCGACTTCGCCCTCCTCACCGACGGCCTCCGTGCCGAACGAGAGCAGGGCATCACGATCGACGTCGCCTACCGCTACTTCGCCACCGACAAACGATCGTTCATCCTCGCCGACTGCCCCGGACACGTCCAGTACACCCGCAACATGGTCACCGGTGCGACGACCGCCGATGCCGTCGTCGTCCTCATCGACGCGCGGACCGGTGCGACCGAGCAGACTCGCCGCCATCTCACTGTCGTCCATCGCCTGGGCATCCGTCACGTCATCGTCGCGATCAACAAGATCGACCTCCTCGACTACGACCAGGCGGAGTATGTGAAGGTGGAGTCCGAGATCGAAGCGCTGACTGCGGAGATCGGGCTCGACGCGGCCCACCTGATCCCGGTCTCGGCGCTGGCCGGTGACAACGTGGCCGAGGCTTCGGCGAACACACCCTGGTATGAGGGGCCTGCTCTGCTCGACCTGCTCGAGAACCTGCCCAGCAAGGAAGAGGACACGGCCGACCTCGATCCGTTCCGCCTCGACGTGCAATCCGTGCTGCGCCCGCAGGGCGGCTTGGCTCCGGGACTCGACCCCGATGAGTTCCGGGACTACCGGGCGGTGACCGGGCAGGTCACGTCAGGACGGATCCGCCTCGGCGATGAGGTCGACGTTCACCCGGCCGGCCTGCGGACCACGGTCGTCGGCATCGACACGGCCGATGGCCCGCTGGAGTCCGCGGGCGCACCGCTGTCCGTAGCGCTGCGGCTGGCCGACGACATCGACACCGCACGCGGCAGCGTCCTCGCCGCTGCCGGCACCCTGCCCGAACCTCGCAAGGCTCTGCGCGCCGAGGTCTTCCCCTTCACCTCTCAGGGACTGCGCTCCGGTGACCGGGTGCTCGTGAAGGCCGGGACCACGACGGTCAAGGGGATCGTGACGATCGAATCGAAGCACAACCTGCTGACCTCAGGATCCGAACCCGCCGAGGTGTTGGCCGGAAACGACATCGGCATCGCCGAGGTGAAGGTGGCCACCGCACTGCCGCTCGCGGATTTCCGCGAGCAGGGACGTGCGGGTGGGTTCCTCATCATTGATCCGCAGACCGGAGCCACCGTGGCCGCCGGAATCCACACTCCGGTGGACGGCCAGGCAGAGGACAGCCAGGCAGAGGGCGGCCGGTCATGAGTCTCTTCACACCTCAGGAACCGGGCAGCGTGCTGCTCGTCGGTGCCGGACCCGGGGACCTGGGCCTGCTGACCGTCAAGGGTCTGCGCGCATTGGAGACGGCCGACGTCATCGTCGCAGACCGCCTCGGCGCGCGTTCGGTCATCGACCAACTGGAGACCGAACGCGGGGAGTCACTCGCAGCTGAGATCATCGATGTCGGCAAGACTCCCGGCCATCATCCGGTTCCGCAGCAGCGGATCAACGAGATCCTCGTCGAACAGGCTCGCGCAGGCCGGCGGGTGGTTCGACTCAAGGGTGGGGACCCGTTCGTCTTCGGCCGTGGCGGTGAAGAGGTCGCCCACTGCCATGAGGCCGGAGTCCACGTACAGGTCGTGCCCGGTGTCACGAGTGCGAACTCGGTTCCTGCCGTCGCCGGTATCCCACTGACCCACAGGGGACTGGCCACCGCCTACACGGTCATCACCGGCCACGATCAGCTGACCGAACTGGGTGGGGGACGTGACCACACGGTCGTCGTGCTCATGGGCATCGGGACGTTGGCGCATTCGGCGATGATCCTGGCTCGCGGGAGACGCGGGGGAGACTGCCCCGTTGCGATCATCGAGGACGGTTTCGGTGAGAACCAGCGGGTGACGATCGGGACGCTGAACACGATCGCTTCCCAGGCCGCCCGTCGAGCTGTGCGCTCGCCCGCCATCGTCGTTGCCGGCGATGTCGTGACATTGAGCCCCTACGCTGCCGGCGCATTCGCACAAGCAGAGGCCTCCGAGCCGGAACTGACGAGGAACCCATGACCTACATCATCGCCCAGCCCTGCGTCGATCTGAAGGACCGGGCCTGCATCGACGAATGCCCCGTCGACTGCATCTACGAGGGTGCGCGCTCCCTCTACATCCACCCCGACGAGTGTGTTGACTGCGGGGCCTGTGAACCCGTGTGCCCCGTCGAAGCGATCTTCTACGAGGACGACGTCCCCGATGAGTGGGAAGCCTACTACGCGGCGAACGTCGAATTCTTCGACACCATCGGCTCGCCAGGCGGAGCGGCGGCGCACGGCGTCGTCGACTCCGACCACCCGTTCATCGCGGCTCTGCCGCCCCAAGGAGAATCATGACGACCAACCCCTTCCGTGTGGCCATCGTGGGTGCCGGACCCGCAGGCATCTACGCTGCCGACCTGCTGACCAAGGCCGATCGTGACTTCGAGGTCAGCATCGACCTCTTCGACCGGCTGCCGACCCCGTTCGGCCTGGTCCGTTACGGCGTGGCTCCCGACCATCCACGTATCAAAGGCATCATCAATGCCCTCATCAAGGTCCTCGACCGTGGTGATATCCGGCTGTTCTCCAACGTCGAATACGGTGCCGACATCACTCTGGGTGAGCTGACCGACCGCTATGATGCGGTGATCTTCTCCACCGGCTGCTTCGTCGACGCCTCGCTCGATCTCCCGGGTGTGGATCTGCCCGGTTCCTATGGTGCCGCGGACTTCGTCAACTGGTACGACTCGCATCCCGACGTCGAGCAGACCTGGCCATTGGATGCGCAGCAGGTCGCCGTCATCGGCAATGGCAATGTCGCTCTCGACGTTGCCCGGGTGCTGGCGAAGCAGGCCGATGATATGCACACGACCGAGATCCCCGACCATGTCTACGAGGGGCTGAAAGGCTCACAGGTCACCGATGTTCATGTGTTCGGACGTCGCGGTCCGGCTCAGGCGAAGTTCACTCCCTTGGAGCTGCGCGAACTCGGGCATGTCAAGGACGTCGATGTCATCGTCTACCCCGAGGACTTCGAATTCGATGAAGGATCGCTGGCCGCGATCGAGTCGAGCAATCAGACCAAACAGGTCGCCAAGACACTCACGGACTTCACGATGCGGGAACCGGTCGGAGCCAAACGTCGTCTGCACCTGCACTTCCTCCACGCACCGGTGGCCATCCTCGGCGAGGATGCGGTGACCGGTCTGCGCACGGAGCGTCAGGAACTCGACGGCAGTGGGGGAGTCGCAGGCACGGGCACATTCGTCGACTGGGACGTCACCGCGATCTACCGGGCCGTCGGCTATGCGGGCACCGCACTTCCGCAGCTGCCCTTCGACGAGGTCAAACGTGTCATCCCGAACCATGAGGGTCGCGTGGTCGACGCCGATGATCAGGCCGCTGCCGCTGAGTCCGAGGTCATTCAGGGCGTCTACGCCACCGGCTGGATCAAGCGCGGGCCGGTGGGACTCATCGGTCACACGAAGGGCGATGCGCTCGAGACGATCGGGCACATCCTGAAGGACCGGGCTGCAGGCGTGCTCACCGAGCCGCTGTTTCCCGACGAGGACTCGATCGTCGAACTCCTCGAGTCCAAGGGCATCGACTACGTCGACTGGGAGGGCTACCACCGGCTGGAGGCCGCCGAGAAGGCATTAGGCGAGGCCGAAGGCCGTGAGCGTGTGAAACTCGCGACCCGTGAGGCCATGCTGGCCGAGGCCCGCGAGCACGCATTCAGCCCACGCTGAAAGGAAACATGTGGTGAGGATCTCCGGCGCTGAGGTCCATCCTCGCTGAGCGCCTGAGCCCGATGTGTGCGCGAAAGCGGGTCAGCATCGAAAAAGCAGGTCAGCAGGGGCGCCGGGCGGGTCAGGGAGGACTACTCTGTGGCTATGACCTCGCCCGGCGTTTCACTGCGCAAGAACCATCGCGGCACCTACCGTCCCGAAGGGCCGCACGGATTCCCTCTGCTCGTCTCTGCTCTCGGAATCGTGTTCGGCGACATCGGCACCAGCCCGCTCTATTCCTTCTCCGCGGTCCTCGCCGCGATCGGACACCCGTCCCGTCTGGTCATCTTCGGGACCACCTCGATGATCATCTGGTCGATCATCCTCATCGTCACCGTCCTGTACGTGGGCATTCTCCTGCGTCGCGACAATGACGGGGAGGGCGGTCTGCTCTCCCTCTATGCACTCTTCCTCCGCTCAGGCCCGAGCCGACGAGCTACGGCGATCGCGGCTCTCGTCGCCATCGTCGGTGCCGCCCTGTTCTTCGGAGACAGCATCATCACCCCGGCCATCTCCGTGCTCTCCGCCGTCGAAGGCCTGACTTCGATCTCTCCGGGACTGTCGGTCGTCATCGTGCCCGTCGCCGTCACCATCCTCGTCGTGCTCTTCCTCACGCAGCGATTCGGCACCGCCGTCATCGGGCGTTTCTTCGGCCCCGTCATGCTCCTCTGGTTCGCCATGATCGCCGTCCTCGGACTTGTTTCTGTCCTTGCTGATCCCAGCGTGCTCGTCGCCCTGTCTCCGCATTGGATCGTACTTCTCGTCGCCGCCCACCCGTGGACGGCCTTCGTCGCACTGACCGGAGTGGTGCTGGCGATCACCGGCGCCGAGGCGCTGTTCGCCGACATGGGTCATTTCGGTCGGCTGCCCATCTCCCGGGCCTGGTTCGCCATCGTTCTGCCATCCCTTGTCCTCAACTACCTGGGACAGGCCGGTCTGGTCCTGCGCACGCCCGGGAAAATCGGCCACCCGTTCTTCGGCCTCGTCCCCGGTTGGGCGATGATCCCCGCCGTGGTCTTGGCCACCTTGGCCACTGTCATCGCCTCCCAAGCTGTCATCGCCGCGGCGTTCTCCGCGGTCCAGCAGGCCGGTCGTCTGCAGCTGCTTCCGCCGTTCGCCGTTGTGCGAGTCTCCCAGCACTCGCCCGGTCAGATCTACGTGCCGCTTGTGAACCTCCTGCTCGCAATTGCCGTCATCGCCGTCACCATCGCCTTCGGCAGCTCGGTGTCTCTGGCCGCCGCCTACGGCATCGCGGTGACGGTCTCGATCATGGCGACGACCACCGTGCTCACGTTCTTCCTGCTCCACCAGCGCAGGCTGTTCTCACCCGCTGGCGTGTTCGCTCTGGTCGCATTGGCCGTCGTTGCCCTGTTCGTGATCTCCAACCTGACGAAGTTCGTCTCCGGCGGCTGGCTGCCGATCGCCATCGGTCTTGTCATCTCGATGATCATGTACTCCTGGCGCAGCGGGCAGCAGAGACTGCTCGAAGCACGCCGGGCCGACCACATCGACCTCGACGCCTTCGTCAGCAGCTTGGCCGGACCCGATGCGCCCACCCGGCTGCCCGGCACCGCAGTGTACCTGTGCCACTCGGTGAAGCTCGTTCCTGCGGCCATGCAGACCATGATCAGACATCAGTCGGTCCTCCACGAGAGGGTCCTCATCGTCAAGATCATGACCGGCCACAAACCGTTCTCCACCGAGGCGCGAGTGACGGAACTGGGATACGGAGTCTCGACGATCGAGCTCGAGGTCGGATTCAGCCTCCCGCCCAAGGTGCCCGCACTCCTCAACAGGGTCGCGCAGGCCCGGACGGATTTCAAGAAGCAGGTTGAGTCTGAGTCTGTGACGCAGGCTGGGACTGAGAAGCAGCCCCAGCCGACGGATGCGCAGAGCGTGGCCGATGCGGTGTATTTCGTCTCAGAGGTCGCGCCCTATCCTGGCGAGAACTCTCCGATGCACCGTTGGCAGCGCGTCATCTTCATCAACCTCATGAGGCTGCGCCCTGATCTGCTCAACCAGTACCACCTGCCGCGCGATCACAGTATCGTGCTCAACCGGGAAGTCCCGATCTGAGATGGAAGGACATCGTCCATGACCCAACACCACGCGCGCGTCGCCGTCATCGGCAGCGGAATCGCCGGAGCCTCCGTCGCCTTCGGCTTGGCCTCACGTGATGTCAGCGTCATGATCTTCGACGATGCCATGGCCGGCCAGGCCACCGCTGCGAGCGCGGGAATCATCGCCCCGTGGGTCTCAACGAGTGACGGTGACTACTACGAGACCTATGCGGCCGGCGGAAATTTCTACCCGCAGCTCCTTGAGCAGCTGCGTGACCTCGGGATTCCCGAGCTCGGCTATCGGCAGTCCGGTGCGCTGGTAGTCAACCGAGACCCGGACACCCTCGCCGAGGCGGCTGGGCGCATCCGTGAACGCGTCTCAGCCGCAGGGCCAGTCGCAGGCGAGGTCCACGACCTCGACTCGGCGAACCTGGCCGAGATCTTCCCACCGATCGCTCCGGACATGACGGGACTCTTCATCACCGGCGGCGGTCGCGTCGACGGACGCACTCTGCGTGACGCCATCCTCACCGGAGCCAGAGCCCACGGTGCTCGGTTCGTCGCCGACGCGGCACGAACCATCACAGCTGGGTCCGGCACCAACGGCACTGGTCCATGGTCGGTGGGGACCACCTCGGCGATGGAGGACTTCGATGCCGTCGTCGTTGCGGGTGGGGCCCGCAGTCAGGAGATCCTGGACCGGCTCGGGCACACGGTTTCGATCACACCGCAGCGAGGCCAGCTGATCCATCTGAGCCTGCGCGGAGTCAACACCTCGCCGTGGCCGACCGTCCATCCGCTCGACCATCACTACATCACGCCGTTCGACGGCGGACGGGTCGTCATCGGCGCCACGCGTGAGGACGGTGTCGGCTTCGACGTCCGCACCACGGCAGCCGGGCAGAAGCAGGTCCTCGACGATGCCCTGAGGATCGCTCCAGGACTCGCCGAGGCGACGATCTTCGAGACCCGAGTCGGCGTCAGGCCGATGTCGACCCGTGCCGGGGGACTCCCGTATGCGGGGGCCGTGCCCGGGACGACCGGTCTGTGGCTCGCCTCGGGATTCGGTGCGGGCGGGCTGACGATGGGCCCGCTCATCGGCGATGGGCTGGCCAGGGCGATCCTCGGCCAGCCAGCACCGGAGATCGCACACCTGGGCCTGTGACCGACCCGCATGAGCTTTCAGCTGGTTCTGGGTATCAGTCCCGGCTCACCGTGAGGTGACGTCGCTATTCGACACCAGGGATATTGACGGCGCTGGCCAGGGCGTCGAAGGCGCGGATCGTCGGGAACAGCTTGCTCGCGTCCTGTGGCAGGCCCCAGCTGGAGAGTTTGACGCCCACGAAATTGGCGCCCGGGTTGATGTAGATCATCTGTCCGTGGATGCCGAGGGCGAGGAACGCATGCGAATCCGGGAAGGGGAACCAGAACTGGTTGCGGTACATTCCGCCGGGCATCCGATTGTCGTCGGGGCCGTCGGCGAAGGCCTGCCGAGTGTCGACGTCGCCGGTGAGCGTATCTCCGATCCAGGAGGTCGGTGCCACCTGCTCTCCCGTCAGGGAGACTCCGCGGTTCGAGTGGAGGTAGCCGAAGCGGGCCAAATCGCGCAGGGTGGTGTTGATCCCACCGTCGAACATGCCCACACCGTACTGATCGGTGGCGATGAGCGCATCGCGTTCGGCCCCGATGCGCGACCACAGTACGCGTGACATGAGGGTCTGCATGCTCTCGCCGGCGATCTTCTCGCACACCCAGCCGAGCACATCGGTCTCGCACGAGCGGTATTGGTAGACGCCGCCGTGCTCGGACTTTGCCTCGAGCGTGGTCAGGAACTCGTACATACCGGTGGCCTGGCCTGCGGGCTTCGACTCAGACCAGCCGATGGCCTCCTCGATCTGCCGGACCTCGGATGTGGGATCGAGGTAGTTCTCGGAGAACCTGATCCCCGAGCGCATGTCGAGGATGTGGCGCACCGTGGCTCCGGCATAACCCGAGGATGCGAGTTCGGGAACGTAGTCGGTGATCAGTCGGTTGGGGTCGAGATCCCCAGCACCGGCGAGCACACCGGCCACCGTTCCGACCAGAGATTTGCTCACCGACATCAGCAGATGCTCGGTCTCCGGCGCCATTCCGTTGAAGTACTCTTCGGTCAGCACCTTCCCGTTGTGCAGAACCATCCAGGCATCGGTGCTGCTGGCTTCGATGACGCTGCGCACACTGCGAGCCTCGGAGAATTCCGTCTTCGGGATCTCGACTTCGCCGAGGTCCTGCAGGGCGAGTGGCAGTTCCGCCACGGGCCCGGCCCCGCGTGAGATCGGCGTCGTGGGCAGAACCTGATCGACGTGCTGGAACGACCAGCGGACATTGCCGGGATCCTGCCAATTGTCCTTGTCAACGGTCTCCGTGACCGGGTCGACGGGCATGGCCTGGTTCGGCGACGTCTCAGTCACTCTCCACCTCGTGATCTCTCATAGTCTCTGTTGTGCAGCGAGTCTCTAGCTCTGCAGCAAGTCTCTGTTGTGCAGCGTTGGTCTCGTGGGACCGCGTGCGGTCCGTGACGAGATTACCATCGCGATTTCTCAGTCGCCTTTGGCTCCGGGACCGCCCAACGCGGGGGAGGGGTCCTCGGCCGCGACTGGGACGCCGGCGTACATTGCGCGGATCGAATCGATGAAGTGCTTGGCCCTGATGCTCAGGGCGCTGGCGCCTCCGGACTTCGTCTGCAGCGGGTTCTTGGTCACGAGAACGCCAAGGTCGGCGCCCTTCCACCGATATTCGCCGGCGCCGTAGATGCGCAAGAAGAACACTTCGCTGCCGTTCTGCAGCGGGTGCCAGTCGAGGGCAGCGCGCTTGTAGGTCAGCGTTCCGTACTGATCGAGGTAGTACTGACCCGTCAGCGGCGAGTGGGTGATGTATTCGGTGATGTCAGCGGTCTCCTTGATGACCATCTGGCTCCACTCGTCCGCACCCGAGAGTTCCTCCCACCGCTCGTTGATCTCATCGACGTCGAGATCGAATTCGACGTCGAGGTACTCGAGCAGATGGAACAGGAACAGCGGCACGTCCGCATAGGCGCCGGCTGTGACATTCGTGATCGCCGAGGCGCCGGAGATCCGCGGATTGAGTTCGCCGAGCCAGACATCATCGGTGTCGAGATCGACGAGCACATCGACCTCGAAGAAGCCGCGGTAGCCTCGCTTGCGCAGGCCCTCACCCATTCGACGCACCAGTTCCCTGGCCCGGGTGCGCTGATCGGCCGTGAGCACATCCGGGGTCATCTCATTGCCGCACCAGCCGCCCTTGTACGGGGTGAGTTCGGCGAAGCCTGCCAGCTCGGTGAGGAACGGGCCGACGACGACACCGCTGCTGGTGATGACCGCCTCCACGGCCACAGGCGTGTTGTTGATGCGTTTCATGATCTTCAGCTGTTCGCCGATGATGTCGTGCTTGTGGGTGTTCCAGTCGGCTTCTGCGGCGATGAAGAACGTCGTCTTGCCCGAATCACCGTAGGGGGTCTGAACGACGAGGTCCGTTCCCAGGCCCTCCTTCTCCGCCTCCTTCATCAGCTGCGTGAACGTGTCAGCGGTCGTGAGCACATTGGGCACGGAGAACGCGCCGGCCTCATTGCCGAGCTTCGTCGTCTCGATCTTCGAGTCGAGCTGGTTGCGCAGCGTGGCCGAGGGCAGGATGAGGTCGTAGCCGAGTTCGCGGCAGATTCGTTCAGTCTCCTCGTCGAAGAAGACCATGGCGACCTTGGGGCGTTCGCCGTGGGGGACGTTGCGCGTCATGTGTGCGCGCACCTCGGCGTTGAGCAGCAGCCAGTTGTTGATCGCCTCGCCGCTCTCGAACTCGACGAACGGCTTGTAGCGCGGGGAGAAGACGCGTGGGTGTGCGCCGTCCCAACCGTCGTAGTACGTGATGTAGGAGAAGTTGCGCACCCACCGGTCGAGACCGAGCAGGTTGAACGGTGTTGCCCCGATGAAGTAGATGGGAGTGATGTTCGTGCGGAAGAAGTGCCGCACCTCGGAGACGTTGCGCAGCGGACGACGGATCTGGACCCGTTCTGCCTCCACCCCGGCATAGGCGGCATCGGTGCCGACATGGACATCGGTCTCGGCCGGATCGATCGCTGCGGCGGGATCTGCTGCCGGTGCCACCTGTGCCACCTGTGCCACCTGTGCGCTGCCGGCGACCGGCGCTGTCGCATCGGCAATGGGCGCCGAGGGTGCTGCGGCTTCGGCAGAGCGCGCGGGGCGACCGGCGTGGGGGACCGCGACTGCATCTTTGACCACGCGCTTTCCGGAACCGGCAGGTTTCGCTGTGGTTTTGTCCGACGGATCGTTCGTCATCGCACTACTCCTTGTGAAGACATCTTGCGTCTCAACTTCTCTGTGGACCGCATTCACATCAGCTGTTCTCCATCGCCGACCCGGGTGAGGTCGACACGTCGAACAGCACATGTGATGTGGACAACTTATACCAGTTTTAGGGACTGAGGACGATGGTGCACCAATTGGGTGAACCGGAGGCGAATTTTCGGTCACTCTCCCATGGCTCTCAATTCCCCTCGCAACGGGGCGGGCCGCTAGGCTGGGGTCACGAAGTTGTGCGACCACTATGACGTCTGTGCGAAAGAGAGCGACTATGCCGGTCAATTCCGAGAAGCAGGGGGCCAGCTACTCCCTGCCCCGCCCCTATGAGGTGTCCCGGGAGGCGATTGCGGAATTCGCGCTCGCCACCGGCGCGAAGTCCGACTATCACTTCGACACCGAGGCGGCCACTGCGCTCGGGTACAAAGACGTCGTCGCGCCAACGACATTCCCCGTGATCATCGCGCAGAAGTCCGAGGCAGCCTACATCTCCGATCCCGAATCCGGCATCGACTTCTCGAAGGTCGTCCACGGCTCGGAGCAGTTCACCATCACCCGCCCCATCGTTGCAGGTGACAGCCTCGACGCCACGACTCATGTCGACGGTGTGCGGGCCGCAGGCAACAACGCCATGATCACCACCCGGACGGAGATCACCGACCCCGCGGAGCAGCCCGTCGTCACGGTGACCTCCACCATCGTCGTGAGAGGAGACGGAGAATGAGCCTGACCGACTTCTCCCAGCTCAACATCGGAGACACCGTCGTCGAGACCGAGATCGAGCTCTCGCGGGCTTCGCTCGTCGACTACGCGGGCGCCTCAGGCGACCACAACCCGATCCACTGGTCCGAACGATTCGCCACCGAGGTGGGCCTCGACGGAGTCATTGCCCACGGCATGCTCTCGATGGCCGTGGTCGTCGCTCCCATCGTCGAATGGCTCGGCGACCCGGGTGCCATCGTCGACTACCGCACCCGGTTCTCCGCGCCCGTGCTCGTCCCCGATGCTGAGTCCGGCACCCCGGCGACACCCACCGCCGTGCTTTCGCTGACCGCCACGATCGGCGCCATCGATGGAGCCGTGGGCACCGCCCGCATCGACGTCACGGTCAAGTCCGGCGAGAAGGATGTGCTCAGCCGCACCCAGATCCGAGTCACCCGGTGAACCTGGCGGACTTCACGACGTTCCGCCTCGGCGGTCCGGCGCAAGATCTCACGGTCGCGAAGAGCCGGGACGAACTCCTTGCATTCTGCCGTGAGCACCCGCTGGGTCTGTCCACACGAGACGAACCCGACGTCCTCTTCATCGGCGGCGGATCGAATCTGCTCGTCGCGGACGCCGGATTCGACGGGCACGTGTGCGTGGTCGCAACGACGGGCACGACCCTGACCGAGCTCTCGGACACAGAAACCCGAGTCACCGCCGAGGCGGGGGAGAACTGGGACGAATTCGTCGCCCAGACGCTCGAAAAGGGCCTGTCGGGCCTCGAGGCGCTCTCCGGCATCCCCGGTTCCGTGGGCGCGACGCCGATCCAGAACGTGGGCGCCTACGGCACCGAAGTGGGCGAACTCATCACCTCGGTCGAGGTCTTCGACCGGATCGCAGGCCAGGTCCGTGAACTCAGCGCGGTCGAACTCGAATTCGGCTACCGCACCTCGGCGCTCAAACGGGCGCAGCAGAGGTCGGGCACGGCGCAGTTCCTCGTGCTGTCGGTGACCTTCGAACTCCAGCGAAGTCGGGCCTCCCTGCCCGTGCGCTACGCTCAGCTTGCCTCGGCCTTGGACGTGGAGATCGGGGACACCGTGTCGGCTGACCTGGTCCGTTCGACCGTCATCGATCTGCGCGCCTCGAAGGGCATGGTTCTCGATTCGAACGACCACGACTCGTGGTCGGCGGGATCGTTCTTCACCAACCCCATCGTCGACAGCCCGGAGGAACTGCCCGCCGAGGCTCCCCGCTACCCGGTCACGGACCCCCTCAGCGGGGCCACGATCGCGGGACTGACGAAGACCTCAGCCGCCTGGCTGATCGAACATGCGGGATTCACCAAGGGCTTCCACATCGGTGAGGGACGCGCGAGCCTGTCGACCAAGCACACCCTGGCCCTGACCAACCGCGGACAGGCCGCAACGGACGATGTGCTCGAGCTCGCTCGTGCCGTCGTCGCCGGAGTCGAAGAGAAGTTCGGCATCGTCCTCGAGCCCGAACCGACGTTCATCGCCTGCTCGCTCTGATCCGCAGTGATCTGTATGACCGGGTGATGCCTCTGAGCTGAGGAGTTCCCTAGAATGGGGCCGTGTCGCCCCGTCGAAGAACCTCAGCTCTGCTCGTCCTCCTGGCCGTCGTTGCGGTCGTGTCTCTGCCGTGGGCGATCTTCTCCGCACGAGCCGACCTCAGCTTCGGGCCCCACGAGGCGCAATACAGCGTGACAGCCGATTCTCGTCTGACGATCGACTTCGGGCCGCTGGGGACGCTGCTGGTCCCGGCTGCCGACTACCTGCCGCTGGGACTGGGTCTGCGCGTCGACATCGGTCAGATCCCGGTCTCCGGCGTCGCCGAGGATGAGACCCGGACCGATGCTTCAAACGCTCGGGATCACGGCAACGAGACCGGCAGCCGAGCTGGTGCCGACGGCGGGTCTGCGGGCGTCGGCGGGGGAGCCGTCGACGCGCTCGGCGGAGACATCGCCTCATACGCTTCGCTCTTCTCCGCCCCGCAGGCGCAGGTCGATGAGATCGTCGACGGGCTCAGCAGGGAGATCCTCACCCGGTGGACCCTGGCCGTCGCCGTCATCAGCGGCGTGATCGTGGCCGCCGCCTTCGTCCTCGGCCCCATCCGGTTGGCCGGGATCCGAGGCGCCTTCGCCGGCAAAGAGCTGATCGGAATCGGCCTCATCGCAATCCTCGTCCTCGCCAGCGTCGGCACCGCCGTCCTCAACCGTCCGAAGCCACTGACGCCGGATCCGGCCTTCGACGGGACCGCACTGGCCGGTTCGCAGGTCACGGGGCGCCTCGGTGGGGTCATCGACACCGCGTTCACCGCGGTCAAGGACTTCTCCGACGACAACGATGCCTTCTACGACGACGTGCTTGCGAATCTGCGGACTCAGTGGACTACGCGTCCGCTGACGGGCAATTGGTCGTCAGCGCACGGCATGGTGCCCCCGGCTGGAAGCAGCACCGGAGACGGTCAGCCTCTGAGAGCCGACGTCTCAACGTTCGTGTTCGGCTCGGACATCCACTGCAACATCGGGATGGCACGCGTCGTCGGGGCCGTAGCCGGGATGAGCGGTGCCGACGCCTACATCGACGGGGGAGACGTGACCATGACCGGCACCTCGGCGGAGAACTACTGCCTCGACGTCCTCTCCGACGAGCTGCCCAAGGACATGCCGCGGATGATCGTCAAGGGAAACCATGACTCGACCGAGACCACGAACCATGCGAGAGGGCAGGGCTGGAAAGTCCTCGAGGACTCGACGGCTGAGATGGCTGGGGTGACGTTCTTCGGGGGACCGGACCCGCGACGCACGGTGTTCGGTTCAGGCCCCCAGCTCGAGACGGATCTCACAGCCGACCAATATGCGAAGAAGCTGAGCACCGAGGCCTGTGAGACCGACTTCGACATCATGCTCATCCATGACCCCAGGATCGGTGCGCCCGCACTGCGATCCGGATGCGCCACCTACGCCCTGAGCGGACATTGGCACCGAAGGGTCGGGCCTGAGGTCTTGGGCAGCGGGGTTCGATATGTGAGTTCGACGACCGGCGGAGCCCTCGCGAATGCGCTCACACCGGGGCCGTTGAAGATGGACGCCGAGCTGACCATCATGCGGGTCGACAATCGCACGAAGAAGCCCATCGACGTTCAGATCGTCAAGGTCAGCCCGAACAAAAAGGTGACGATCGAGCCGTGGTTCGCCTTCCCAGCACCGGTTCCGCTTGTCGCGGCGCCACCGGAATCGACGCCGACTGACGGCAACGACTGAACGGCGGCCCGAGCGTGCTCGAACCACAGGTGGGACCCGCCCGACCAGCCGTGAAGCCGTGAGGGAAACAGCTCTCCGACCTGCTTTGACCCTCGGTTCGACTAATTGCGGGCAGAGACGGTATGCTCGTTTCTCGTGGTTCAACACGACCCGGACAATGCGAATCGGGAGTGTCGAATCGAAGGGGTGTGGCGCAATTGGTAGCGCAACGGTCTCCAAAACCGTAGGTTGCAGGTTCGAGTCCTGTCACCCCTGCGCAGTTGATATCTGCTGAAGTCATTTCGGCGATGCGCCGTCCTCGACTGGCTTGAACAATTGTGAAGTCCCAATGGAACCGACCGAGTGAGGATGTGTGAGCGACACGCCGGCAAAAAAGACTGGAGACGCGCCCAAGGGTGCGACCAGTCGTAAGCAGCTCGGGTTCTTCGGCCGAATCATGCAGTTCTTCCGCGAAGTCGTTGCTGAGCTGAAGAAGGTCGTCACCCCGACGCGCAAGCAGTTGGTCAACTACACCATGGTTGTGCTGGGATTCATCCTCTTCATGATGCTTCTGGTGACGGTCCTCGACCTCGTGTTCGGCAAGCTCGTCGGGTTCGTCTTCGGCGGAGCGCCGCTGTGGCCGTTGTGGTGACTCGGCCCCAAGCCTGATCTCCTGATCACTTGGATATCAAACACGTTGCAGACCCTTCACTCCCATATGGGAATCACTACACGCGAAGCGAGGAATTGATCGGTGTCGGATACCAGTTCACCTGAGCAGGAAACCCCTGAGACACAGAGCGCCACTCCAGAGGAGTCGAGCGCTGCACCAGTGGTGCCCGAAGCGGAGACTGAAACCTCCGAGGTGAGCACCGAGGCTGCCGGCAGCGAGGATGTCGTCGACGCTGACACCAGCGCCGAGGCAGCCCCCGAAGCCGAAGCGGACGCCGCTGAAGCTGACTCGGCTGACGAAGCCGATTCGGCTGAGAGCACCGACTCGGCTGACGAAGAATCGTCCGATGAGGACTCGGCTGACGAGGCCGAAGCCGCCGACGCAGTCGACCCGGCCGAGGAATTCAAAGCCGAACTGCGCATGCAGGAGGGTGACTGGTACGTCATCCACTCATACGCAGGCTACGAGAACCGCGTCAAGCAGAACCTCGAGAACCGTGCGATCAGCCTCAACCTCGAAGAGTTCATCTTCGAGTCGCAGGTGCCGATGGAAGACGTCGTCGAGATCAAGAACGGCCAGCGCAAGCAGGTTCGTCGTGTGCGCATCCCGGGCTACGTGCTCGTGCGCATGGAACTGACCGACGAGTCCTGGGGCGCGGTGCGCCACACTCCAGGCGTGACGGGCTTCGTGGGCAACGCCTACGATCCGACGCCGCTGTCCATCGACGAGGTCTTCACGATGCTCGCCCCGATCTTCGAAGAGCGCCAGGCCGAGGCCGCTGCCGCCGAAGGCATCCAGGCCGAGCAGGCTGCGAAGTCCGCCCCGATTACCGAGGTGGAATACGAAGTCGGCGAGTCCGTGCTCGTCAAGGAAGGCTCCTTCGAGGGCCACCCCGCAACCATCCAGGAGATCCGTCCGGAATCGCAGAAGCTCACCGTGCTGCTGTCGATCTTCGAACGCGATGTCCCCGTCGAGCTCTCCTTCGACCAGGTGTCGAAGCTCTGAGAACACTCGCGTGATGCGAAAGGGCTCGGCGACTGCCGGGCCCTTTCGACATTCATTCCTGGGCGCACTCTCGTCCAGGTGATCCGCCTCACCGGCATTTGCTCCCGGGTCCGCCCGCATGGAATACTGGTGTGGTTTGATCGCGGCTCTTATCGGAGGCCGCCATCGAACGATGTGCCGTATTCGTCTGGCGCATCGAAACTTCAAGATTAAGGACCGAATATGCCTCCCAAGAAAAAGGTAGCCGGCCTCGTCAAGCTCCAGATTTCGGCAGGTGCCGCCAACCCGGCGCCTCCGATCGGTCCGGCGCTTGCCCAGCACGGCGTCAACATCATGGAATTCTGCAAGGCCTACAACGCCGCCACAGAATCCCAGCGCGGAAACATCGTTCCCGTCGAGATCACTGTGTACGAAGACCGTTCGTTCACCTTCGTCCTCAAGACCCCGCCGGCCGCAGAACTCATCAAGAAGGCTGCAGGCGTGAAGTCGGGTTCGGCAACTCCGCACACCGTCAAGGTTGCTCACCTGAGCGCGGATCAGGTTCGCGAAATCGCGACCACCAAGATGCCTGACCTCAACGCCACCAACCTGGAAATGGCCGACCGCATCGTCGCCGGCACCGCCCGCTCCATGGGCATCACCACCGACGTCGAGGTCTGAGACCAGACAATCAACTGTGGCAGGGCTTACGCGGCCCAGACCACGACTGCAAGGAGAAAAGCAGATGGCAAAGCGTTCAAAGGCCTATGAGGCCGCGGCAGAGAAGATTGCTGCCGATGTGAAGTACGAACCGGCCCAGGCAATCGCCCTGGCCAAAGAGACCACAGTGGCGAAGTACGACGCCACCGTCGAGGTCGCTCTCCGCCTGGGTGTCGACCCACGCAAGGCGGACCAGATGGTGCGCGGCACCGTCAACCTTCCGCATGGTACCGGTAAGACCGCTCGGGTCCTGGTGTTCGCTGCCGGCGACCGTGCAGAAGCTGCCCGTGAAGCAGGTGCTGACTTCGTCGGCTCCGATGACCTGCTGGAGAAGGTGGCCAATGGCTTCACCGACTTCGACTCCGCCGTCGCGACCCCTGACATGATGGGCAAGGTCGGTCGTCTGGGTAAGGTGCTGGGTCCCCGCGGCCTGATGCCGAACCCGAAGACCGGCACCGTCACCATGGACGTCGCCAAGGCTGTCACCGACATCAAGGGCGGCAAGATCGAGTTCCGCGTCGACAAGCACTCGAACCTGCACTTCATCATCGGAAAGGTCTCCTTCTCCGAGGAAGCGCTGCAGGAGAACTTCGACGCTGCGATCGAAGAGGTCCTCCGTCTTAAGCCGAGCTCGTCGAAGGGCCGCTACATCTCGAAGGCAACCGTCACCACCTCGAACGGTCCTGCCGTTCCGATCGACGGTTCGAGCATGCGCGTCTGATCCTTGAATGAGGATCTGATCCTCTTCGAGCATTGAGCTGCTATGGGCGGGAAGTGAGCACATCACTTCCCGCCCATTTCTGCATTCACCGATGATGCCCGGGTGGGAACCGCGAAAGATGACGGTGCGTGCCGGACGGAGCCCTTCGTGTTTCCTGTCAAGAGTGTTCACATCCTCCCGGCATCATGAGCCGCGGTCTTGCCGGAAGGGGCCATCGCCGATAGATTGTGACCACTGACGACAACTCCCTGAGACGAACCGCCGATGGAGGTGGACTGCGCGCCCATGAATTCGACGCCGCTGCTTCGTGATGACTATCAGGCCATTGTGCGTCAGGCCCACGACAATCTGGCAGCCCTGACATCGGCACCGACTCCCGCTCTCGGGGTCCGCACAAACGTCATCGAGTCCTGGAACCGGTCTCTCGACCGATTGCGTGATCCTGCTGGTGTGCGCATCCAGGTTGCCTATGAAGCGGACCAGCTCGCCGAGGTGAGGCGCCGTCATCCGTTCCACTCGATCATGGGCCTGCTGCGTTCCCATCTCATCGAACCGGCCAAGGAGGCCGGACTGCTCGTCGCGCTCGGTGATGAGCAGGGCCGGCTCCTGTGGGTCGAGGGGGAGCGTGCCGTCCGCAGCCGAGCTGAGACCATGGGCTTCCTGCCCGGAACGGATTGGTCCGAAGACGTGATGGGCACGTCGGCCCCTGGACTTGCGCTCCGGACCGGCAGTGCCGTGCAGATCAGTCAGGCCGAGCATTTTTCTGCCGATGTCCATTCGTGGAGCTGCAGTGCGGTACCCGTGACACATCCTCTAACCGGAAAGGTGCTGGGCATCATCGATGTCACCGGCGGGGATGATGCGGTGTCCTCGATCGTTCTGCCGCTGCTGAACTCGACAGCGCAGGCAGCCGGTGCGGGACTCTCCAAGCTCTATATGCCGGATTCTGCGGGGATGACTTCTGCCGCAGGGCGCACAGACACCTATCTCAGCGTCACTGGGCCGACACCCGAACTCACCGCTCCGGACGGCAAGCGTCTCGCGCTGTCGAAACGGCACGCGGAGATCCTGCTGCTGCTCCATCGGAATCCGAGTGGCATCACCGGTTCGGGCCTCGTCGATCAGCTCTGGCCGCTCGGCGGCAGCGAAGTTACGGTCCGGGCTGAGATCACACGGCTGCGCAGAACGATCGAGCACCTCGGCGACATCCACATCGATGCCCGCCCCTACCGGTTGCAAGGACATTTCGGCAGTGATGTCGAACGGGTGCATCAGGCACTGGGACGAGGTGACGTTGAGACTGCCCTCGGCCTCTATCGCGGTAGGGTGCTCGCGGATACGGACGCCCCCGGGGTCCGTGAAGTCAGCTCGGAGCTCGAAGCACTCATGCGCGAGTCTCTGCTGCAGAACGGGACCTGGCAGCAGCTGTGGCGCTATGCGGCTCTGCCCGATAGTCGCGATGACGTCGAGGTGCTCATGGCGGTGCTGCGTCTGGCCCCACCCGAGGCGCCCGAACGCAATGCTGCCGTGGTTCGCCTCGAAGCCCTCGGCCGCTGACCGGAGTCGACCTCGGTCCTTGTCCGGCAGCCGCAGCCCCGGCAGATGTGATGCAACCCACATGCAACGTTGGCCTCTGTAGCGTGTGAACCAGTCGGAGAATCCATCCGGTGAAAGCATGCGCATCAAAGGAGTTGCAATGACTGTTTACGCTCAGCCAGGTCAAGACGGATCACTGGTGACCTTCAAGTCTCGCTACGAGAACTTCATCGGCGGCCAGTGGGTTGCGCCCAAGGGCGGCAACTATTTCGAGAATCCCTCACCGATCACCGGAAAGACCTTCTGCGAGGTTCCGGCAAGCACCGCAGACGATATCGAGGTCGCCCTCGACGCAGCCCATGCGGCGGCGCCCGCATGGGGCAAGACCTCGGTCACGGAACGATCGAACATCCTCCTCAAAATCGCCGACCGCATCGAAGAGAACCTTGAGATGATCGCGGTCGCCGAAACCTGGGACAACGGCAAAGCCGTCCGCGAAACCCTCAACGCCGACATTCCCCTTGCCATTGATCACTTCCGTTACTTCGCAGGAGCGATCAGAGCGCAGGAAGGCGGGCTGTCCCAGATCGATGACGACACGGTGGCCTACCACTTCCATGAGCCCCTCGGCGTCGTCGGACAGATCATCCCGTGGAACTTCCCCATTCTCATGGGCGTCTGGAAGATCGCCCCAGCGCTGGCAGCAGGCAATGCGATCGTGCTCAAACCCGCCGAGCAGACTCCGGCCTCGATCCTCGTCCTCGCGGAACTCATCTCCGACCTGCTGCCCGACGGTGTGCTCAACATCGTCAACGGCTTCGGCCTCGAAGCAGGCAAGCCGTTGGCCTCGAACAAGCGCATCCGCAAGATCGCATTCACCGGTGAGACGACGACCGGTCGACTCATCATGCAGTACGCGTCGCAGAACATCATCCCGGTGACACTCGAACTCGGCGGTAAGTCGCCGAACATCTTCTTCGACGACGTCAACGCGAAAGACGACGCGTACTGGGATAAGGCCCAGGAGGGCTTCACGATGTTCGCGCTCAACCAGGGTGAGGTCTGCACCTGTCCCTCGCGTGCACTCGTCCAGGAGTCGATCGCCGATCCGTTCCTCGAGGCCGTCGTGGCCAGGACGAAGAAGATCGTGCAGGGCAATCCGCTCGACACCGACACGATGATGGGTGCCCAGGCCTCGAACGACCAGTTCGAGAAGATCATGTCATACCTCGACATCGGCAGGCAGGAGGGCGCCGAGGTGCTCACCGGCGGAGCCAAAGCCGAACTCGAAGGTGACCTCGCCGGCGGCTACTACGTGCAGCCGACGATCTTCAAGGGCAACAACAAGATGCGGATCTTCCAGGAGGAGATCTTCGGACCCGTCGTCTCCGTCGCCACCTTCAGCGATTACGACGATGCGATCACCACGGCCAACGACACTCTCTACGGGCTCGGTGCCGGTGTCTGGTCACGCAACGGCAACACCGCCTACCGCGCAGGTCGCGACATCCAGGCGGGCCGCGTGTGGGTCAACAACTACCACGCCTATCCGGCACACGCCGCCTTCGGCGGTTACAAGGCCTCGGGCATCGGGCGTGAGAACCACCTGATGATGCTCGATCACTACCAGCAGACCAAGAACCTGCTGGTCAGCTACTCGGAGAACAAGCAAGGGTTCTTCTGAGTCGACTCGGTCGCAGAAGCCCGACACCGATACAGCAGCACGTGAAACGCAATTCGCCATCATCACAAAGGAGTCAATGATGTCAGCAATGAAAGCAGCAGTGGTCGAGGAATTCGGCAAGGACCTCGTCGTCGGAGACAACGACATTCCCGAGCCAGGTCCAGGGCAGGCGCTGGTCAAACTCGTCGCCTCAGGCGTGTGCCACACCGACCTGCACGCAGCCCACGGAGACTGGCCGGTCAAGCCCAAGGTTCCGCTCATTCCCGGACACGAGGGTGTGGGGACCGTGGAGAAGCTCGGGCCGGGAAACACCGACTTCGAGATCGGCCAGCTGGTCGGAAACGCCTGGCTGTGGAGCGCGTGTGGAGTCTGCGAGCACTGCCGTCAGGGCTGGGAGACGCTGTGTGAAGAGCAGGTCAACGGCGGCTACGGAGTCGACGGTTCGTTCGGCGAGTACATGCTCATCGATACGAAATTCGCCGCTACCATCCCAGAGGGGTCCGATCCCTATGAGATCGCTCCGGTGCTGTGTGCCGGAGTCACGGTCTACAAAGGCCTCAAGCGCACCGAGGTGAAGCCCGGTCAATGGGTCGTCATCTCCGGCATCGGCGGACTCGGGCACATCGCCGTGCAGTATGCAGTGGCGATGGGAATGCGCGTGATCGCCGTCGACGTTGCCGACGACAAGCTCGCTCTGGCGAAGAAGCACGGTGCCGAGATCACCGTCAATGCGTTCGCAGAGGATCCGTCTGAGATCATTCAGAAGAAGGTCGGCGGCTCGCACGGCGTGCTCGTGACTGCTGTGCACCCGAAGGCCTTCGGCCAGGCGATCTCGATGACCCGCCGAGGCGGCACCATCGTCTTCAACGGCTTGCCCCCGGGCGATTTTCCGGCTCCGATCTTCGACATCGTCCTCAAAGGACTGACGATCCGCGGATCGATCGTCGGCACCCGCCAGGATCTGGTCGAGGCGCTCGAGTTCTATGCGGCAGGTAAGATCCACCCGACGTTCAGCAAGCGCCCGCTCGAGGACATCAACGCGATCTTCGACGAGATGGAGCATGCGAAGATCGACGGTCGTGTAGTCATCGAATACTGATCTTCTCGACGATCCAGCAACCCGAAGGGCGCTGAGCAA
>NZ_JALDSX010000029.1 GCF_022748595.1 Brevibacterium sp. ZH18 | reverse complement strand
TCGTCGTGTCTATGTCCCCGGGTGAAGAGCCTGGCGGGGAAATTTATGTGAGGCACGACCCTTGGCTACGCGGGGACTATCTATGAGTCTCGTCGCCGGATGGCAGCACATGCGCGGGCTTGCTAGAATTGCTGATTGGCGAAACTGCCGGACCACGACAGCGACATGCGGTGGCCAAGACTGAAGCGAAGAAGGACGAATTAGTGGCGACAACCAACGACCTGAAGAACGGCCTTGTGCTCAACATCGACAACCAGCTGTGGCAGGTGCTCGAATTCCAGCACGTCAAGCCAGGCAAGGGCCCGGCCTTCGTCCGCACCAAGATGAAGAATGTCATCTCCGGCAAGATCATCGATAAGACGTTCAACGCCGGCACCAAGGTTGAGACCGCCAACGTCGACCGTCGTGACATGCAGTACCTCTACAACGACGGCACGGACTACGTCTTCATGGACGCCAAGGACTACGACCAGGTCAACATCCCGCCCAGCCTCGTCGGCGACGCTGCGAACTACATGCTCGAGAACCAGGACCTGCAGATCTCCTTCCACGACGGCACCCCGCTGTCCGTGGAGCTGCCTGCCTCGGTCGAGCTCACGATCACCCACACCGAACCGGGCCTGCAGGGCGACCGCTCCACCGGCGGATCGAAGCCGGCCACGCTGGAGACCGGCCATGAGATCGCCGTCCCGCTGTTCCTCGAAGAGGGCACGAAGGTCAAGGTCGACACCCGCACCGGCGACTACCTGGGTCGCGTCAAGTAAGTGTCAGCACGCACGCGGGCCCGCCGCAGGGCCCTGGAACTTCTGTTCGAAGCAGGACAGCGCGGCCTCGAACTCGACCAGGTCGTGACCATGCGGTCCAACGACCCCGAATACCCGATGAAGGAATACGCGGTCGAGATCGTCGAGGGAATCATGAGCCGACGGGACGAGATCGACGAAGTCATCTCCACCTACGCTCAGGGGTGGACGATCGAGCGGATGCCGGCAGTCGACCTCGCACTGCTCGAGATCGGCACCTGGGAGATCCTCTTCAACGACGACGTGCCGGACAAGGCCGCGATCGACGAGGCCGTGTCCCTGGCGAAGCAGTTCTCCACTGATGACTCACCCGGCTTCGTCTCGGGGATGCTCTCGCGCATCCTCGACGTCAAGCCGACCTTGATCTGAGGTCCGGCCCAGCCCATTGCGGGCTCGGCCGACCTCGGCACGGGACGCTGCCTGACAAGGCCAGCATGTCCGGCCTGGGACAGCATCTCCGTCCGGAGCCGGCATTTCTTGTCCGGGGCCAACGCTTCGGCAGGTCAGCTGCAGGAGCTGAGTGGTCCGGAGTGCGGACCTGCACATCGAGGCCGGGCGAGCGAGGTCTACAATCGAATCGAACCACTCCTTTAACCACCGTCCGGAGAGGCGGAGAAGGGGAAGCATGACACAGCGAACAGTGCTCGATGCCCCAGATATGAAACGTGCGATGACTCGAATCGCACACGAGATCATCGAATCCAACAAGGGCGCCGATGACCTCGTGCTCTTGGGCATTCCGCGCCGCGGAGTGCCACTGGCCACCAGACTGGCCGAACAGATCGCGTCGATCTCAGGCCGTGAAGGTTCGGCCGCCGACCTCGTCGGCAGCCTCGATATCACGATGTACCGCGACGATCTGCGCGGCGGGGCCTACCGGGCCCCCGAGCCCACGACAATCCCCGCAGCGGGGATCGACTCCAAAACCGTCGTCCTCGTCGACGACGTCCTCTTCTCCGGCCGCACGATCAGAGCCGCGCTCGACGCGCTCTCCGATCTGGGCCGTCCCGCGAAGGTCCGTCTCGCCGTCCTCGTCGACCGTGGGCACCGCGACCTTCCGATCCGCGCCGACCACGTCGGCAAGAACCTCCCCACCTCGAGCAGCGAACGCGTCAACGTGTCCCTGGCCGAGATCGACGGCGAGGACGCAGTCACCATCTCGGGAGGCCGCGAATGAAGCACCTCCTCGACACCGTCTCGCTCTCCCGCGATGAGGCGATCTCGATCCTCGACATCGCCGAAGAGATGACCCAGGTCTCCGAACGCGAAGTCAAGAAGCTGCCGGTCCTGCGCGGTCGCACGGTCGTCAACCTCTTCTTCGAGGATTCGACGCGCACCCGGCTGTCTTTCGAAGCCGCGGCCAAGCGGCTCTCGGCCGACGTCCTCAACTTCTCCGCGAAGGGATCATCGGTGTCTAAGGGCGAAAGCCTCCAGGACACCATCCAGACGATCTCCGCAATGGGAGCCGATGCGCTCGTCGTCCGGCACTCCGGCGCAGGCACACCGCACCGCCTCGCCCACACCGGTTGGATCGACGTTCCTGTCGTCAACGCCGGCGACGGAACCCACGAACACCCGACCCAGGCCCTGCTGGATGCGTTCACTCTGCGCCGTGCGCTGGGCGGATTCCCCGCCTCGGGGGCGGTCAAGGACGGACCACGCGGACGCGGGCTCGACGGTGCCAAGGTCGCGATCGTCGGTGACATCCTGCACTCGCGGGTGGCCCGGTCGAACGTCCACCTGCTCTCCCGCCTCGCCGCCGAGGTCCACCTCGTCGCACCTCCGACGCTCCTGCCATGGGGTGTTGAGACCTGGCCGGTGACCCTGCACTACGACCTCGACGAAGCTCTGCGCAGCGAAGACTTCGCAGCAGTCATGATGCTGCGGGTCCAGCACGAGCGCATGCACGAGTCGTTCTTCCCCAACGAACGCGAATACGCGCGACTGTGGGGACTCTCGGCAGCCCGTCTGGCCGGACTGCCCGAAGAGACTTTCATCATGCACCCGGGACCGATGAACCGCGGCTTCGAGATCTCCGCGGCCGCCGCGGACTCACCGCGAGCCCTGGTCCTCGACCAGGTCGAGAACGGAGTGAGCGTGCGCATGGCGGTCCTCTACCGCCTGCTGACCGGTCGGGAGGAGACCAATGACTGATTATCTGATCCGCGGAGCCGATGTCCTGGGCCGAGGAGCGGCCGACATCGCCATCCGCAACTCGACCATCGTCGACCCCGAGCTGCTCGATCCGACCAGCTCGGATGTCGAAGTCATCGACGCCGGCGGCCTCGTCGCCCTGCCCGGGCTCGTCGACATGCACACCCACCTGCGCGAACCCGGCAAGGAGGATGCAGAGACGATTCTGACCGGTTCGCGCTCGGCAGCCGCCGGCGGATTCACCTGCGTCCACGCAATGGCGAACACCGCCCCTGTCGCCGACACCGCCGGTGTCGTCGAACAGGTGCACCGGCTGGGCCGCACCGCGGGATTCACCGAGGTCGTCCCCATCGGCGCTGTGACCATCGGACTTGCCGGGGAGCAGCTCGCCGAACTCGGTGCTATGGCCCGCTCCGCGGCTCGTGTGCGCATGTTCTCCGATGACGGGATCTGCGTCTCCGACCCGCTGCTCATGCGCCGCGCCCTCGAATACGTCAAAACCTTCGACGGTGTCATCGCCCAGCACGCACAGGAGCCGCGCCTGACCGAAGGCGCGCAGATGAACGAGGGCGTCGTCTCGGCCGAGCTCGGACTGCCCGGCTGGCCCGCGGTCGCCGAGGAGTCGATCATCGCCCGCGACGTGCTGCTGGCCGAACACGTCGGCTCTCGACTCCACGTCTGCCACGTCTCGACGGCAGGCAGCGTCGACCTCATCCGCTGGGCGAAGTCCCGCGGCATCAACGTCACCGCCGAAGTCACCCCGCACCACCTCATGCTCACCGACGAACTCGTGCGCACCTTCGACCCGGTCTACAAGGTCAACCCGCCGCTGCGCACCGATGCCGACATCTCGGCCCTGCGTGAAGCACTGGCAGACGGCACGATCGACGTCGTCGGCACCGACCACGCGCCCCACACCGCGGAGCACAAGTGCAGCGAATGGACGGCCGCGGCCATGGGCATGGTCGGAATGGAGACCGCACTGCCCATCGTCGTCGAAGCCATGCGCGACTACGACTTCGACTTCGGCGACCTGGCACGCGTCATGTCGTCGTCCCCGGCCCGGATCACCGGAGCCTCGGGACACGGCAGCCTCGAGGTCGGTGCCAGCGCGAACATCGTGCTCATCGATCCGAACTCCGCGCACTCGATCGTGCCGGACGACCATGCCACGAAGGGACGCAACAATCCCTTCGCCGGCCTCGAAGTGAAGACGACGATCACCGACACGTTCTTCTACGGCCACCGGGTACTTGCCGGCGGCGAACTCAGCACACCCCACCCGGCAGGAGCGTCATGGACCGACCAGTGAGCGTCATCATCATCGCAGTCGTCTTCGTCCTGCTGATCCTCGCGATCACCTGGGGCTGGACCCGTCGCAAACGCAGCCAGGACGATGTCGCGGCACCCGTGAAGCCGCACATGGGCATCACTGCGGTGGCGGACCCCGTCGAGGGCTCGTACGTATCGACGACTCGGGCCGGCCATCCGCTCGAACGGGTCGCCGTCCACGGTCTCGGCATCCGCACCACGGGCGAGCTCGTCGTCACCGACGGCGGGGTCATCATGGACCTGGCCGGGCGTGAGGATTTCCTCATCCCCAGGCGCGACATCGTCTCCGTGGACACCACTGCCGGCATGATCGGCAAATTCGTCGAACGCGGTGGAATCGTGCGCATCACCTGGCGGCTGGGGGAGTCCCTCGTCGACACCGGTTTCCGCGCCCGATACGCCGCGAGCACCACACCCACTGTCGACCGCATCCGCGAAATGATCGAAGAGGCACAATGATACTGAACACCACCGCTGCCGTCCTCGTCCTCGAAGACGGCCGTACCTTCCGCGGCTCCGCCTACGGCGCCATCGGCGAGACCTTGGGCGAGGCGGTCTTCGTCACAGCGATGTCCGGCTACCAGGAGACGCTGACCGATCCGTCCTACCACCGCCAGATCGTCATCCAGACCGCACCGCACATCGGCAACACCGGCGTCAACGACGCCGATGACGAGTCCGCGCAGATCTGGGTCGCCGGCTACGTCATCCGCGACGCTTCCCGTGTGTCGTCGAACTGGCGCTCCCAGGGCGACCTCGCCACCCGACTCGAGGAATCGGGTGTCGTGGGCATCAGCGACGTCGACACCCGCGCCCTGACCCTGCACCTGCGCGAGGCGGGCGCGATGCGCATGGGCATCTTCTCCGGCCCCGCCGCCGAGGTCAGCGAAGCAGATCTGCTGGCGAAGGTTCAGGCTTCGCCCCAGATGTCAGGCGCCCAGCTGGCCGAAGAGGTTTCGACCACCTCGGCGAGGCTCGTCCCGGCGCAGGGCGAGAGGAAGTTCAGCGTCGCGGCCGTCGATCTCGGCATCAAGTCGATGACTCCCCAGCGCCTGAGCGAACGCGGCGTCGACGTCCACGTTCTGCCCGCCACGATCACGTTCGAGGAGATCCAGGCTCTGAACGTCGACGGCGTGTTCTTCTCCAACGGCCCGGGCGACCCGGCGACGGCCGACGACCAAGTCGAACTCCTGCGTGAAGTGCTCCGAGCCAAGATCCCGTTCTTCGGCATCTGCTTCGGCAACCAGCTGCTCGGACGGGCGTTGGGCTTCGGCACGTACAAACTGCCCTTCGGCCACCGCGGCATCAACGTGCCCGTCATGGATCGCACGACCGACAAGGTCGAGATCACGTCCCAGAACCACGGATTCGCCGTCGATGCACCACTCGACAGGGATGTCCCAGCTCCCCACGATGGTGATTTCGGTCGTGTCACGGTCTCCCACGTGTGCCTCAACGACGACGTCGTCGAGGGACTGCAGTGCCTCGACATTCCGGCGTTCTCCGTCCAATTCCACCCCGAAGCCGCGGCAGGTCCGCACGACTCGAGCTACCTGTTCGACCGCTTCCTCGACCTCATGTCCGCGTCCCAGGTCGCCCAGGCCTAAGGAGAACCATGCCACTCAGACAAGACCTCTCATCCGTCCTGGTCATCGGCTCGGGCCCCATCGTCATCGGACAGGCCTGCGAATTCGACTACTCGGGCACCCAGGCCTGCCGCGTGCTACGCGAAGAGGGCCTGCGCGTCATCCTCATCAACTCCAACCCGGCGACGATCATGACCGATCCCGACGTCGCTGATGCAACCTATGTCGAACCGATCGATCCCGACATCATCGAATCGATCATCGAGAAGGAGCGCCCGGACGCGATCCTGCCGACATTGGGCGGACAGACCGCGCTCAACGCGGCGATCGCCCTCCACGACGCCGGCACGCTCGAGAAGTACGGTGTCGAGCTCATCGGCGCCGACGTCGAAGCGATCCAGCGCGGCGAGGATCGGCAGAAGTTCAAGACCATCGTCGAGGAGTGTGGCGCCGAGTCGGCGAAGTCCGTCATCTGCCACACCATCGAGGAGGCACTGGCCGGTGCCGAGGAGCTCAACTATCCCGTAGTCGTGCGGCCCTCGTTCACCATGGGCGGGCTCGGCTCAGGCATGGCTTACGACGAGAATGATCTCCGCCGCATCGCCGGCGCAGGACTCGGCGACTCCATCACCCATGAGGTCCTCCTCGAGGAGTCGATCCTCGGCTGGAAGGAATACGAACTCGAGCTCATGCGCGACCACAAGGACAACGTGGCCGTCATCTGCTCGATCGAGAACGTCGACCCGGTCGGCGTGCACACCGGCGACTCGATCACGGTGGCTCCCTCACTGACCCTGACAGACCGCGAATACCAGAAGATGCGCGACATCGGCATCGATGTCATCCGGGCCGTCGGAGTCGCCACCGGCGGCTGCAACATCCAGTACGCCGTCGACCCGAAGACGGGCCGCATCATCGTCATCGAGATGAACCCGCGAGTCTCCCGGTCATCTGCACTGGCATCGAAGGCCACGGGCTTCCCGATCGCCAAGATGGCCGCCAAACTTGCTGTGGGCTACTCCCTCGACGAGATCCCCAACGACATCACCAAGGTCACACCGGCCAGCTTCGAGCCGACGCTGGACTACGTCGTCGTCAAGATCCCGCGCTTCACATTCGAGAAGTTCCCGGCAGCGGACCCGACCCTGACAACGACCATGAAGTCCGTGGGCGAGGTCATGGCCCTGGGCCGCAACTTCACCACCGCTCTCCAGAAGGCCATGCGGTCGCTGGAGCAGAAGGGGGCGTCGTTCGGCTGGGACGACCTGCCGAACATCGACGACGAGGACGTCCGGGAATCCGTCCTCGAGGCCATCGGCCATGCCACGGCTGATCGCATCCACTCCGTCCAGCGCGGGTTGGCGGCGGGCCTCAGCGCCGAAGAGATCTTCGACGCGTGCGAGATCGACCCCTGGTACCTCGACCAGATCCAGCTGATCAACGAAGTCGCCGAACACATCCGCAGCGCCGACGAACTCGATGCCGACGTGTTCAGGATCGCGAAGAATCACGGGTTCTCCGACGAGCAGATCGCCCACCTGCGCAGCCTCGACACGGGAGTGGTCACCGGAGTCAGGCATGCACTGCGCATCCGCCCGGTGTTCAAGACCGTCGACACCTGTGCAGGCGAATTCGCCGCCCACACCCCGTACCACTACTCGAGCTACGACGAGGAGACCGAGGTCGCGCCGCGCGAGAAGCCCGCCGTGATCATCCTCGGTTCCGGCCCGAACCGGATCGGACAGGGCATCGAGTTCGACTACTCGTGCGTGCACGCGACGATGGCGATCTCCGAGGCCGGCTACGAGACCATCATGGTCAACTGCAACCCGGAGACCGTGTCCACCGACTACGACACTGCTGATCGTCTCTACTTCGAGCCCCTGACCTTCGAAGACGTGATGGAGGTCTACCACGCCGAGGTTGCCGCCGGTCCCGTGCTCGGCGTCGTCTGCACCTTGGGCGGACAGACCCCGCTGGGTCTGGCGGACAAGCTCAAATCCGCCGGTGTGCCGGTCCTCGGCACCCAGCCCGAGGCCATAGACCTGGCCGAGGACCGCGGCGAATTCGGCGCCGTCCTCGACCGCGCCGGACTGACCGCCCCGAAGCACGGCACAGCAGTGACCTACTCCGAAGCCGAGAAGATCGCCGAGGAGATCGGCTACCCGGTCCTCGTGCGTCCCTCGTATGTCCTCGGCGGCCGCGGCATGCAGATCGTCTACGATCGCACTCAGCTCGTCGACTACATGGCCACGGCCACGGAGATCTCCGTCGACCGCCCCGTCCTCGTCGACCGATTCCTCGAGGACGCCATCGAGATCGACGTCGACGCCCTCTACGACGGCACCGACATCTTCATCGGCGGCATCATGGAGCACATCGAGGAGGCAGGCATCCACTCGGGCGACTCGGCCTGCGTGCTGCCCTCGCTGACTCTGGGCGAAGATGTACTCGAGCGCGTCCGCCATGCCACGGCGGCGATCGCCGAGGGCACGAACGTGCGTGGGCTGCTCAACATCCAGTTCGCCATCACCGCTGACGTGCTCCACGTCATCGAGGCCAATCCGCGAGCCTCGAGGACCGTGCCCTTCGTCTCGAAGGCCACATCCACACAGTTGGCGAAGGCCGCCGCCCTCATCGCGGTCGGCCGCACCATCGCCGATATGCGCGGTGACATGCTCCCGGAGACCGGCGACGGTTCGAGACTCCCCCTGGATCATCCGATCGCAGTCAAGGAAGCGGTCCTGCCGTTCCGTCGGTTCCGGACCGTCGAAGGCAAGGTCGTCGACTCGGTGCTCGGACCGGAGATGCGCTCGACCGGTGAGGTCATGGGCATCGACCACGACTTCCCGACAGCCTTTGCGAAGGGTCTGCTGGGAGCATCGATCAAGCTGCCGACCTCCGGAACCGTGTTCGTCTCCGTGGCAGACCGGGACAAACGTGCCATGGTCCTGCCGGTCAAGGAACTCGTCGACATGGGATTCGACGTCGTCGCGACGACGGGCACGGCAGCCGTGCTCTCGCGCTACGGCATCAAGACCACCCAGGTGCACAAGCACTTCGAGGCCGATGCCGAGGACCGCACGATCCTCGACTACCTCAACGCGGGAACCATCGACATGGTCATCAACGTTCCCTCCGGTCGGCAGGAGCGAGCCGACGGGTACGAGATCCGCGCGTCGGCGACGGCCAACTCGGTGCCGCTCATCACCACCCTCGCCGAGTTCGCTGCTGCTGTGACCTCACTCGAAGTCGTCCGCGACAAGAAGTTCAAGGTCCGCAGCCTGCAGGACTGGAGCGCCTGATGTTCGGCACCCGGCTGCAGGAGGCCATGGCCGAGCACGGACCGCTGTGCGTGGGCATCGACCCCCACGACCACCTCCTCGAGGCGTGGGGGCTGCCGCGAACGGCTGCCGGTGTGCGGGAGTTCGCACTGCGCACGGTGTCCGAGCTCGCCGGAGGAGTAGCTGCGGTCAAACCGCAGTCCGCGTTCTTCGAGCAGTACGGCTCAGCCGGAGTCGCAGTCCTCGAAGAGACCTTGGCGGCCTGCCGTGAGAAGGATCTCATCAGCGTCCTCGACATCAAACGCGGGGACATCGGCTCGACGATGGGAGCCTACGCCCGAGCGTACCTGGACCCCGTTTCGGCGCTGGCCGCTGACTCGATCACAGTCTCGCCGTACCTCGGCGTCGGTGCGCTCGACCCTGCGTTCGACCTCGCGGAGGAACACGATCGCGGTGTCTTCGTCCTCGCTCTGACATCGAACCCCGAAGGCGCGGAGATCCAGCACGCACGTCGCACCGCGGATGGCGGCAGCGCTGACGGATTCGGCGACTCGGTGGCCGGTTCGATCGTCTCGCACGTGGCCGCCCGCAACGCAGGGGAGCCCGCAGGCCGCTTCGGGCTGGTCGTGGGCGCCACGATCGGTTCGGCCGCCCGCGACCTCGGGTTCGACCCGTCAGAGTGCGGGGGGCCGATCCTGGCTCCTGGCGTGGGAGCGCAGGGAGCGGGAATCAGGGAACTCGTCGAGGTCTTCGGCGAGCCCGCGATCGCTGCGAATCAGATCCTTGCCACCACTTCGCGCGCAGTGCTGGGTGCCGGACCGCAGGGTCTGCGCACAGCCGCGGCCGCCTTGAACACCTCACTGACGCAGCTGCGCTGAACTCGTCTCCTGCACGGCAGCGGCGGCTGAAACTGACCGGTTTCGGCCGCCGCTGAGTTTTCTTTCCAGCTTTATGCCTCTCACGAGGGTTTTTGTTTTAGACTGAAGCAACTTCCCTACCTGCCCGTTTATGGTGACAGAGGAGATAATGTGGCACTCGAACCTTTGACCCCGCAACAGCGTTCAGCCGCTCTTGACAAAGCTTTCAAAGCCCGTCAGGCGCGAGCTGAAGTCAAAACTGCGCTGAAGAATGGTCAAACCGATCTGGCCGCCGTCCTGAAGAAGGCCGATGGAGACGAAGCACTCGCGAAGATGCGAGTTCTCGATCTGCTCCGGTCTCTGCCCGGCGTCGGCGACCGCCGTGCGGAGGCAGCCATGGAGGACGTCGGAATCGCTGCGTCGAGACGTATCAAGGGGCTGGGCGTGCACCAGAAGACCGCCCTATTGGAGAAATACTCCTGAGTGTGTGAACAATAGATCTGTGAATAATCGATTGACCGTCCTCGCGGGACCCACCGCGGTCGGAAAAGGCACCATCAGCTCGTACATCAGAGATCATCATCCCGAAGTCTGGTTCTCGGTCTCCGCGACCACGCGGCCGCGGCGACCCGGCGAAGTCGATGGTGTTCATTATCACTTCATCAGCGACGACGAGTTCGATTCTCTCATCGCCCGTGATGAGCTTCTCGAGTACGCAGTCGTGCACGGACGACACCGATACGGCACCCCGAGCGCACAGGTCAGAGCGAAACTGGACGAGGGCGTTCCCTCCCTGCTGGAGATCGATCTGCAGGGAGCACGCCAGGTCAAGGCCAAGATGCCCGACGCCCAGTTCGTCTTCCTGGCCCCGCCCAGCTGGGAGGAGCTCGTCTCCCGGCTGACCGGTCGCGGTACCGAATCCGCGGCCGAACAGGAACGTCGCCTGGCGACCGCGAAACAGGAATTGGCGGCCGAATCGGAGTTCGACGTGACGATCGTCAATGACCACGTTCGCACTGCGGCCGAAGAACTCATATCATTGATGGGTATATCCATTCCCGATTAGATTGGACACTCCTTGCCTGCACAACCTGAAGGCATCACCAATCCTCCGATTGATGATCTGCTCGCCGTTACCAGTTCGAAGTACGAACTCGTCGCCATCGCGGCTCAGCGAGCACGCCAGATCAACTCCTACTACGCACAGCTCCAAGAGGGTCTGCTCGAGAACGTCGGTCCGCTCGTGACCCCGGGAACCCATGAGAAGCCCCTGTCGATCGCTCTGCGTGAGATCAACGAAGACAAGATCGTGGCCCGCGAGGTCACCGAAGCCGATTTCGCTCCGGAGCAGACCGCAGAGACTGCGCAGCCTGTTGCCAGCAACGACGGCGCGATCGACTTCACCGACCAGTGAGAACCGTACTCGGCGTCGCCGGTGGAATTGCCGCCTATAAGGCGGCTCACGTCATTCGGCGGCTCCGGGAACTCGGGCACAGCGTCAAAGTTGTGCCCACCGCGAGCGCCCTGAACTTCGTGGGCGCCGCCACCTTCGAGGCACTGTCCTCCCAGAGCGTGACCACTGACGTCTTCGACGACGTCGAATCGGTCAATCACGTGCGCATCGGCCAGGAGGCCGAACTCGTCGTCATCGCCCCGGCCACAGCCAATGTTCTGGCTAAGATCGCCGCCGGGATCGCCGATGATCTGCTCACCGCCACGATCCTGACGACGACGGCTCCGGTCGTCGTTGCCCCGGCGATGCATACCGAGATGTGGCACAACCCGGCCACCGTCGCGAACATCGACACCCTGCGCCGTCGTGGCATCCACGTCCTCGAACCCGCCGTCGGACGTCTGACAGGCCCCGACTCCGGGCCTGGCCGGCTGCCCGAACCCGAGCAGATCGTCGACTTCGCGCTGGCCGCTGCGGGTCATTCGGCTGCAGCTCATCGTTCAGCAGATCATTCGTCCGCTGCCCATTCGTCAGCAGATCATCCATCCGCAGCCCATTCGTCTGCAGATCATTCATCCGCCGAGGCGGTCGCCGGCTCACGTTCGTCTTCGCTGCCTCTTGCCGGTCGCCGGGTCGTCATCAGCGCCGGCGGAACCCGCGAGGCACTCGACCCCGTGCGCTTCCTCGGCAACCGGTCGTCTGGCAAGCAGGGCATCGCCCTTGCCCGAGCGGCAGCCGCCGTCGGCGCTGACGTCCACCTCGTCGCTGCCAACGTGGACTCCGGTCTGCTGGCGAGTGTGCCCGACGGTGTCCGCATCACTGAGGTCGAGTCGACTCTCGAACTTCAATCGGCGATGCAGGAAGCGCAGTCGCATGCCGACGTCATCATCATGGCCGCGGCCGTCGCCGACTTCCGTCCAGCCGATCGCAACGATTCGAAGATGAAGAAGTCCGGGGGAGACGGGGTGACCCTGACCCTCGTGCAGAATCCTGATGTCCTCGTCGGGCTCGTCGGCTCTCGGCGTGCCGGGCAGCTCATCGTCGGCTTCGCTGCTGAGACCGGAGACATCACTCACACTGCTCTCGACTACGCGAAGGCGAAGCTGCTGCGCAAAGACGTCGACCTGCTCATCTTCAATGACGTCTCCGATGATCGTGCCTTCGGCCACGATGACACAGTGGTTCAGGTCCTCTCGGCCTCCGACGGCTCCGCCGTTCCTGCTCAGAGCAGTTCAGCGGCCGCCACGACTGGAGACGCGGTCCGCAGCGCGGACGCGGATGAGGTCGTCGTCGGACCCGAGATCCAGGGGACCAAGGACCATGTTTCGCAGAAGGTCATCGAGGCCATCGGGACCCGACTTCAGTGCGTAGAATCGACGCCGTGAGTAATTCAAATCTTCGCTTCTTCTCTTCCGAGTCCGTCACCGAGGGCCACCCCGACAAGATCTGCGACCAGATCAGCGATGCGGTTCTCGATGACCTGCTGCGCCAGGATCCGAGTGCCAAAGTCGCCGTCGAGACGATGGTGACCACCGGCCTCGTCCATGTGGCAGGCGAGGTCAACACCGCCGCCTACTCCGACGTCGCCGGCATCGTGCGCAAGCTCATCACCGGTATCGGCTACGACTCCTCGGACACCGGCTTCGACGGGAATTCCTGCGGTGTGTCCGTCTCGATTGGCAGTCAGTCCACCGACATCCATTCGGGTGTGACGAACCCCCTCGACTTCCGCGAGGCAATCGAGTCCGACCATGGGTCGAGCCTCGGCGCTGGTGACCAGGGCCTGATGTTCGGGTACGCGGACAACGCCACCGACGTCCTCATGCCCCTGCCCATCCATCTCGCCTCGCGGATGGCGGAGAAGCTCTCCGAAGTCCGCAAGACCGGTGCTCTCGACTACCTACGGCCCGACGGCAAGACTCAGCTGACGATCGGGTACGACGGTGATGAGGCGGTCTCGATCGAGAACGTCGTCGTCTCGACTCAGCATGCGGCCGAGGTCGATCAGAGCCAGCTGCACGCCGAGATCAAGGACTTCGTCATCGACCCGATCCTCGAGGGCTTGGACCTCGAGACCGGCGACGCGAACATCCACATCAACCCCGCCGGACCGTTCGTCACGGGCGGGCCGATGGGCGACGCCGGACTGACCGGCCGCAAGATCATCGTCGACACCTACGGTGGATTCTCCCGCCACGGCGGAGGCGCGTTCTCCGGCAAGGACCCTTCGAAAGTCGACCGCTCAGCGGCGTACGCGATGCGCTGGGTGGCGAAGAACGTCGTCGCCGCCGGCCTGGCCGACCGCGCCGAGGTGCAGGTGTCCTATGCGATCGGACGCGTCGACCCGATGGGCCTCTACGTCGAGACGTTCGGCACCGAGAAGGTCGACCCGAATGCGATCTCGCGGGCCATCCGTGAGGTCTTTGACCTGCGCCCGGCCATGATCATCCAGGACCTCGACCTCCTCCGCCCGATCTACTCGCAGACATCGACCTACGGTCACTTCGGTCGTGAGCTTCCCGGATTCACGTGGGAGGTCACCGACCGCGCCGACGATCTGCTGCGAGCTGTCTCCGCGGCTTGATGGACGAACCCCTTCCGATCGACACCGGCACCTCTGCCATCGGGCAGGTGCCACTGGCACCGGATGATCCTGTGGCACACGTGCTCATCGATCATCCGGTGCCGCATTTGGCTCGGGTCTTCGACTACGCGGTGCCGGAGAAGTTCGCCGAGGCTGCCAAGCCGGGTGTCCGTGTCCGCGTGAAGTTCGCGGGCCGCCTGCGCGACGGCTTCATCCTCGAACGGGTGGAGAAGTCCGAACATCTCGGCCCTCTGGCCGCGATCGAACGCATCACCAGCCCGCTCGTCGTCCTCACCCCGACGCTCCTGCGACTCTGCGAAGCCACGGCGACCCGCTATGCGGGGACGGTCTCCGACGTCCTCCGGTTGGCGATCCCACCTCGGCATGCCCGCGCCGAGAAGGCTGTGTTCAAAGCGGACAAGACTGTGCCCAAAGCGGACGAGACTGTGCCCAAAGCAGACAAGACTGTGCTTACGGCCACGGCCACGGCCACGGCGGAGAAGGCTGTGCCCAAGGCAGAGATCGCATCACCCGGAGCGAAGGCACCCGCTGTCACAGATCCGGATGCTGTGGAGGCGCCTGAGGTTGTCAGGACACCAGCGGTTCTCAGGACACCTGAGGCTGTCAGGACATCTGCGACTGTCGCACCGTCGGGCGCCGACTCCGAGCGGACCACCGGCACGCTCAACCGCCTCGGCGAATGGGTTGCGGGAGCAGCCCCGGCAGGCAGCGACGATTCCTTCCCCGCTGCCGAGCATCCGCGTCTGGCTCTGACCTGCGTGCCCGGTTCGACACCGGGTCTGAGCTGGATCGTCGCCGGCATCGAGGCGGCCCGGGCAACCCTGCAGACAGGTCAATCGGTGCTGTGGCTGGTGCCCGATCACCGTGAACTTGCGGTCTTGTCGGCCGCCCTCGACGCCGTCATCGCTGGCGCATCCGGCGCAACTGGCACTTCCGGCACTTCAGGCACAGCCGGCACTTCCGACACATCCGACACAACTGGCACTTCCGACACACCTGACGCATCAGGCACATCCGGCGCATCTGGCACAGCCGGCAACGATCCGATCACTGCCTACGAGGTGCTCAGCGCTGATCAGTCGCCCGAGCAGCGATGGACTGCGTGGCTGCGGGGTCTGCTCGGACACACTCGCCTGATGGTCGGTACCCGGGCGGCTGCATTCGCGCCGATGGAGGACCTCGGACTCATCATCTGCTTCGATGATTCGGACTCGAACTATCTCGACCAGCATGCCCCCTATCCGCATGCCCGCGAGGTGTGCCTGCTCCGCTCGACTATCGAATCGACGGGACTGCTGTTCGTCTCCACCGACCGCAGCGCGGAGGTCCAGAGGCTCGTCGAGATCGGCTGGCTGCGTGACGGCACACCCACCGGCCCCGCTCGCCGAGGTGGTGCTCCCGTGGTGTTCGTCCCCGACGAAGAGCGTGACCCCTTCGCCTGGCAGCGCATTCCCTCACGGGCCTGGCAGCTCATGCGCAGTGCACTGCGCCCCGGACCCAAGGACACCAACGAGGCAGGACCTGTCCTCGTCCAGGTCCCTCGTGCCGGCTACTACCCGGTCTTCGCCTGCGCCCGGTGCCAGGAGGTCGCCCGCTGTCCACAGTGCTCAGCCACACTGACCACTCAGTCGGAGGTCGGTCCCTTCGCCTGCCGGTCGTGCGGCTACCACAGCGACGCCTTCTCCTGCGGGCGCTGCCGATCGAACCAGGTCCGCTCCATCGTGCGCGGCCGCGGTCGGACCGTCGAAGAGCTGCGCAAGGCGCTGCCCGGCATCGAGATCCTCGAATCAGGCGGTGACGACATTCCCGTCGTCGTCGACGAGACTCCCCGCATCGTCGTCGCCACGACCGGCGCCGAACCCTACGCTCTCGGCGGTTATGCCTGCGCCGTGCTGCTGGACTCTCTGTGGCCCGGGCCCTGGATGCGCTCGATCGACGAAGGCATCAGCCGGCGCCTGAATGCTGCCGTCCTCGTCCGTTCACGCGAGAGCGGGGGAGCGGTCTACCTCGGCGATTCGGATGAGACGATCCGAGCAGCGGTGACGACCTTCGATCCGGTCACGACGATGTCGCGTCAGCTCACCGATCGCAGGGAACTCGGGTTCCCGCCGTATCGACGCATCGTCGAACTCAGCGGAGCCGGCACGGACATCGATGCCGTGGCCTCGGCCGTGCCCGAACTGAGCGAGCTCATCCGCGACGAGGACGGCGACGAGCAGAGAGCAGTCGCCGCCTATCCGATCGCAGCGGGAGAGAGCGTGGGAGAGACGCTGGCGCACATCACAGCCTCCCGGTCGGCAAAGAAGCTTCCGCAGGTTCGCATCCGCATCGACGATCCCCGGTCACTGTGAGAGCAGCCTGCCCGGGTCGCTGTGCCTCTGCGATCCCCGGTCGCCCCGACCCTCGAACGAACAAGTAGAATTCCTCAAGTGGATATCGTCTTTGCCGGAACCCCGGATGTCGCAGTGCCAGCCCTCGACGCCTTCGTCGAATCAGGACACCGCATCCGCGCCGTCCTCACCCGACCGGACGCGCCCGTGGGACGCAAACGCATCCTCACGCCCTCACCCGTCAAAGCCCGAGCGCTCGAACTGGGCCTCGAGGTCATCGAAGCCAGCCGACTGCGCGGAGACGTCATCACCCAGCTGCGTGCACTCGACGTCGACGCTGTCGCCGTCGTGGCCTATGGTGCGATTGCCGGACCAGCCGCTCTGGCCAGTGCCCGTCTGGGCTGGTTCAACCTCCACTTCTCGCTCCTTCCTGCCCACCGTGGGGCAGCCCCCGTCCAGCGGGCACTCATCGCAGGCGAGACCTGCAGCGGAGTGAGCGTGTTCAAGATCGACGAGGGCATGGACTCGGGCCCACTCCTGCGCCGCCTCGAACTGCCCCTCGACCATCCCGACGTCGCTGCCGCACTCGCGGACTACGCGGTCAAGGGCGCCCCCGAACTCGTGGCGGCTTTCGACGACCTTGAGGCCGGGACCGCCGTGCTGAGCCTGCAGACCGGCCAGCCCAGCCACGCGGACAAGATCACCGTTGACGACGCCCACCTCGACTTCAGCACAACCGCCGCAGCGGTCATCGATCGTTCCCGCGGAGTCAGCCCGGCACCCGGGCCTTGGGCCGAGGTCGACGGGAAGCGGACGAAGATCTTCGGGCTCGCCCTCGCCTCGGCGGACATCGGCGCAAGTGAGCCGGGGCTCCTGACCACATGGAACAAGACCGCTGTCCTCGGCTGCGCCGACGCCTGGGTCACCGTCGACACGATCCAGCCCTTCGGCAAGGCCCGCATGGCCGCTGTCGACTTCCTGCGCGGACACGGCGATGTGCGCTTCGACCCGATCACCACCACCAGCAGGCCGGATGCCGACCCCGAGCAAGGAGCATGAGACCGATGCGAGATGACAATCGGATGCCACGGAAGAATCCGAGGGATGGCCGGAAGCCGACATCGGGAGGACCATCGTCAGGACGACCAGCACCGCAGGCGAAGGGAAGGCCGGCACCGCAGGCGAAGAACCTTCCCCGCCGCATCGCCTGGGAGGTCCTCGTCGACGTCGAGACGAAGGACTCCTACGCCAACCTCCTGCTTCCGGCCAAGCTGGCCCGCACGCACATGGAATCTCAGGATGCCGCGTTCACGACCGAACTCACCTACGGTTCTCTGCGCCAACAGGAGTTCTACGACGCGATCATCGCCAAGGCTGCCAATCGTCCCATCGACAGCATCGATCCCGAGCCGCTTGCCGGGATGCGCCTCGGCGCCCACCAGATCCTGTCGATGCGCGTTCCCGATCACGCGGCACTCTCCGAAACCGTCGCCGTCGTCAAGTCCTATGCGCCGAAGACCGCAGGCTTCGTCAACGCCGTCCTGCGCCGGATCTCGGAGATCGACCGCGCCGAATGGCTGCGCCGGGTCACCGCTGGGGCCACCCCTGTGGGCAGCCAGTCCATCGAGTACTCCCACCCCGAATGGATCGTGCGCGCCCTGACCCAGGCGCTCAGGGGCCACGGCCGCTCAGCAGACGAACTCGTCGCCCTCCTCGAGGCAGACAACGCCGCCGCGAAGGTCAGCGTCTCCGCTCTGCCCGGACTCATCGACCGCGACGAGCTGCCAGGCCAGCCGACAGAACTCTCACCCATCGGCGTCACCCTGGACACCGCTGTGCCCAAGAACGTCGACGCCGTTGCCGCCGGTCGCGCCCGAGTCCAGGACGAAGGCTCTGCGCTTGTGGCCCTCGCTCTGGCCCACGCCGAGGCGCCGGCCGGGACCTGGGCCGACCTGTGTGCGGGACCCGGAGGCAAGGCAGCGGTCCTGGCCGCCGTTGCGAAGCAGACCGGTATCCAGCTCGACGCGTTCGACTCGAGTGAACATAGGGTCGAACTCGTGCGGAACTCGACCCAGGCACTCGACAACGTCACCACCCGAGTCCAAGACGCCCGCGATGCCACCGGCCCCTACGCAAAGGTCCTCGTCGACGTGCCCTGCTCCGGCCTCGGTGCCCTGCGCCGCCGTCCCGAAGCCCGCTACCGCCGCCGCCCGGAGGACATCAACGCCCTGGCCGCCCTCCAGCGGGAGCTGCTCACCGCGGCCCTGGACGCATGCGCTCCCGGCGGGGTCGCCGCCTACTCCACCTGCTCGCCGCACTATGCGGAGACGGTGCTCGTCGTCGACGACGTCCTGCGGGGCACCGACGTCGAGGTCCTCGACACCCCAGCCGTCCTCGCCGAGGTCACCGGATCCGCCGCCGACGGCTTCGCCTCGGTGAGCAGAGGAGGCGGACGGTACGCTCAGCTGTGGCCCCACGTGCACAACACCGACGGAATGTTCCTGGCTCTCCTGCGGAAGGCGAACTGACATGGCAATTGAGATCAACCCCAGCATCCTCAGCTCCGATTTCTCGGACCTGCGTGGTGAACTGGCCAAAATCAGCACCGCCGACATGGCGCACATCGACGTGATGGACAATCACTTCGTCCCGAACCTCACGTTCGGCCCGCCCGTGGTCGAACGGATCCAGGCGATCAGTCCGATCCCGCTCGACGCCCACCTGATGATCGCCGAGGCTGACCGCAACGCTCCGGTCTACGCAGAACTCGGCTGCGCCTCGGTGACCTTCCACGCCGAGGCGACCGCAGCTCCCGTACGCCTGGCCCGGGAGATCCGGAAGCTGGGTGCCAAGGCGAGCCTCGCGCTCAAACCGGCCACCCCGATCGAACCGTTCATCGACCTGCTCGGTGAGTTCGACCAGATCCTCATCATGACCGTCGAACCCGGGTTCGGCGGACAGAAGTTCCTCGACGTGTGCCTGCCGAAGATCCGCCGGACTCGTGAGGCGATCTCGGCTGCAGGCCTCGAGATCAAACTGCAGGTCGATGGGGGAGTCTCAGCCTCGACGATCGAACGCGTCGTCGACGCCGGCGCGAACTCGCTCGTGGCAGGCTCTGCCGTCTACGGGGCCGACGACGCCGCGCAGGCGATCGCCGAACTGCGCGAACTCGCCGCGAACCACTCGCACTGACCCGTAGACCACGCGTGCTGCTCCGGTCCTGAACCGAGCAGCGCCGATCGAAGAGAGCCGATATGGAACTGCTCAACTGGCTGAACACCCCGGCATTCGAACTGCTGGGCAAGCCCGTGCCGTACTCGGACCTGTTCGGCAACATCTGCGCCCTGGCCACCGTGGTCCTGGCGCTGCGCCGCAACATCCTGTCCTGGCCGGTCCAGATCATCGGCTCCATCCTGCTCTTCTGCGCCAGCATCTCGGCCGGGTTGGGCGGCAACGCCTCGCGCCAGGTCGTCATCATCGTCGCCGCAGTCTGGGGCTGGACGCAGTGGAAGAAGTCGCGGGAAGCCTCCGGTGAGGTCATCATCCGCTGGGCCACGTGGAAGGAGCGCCTGATTCTGCTCGGCGTCCTGCTCGTCGGGACCGGTGTCTTCGGGTTCATCCTCGCCTCCGGCGGCTGGTCATGGAATCCCTACCCGGACGCGTACATCTTCATCGGCTCGCTCGTGGCCATGTACGCCCAGGGTCGGGCCATCGTCGAATTCTGGTTCGTGTGGCTGGCCGTCGACCTCGTCGGCATCCCTTTGGCTGTGGCCGGTGGGCTCGTGTTCTCCGGCGCCGTGTACCTCTTCTTCCTCGTCATGGTCATCGTCGGCTTCCTCGACTGGTCGAAGCGGTCGAAGCAGACGATCTCCGCGCCCCACCTCGGTGCCACGGATGTCAACCGCGGCCCCGAGGACTGAGACCAGGAGCACGTCCGCCGAGTGAGACCCGAAGCAATCACTCCCGGGTCGATGTACTACGCTGGATGCGTGAAGACCTTTGACTCGCTCTACGCCGAACTCCTGCAGAAATCCCTCGAACGCCCCGACGGCTCGAAGACCGTCGCGGAACTCGACGCCGGAGTCCATGCGATCGGAAAGAAAGTCGTCGAAGAGGCCGCCGAAGTCTGGATGGCCGCCGAATACGAGACCAAGGACGAGCTCGCCGAGGAGATCTCCCAACTGCTCTACCATCTGCAAGTGCTCATGGTCGCCAAGGGCCTCAGCCTCGACGACGTCAACACCCACCTCTAGCCTTTCGTCCGTTCACCGACGACCGTGGTCGCCGAACGGGCATCCTCACAACTGCTGACGACGATGAAACACCGAAGGACACCATGCTGCGTGTAGCCGTGCCGAACAAGGGCGCCCTGTCCGAAGCCGCCTCCGATATGCTCAGCGAGGCCGGATATTCCACTCGCCGGGGCAGCAAGACTCTCGTCCATCAGGATGAGGTCAACGGGGTCGAATTCTTCTACCTCCGCCCCCGGGACATCGCGATCTACGTCGGATCGGGAATCCTCGACGCCGGCATCACCGGTCGTGACCTTCTGCTCGAGTCGAAGGCCGAGGCCCAAGAGGTCATCGGCCTCGGATTCGGTGCCTCCCGCTTCTTCTACGCCGGGGTCGCCGGAACCTACTCCTCGGCAGCCGAACTGGCCGGGACGCGGATCGCCACGAGCTTCCCGAACCTCGTGGAAGCAGACCTCGAAGCCCGCGGCATCGACGCGAAGACCGTGCAGCTCGACGGTGCGATCGAAGTTTCGATCCAGCTCGGCGTGGCCGATGCGATCGCCGACGTCGTCGAGACCGGCAGCACCCTGCGTGCCGCGGGACTCGAAACCTTCGGTGAACCGCTGCTCGAATCCGAAGCGGTCCTCGTCCAGCGCGAGGGCGCAGCCGAGACGGTCGAGGTGCTCAGGCGCCGACTCGAATCAGTCATGGTCGCCCGCCAGTACGTCCTCGTCGACTACAACATTGAAGAGCGCCTGCTGCCCGAGGCACTCGGCCTCACCCCCGGACTCGAATCCCCGACGATCTCCCCTCTGCAGGAGACCGGCTGGGTCGCAGCCCGGGTCATGGTCGAATCCAAAGAGGTCAACAACGTCATGGACCGGCTCTACGCAGTCGGTGCCCGCGCGATTCTGGTGACGAACATTGGCGCCTGCCGAATCTGAGTTCCGGATCTTCCGGCCCCGCCAGGTGCGGGTCATCAGCATCGTCGGCGCCATTGCGGTCTTCATCGGATTCGCGGTGCTGTCCGTGGCGCTCATCGTGGTCGACTGGAAGCCCTGGACCACGCTCGATTCCGTCTGGATGAACGTCCTGGGCATCATCTTCGCGGCCGCATTGCTGCGCGTCGCGGACATCCAGGCCCGTCCCAGCGAATCGGGACTGGCCGTGAAGAACATGATCCGCACACGCACCTTCGCCTGGGGGCAGATCCTCGGCGTCACGTTCTCGCCTGAAGGCGACGATCCGTGGCCGATCCTCGACCTCGCAGACGGAACCACGTACTCGGTGATGGCAATCCAGCACGCGGACGGACCCCGCGCGCACGAGGAGTGCCGACGATTGCGTATGCTCATCGCTAGATGGACCCACTTCAAGGAGGACTAGGAATGTCGAACGACTCACCCGCAGGTGACCAAGGCCCACTGACCGGATACACGGTCATCGATCTCTCACGCGCGCTGGCAGGCCCCCACGCCGGAATGATGTTCGGCGACCTCGGTGCTCGAGTGATCAAGGTTGAGAATCCGGGCAAGGGCGATGACTCGCGCTCCTGGGGCCCTCCCTTCGTCGGACCCGAAGACAACCCGCAGGCCACGTACTTCTTCTCCTGCAACCGCAACAAGGAGTCCATCGCCCTCGACCTCAAGTCCGAAACCGGCAAGTCCACCCTGCGTGAGCTCATCTCCCGCGCCGACGTGCTCATCGAGAACTTCCGCTCCGGTGTCCTCGATCGACTCGGATTCTCGACTGCCGTGTGCATGGAGATCAATCCGCGCCTCATCATCCTCTCCATCACCGGCTTCGGCCACGACGGCCCGGAGGCTTCCCGCGCCGGATACGACCAGATCGCACAGGGCGAAGCCGGTCTGATGTCGCTGACCGGTTCGGGTCCTGACGACATGCAGCGCGTGGGGGTTCCGATTGCCGACCTCCTCGCCGGCATCTACGGTTCCTACGGTGTGCTCGCAGCTCTCCTCGAACGCGAACGCACGGGCAAGGGCAAGGTTGTGCGGACCTCCCTCATCGCCGGCATGGTCGGCGTCCACGCCTTCCAGGGCACCCGCGCCACGGTCGCCGGTCAGAACCCGCAGCCGGGCGGCAACCACCACCCCTCGCTCTCGCCCTATGGCCTGTTCAAATGCAAAGAGGGCGCCGTGCAGATCTCGGTGGGCAACGAGAACCTGTGGCAGAAGTTCTGCGCCGCCTTCGACATCGACCCGGCCACCGAGGGCATGGAAGACAATGCTGTGCGCGTGGGCAACCGCGGCGCCGTCATCGAGCTCATCGAATCCCGGTTCGCGGAGTTCGAATCGGACGAACTCCTGGCCAAGCTCTCGGCCGCGGGCATCCCCGCCGGCACCGTCCGGACCCTCGAAGAGGTCTACTCCTGGGATCAGGCGCTGAGCCAGGGGCTCAAGGTCTCCGTCGACCACCCGGTCCTCGGTGACATCGACCTGCCCGGACCGCCGCTGCGCTTCTTCGACGCCTTCGGTGAGTCCGAGGTCGAGACCACGAAGAAGACGCATGATGCTCCGCCGCTGCTCGACGAGGACGCCGAATCCATCGTGGCCTGGCTGGATTCGTCGAACTAGACCTTCGTCCTCGCAGCATGTTCTCGGCAGTGATGCCGGTCCGATCCATCTGAAACAGGAGATACGCACGTGGCACGGTTGAACGCACACGAACTCGTCGACATCGTCGTGGACGACGGGTCCTTCAGGTCCTGGGACACGACCCCGATCACCCCCGCCTCGGCGATATCGGAGGAGTACGCGGCCGAACTCGCCGCGGCACGGGAGAAGTCGGGAGTCGACGAGGCCATCATCACCGGCGAGGGCACGATCGAGGGCCGGCGGGTCGCCATCGTGGCCGGTGAGTTCCGCTTCCTGGCCGGATCGATCGGGGTCGCCGCGGCTCAGCGCCTCGTCGATGCGATCGAACGCGCCACTCTCGAAGGACTGCCGCTGCTGGCCGGACCGGCTTCGGGCGGCACCCGGATGCAGGAGGGCACGGTCGCGTTCCTGTCGATGGTGAAGATCACCAACGCGGTCGTCGCCCACCGCAGGGCGGGCCTGCCCTACCTGGTCTACCTGCGGCATCCGACCACGGGTGGGGTGTTCGCTTCGTGGGGATCCATGGGACACGTGACCGTGGCCGAATCCGGATCCCTCATCGGGTTCCTCGGCCCCCGGGTCTACGAGGCGATCTACGGAGAGAAGTTCCCCGAGAACGTCCAGACCGGTGAGAATCTGCACAAACACGGCATCATCGACGCCGTGATCAGCCCCGAGCGCATCCAAGCCACGGTCTCCCGGGTCCTCGACGTCCTCATGGGCGCCAAGGAGATCCCCGAGCGAGTGGCCGATCCCGACACCCGCCCCGAGGTGGTGGACCCTGAGTCCGACGCCTGGGACGCCATCACCAGGTCGCGCCGTCCCGAACGTCCCGGAGTCCGCGACCTGCTGCGCACGGCTGCGAACACCGTCCTGCCGCTCAACGGCACCGGACAGGGGGAGAAGGACCCCGGTCTGCTGCTCGCGATCGCGAAGTTCGGCTCGGCTCCGTGCATCGTCCTCGGTCAGGATCGCTTCCGCCAGGACTCGCGTGCTCCATTGGGGCCTGCCGCACTGCGAGAGGCCAGGCGCGGAATGCGACTGGCAGATGAGCTCCACCTGCCGTTGGTGACCGTCATCGACACCCCGGGTGCCGCCCTGTCGAAGTCCGCCGAGGAGGGAGGCATCGCCGGTGAGATCGCGCGCAGCCTCGCTGACCTCGCAAACCTCGACGCACCGTCCGTCTCACTCATCCTCGGCGAGGGATCCGGCGGCGGAGCCCTGGCGCTGATCCCCGCGGACCGCGTGCTCAGCGCCCAGAACGGGTGGCTCTCACCGCTGCCGCCCGAAGGCGCCTCGGCGATCGTGCACCGTACGACCGACCGCGCGCCCGAGATGGCTCAGAGCCAGGGCGTGCACGCGCCGATGCTCCAGTCCACAGGTGTCGTCGACCGCATCATCGCCGAGCACCCCGACGCCAGCGATGAGCCGCTGGACTTCGTGGCGCGAGTGGGTGCCACACTGGAGCACGAGATCATCGAACTCATGCGCGAACCCTCCGACCGCCGTCTGGCCCACAGGATGGATCGGTACCGGAGACTGGGAATCTAGAAGGAGCACCATGGTTGCCATCAGAGTCATCCCCTGTCTCGACGTCGACGGCGGACGCGTCGTCAAAGGCGTGAAGTTCGCGAACCTCAAGGACGCCGGGGACCCGGTCGAGCTGGCCAAGCGCTACGGGGAGTCGGGAGCCGATGAACTGACGTTTCTCGACGTCACCGCCAGCAGCGGCGATCGCGAGACGGTCCATGACATCGTCCGCGCCTGTGCTGAACAGGTCTTCATCCCGTTGACAGTCGGCGGAGGGATCCGCAGCGTCGAGGACGTCGATCGACTCCTGCGCGACGGTGCCGACAAAGTCTCCGTCAACACCTCCGCGGTGGCCGATCCGCAGCTCATCAGCGACATCGCCCATCACTTCGGCAACCAGGTCCTCGTCCTCTCCCTCGACGCCAGACGCACACAGGGAGCTGAAACGGCCTCCGGCTTCGAGGTCACCACCCGCGGCGGACGTGTAGGAACCGGCCGCTGTGCGATCGAATGGATCACCGAGGCGGCCGAACGCGGCGTCGGCGAAGTGCTGCTCAACTCGATCGACGCCGATGGCACCCGCGACGGCTTCGACCTCGAACTCATCTCCGCAGCCCGACAGGCCGTCGACGTGCCGCTCATCGCCTCGGGTGGTGCTGGGCGCGTCGAACACTTCGCGCCGGCAGTCGCTGCCGGGGCCGATGCTCTGCTGGCAGCGAGCGTCTTCCACTTCGGCACTCTCACCATCGGTGAGGTCAAGGGCGCACTGCGCGCAGAAGGGATCGAGGTCCGATGAGCTCACACGATGCGAATTCTGAGATCGACGCGACACCGGAGAACTGGCGGGACCTGATCACCGTCAACGCCGATGGACTCATCCCCGTCATCGTTCAGGAGGTCACGACCCGCGAAGTGCTGATGATGGCCTGGATGGATGTCGAGGCTATCGAACGCACACTGAGCAGCGGCCGTGCCACCTACTGGTCGCGCTCTCGTCAGGAGTACTGGGTCAAGGGTGAAACCTCGGGACACACTCAAGCTGTCGCCTCCCTCAGCCTTGACTGCGACGCCGATGCCCTGCTCATGGAAGTCGAGCAGACGGGACCGGCCTGTCACACGCTGACACCGACGTGCTTCACCGGAAGGAAGATCAGTGCCGACTGAATCAGAAACGAAAGACTCAGGGACTTCGGGCTCAGAGGCTTCGGGCTCAGAGGCTTCGGGCTCAGGCGTGACCGGCTCGGGCGCGACCGGCTCAGGGGCTTCGGGCTCAGAGGCTTCGGGCTCAGGCGTGACCGGCTCAGGGCTGCGGATCCGCCCCAGTCTGGAGGAATTCCGCGCCTCGGGCGCCGACCATCGACTGGTTCCGGTCCACACTGAGGTGCTCGCCGACGGGGAGACCCCGCTGAGCCTCTACCGCAAACTCACCGATTCCGGACCCGGCAGCTTCCTCTTCGAATCCGCCGTCTCCGGCGCCTGGGCCCGCTACTCCTTCATCGGCTCAGCTCCGGTGGCAACGCTGTTCTCCGACGGAGACAGCTTCCGGTGGGAGGGGACGCCGCCGGTGGGTATCCCCACCGAAGGCAGCGTCCTCGACGTCGTCCGAGCGACCCTCGAACTGCTCGCCGTCGATGAGACGGAAGCGGCCCTGCCGCCCATGGTCTCGAGCTTCGTCGGGTACTTCGGGTGGGATGTGGTGCGCGAGTTCGAGAAGCTCGGTCCGCCGCGGCCCAACGAACACCACCTGCCGACCGTGCAGCTGATGATCCCCGGCGACATCGCCGTCTACGACCACTACTCGGGCACACTGACGCTCGTCGCCAATGTGTTCAACGTCAACGGTGCAGACACAGGCATCGACGAGGCCTATCGCTCAGGCGTAAACCGAATCGAATCGATGCTCGAACGGATTTCGCGTCCAGCCGAGGCAGAGATCTCGAGCACTCACTTCGTCCCGCCCACGGTCGCCACGCGCACTGATCCGCAGGTCTATCTCGACGGTGTCGAGCAGGTCAAGGCGAAGATCGTCGACGGAGAGGCCTTCCAGGTCGTCCTCGGTCAGCGGTTCGACACCGACTGCGAGGCCGATCCGCTCACGGTCTATCGGATGCTTCGCCATTCGAACCCGAGTCCATTCATGTACCTGCTCAACCTCCACGACGACCAGGGGCAGCCTGCGAGCATCATCGGCTCCTCACCGGAGGCTCTGGTCACCGTGCGCTCCGGCAATGTCGTCACCCACCCGATCGCCGGCTCCCGGCCCCGCGGTGCGACGCCGGAGGAGGACGACACGTTCGCCCGTGAGCTGCTCGCTGATGAAAAGGAACGGGCCGAACACCTCATGCTCGTCGACCTCGCTCGAAACGACCTCGCGAAGGTGTGCCGAGCAGGCACCATCGATGTCAGCGAGTTCATGGACATCGTGCGCTACAGCCACATCATGCATATCTCCTCGACCGTGCGCGGTGAACTGGCGCCGGGGCACTCGGCCGTCGACGTTCTGCGAGCCACGTTCCCAGCCGGCACGCTCTCCGGAGCGCCGAAGCCGCGAGCCCTGCAGATCATCGACGAGCTCGAACCCATCGGTCGGGGGATCTATGGGGGAGTGGTGGGCTACATGTCGTTCACCGGCGACCTGGATCTGGCCATCGCGATCCGCACTGGGGTCCTCCGCGACTCCGTCATGAGCGTCTACGCAGGAGGCGGACTCGTCGCCGACTCCGTGCCCGAGACCGAATACCAGGAATCGCAGAACAAGGCCGCCGCCGTTCTGGGTGCGGCAGCGGCCGCCTCAGCCGTGCAGAGGCTGGCCCCGGGACGGGCTTCGGGCTCGGCCGGTGCCTCCGAGACTTTTCCGGCAGACTCCGTCGGCCCGGTCTCCTCCGGCGAGTCGGCTGCCTCCGGCTCCAAAGGGTACCGTGGCTGAAATGACCAAATCACGCGGAGTCCTCATCGTCCTCGTCATCGCCGCAGCACTCTGGGCGATCAGCCTCACCTCCTGGCAGGCCGGCGTCGCAGCCGACACGCTCGGCCCCTCCGGAGTGGCGAATGTCACGGACGATTCGGGATCGCAGGCTTCGCCGATCGCCACCTCGTGCGTCGCGATCATTGCAGTCACAGGATTGCTCTCGGCCATGCTCGGGAAGATCGGGAGATTCATCGTTCTCGGCCTCGCGGGCATCGCCGCGGTCGGATATGGGGTCACGGCACTGCAGTCCGTGTCGGCACCCGGCGCCACCTCGTGGCCCATCGTCGCTCTCTTCGCGGCGGCGATCGCTCTCGTGATCATCGCCTACGTCGCATTCGCCTCTGCGCGGTGGACGAGTACGAACCGCTATGCCAGGTCTGCTGAGGCCGACGGTGATGAGTTCGACTCTGCCGCGACCTGGGATGCCCTGTCTCGAGGCGACGACCTCGATGGTGGTGCACAGTCCGAGTCCGACGACGGAGCCGACCCTGTCGAGTCCGAGGCTGACGGACCGGAGCGTCAAGAGACTGACCCCGACGAGAAGTCGAAATGACCTCGTGACCGGGTCGGTGCCACACCCCAACTCGAAGCGTGTCACAATGGATGCAAGAAGTTTTCACGCGTGCCACGCCTGCATCTCTAAGGAGCATCATGTCGCAAACCGTCGCTCGTAACGGCGCCACCGATCTCGATAAGTCGACGATCGACTACGCCGCGATCGCTGACCCGGGCCACGGAAACTCGGTGGCCGGATGGACCGGTGTCATCATCATTCTGATCGGCGTCTCCATCGGTTGTGTCGGGTTCACCATCCACACACCGAACATCACCTACGTCGGCATCGGCGTCGTCGTCCTCGGTCTCATCGTGGGCATGATCCTGCGCGCCGTCGGTCTGGGAAACAAGCCGAAGAAGAAATGACCGTACTCGACGATATCGTCGCCGGGGTCGTCGCCGACCTCGACGAGCGCCGGAAGCAGACCCCACTGGCCGATGTCATCGACCGTGCACGTGCCGCGCAGCCGGCGCGCGCGTTCGACCTCGACGCGGACTTCGGCGTCATCGCCGAGGTGAAGCGGAAGTCCCCGTCTCGCGGAGACCTCGCGAACATCCCCGACCCGGGCACGCTGGCCGGCCTCTACGCCGCTGGCGGCGCCCGAGCGATCAGCGTTCTGACCGAGCAGCGTCGCTTCTCGGGCAGTCTCGCGGATCTTGATTCGGTGCGTGCTGCAGTCGACATCCCGGTCCTGCGCAAAGACTTCATGGTCGACGAGTATCAGTTCTACGAGGCACGCGCGCACGGGGCCGATCTCGTCCTCCTCATCGTGGCCGCTCTCAGCCCCGCGCAGCTCAGCGAATTCCACGCTCTCGCCGGCGAACTGGGTATGACCGCTCTGGTCGAGACCCACAACGCCGAAGAGCTGGCGATCGCGAGCGATCTGAAAGCACCGCTGATCGGGGTCAACACCCGCAATCTGAAGGACCTCAGCGTCGACACGAACCGCTTCGCGCCGCTGGCCGAACTCGCGCCCGCTGAGTGCACACTCGTCGCTGAGTCCGGGGTTGCCGGTGCGGCCGATGTGTCGGGCTATGCAAAGTCCGGTGCTGATCTGGTGCTCGTCGGCGAGGCTCTCGTCACCGGAGGCGACGCAGAGGCGGCGGTCGCCGAATTCACCGCGACGGGGCGCAAGCACCGCGCCCGCGCCGCATCCTGAGACAGCGGACGACGTTCCGAGAGTGCAGCGCCGCGAGCGAGCACATGGAGCTGAAGACCATCACGATCTACGAAGGACCGCAATGACCGACTTGAGCCAGGAGAACGGACCGTACTTCGGTGCGTTCGGAGGCAGGTTCATCCCTGAAGCGCTGATCCCCGCACTCGACGAGATCGAAGAAACCTGGCGCAAGTCGCAGGTCGATCCGGAGTTCACCGACCAGCTGCTCGACCTGCAGCGCAACTACATCGGCCGGCCCAGCCTGCTCACCGAGGCCACTCGCTTCGCCGCTCATTGCGGCGGCGCCCGAGTCTTCCTCAAACGAGAGGACCTCAACCACACGGGCAGCCACAAGATCAACAATGCCCTGGCCCAGGCTCTGCTGGCCAAGCGCATGGGCAAGACCCGCCTCATCGCGGAGACCGGTGCTGGTCAGCACGGCGTCGCCACTGCCACTGCCGCTGCCCTCCTCGACATGGAGTGCGTGGTCTACATGGGCGAAGAGGACACACAGCGCCAGGCCCTCAACGTCGCCCGAATGCGTCTCCTGGGCGCGAAGGTGAACTCGGTCACCAACGGCACCCGCACGCTCAAGGACGCGATGAACGAAGCGATGCGCGACTGGGTCGCCAACGTCGAGCGCACCCATTACGTCATCGGCACCGTCGCCGGCCCGCACCCGTTCCCGGCCATGGTCCGGTCCTTCCAGAAGGTCATCGGAGTCGAAGCCCGCGAGCAGATCCTCGACCAGGTCGGTCGGCTTCCCGATGCGATCTGCGCTTGTGTGGGCGGCGGATCGAACGCGATGGGCCTCTTCGCGGCCTTCCTCGCCGACACCGATGTGAAGATCTTCGGCTTCGAAGCCGGGGGAGAGGGCATCGACTCCGGTCATCATGCCGCTCGGTTCTCCGGTGGACGGCCCGGAGTCCTCCACGGCTCAGCCACCTACATCCTCCAGGACGAGGACGGACAGACTCAGGGTTCGCATTCGGTCTCTGCCGGCCTCGACTACCCTTCCGTCGGTCCCGAGCATTCGTATCTCCACGACAGCGAACGGGTGACGTACGAACCTGTCGTCGACGAGGAGGCCATGGAGGCCTTCCAGCTGCTGTCACGGACCGAGGGGATCATCCCCGCGATCGAGTCCGCACACGCCCTGGCCGGGGCGATGCGCGTGGGACGCGAACTGGGTCCCGATGCTGTTCTGCTCGTCAACCTCTCGGGTCGCGGCGACAAAGACATGGCGACGGCCGCAAAATGGTTCGACTACTTCGACGAAGGAGCTGTGCAGATATGACGAGTTCAGGACCCCGCACCTCCACCACCATCGACGGTGTGGCCGCATCCGGTCGCAGCGCTGCTCTGATCGGCTATCTGCCCGTCGGATTCCCCACCGTCCCCGGGTCGATTGACGCGATGGTCGAACTCGTGCGATCGGGCTTCGACATCGTCGAGGTCGGCATGCCCTATTCGGATCCTGGCATGGACGGTCCTGTCATCCAGCGCGCCGCTGAGAAGGGCCTCGAGAACGGCGTCCGGACGAAGGACGTGCTGACAGCGGTCTCGGCCGTCGCCGAGGCCGGAGGCACTGCCGTCGTCATGAGCTACTGGAACCTCGTCCTCCAATACGGCCTGTCCGCATTCGCCCGCGACCTCGACTCGGCCGGCGGAGCCGGAATCATCACCCCCGATCTCATTCCCGATGAGGCAGCCGACTGGATCAGCGCCTCCGACGAGTACGATCTGGACCGGATCTTCCTCGCCGCCCCGTCGTCGACGCCCGAGCGGATTGCTAAGATCGTCGGTTCGAGCCGCGGATTCGTCTACGCCGCCTCGACCATGGGTGTCACCGGTGTCCGCTCCGAAGTCGACAATCATGCCCGTGACCTCGTCTCCCGCCTCAAAGAGGCCGGAGCGCCTCGTGCCTGCGTCGGACTCGGAGTCTCGACCCGCGAACAGGCGGCCGAGGTCGCGGAGTACGCCGACGGCGTCATCGTTGGCTCCGCCCTGGTGCGGGCCCTCGACGCGGACGGCGTTCCCGGAGTCGCCTCCCTCGCAGCTGAACTCTCAGAAGGGTGTGCATGAGCCGGGCCCAGCTGCTGGCAGCTGAGGGACTCGAACTCGGCGGTGTCACCATCCCGGCCTGGGCACTGTGGATCCTCGCACTCGCCATTGTGCTCCTCATCGTCGGCATCGTCGTCGTGAGCCTCGCCCGCCGTGCCCGAAAGATCGCACGGGCCTCGAGCGAGGCCTCCCGTGGGGCCGGCGAAGGCGATGAACCGCACGGCTTCGGATTCTTCGGAGCAGTCACCTCGGCGATCTCGATCATCCCCGACGTCAAGTCGAAATCACGCGGCAACGATGGGCCCAATTCCGGCCGCTGAGACGATTTGGTCCGTTTTATGGTCCTTTTTCGACTGTGCGACATGGGGCTTGCGGGTGTAGGTTGGGGTTCCGACCGTGAGAACCACGTCACACCTGTGTCTGAGGACGATCTCCGTACGACACGTCGAAGCCAGCTTAGGACAGCGCCGTCTTCTGGAAAATGACCACACCCCGTGAAGGCAGCCGATGTCCAGTGAATGTTCGACGACCCCGAAACCTCTGCACCCACCAGTCCGCTCCGGACTCTACGATCCCGCACTCGAACACGACGCCTGCGGTCTTGCGCTCATCGTGCGCTACCGCGGCCCCGCCGACCATGAGGTCGTCGAACAGGCTCTGAGCGCACTGCGCAAACTCGAGCATCGCGGCGGCATCGGCTCCGATGAGGGAACGGGCGATGGTGCGGGGATCACCCTGCAGATCCCGCACGACTACTTCGCCGAGGTGGTGCGCGCCGAAGGCTTCGACCTTCCCGCCCCCGGCACCTACGCCGCAGGCATCGGCTTCTTCTCCCAGGACTACCGGCAGGACCTCACGTCGGACGTCGATCCCGAGGCGGAGGCGGCAGTCGAATTCCCCTCGGTCACCGGAGGGTCCGCGGCAGATGAGGAGGCGCTCGTCGCCCGCATCGCCGCCGAAGAGGGCCTGCGTGTCCTCGGCTTCCGCGACGTGCCTCATGACGACAGTGTTCTCGGCGAGATCGCCCGGACCACGATGCCGCGGATGCGTCAGCTCTTCCTCGCCTTCGACGAGGCCTACCCTGCCCGCGATGAGACCGATCTCAACCGCCGCGCCTACATTGTGCGCAAGCGCCTCGACCATGCCGGCATCTACTTCCCCTCGCTTTCGCCAGGGACGATCACCTACAAGGGCATGCTCTCGACGGGACAGCTCTCCTCGTTCTACACGGAGCTGACCGACGACCGCCTGACCTCACGGATCGCCCTTGTGCATTCGCGTTTTTCGACGAATACGTTCCCGTCGTGGCAGCTCGCGCAGCCTTTCGGCACGATCGCCCACAATGGCGAGATCAACACCGTGCGCGGCAACCGCAACTGGATGCAGGCCCGGGAGTCGAAGCTCGCCTCCGAACTGCTCGCCTCTCCGGTGCCGACGACGACGCGCAGCCTCGACCGTCTGTGCCCGATCGTGCCACCCGGCGCTTCGGATTCGGCCTCATTCAATTCGGTTCTCGAACTCATGGTCGCCTCCGGCAGGTCGCTGCCGCAGGCGATGCTCATGATGATCCCCGAGGCGTGGGAGAACAATCCCGGTATGGGAGAGGACCGCAAGGCCTTCTACGAATACCACTCGCTGCTCATGGAGCCATGGGACGGGCCGGCCTGTGTGGCGTTCACCGACGGCAAGCTCGCAGGAGCCGTCCTCGACCGCAACGGCCTGCGCCCGGCACGCTACGTCATGACCTCGGACACTGTGGTGCTGGCCAGTGAGATCGGAGTCGTCGATCTGCCCGAATCCGAGATCGTCACCCGCGGCCGGCTGACACCGGGGCGCATGTTCCTCGTCGATACCGAATCCGAGCGCATCATCTCCGACACGGAGATCAAGAACCAGCTCGCGACCGAACATCCCTACGAGGACTGGGTCAAGGGCTGCTCCCGCAAACTGGCCGACCTGCCCACCCGCGTCCACGTCACGCATCCGCAGGCTTCGGTGCGCAGGCGCCAGCGCACCTTCGGCTACACCGAGGAGGAGCTGCGGGTCCTCATCACCCCGATGGCTGAGACCGGTGCCGAGCCCCTGGGCGCGATGGGCACCGACACCGCCATCGCGGCACTGAGCACTCGACCCCGGCTGCTCTTCGACTACTTCCACCAGAACTTCGCGCAGGTGACGAATCCGCCCCTGGACTCCATCCGGGAGGACATCGTCACGAGCATGTCGTCCGGAATCGGTCGAGAGGGCAATCTGCTCGAATTCCGCAGGCCCGACTCAGCGCACATCCTCCTTGACCAGCCCGTCATCGACAACGACGAACTGGCAGCCATTGCGCACGTCCAAGGCCGTCACATCGGTGTCGACGACCAACGCCCGAGCGTGACCCTGGCCGGGCTCTACTCGGTCAACGCCGGTCCCCAGGCCATGGCCGACCGCCTCGAGGAGCTGTGCCGTGAGGCGAGCGCCGCGGTCGAGGCCGGAGCCGTGTTCATCATCGTCAGCGACCGTGATTCGACGGCCGATCTGGCTCCCATCCCGTCGCTGCTGCTGACCTCGGCCCTCCACCACCATCTCGTGCGTGAACGGTCGCGGACACGGGTCTCGATCATCGTCGAGGCCGGTGACGTCCGCGAGGTCCACCACGTCGGCACGCTCGTGTCGTTCGGGGCGTCAGCGGTCAACCCGTATCTCGTGATGGAGACCGCCGAGGCGCTCGTACGTTCGGACAGGATCCGCGGCATCAGCGAGGCTGCAGCAGTCGCGAACGTGCTCACCGCGCTGAACAAGGGTCTGCTCAAGATCATGTCGAAGATGGGCATCTCGACCGTGCAGTCCTACCACGGAGCGCAGACCTTCGAAGCGCTCGGGCTGGCCGACGACTTCGTCGACCGGTACTTCACCTCGACTCCGCATCAGCTGGGCGGCAAAGGGATCGTCGAGATCACAGCCGAGTCGAGTGCTCGCCATGCCGACGCCTACCGCGACGATCATCCGCGGCCCTCGCACCGCAACCTCCTCGTCGGCGGTGAGTATCAGTGGCGTCGGGAAGGGCCCGGTCATCTGTTCAACCCGGAGACGATCTTCAAACTCCAGCACTCGACGGCTACGGGCCGCTTCGACATCTTCGAGCAGTACACGAGCGCAGTCAATGAGCAGTCCCGTGAACTCATGACCCTACGGGGACTCTTCGACCTGGTGCCGATGGAGACGGGCCCGATCGACATCTCCGAGGTCGAACCGGTCAGTGAGATCATGAAGCGGTTCTCGACCGGAGCGATGAGCTACGGCTCCCTGTCGCAGGAGGCCCACGAGACCCTGGCGATCGCGATGAACCGCATCGGCGGCAAGTCGAACACCGGTGAGGGCGGGGAGGACACTGAGCGCCTCGTCGATCCCGAGCGGCGGTCGGCGATCAAGCAGATCGCCAGTGGTCGCTTCGGCGTCACGAGTCACTACCTCACCGAGGCCGACGACCTGCAGATCAAGATGGCCCAGGGTGCGAAGCCTGGTGAGGGCGGCCAGTTGCCCGGGACCAAGGTCTATCCATGGATCGCGAAGACTCGCCATGCGACCCCGGGCGTCGGACTCATCTCACCGCCGCCGCACCACGACATCTATTCGATCGAAGACCTTGCGCAGCTCATCCACGATCTGGGTCGGGCCAATGCGAAGGCCAGGGTCCACGTCAAGCTCGTGTCGGGCATCGGTGTCGGCACTGTGGCTGCCGGTGTGGCGAAGGCCGGCGCGGACGTTGTGCTCATCTCCGGTCACGACGGCGGCACCGGAGCCAGCCCGCTCAACTCGCTCAAGCACGCGGGCACCCCGTGGGAGCTGGGGCTGGCTGAGGCGCAGCAGACGTTGGTGCTCAACGGTCTGCGCGAGAAGGTCAGCGTCCAGGTCGACGGTCAGCTTAAGACCGGTCGTGACGTCATCATCGCCGCTCTCCTCGGCGGTGAGGAGTTCGGGTTCGCGACCACGGCCCTCGTCGTCTCCGGCTGCATCATGATGCGCGTGTGCCACAAGGACACCTGCCCCGTCGGCGTCGCCACGCAGAATCCGCATCTGCGCGAGCGCTTCCATGGTCAGGCCGATCACGTCGTGAACTTCTTCACCTTCATCGCCGAGGAGGTTCGCGGGTACCTCGCGGCACTGGGTATGCGATCACTCGACGAAGCCATCGGAGCGGTCGAGCGACTGCGCGTCGACGCCGACCGGGCAGCAGCCTCGGGGCTGGGCCTCGATCTCGATGCGATCCTGAAGATTCCCGTCGATGTCCGCGGCAGCACCGCGGTTGCGCGCAAATGCTCGACCCCTGTCGCCCGGGACTTCGCGGACGAACTCGACCTGCGCTTGCTGGGCGAGGCGGAAGAGGCGATCAGGTCCGGCACTCCGGTCACGATCACCTCGGCGATCGAGAACACGGACCGGTCCGCGGGAACTCTGCTGGGTCACCACGTCACGCGGGTCCACGCGGACCGGGGCCTGCCCGAGCACACGATTCGACTCGACCTGCACGGCACCGCCGGACAGTCCCTCGGGGCGTTCCTGCCTCGGGGTGTGAGCATCGATCTGCACGGCGACGCCAATGACTACGTGGGCAAGGGGCTCTCAGGCGGAACGATTAGTGTGCGTCCGCATGCGCAGAACCCGACCCGACCCGAGCACAGCGTCATCGCCGGCAATGTCCTCGGCTACGGAGCAACGGCGGGCAAGCTGTTTGTCTCCGGGCAGGTGGGGGAGCGCTTCATGGTGCGCAATTCCGGCGCCGAGGCGGTCGTCGAGGGAATCGGCGACCACGGCCTCGAGTACATGACCGGGGGAATCGCCGTCATCCTCGGCGCGACCGGACGCAACTTCGGCGCCGGCATGTCCGGCGGCACAGCGTACGTCCTCGACTTCAACCCGGCTCGGCTCAACCCCAAAGAGCGCGCGGCCGGCGTCTTCCGCTTCACCGGTGTGGGCGTCGACGATATGGCCGTGCTCGAGCGCATGCTGGGCGAACACGTCGAGTGGACCGGCTCACCGCTGGCCCGCGAACTGCTCGACGGCCTGCGTCGGGGACAGGACGTCCTCTCACGCTTCACGAAGATCATTCCCGTCGCCTACGCGACGGTCAAGGAGATCCAGGACGAGTTCGCCGCGGCCGGTGCGGCCGCGGACTCGGACGCCGCCTGGACCAAGATTCTGGAGGCCACCAATGGCTGATCCGCACGGATTCCTCACCATCGACCACCGCGAGCTGCCCAAACGTCGTCCGGTTCCGATCCGCCTGCTCGACTACCGCGAGGTCTACGAGGCCGGCGATCCCGAGCAGCTGCGGCGTCAGGCCTCGCGCTGCATGGACTGCGGCGTGCCGTTCTGCCACCAGGGATGCCCGCTGGGCAATCTGATTCCGGAGTTCAACGACGCGATGTACCGCGGCGAACTGCCGCGGGCTGTCGACCTCCTGCATGCGACGAACAACTTCCCCGAATTCACCGGTCGGGCATGTCCGGCACCGTGCGAGAACGCGTGCGTGCTCGGGATCAACCAGCCGGCGGTGACGATCAAGCAGGTCGAGGTCTCCATCGTCGATCAGGGGTTCGCCGCGGGCCTCATCCAGCCGGTGATCCCCGACCGCATCACCGGCTTCACCGTCGCAGTCATCGGCTCGGGGCCCACGGGCCTCGCCGCCGCGCAGCAGCTGACTCGGGCCGGGCATACGGTCGTGGTCCACGAACGCGACGACCGCCTCGGCGGGCTCCTGCGCTACGGCATCCCCGACTTCAAGCTCGAGAAGCACCATATCGATCGCCGTCTCGAGCAGATGCGCGCCGAAGGCACACGATTCCGGACCTCGGTCGAGGTCGGACGCGACATCAGCTTCGAGGAGCTGCGGTCCAGCTTCGACGCGGTCATCGTGTGCACCGGAGCCACAGTGCCCCGGGACATGAACATCGGGGGACGCGATCTCGACGGCGTCGAATTTGCGATGAATTATCTCGTCCCCTCGAACCGGGTGCAGGCGGGTGAGCCGGCCGAGCTCATCGATGCGAAGGACAAGCACGTCATCATCATCGGCGGAGGTGACACCGGTGCCGACTGCCTGGGTACAGCTCTGCGACAGAGCGCGGCCTCGGTCACGACCCTCGCGATCGGAGCGCAGCCTCCCGCCGAGCGCAGCGATTCCGACCCGTGGCCGACGGTGCCGCGGATCTTCGAGATCCAGTCCTCCCACGAAGAGGGCGGAACCCGGCGTTACCTGGCTTCGACGACCGGATTCGTCGGTGACGATCAGGGAAGGGTAACGGGCATCGAGGTTTCGGAGACTCAGTTCGTCGACGGTCGGCGGGTGCCGACGCCGGGCACGGAGCACCGCATCGACGCCGACCTCGTACTCCTGGCCTTGGGCTTCTCGGGTCCGGAGTCGGAGGCGCTCGGACTGGACGTGACCAGCGGCGGAGCATTCAGCCGTGATGAGACCTACCTGAGTTCGGCGCCCGGTGTGTACGTCGCCGGCGATGCCGGCCGCGGACAGTCGCTCATCGTCTGGGCCATCGCCGAAGGACGCTCGGTCGCGGCAGAGGTGGACCGGTTCCTCACGGGATCGACACGACTGCCGGAACCAGTGGGAACGCAGGACACAGGTTTTAAATGTTAAGATGATCTGTGTCAATTAATGAGAAAGCCGCACATCGGCGTGCGATGCTTTCATCCGACGATCATACGTGACGGGCGGGTCGAACCGCCCGTCACGGTACAGGTAGGGTGGTGTGCATGAGGCGTGCAAAGATAGTCGCAACATTAGGTCCGAACCAGAACTCCTATGAAGAGATCCGTGCGCTCGTCGATGAGGGCGTCGACGTGGCGAGGTTCAATCTCAGCCACGGCAAGCGGGAAGAGCATGAAGAGAAGTTCGCCTGGGTCCGCCAGGCCGCACTCGACACCGGTCGTGCTGTCGCAGTGCTGCTCGATCTGCAGGGTCCCAAGATCCGCGTCGGGAACTTCGCCAACGGCAAGGAAGAGCTCGTCGAAGGGGCCACCTTCACGATCACGAATCGCGATGTGCCCGGATCCGCCGAGGTCGTGAGCACGACGCTGTCGACTCTGCCCGGTGACGTCTCTGTGGGCGATCCGCTGCTCATCGACGACGGCCGTCTGCGTCTGCGGGCTACCGAAGTCACCGATACCGACGTCATCACCGAAGTCGAGATCGGCGGTACGATCTCCAACCACAAGGGCATCAACCTCCCCGGTGTTCCAGTCTCCGTTCCCGCGCTGTCGGAGAAGGACATCGAAGACCTCAAGTGGGGTCTGAAGCTGGGCTTCGACTGGGTGGCACTCTCCTTCGTCCGCAGTCCGGCGGACATGGACGACGTCCGCGCGGTCATGGACGAGGTCGGCATCTCCGCCCCCGTCATCGCCAAACTGGAGAAGCCGCAGGCCGTTGAGCAGCTCGACGCTGTCATCGACGCCTTCGACGGCATCATGGTCGCTCGCGGAGACCTCGGCGTGGAGCTGCCGCTGGAGCAGGTTCCGATCGTGCAGAAGCGCGCGGTTGAGATCGCCCGCCAGCAGGCCAAGCCCGTGATCGTCGCGACCCAGATGCTCGAGACCATGATCGATGCGGCCAGGCCCACCCGCGCCGAGGCGAGCGACTGCGCGAACGCAGTCCTCGATGGTGCGGACGCGCTCATGCTCTCGGGGGAGACCTCGGTCGGTGCGCACTGGATCGAAGCGATCCGGACGATGAGCCGAATCATCGAATCCACTGAAGAGCACGGCATGGAGAGAATTCCTCAGCTGGGCACGGTGCCCCACACGAAGGGCGGCGCCGTCACTGCTGCGGCAGTCCAGATCGCAGAGCAGCTCAACATCGATCTGCTGTGCACCTTCTCCCAGACCGGTGACTCCGTCCGCCGCATGTCGCGTCTGCGGCCGGCCTGGCCGATCCTCGGGTTCACGCCCGACCCACAGGTCCGTCATCAGCTCGCTCTGACGTGGGGTGTTCGCCCGTACCTCGTGAAGACCGTGCGGCACACGGATCAGATGGCCCGCCAGGTCGACGCCGTGCTGTTGGCCGACGGAACTGCCCGCGAAGGCGACCAGAGCATTCTCGTGGCCGGTTCGCCCCCGGGGATTCCGGGATCGACCAACGCGCTGCGCATCCACACGATGGGTGATGCGGCCAAGGGCGTCGCTGCCGCCTACGAAGACTCCTCGGATGACGAAGAGGATCCGCTGGCCGGCTACGGTGTCGTCGCTGAAGCGCCGATCACCCGCGAGGTGCCGATCGTCATGGCCAACGGCGCACCCAAGCACTGAGAGTCTGACCGGTTCGTCTCCGGAAGCGCTGAGTAGCTTCGTCTCCGGAAACGCTGAGCGATTTCGTCGCCGGAAACGCTGAGGAACTTTGTGTCCGGAAGCGCTGAGCAATTCGGTGCTGGTCATCAGAATCTGAGAACGGCGCCCATCCCCTGAGCAGGGATGGGCGCCATTGTCATGTTCGGTGCGAGGCACCTCACACGCCGGCGAGGAATTTCAGTGATTGCTCAACAGTTGTGCAGGGGGTTGAATAAATCCTGCACGCCCGTTCTCACCGCCGGTCACAGACCCTGTGAGTCGTCATGGAGGCAGTGGAGGCAAGCACAGCAGAGAAGGGAATGGCATGAGACTGCCGAAATGGAGCAAATCGTTCGGGGTGCAGGTCACCATCGCACTCATCGCGGGTGTCGTGCTCGGGCTCGTCGCCCGATCATGGGGGCCGGTGAGTGAGGGACAGGACAACTGGCTCGGTCAGACCCTGGAGACGATCGGCTCGTCGTATGTGACGCTCCTGAAGGCTGCCGTCGTTCCGCTCGTGATCACCGCGATCATCGCCAGCATCGGCAACTTGCGCAAGGTTACGAACGCGGCCAGGCTCGCGGTGTCGACGCTGCTGTGGTTCGCGTTCACCGCACTCATCGCCGTTCTCATCGGGCTCATCCTCGGTGTCGTCCTGCAGCCGGGTATGCACGCCGACGCCTCGTCGCTGAACGGCTCGGCCCCGGATCACCAGGGCAGCTGGATCGGCTTCCTCACCGGACTGGTTCCCGTGAACTTCTTGGGCCTCGAGGTTGCGACCTCGCCCGAGGAAGGTGGGGGACTGGTCTCTGAAGTCGACTTCAACATCCTCCAGCTCATCATCGCCTCCGGTGCGATCGGCATCGCCGCCGTCAAGGTCGGCAAAGCCGCTGAACCCTTCCTCCAGTTCACCGAGGCTGCTCTGGCCGTCGTGCAGAAGGTCGTGTGGTGGATCGTCCGCATCGCCCCCATCGGCACCCTTGGCCTCATCGGCAATGCTGTGAACTCCTACGGCTGGTCGACTATGGGATCGCTCCTGTGGTTCGTCGTCGCCGTCTACATCGGACTCGCACTCGTATTCTTCGTCGTCTATCCGACATTGGCGAAGCTCAACGGCCTCAAGGTCCGGCAGTACTTCTCAGGAGTCTGGCCCGCCACTCAGATGGGCTTCGTCTCCCGGTCATCGATCGGCACCATGCCCGTGACGCAGAAGGTGACGACAGATAACTTCGGCGTTCCCCAGAGCTATGCGGCCTTCGCAGTGCCCTTCGGCGCGACGACGAAGATGGATGGCTGTGCCGCCATCTACCCGGCGATCGCAGCAGTGTTCGTTGCTCAGTTCTTCGGCATCGACCTCTCGATCGTGCAGTACTTCCTCATCGTGTTCGTCTCGGTCATCGGTTCGGCTGCGACCGCCGGAACGACCGGCGCGACAGTGATGCTCACTCTCACGCTGTCCACTCTGGGTCTGCCGCTCGAAGGCGTGGGACTGCTTCTGGCCATCGAGCCGATCGTCGATATGGGACGCACCGCACTCAACGTCTCGGGTCAGGCGCTCATCCCTGCGATCGTCGCCAAACGCCATGGGATCCTTGACCAGGACCGCTATGACGCCGAGCGCATCGACGGCTATGTCCCCGTCGAGGAGAGCGCTGATGCTGATGCTGACGAGCCTGAGCTCGAGCAGGAGCACGCCACAGGAGCCGCCCGTCTCTGAGCATCTGAGCCTCTGAGGCTCCGATCTCCGTTGTCTGCGATTCTCGTCGTCTGCGACAATGAATGCCGATGACTGAATCCGGCGCCCGAGACAACGACCCTTCGGCCGGCATGAG
>NZ_JALDSX010000028.1 GCF_022748595.1 Brevibacterium sp. ZH18 | reverse complement strand
GTACTCAACGATCACGTCGTTGAGTACGGGCCCCTGGTGCCACCTCGGCGAGGGTGCGGGTTCAGCCGATCATGTTGATCAGCTCTTGATCGATGCGGACGCGGTGCTCTGGCCGGCGGTGACTGACCGGTCGGCGACGATCGCCTTCCGCAGCGATAGGAACAGGAGGACCAAGGCGACTGAGAGTGCGATGTGTCCGAGTCCGGCGATGCCAGCGATCATGGCGTTGGATTCCTGGCCGAGGACGGTCAGCATTCCGTGCCAGATCATGGTGCCTGCGGTGAGGACGATCCCTGCGTTGTAGGTCCAGAAGAACCACGAGAACATCTTCGTGCCGGAAAGCCCGAAGAGTTTGTCGAGTGCCAGGACGATCAGCAGGACGATGAAGCCGAGGGTGAGCAGGTGGGTGTGGACGACGCTGAGCTGCGTGAAGCCTCCTTCGGGAAAGTCATTGGCCTTGGTGAACTCCCGGTAGAACAGCCCGGAGAGGACGCCGATGATCATGTATGCGAATGCCGCGTTGAATATCTTCTTCATGCTTATACTTCATCAAGTTACGGCCCTGGAAACCTGACCCAGACGATTGAACTCTGTTCCCAACTTTTGATTGATGTTCGCTATCACAGTGTTCAAGTCCCAGATTTCAGGGTTGGCGAGCCACTTCAGCGGTTAGCCTGAAGACATGGCCATGGAAAGTCTGTTCGCTAAGATCGACCGAATCGCGGGTGGCAGCAAAGCTGGACTCATCGTCCCAGCCGAAGGTCTCGCCGACCCCAAGACGAAACGCGCATTCGCGTGGATCACGGGGCTGCTCATATTCGATCTCGTGCTCGGATTCGGCGCAGTGGTCTTCGCCATCATCATCGCCCGCGCGGGTGAGCCTGTCCCCTTCGCGGTCTGGATGCGCACCGTCGTCGTCCTCGGCATGACCGCCACGCTGTTCTACTTCTTCTGGCGCTCGACCAAGGGCTACTACTGGGGCTACCAGCGGCTGCGCCTGTTCGCCCAGATCTTCCCGGTCATCACCCTGGTCATGGCTGCCATTCCCGGGCTCTACCCGGTGTGGATGATCACCGAGCAGATCGTCTTCAGCCTCATCATGATCGGTGTCGGCGACTTCCTCACCAGCGACCATATGCGCGCAGTGTTCCGTAAGCCCAACACCGCGACGGGGTCCAAGGACGGCTGAGAGGTCACGCCCTCACCGATCCTGCACCGGCTTGCCCGGCTTCAGCCCGCGACGAGCTTGCGCGCCGCCTCCTGGTGGGCGGCGATGAGCGCCTCCTTGTCCAGCTGCACACCGTTGCTACCGATGGCATTGCCGTCTCTCACGCGCCACTGACCAGCGATCATCACGCGGTCGGCCTTCTCTGCCCCGCACAGGACCAGGGCCGGGATCGGATCATGCGAACCGGAGAACGCGAGGCCGTCGAGGCGGAACATCGCGAGGTCCGCCTGCTTGCCGACCTCGATGCGTCCAATGTCATCACGGCCGAGTGCTGCCGCCGATCCGCTCGTCGCCCAGTCGAGGACGCGGGCGCATGTGACGTCTTCCGAGCCGTAGCGCAGACGCTGGATGTAGAGAGCCTGCCGAACTTCGCGAATGAGGTTCGAGGCATCGTTCGACGCCGACCCATCGACACCGAGACCGACGTTGACTCCCGCATCTTCGAGCTCAACGGCTCGTGCGATGCCCGAGGCCAGCCGCATGTTCGAGGTCGGGCAGTGCGCCACAGAAGCACCAGCCTCGCCGAGGCGCCTGATCTCCTCCGTATCGAAGTGCACTCCGTGCGCCAACCAGGCGCGGTCTCCCAACCAGCCCACCGACTCGAGATAATCGACGGTGCGCAGTCCGAATCGCTCGCGGCAGAAGTCCTCTTCATCGAGGGTTTCCGCGAGGTGGGTGTGGAGACGAACATCGAGTTCCTCAGCGAGGAGCGCACTGTCGCGCATGAGTTCGGTCGTCACTGAGAACGGCGAGCACGGGGCGAAGGCGATCTGCACCTGTGCGCCAGCACCGCGCTCGTGATAGGTCTCGACCAGTCGGCGGGAATCGGCGAGGATCACGTCCGCGTCCTGCACCGTCTGCTGCGGCGGGAGTCCGCCGTCCTTCTCCCCCAAGGACATGGATCCGCGGGTGAGCATCGCACGCATGCCCAGCTTCCTGACCACGTCGACCTGGGTGTCGATCGCATCGTCCATGCCTGTCGGGAACAGATAGTGGTGGTCGGCGGCCGTGGTGCAGCCGGATTCGAGGAGCTCGGCCATCGCGACGGTGGTGGCCAGCTCGAGCGCCTTCGGCGTCAGGCGGGCCCACACCGGGTAGAGGTTGGTCAGCCACCCGAAGAGCGGCAGGTCCGCGACGGGAGCCCACGCCCGGGTCAGGGTTTGGTAGAAGTGATGGTGAGTGTTGATCAATCCGGGAGTGATCACGTGCTGGCTCGCATCGACCACCTCGGCGACGGCCTGCGGACCTCCGGCGGGCTCGCCACCGCCGGGGACGAGTTCGACGATGGTCCCCGAATCGGTGTCGACGACGATTCCGCCTGCGGCCAGGCTCGCATCGACGTCGCGACCAAGATGAACGGCCTTGGGGTTGCGCAGCCAGAGCTTCGCTCCTGGGGCGGAAGATGCGGGTGATGAAGCTGTAGACCCTGAAGCTGCGGGCCCTGAAGTTGAGGCCCCTGAAGCTGTGGACCCGTCGCCAGATTCTGAGGGTACAGAGGTTACGGAAAGTACGGCGGGCTCGCCTGTGATTGAACCATGTGACTGAGACATGTGCGTCGCCTTTCGCTGACAGCGCGGAGACCTACGTCTCTGCTCGTGTTCAGTGGCGACACGGCTGGGGGGCACCGCCACCAGCTCAGGTTTCACGGCGTCTGCTGCTCCGCCGACCGATGCGATTTGTATCTGAGATGAACACCGACAAGACTGCACTCTAGCATGTGTGCGAGGTCACGAAATTGAGTTGCCATCGCTGGAGCATTCACTTAGCATTCTGCGATAAGGAAAAATAATTTCGCATGTTGGAAATTGAAACGTCCAATACGCTCAGCAACATGACGCATAGCCACACAGCCCAAACACACCCAGCAGAGAAACTGATCCTCATTCGTTGCGGTCCGACCAGGTGCCATAGCTGACACTGGAGCCGAGTTCGCGATTCGGAGGAAGAAATCGATGGAGATACAGATGTCGGTATCCAAGGAATCAGCGCAGAACAGCTCGCCCGCCCGGAAGCAGAAATCACTTCGCGCGGAGGATCAGAAACTGCCGATCGGCACGTCGTTCGCGTACGGTCTCCAGCACGTGCTCACGATGTACGGCGGCATCATTGCCGTGCCTCTCATCATCGGCAACGCCGCCGGACTTGACCCTGACGGCATCAGCATCCTCATCGCATCATGCCTGTTCATGGGTGGGCTGGCAACGGTCCTGCAGTCGTGGGGCGTACCGTTCTTCGGGTCCCAGCTGCCCCTGGTTCAGGGTGTGTCATTCGCCGGTGTAGCCACGATGACATCCATCATCGCCGGTGGCGACGGGCTCCCAGAAGTCTTCGGAGCCGTGATCGTCGCCTCGGCGATCGGCTTGATCGTCGCACCGGCCTTCGCGCTCATCGTGAAGTTCTTCCCACCGGTCGTCACCGGCACGGTCATCACGACGATCGGTCTTTCACTCATGCCCGTTGCCGCTGGTTGGGCCATGGGCGGCAACGCCGAGGCGCCGGACTACGGCAGTGCGACGAACATTCTCATTGCGGTCGGCACCTTGGCCATCGTGCTGATTCTCAGCCGCATCCCAGTGGCCGTGGTCTCTCAGCTCTCGATCCTCTTGGCGATCGTCCTCGGCACCGTCATCTGCCTCATCTTCGGCTGGGCCGACTTCTCCCATGTGCTCGATCGCGGCGTGTTCGCCTTCCCGCAGCCCTTCGCCTTCGGGATGCCGACATTCTCCGCAGCGGCAATCGTGTCGATGTTCATCGTCGTCATCGTCACCTTCGCCGAGACGACTGCGGACATCATCGCAGTCGGCGAGATCGTCAAGACCAAGGTCAATTCCAAGCGCATCGCAGCAGGACTGCGCGCCGACATGCTGTCGTCAGCCGTGTCCCCGATTTTCAACTCGTTCACCCAGTCCGCGTTCGCGCAGAACGTCGGGCTCGTGGCGATCACAGGCGTCAAGTCGCGCTACGTGGTCACCGCCGGTGGTGCCATCCTCGTCGTCCTTGGTCTGCTGCCAGTCATGGGTGGCGTTGTGGCCGCAATTCCGTCGCCAGTTCTCGGCGGCGCGGGAATCGTCCTCTTCGGCACGGTCGCAGCATCGGGTATCCGCACGCTGTCCAAGGTCGAATATGAGGGCAACCTCAACATGATCCTCGTGGCCGTGTCCCTGGCCTTCGGCATCATCCCGGTCGTCGAGCCTGACTTCTACAACGCATTCCCGTCGTGGGTCGGAATCATCCTCCACTCGGGAATCTCCTCGGCCACACTGATGGCGGTGCTCCTCAACCTCGTCTTCAACCACATCGGCGCCAAAGACAAGGACCGCTCCGACCGGTCGGTCTTCGTCGCCGGCTCAGGCCGAGTCATCCGCAAGGAAGACCTGCAGCGCCTACTCAATGACCAGGAGATTCTGGCCGAAGGCGACACCATCAAAGAGGCCAAAGTCGTCGACCACAACGGCGCGGAGATTCCCGTTGTCACAGATCGTCAGCATGAGAAGGTCGTCGAGGCCGTCAAGAAGGGCGAGGTCAAGACTCAGGAAGACGTTCACCGCGTGATCCGCGAGTCGGACCCCGAAAGCTGAGGTCATCAGAGCGCCGAGGTTGGCCGACGAATACGCCCAACCGAAGGTGAGGTGACCCGTCAGAACGGCGGGCGCTCCCCTGAGTCCCATATCCATTCGTTCTGCACCGTGCTCGAACTGATGAATGGATTGGACTTCACCCATCCGGGCTTCCCATCGCCGGGTGCTGGGCCCGGTCGCTGTTCCGAGACACAGGTGTCCCCGTGAAATGGACGTCCCACTGGCGGGGACTTCGGCGCAGGTGGATTCGTTGGATCAGGTATGCCATTGACCTGATCTCCGGTTCCCGGAGGCGGCTTCTCCCTGAAATGCACTTCATCGAACAGCTTCGCGTGTTCCGCATTGATCGGATGGTCTCCGGGACTGACCTCTGCGGTGATTCCATGGCGGAATACGTATTCCAAGAGGCCGGTTCGAGGCATGCGCACTGAATATCTGCGATCCGTCTTGGCTTGGTGATGCATTTTGCACAGCGGATGGAGATTCTCGAAGCGAGTCAGACCGCCCTGTTCCGGATGATCGTGATCAAAGGGGACGATGTGGTCGATCTCCGACGTCTCTGCTCGCCGGATGCACCCCGGAATGGTGCACATCTGCCATTTCGCCACCAGCGTCTGACGGATCGCCGCCGGGATCTGATAGGTGGTCGCCTTCGCATCGATCGGCGTTCCAGTCGCAGGGTCAGTGAGAATGCGAGTCCACGTCTTCGAGTGGCCAGCAACCCGCCGTACGGTGTCTGCCGGGATAGGTGATCCGCTGGAGAAGGACCCTGGAAGGTCGGAGTCACCGGTGAGCGTGAGGAACGGGACCGTAGTGATCATCCTGGCCTGGGATTCGAACCATTGGCCGTGCGTCGGCATCGTGAGAACAGCGAATGCTTGGACGTCCTCGTCGCCGGCGGCACGTCCGGAACGCGCACCGGATCCCGCGGCCGACTCGGCACTCGAGGTTGCCCCGGCAGCTGCCTCGTTCACGGCATTGATCACGTCTTCCGGTGTCACCGAGGTGCCATTGAGCCCGTCCCTGTCCAAGGGAATGTCTCGGGTTGAGGTCTCGCCGGTGGTCGTGTTGTTGGAGGTGACCTGAATCTTCAGCTGCGGGCATGTGCGAGTCAGGATGTCGAACATAAGAGCGTCGATCCCGCGATCGTCGTCCATGGACGCACCAGTAGGCATCTGATCACTGAATGGAGCGATATTGCCTGAATGTATTGCACGCGCAAAGGCTGCGATTCTGAGATAGCACGCCTGCAGTTCGGGAGCAGGGCCAGTCAGCGTGAGGTAAGCAGTCCCGTCGGGGGTGGTGGTGATGTCGACACGCCTCCGCTTGCTCGCTTCCTCGAGGCGGTCTTCAAGCGGCTCCAGAACCGCTATCTTCATTCCCAACGATTTCTTAAACGTCTCGATCGTGATGTCGGCACGTCGTTCTGCGAGATAGTCGTCAACCGCGGGAAGATTCTCGAACTTCACATCCTTGCAGGCGTGCGCGGTGGCGTTCACGTGCTCAATGGTGAAGTCGCCAGCCAAGCAGCGCTGATAGAACTTCGGGAGCCCGTGGATCAGCGTCATCGCTGATGTGATCTGGGTATAGGCCTTTGCTGTGGTCGAGCCCATCACCGTGGTGAATTCAGCAATGTCCTCTGCCTGTGACAGTTCGTGAACCCACCCGTAGAAGGTCTGATTCATTCGGAATTTGGGAAACGACGGCAACTTGGATCCGCCCCCTTGGGATCCGCTCTCCGTCGATGCGTTCCCCTTCGATGCGTTCCCCTTCGATCCGCTCCCTGTCGATGCGTTGCCCTCTGTTGCATTCGCCTTCGTACCACCGTTCGTCGAGGCATTCTTCTTCGAACAGCTCGGGCGTGCCTCTCGACGGTATCTTCTGACTGTCTCGGCGATCGTGGCGTGCTGGTACGGGGATTCCGGATGCGGATTGAAGAGACGAAGGTTTTCGACGGTCTCGCTGAAGAACAGTCCCGCTGAGACATCAAGGACCGAAAGCTGGGCGCGATCACTGGCAGCAAATACATCGACAGCATCCGCGAAGGGAGAGTCGGCATCGATGCTGAGACGGCGGGCGGAGCGCGGGGGCGCCCCCGGCTCCGTCGACCCAGCTGACTGAGAGGGACCGGTCGAAGTGGAGTCAGCAGTTTCAGTCGTTTCGGGATTCTCAACAGACCCAGTGGAATCGGCGGAGTCGGCGGAATTTGAAGAACCAGCGGAATCGGTCGGCTCATGGGCAGGTTCGGAAGCGGTGCTGTCGGAATCGGAGGGGTGCTTCACTGGTGGTCACCTGCTCTTCACGTCGGTGTGAGTGCCTACCTCTATTCTACTCGTCAATTCCAACAATGAATGTAACAGTTCGATTACAACTAGAACATCAATACTATTATCGACACGCAGTCACATCTTTATACTGAACCCTCTTCGGCCGAAAACAGTTCACTCGGCCGGCAAACCTGACCCCGAAAACCCGAACCGACCGCACCAAACCCGGCCCGACCGTGCCTCGCCCGCACCACATCCGACGGCACCAGCCCCGCCCGCACCACATCCGACCCGCCCGCACGAGCCCCGCCCCGAAAACCCGACCCGACCGCACCAGCGTCGGCAGCCTCCCTCACCGCCCGCCCCGCGCTCTTCCACCCAGTCAGCTCGCCTGGACAGTCAGCAGTCCCAGCAGCTGGCCCATCGCGTCGAACGTTTCGTCAGCACCGGCCGCCATCAGGGTTTCCGGGCTCTGATGAACCGGGGAATCCGGGCAGAAGCCGAGCACATGAGAACCTGCAGCTCGCCCCGCGATGACGCCGGTGGGCGAATCTTCGATCACGGCCGCCTCGGCGGGATCGACCCCCAATGCGCGAGCAGCGGCGAGGTACACGTCCGGGGCCGGCTTCGACTTCGGCAGCTCCATTCCGGAGAAGATCCGGCCCTCGAACACGTCGAAGAGGCCGATCTTCTTCAGCTGCATATCGATCTTGGGGCGATCAGCGCTCGAAGCGCACGCGAGGAGGCCGGGATAGACGGCGTCAAGGGCACGGACCGCCTCGGCGACTCCGGGAATCGCCTCCAATGAGGCCTCGAGCGCGACGTTGCGACGCCGCCGGAACTCGGTCAGCCACTCGGCGTCGATGCGGAATCCGGTGTGTTCTTCGATCACGTCGACCTGGTCACGGAGCATCTTTCCGACGAAACGGGACAGGCACTCCTCTCGGCTGAGCTGCCAGCCCAGGTCGTGCAGCATCCCGCGCAGCACCGTATTGGTGATGTTCTCGGAATCGACGAGCACGCCGTCGCAGTCGAACAGGACAGCAGAGTATTTCGGCTTGAGTTCCATACTGTCGATTCTTCCATCCGGTCCGGACGCGAATGCCCGCGCCTACGATCCCTTCACGACCCGAACCTGTCTACGCCATGATTGCTGCGGAGTACAGAATGTACGCCGAGGTGAGCGCACAGACGCCGATGACCAGGGTAAACAGCGTCAACCACATCCCTGCGGGGACGCTCGATCCCTGGCTGAGGATGAAAGCGTCGGACTGCTGGACGTGACGGCGTCGGGTGTGGACGCGGATCACCTTGACGAGGTCCTTGAGCGAGCCGATGACCAGGGCTGTTCCCAGTCCCGCCACAAAGACGGCGATCCATTCGACAGGCAGGAACACGACGACGAGCTGTGCGGCCACTGCTGTGACCACGGCAATCGCGGCTCCCGCGAGGTTGCGGATGAAAATGAGGGCGACCAGCAGGATGAGCGCGCCGATCGACAGCGCCAACGGCGCCCACCCGTGAATCGCCGAGGTGATGAGGACCAATCCCAGAACGCCGGGGGCCGGATACCCCCAGAAGCCCGACCAGGTGGCGGAGAAGCCGACTCGGCCAAAGGAGTTCATCTGTCCTGAATGGTCGAAGTTCAGTGAGATCCCCTTGACTACACGTCCTGTCATCAGCGCTGCGAACGCGTGCCCGAGCTCGTGGACGAACGTGACGAAGAGGCCGAAGAACCGCCAGACCGCCGGGGTCAGCGTGACGATCAGAGGGATACCGATGACCATGAGCAGCTGGACCACGCCCAGCTCCAAGTCATCTTGCCGCCCGAATCCGGACGTGATGGCATCCCACCACGTAGCCACGCCCTGCTTCAGATCCATGAAGGCACTCCCCGCATCGCCGCCACCGCGGGCGCCTCTGACTTCAGTTGCTCGTCCATAGCAGCCCAGTCTATGAAGCGAGTCTGTACGGAGTCCTCAGCTGATCGACAGTCATCGGCCAGCAACCGCTGAGCCACCCCACACTCCCTGATCCTTCCAGCAACCGCTGACCCACCCCACACTCCCCGACCCATCCAGCAAGTGCGGACCCATCCAGCATTCCCTGACCCATCCAGCACTCCCCCGTCTGAACCGACACGTCCCTTGACCCTCACCATCGCTCAATCCCCGGTCCCATCCACGGTGCGCTCCGGCCCGCGTCCCTGACCTGGAGGCTCAGGCGATTACGATGGGAACTAGCACTCCTCTGCTGCTCATCCCCGAAAAGGAGCACATATGCCCCATAATCGAGCATTCGCCCAGGTCGACGTCTTCTCCGCCGAGCCTTACCACGGCAACCCCGTCGCCGTGGTGCTCGATGCTGACGGACTTGCCGATGAGGAGATGGCCCGGATCGCGAACTGGACGAACCTGTCGGAGACGACTTTCGTCCTCCCCCCGACTGATCCGGCCGCCGACTATCGACTGCGTATCTTCACTCCCGCCCGGGAACTCCCCTTCGCCGGTCACCCCACACTCGGTTCGGCTGCCGCGTGGCTGGCCGCCGGCGGCGTGCCCCGCAATGACGGCGCCCTGATCCAGGAGTGCGGTGCGGGACTCGTCGATATCCGCCGAGGCGACCGGACGTTGGCATTCGCCGCTCCCGAACGTCTCCGCTCGGGCCCACTCGACGAGGACTTCGTCACCCAGATCGCGCAGGCTCTGCACCTCGAACGCGAGGACATCCTCGACCACCAGTGGGCCGACAACGGTCCCGGCTGGGCCGCAGTGAGGTTGGCCAGCGCCGCGCAGGTCCTCGCTCTCGAACCGGATTTCTCACAGATTCCCGATACCAAGCTCGGCGTCCTCGGCGCCCATCCGGCCGGCTCAGACCACGAGTACGAGATCCGCGCCTTCGTGCCGGGCGTAGGAGTGGCCGAGGATCCCGTCACCGGCAGCCTCAACGCCTCCGTCGCGCAATGGCTCATCGGAGCCGGCCTCGCACCCGAAAAGTACACGGTCACCCAGGGCACCGCCTTGGGACGGGCCGGCGTCATCGAGATCTCCCGCGAAGCCCGCGCAGACGAAGGGAACCCCGACGCAGACACAATCTGGGTCGGCGGAGCCACGACCGTCTGCTTCCATGGGACGGCGTTCGCATGAGCCCTTCAATGAAAGAGCCGACCAGGCACCTCCGTCCGACGACGCGGCCGAGGATCTTCCACGCCCGCATGTACTTCGCCCTGCAGGCACTCGTCGGGGCTGCCTGGTGGCTCGGAATCTCCACGCTTCCAACGCTGCGCGACGCGACTCTCGGCGGGATCGACCCGGTCCTCGCCTCCTCTGTTCACATCCCGCTCTTCGTCATCGCCTCGGCGATCGTCGCACTCAACGTCCGCTGGGCCGTGTTCATCGTCGTGCCCTGGACCGTCCTGCTCACGATCGGGCTCATCATCTATGCCACCGTGACCGCCCAGGCGGGTCTGGGTGCCGTACTCATGGTCGCCGCATCGGTGGGCAGCGTCATCGCCGGGATCCTCATGCTCACGGGCAAGGTCCCGTCCGAGCGTCTCCTCGTCGGCCCGTTCGCCTTCAGGAGTTCGCGCACGCGTGTGCGCTCACAGGTGCTGCTGCGGACGACGGTTCAGCTCATCGTGTTCTGGGTCGTGTTCCTCATCATCGTGCCAGCGATCATCAACTCGTTCGAACAGCGGTGGGAGCTGGTCGTGAAGACGTCGATCCTCGTCGCTGTGGCCGGGTTCGCGCTCCTCGCTCTCTCCACCGTCATCGGCGTGTGGTCAGCACGCGCGATTGCGAACTTCGGATCCGGCACTGCGCTGCCCTCCGAGATGGCCAACCACCTCGTCGTGCGGGGGCCCTACGCCTTCGTCCGCAATCCGATGGCCATCGCCGGCCTCGGGCAGGGAGTGGCGGTCGGACTCCTCTTCGGATCGTGGATGGTCATCGCCTACGCAGTGGTCGGTTCGCTGCTGTGGAACTGGCTGGTGATCCCGCATGAGGAGGACGATCTCAGACAGCGCTTCGGCGCCGAGTACGACACATACTGCCTGCGTGTGGCCCGGTGGCTGCCTCGCTACTCCGGGTACGACAGTGACGCTGAGCCTGACAACGACGCTGAGCCCGGCAGTGACGCTGAGACTGACAGCGAAACTCAGCCCAACAGCTGACGCTGAGCCCGGCAACGCGTAGAGTTCGGCCATGGTCACCTTCACGACGACTCTTCTGCAGCTGGGCAACAACGTCGGCATCGAGGTGCCCGAGGACGTCGTGCTCGGCTTCGGCGCCGGAAAGAGAGTCCCGGTCATCGTCACGATCGCCGGCTACTCCTACACCTCGACCACTGCGGTGATGGGCGGGAGGTTCCTCCTGCCGCTGGCCAAGGAGCACCGCGAGACGATCGGCGTCTCCGGCGGCGAAACCCACGAGGTGACCTTGACCCACGACACGTCGTCCCGGGAGACCCCGGTTCCTGATGACCTCGCCGAGGCACTCGATCGTTCCCACGTTCGCGAGGCCTTCGATGTGCTGGCTCCTTCGAAGCGCAAGGAGCACGTCCGACAGGTCGAGTCGGCGAAGGCCGAAGAGACGCGGCAGCGCCGGATCACGAAGATCATCGATTCGCTGACCTGAGCTGACCTGAGCTGAGCGAGCAGCCGGTTCCCTGAACCACCACACCTCGCCGGGGCGGTCATCCACGGATGCTCGGCCTCTCGCGATTCCGTATCGGATGCGCGCAATCCTGTATCGGCCTCGCTCAGCCCTCTACGGCTCAGCTCAGCTCGCGTTGTGGACGGTGACCGCGTAGCCATCGGGATCGACGAAGGTGAAGGTCAATCCGAAGGGGCTGGGTGCGGGCGAACGCAGAATCGCGACGCCGGCCTCACCCAGACGGTCATGGAGTTCCTGCGCGTCATCGCAGCTGAACCACAGTGCAACGCCTGTTCCCGGACGCTCGACCGAATCGAGATCGACGTCGGGCAGCGGCTCACGGACGGCAAATGGAATCGGAGAGGTCGTGAAGACGACCGCACCGGGAGGTCCCGCGGGTGCTCGCGTGAGTCCGATCGTGTTCTCGTAGAAGTCTGCGGCCTTCTCCAGGTCTCGCACCTGCAGTGCCACGAAGTCGGGCCCTGTGACAGTCATAATCGTCTCCATTGCTCAGTAGATATTGCTCAGTCGGTATTGCTCAGCCGGTATTTTTCATGTCAGGTTTCTGACATCATCAATGAATGTCAGAATACTTACATGAGTCAAGACCCCGGAAGTCTCGAGTCGATGCTCGGCTATCAGCTCAAGCATCTGCAGTCCGTGCTGCGTTCGCGGATGGATGAGGCGCTGCGACCGTTGGACCTGTCGACCCCGCAGTACGCGTGCCTGGAACTGCTGAAGCGATCTCCCGGGGCGTCGAATTCGGAGCTTGCTCGCGGTGGATTCGTCACACGGCAGACGATGAACACCATGCTGCGCGGGCTCCAGGACCGCGGGCTCGTCACGCGCCCGGAGAAGGCGACGAGCGGGAGAGTGCTGCCGACGACCCTGACCGAGAAGGGTGAAGAGGCACTCGCCGGTGCGGTCGCACGCGTCGAGGAGATCTCAGCGCTCATGGTTTCGCCGCTCAATGACTCGCAGAGGAGCCACCTCGCCGAGGCGCTCGACCGATGCATCGACGCACTCAGCTCAGACGCCTCATAACTCGCCCGCAGATCCTTGCCCGCAAGATCATTTGATCTTGGCGACTACCGAACGACGGGGTCCGCAGTGTCCTGTTTCTTCAGCGGCGGCAGGATGACCATCAGAATCAGTCCGAGCACAGCACCGACTCCCGCTCCGATGGTATTCGTGACGAGATCGCTGATGGTTCCATAGCGGGTCGGCGAGAGCAGGGTCGCCTGAGTGCCTTCGATGATGCAGGTGAACGCCGCACCGGCCACCCAGCCGAGCCACCAGCGCCTGCGACCGAGGTGCAAAGCGAGCAGGAACCCGAATGGGATGAACATCGCGACATTGGCCAACAGCTCGACCCGAGTGTAGGTGAGCCAGGCCGTCAGCCGATGTGCCGCGAAGAACTCGAGCAGCTTGCCGATCGGCCCTCCGGGACTGACGTCGAGCTGGTACGGGGTCAGCGTCATGAGCCCGATGAAGAGAGTGTAGAGAATCAGCAGCACGAGAGGAGCATCGCCCATCCGCCGCCCATGACCTGTCATGCGGCAGATTCTACTCTCGCCGCCTGGGCGCCAGTCTCTTCTGGAGGTGGGGATCTGAGCGCAGACGTACGAGCGCAGACGTACGAGTGCAGACGAAGGGGGCCGTCCCACCAATGAGGTGGAACGGCCCCCTTCGAACAACGCCTGAGGCTCAGGCCACAGGCACAGCCTCGGCAAAGGTTGAGGTGTCGATGACGGCACGGAAGTACACGTCTCCGGCGACGACGCGATCGTAGGTCGCATCCGCCTCGGCGACTCCGATGGTCTCGATCTTCGCGGCGATGCCGTGCTCGGCGCAGAAGTCGAGCATCTCCTGGGTTTCGGCGATGCCGCCGATGTTCGATCCCGCGAGCACCTTGGCGCCGCCGATGACCGAGCCGAACGACAGCGACTGCTTCTCAGGAGGCAGACCGACGACGGCCATGACGCCGCGCGGCTTGAGCAGGCGCAGGTAACGGTCGACGGGGATGTCTGCACTGATCGTGTTGAGGATGATGTCGAACTCACCGCGGTGGCTGCTGAAGAAGTCCTCGTCGGTGGTCGCGAGCATCTGCTTCGCACCCAGCTCGAGTGCGGCCTTCTCCTTAGTCAGCGTGCGGGAGAGGACGGTGACGTCGGCGCCCATGGCAACGGCGATCTGCACGCCCATGTGGCCGAGGCCGCCCAGGCCCAGCACGGCGACCTTCTTGGGAGCGCCGTCCTTGGCCTCTGCTGCACCCCAGCGCGCCAGCGGCTGGTAGGTGGTGATTCCCGCGCAGAGCAGCGGAGCCGCGACGTCGAAGTCGAGCGCATCGGGGAGCCGTACGACAAAGCGCTCGTTGACGACGACCTTCTCGGAGTAGCCGCCCTGAGTGATGGTGCCGTCCACGTCGGTGGAGTTGTAGGTGCCGACGCTGCCGCTCAGGCAGTTCTGCTCCTGACCGGCGCGACATTCCTCGCACTCGCCACACGAGTTGACCATGCAGCCCACGCCCACGCGGTCGCCGACCTTCCAGTCAGTGACGTCGGAGCCGACGGCCTCGACGACACCGGCGATCTCGTGGCCCACGGTCAGTGGGAAGTGGGCCTCGCCCCATTCGTTGCGAATGGTGTGGATGTCGCTGTGGCAGATCCCGGCGGCCTTGATGTCGATGACCACGTCATCGGGACGCGGATCGCGACGCTCGATGGTGCCGACGCGGAATGGCTGGTCGGCTCCGGTCTTCTGCAGTGCCTTGACGGTGAATGCCATGCGGGCTCCTCTGTTTGTTGTGTGTCGGTGGGTTGGTTGTGTGATTTGACGCCCTTTATCCAGCGACGATCGCTGCCACCTTATTCCCGGAACTGCGATTCTATTGTGCTACTCACAGCTTCGCAGGGCTGACGGTCCCTCCCTAGTCTTTGATCGCCCGCTCGGAGATCGTGAGGTCGAGTGGGAAGTCCACCGGAGCGTCGCCGAACAGGAGCCTTCCCGCCGAGGCGGCCGCCTGTCTGATCGCTTCCGCCGCGTCCTCGGCCTGCTCGGCAGGACTATGGACGATGACCTCATCGTGGAGGAAGAAGACCAGGTGAGCCCGCCGCGAGAAGACCGGTCCCGAAGCTGTGGCCAGAGCCCCCGCCCCATCCCGCGCCGAGGCGGGTCCCGGGTTCGCCCCATCTTCCGCCGAGGTGGGCCCTGGGTTCACATCATCGATCGCGGGCAGCCGCGACAACCGGAGTCGGAGGTCGGCCAGCCAGGCCAGCGCCCATTCGGCGGCTGTGCCCTGGACGACGAAGTTGCGGGTGAATCGTCCCTGGTCACCGGCCGAGCGCCGGGCTCGGTTCTCGTCCTGCGGTGTGGCGTCGAACTGATTCGCCGCCGACTGCAGCTGCTTCCATCCCTCGCTGGGGACCGGGGACGTTCGACCGAGCCACGTGGACACGACACCGCCGCCCGCTCCCACCTCGGCGGCGGAGTCGACGAGGGCCATCGCCGCCGGGAAGCTCGTGCGCAGCCGGGGCACGAGGCGCCCGCTGTCGCCGGTCGTGGACCCGTACATCGCGCCGAGGACAGCGATCTTCGCCTCCTGCCGGGTCGCTACGATGCCTTCGTCAACGATTCCCGAATACAGGTCTTTGCCTCGGCCCGCTTCGGCCATGGCACGGTCGCCGGACATCGCGGCGAGCGCCCGCGGTTCCAGCTGGGCGACATCGGCTGAGATCAGCCGCCAGCCCGGATCAGCACGCAGGGCTGGGCGCAGCTGGCGCGGGATCTGCAGGGCTCCGCCGCCGCTGGCAGCCCACCGGCCGGTGACGACTCCGCCGGGGACGTAGACCGGACGGTAGCGACCTTCGGAGACCCACTCGTCGAGCCAGGTCCAGCCGTTGGCCGTGAGCAGCCGCGCCTGCTTCTTGTATTCGAGCAGCGGCTCGATCGCGGGATGATCACTCTGCTGCAGCTCCCATTTCGAGGTCGAGGCGACGTTGATGCCGGCAGCGTGCAGAGAGTGGAGGAGCCGGACGTGGGAGTCGAGATTCGCCCGCGGATCGTCGAGAGCGGCACGGACCGCCTCGGCGGTGACGAGCATCTTCTCAGGCTTCGCGTCTCGGGCGGGCCGTGGGCCGAGCTCGGCGGCGAGGATCCGGTCGTGCTCGTCGACGTCCCAGGGCACACCGGCGGCCTGCATCTCCGCGGCCACGAGCCCGCCAGCCGATTCCGCGGCGAGGAGGAGCCGCAGGCGGCCGGGGTCCGAGGCACCTGACTGGGCGGCCATCTGCCGGGCGAATTCCGCCAACGTCGAATCGATGTCGTGCGGTACCTCTTTGATCCGGCGGCGACGGCTGTCGTCGACGTAGGCGTCGACATCGAAGAGCGCCTCCGTCTCATCGACCTCCGGGGCGGACACCGGTCCGGCCTCCCACTCCTCGGCGGCGGTCACGGCACTGCGGTCGGTGACGAGTTCGGAGCGCATGAGGATCGCATGCGTCAGGCGCAGATCGAATCCACGCTCGATGCTCACCCCTGCGGCCAACAGCGGCGGGTACCACTTCGGGGTGTCACTGAGGACCCACCTCGGCGAGTTCCGCCTGACCCCGTGCTCACTGACCCTGTGGTCACTGACCCTGTGGTCACTGACCCCGCGGTCCCAGGCCCCATGCTCACTGCCCCCGTGCTCACTGCCCCCGTGCTCACGGGATCGGACGAACTCGGGCAGATCCGCCTCGGCGAGTTCGACCCGGTTGATCTCGGCTCCGTCACGGTCGAGGTCGACGGCCACCACACGTCCGCGTTCGGCACGGCCGAGCACGCACCAAGCGGGAGTCGAAGTGGAGGAGTCGGGCATACTCCCACCCTACTGCGCGGCCCCGACACGCCACCGTCCCACATTGCCGAAGTCTCACTCTGATACGAGGTCCGGCCGGGCTCCTGAACGACTGATAGCCTCGCTGTGGATGATCGGAATTCCCCCGTTCGACGAAAGGCTCGACTCACAACATGGACGTTGTCACAACACTGCGGGAGGCTCTGCCCGCGGAGCTGCTCATCACCGACCCCGACTCGATGGACGCCTACCGCCAGGACCGCGCGTACGACCCGAATGCGGGGGTGCCGCTCGTCGTCGTCAAGGCCGGCTCGACTGCCGATGTGCGGACGGTGGTGAAGATTGCCGCCGAGGCGAAGGTGCCGGTCATTCCACGTGGAGCCGGATCCGGCCTGTCGGGCGGGAGCTCGGCCGTTGACGGCGCGATCATGCTCTCGCTCGAGACCATGCGCGACATCAGCATCGACCCCATCACCCGGATGGCCGTTGTGCAGCCGGGCGCGTTCAACGCCGAGGTCAAGGCGGCCGCTGCCGAACACGGCCTGTGGTACCCGCCGGACCCCTCCTCGTTCGAGTTCTGCTCGATCGGCGGCAACATCGCGACCAACGCTGGCGGTCTGTGCTGCGTGAAGTACGGGGTCACCACGGACTATGTCCTAGGCATGACGGTCGTCATCGCCGATGGCCGGGCGATCGAGCTCGGCGGACCGAGGATCAAGGACGTCGCCGGCCTGCCGCTGACGAAGCTGTTCGTCGGCAGCGAGGGAACACTGGGCGTCATCACTGAGATCACACTGCGCCTCATTCCCGCGCAGCTGCCGCCGACGACCATCGTCGCGATGTTCCCGCAGCTGAGTGATGCGACGTCGGCGGTGCTCGACATCTCTCGTGAGATGCGTCCGTCGATGCTCGAGTTCATGGACCGCGCCTCGATCAACGCAGTCGAGGACGAAACGAAGATGGGCCTCGACCGGGAGGTCCAGGCAATGCTCATCATCCAGACAGACGAACCCGGCGAGCATGCGAGCGCCCAGGCAGCGCGGATCGAGGAGATCTGCCTCGCAACCAATGCCTCCGAGTGCTACCTGACCAACGACCCGGAGGAGGGCGAAGCCTTCGTCACGGCACGCCGGATGGCCATCCCCGCGGTGGAGAAGCAGGGCGCACTCCTGCTCGAGGATGTCGGCGTTCCGCTGCCCCGCCTCGGCGATCTGGTCACCGGCATCGAAGCGATCGCAGTCGAACGAGACGTCACGATCGCAGTCATCGCCCACGCCGGCGACGGCAACACTCACCCTCTGCTCGTGCTCGATCCCAAAGATCCGGCGCAGCAGGAGCGCGCGCAGATCGCCTACGGCGAGGTCATGGATCTGGCGACCGGTCTGGGTGGAACGATCACCGGCGAGCACGGAGTCGGACGACTCAAGGCACCATGGCTCGAGTCCTACCTCGGCGCCGATGTCATGGAGCTCAACAAGCGCATCAAGTCCGCGCTCGATCCGGACAACATCTTCAACCCGGGCGCGGTGTACTCCGGCTGAGTTCGCAGGAGGCACTGAGTTCGCAGGAGGCACTGAGTTCGCGAGAGACTCAGTCTCCGTCCGAAGTAACGCATTCTCCGTTCGAAATCCTCACTCGCCGAGGCTGTCGCGAAGATCTTCGGCGACAATAGTCGTGCAGGTGTCGAATTCGCGCGGGCTCGGTCGTCTCATTGATGAGCGGCCGAGACACGGGCGCCACGAGACGAACGGAGCACAACGATGCGCTATTCACTGATCTTCCACGCACCCGATCCGCGTGAAGAAGGCAGCCCCCAGCCCTCTCCCGAGGCGATGGCCGAGATGCAGAAGCTCATGTCCGACTATGCCGACGCCCTCTATTCGGCGGGTGTCTTCATCGCCGCCGAGATGCTCGAGCCGACGGAACAGACAACGACCGTCACTCGGCGCACCGGCTCGGTCGTCATCGAAGATGGGCCCTTCGCGGCGAGCAAAGAGTCCCTGGCCGGCGTCTTCATCATCGACGTCGAGAACCGCGATGCGGCCCTGGCCTGGGCGGAGAAGTTCCCGGGCACGAATTACGGAACCATCGAAGTCAGAGCGGCGGCGATCTCCTATATCGATGGCCGCTGGGTCCAGCCCTGAGCTCACACCCGCGCGATCCGATCGATCGGACGATGGTCCTCTCCCAGGACGGCTGGGGGCGGATCATCGCCCTCATCGCGTCTGCGGACGGCGATCTGGCCGGCGCCGAGGATGCGCTGAGCTCTGCCCTCGAACGCGCAGTGAGCGTGTGGCGGGAGTCTGGGATCCCGCGCAATCCCGAAGGCTGGCTCTACCGGGTTGCGCTCAACGCACGACGGGATGCCTGGAAGTCGGCGGCGACCCGCACCTCGGTGCCGTGGGATCCCGATATCCACGACCACATCCAGAGCCGGCTCCGCGACGACGGAGACGCGGAGGAACAGACGGACTCTGACTCTCTGCCCGATCATCGCCTCGAACTGTTGGCCGCGTGCGCTCATCCGGACATCGATCCGGGGGTGCGACCACTGCTCATGCTCTCTGCCGTCATGGGCATGACCGGGAAGCAGATCGCGGTCGGAATGGCACTTCCGGCCGCGACCGTCGCCGCACGACTCACCCGGGCGAAAAAGCTCATCGCCGACTTGGGCATCGGCTTCGGCCAGCCGGACCGCGCCGATCTCGAGGTGCGGCTCCCCGACATCCACGAGGCGATCTACGGTGCCTTTGCCATCGACTGGGTGCATGCCGAATCGGAACCCCGGGACGGCATCGTCGGGGAGGCCCTCTACCTCTCGCGCCTGCTCGCCCAGCTGTGCCCCGACGATGGGGAGTCCCACGGACTCGCAGCAGTCCTCCATCTCTCCGCAGCACGCTTCCCCGCTCGCCGAGGTGGGGGCGGGGAATTCGTGTCCCTTGAGTCCCAGGACCTGTCGGCCTGGGATTCGACGCTCGCTGCACGGGGTGAGCATCATCTGCGGGAGGTTCATCGCACGAGGCAGATCGGTCGCTTCGGGCTCGAAGCAGCGATCCAGGCGCTGCACATGGCAGGAGTGCGCTCGGGCAGCACGGACTGGCCGATGTTGCTGCGCCTCCATGATGATCTCGGGGCGATCGCTCCAAGCCTCGGCGGCGCGGTATCCCGAGCGGCGGTGATCGCCGAGATCGACGGCCCCGAGGCCGGACTCGCTGCTCTCGACGATGTGGGCTCTGTGGGTGGGTCAGGTGGTGCAGGAGGACAGACGAATGCTGCCAAGCGCGTCGATTCGTTCCAACCCGCATGGGCTCTGCGCGCACACATTCTGGCCCGAGCCGGTCGATGCGACGACGCAGCTGAGGCGTATCGACGTGCGATCGCACTGACCACGGACCCCGCCGAACGCACCTTCCTCGAAAACACAGCCGGCGGCCGATGGCCCCGGCAACCGTAAGCCATTCCTAGAATCTGCCTAGGCCAAGGCGAGGGCAACGGCGAAGAAGACGAGCGCCGCGAGGCTGGTCAGCGTCCGCACGTGGTTCCACCGGTTCCACCGATCTTCGAACCGACTGCGTGCGGCACGGGCTCCCGCCTCGGTGCCGGTGTCGGCGCGATCGAGGCCGGTGTTGAGCGGAACGTTCACAACCGCCGTGACTGCGAATGTCAGCACCGAGCAGATCGCTCCGAGGACGAGCCACACCCATGGCACGCGACCATCCGTCACGATGTTCATCACCAGGGCTGCAGCTGCAGACAGCGGTGCCAGACCGAATACGGCTAGGAACACACCGTTGAGGATGGCCGAATTGATCGCGCGGAAAGCACGAGCATACGTGCGGTCGACAACGCGGCGGAAGCCGGGAATGACCGCCGTGCTGAACGAGAAGAACAGGCCAGCCAGCAGTCCGTTCAACACGATCGACAGGACGAGCAGGACAGAGGTGAGCGTTGAGAACATGGCATCCACTGCGGAGCCTTCCGATTGAAGTAATGCATCGTCCGCAGGACGCACGCTCGAGGAGACATGCAACCGGCCGCTTCCGACTCGAGCCTACCGAGTTCTCCTCCGGCCGCCTAAGCTCTGCCGTTCGGACCTGTGAGGTGGTTCACCGCCTGCGGGGCTACAGGGCTATAGATCAGATTGCAGACACGAAACAGCCCTCCACCTTGGCCCCGAAGGGTCCCGGTGAAGGGCTGTTGTCCACTGTGCGCGAGGGGGGACTTGAACCCCCACGACCTTGCGATCACTGGCACCTGAAGCCAGCGCGTCTACCAATTCCGCCACTCGCGCGAACAAGAGAAAACTCTAGCATCGCGCAGAAGAAACAGGAAACCGAGTACGGGTCAAACGTGCGAAACGTGTCCACCCTCACATTCGAGGAGAATCACGCTTCGAGCCCCTCGAGCCCCACATCCGTAACCGCCGTCACATCTCCGCTCGTCAGCGGCCCGCCGAGCACATAGAGTACTCAGAACCGTCTCCTATGCTGGACGACTCCCGGGAATCGAGGCACAGCTCTGCCCTGAGAATCCGGGAGACGTGAGTTGAGAGCCTCCCCGCGTTAGGATTGGGTGTTGGTGTCTCCGATTCACAGGTGCACTGCGAGTCTTGACCAGGGCTTCGACAGAACGTCGACGAGCTCTGAACCGGGCTTCGACAGCGCACCGCAGCAGGGCCGGAAACACTGAACAGACGTGAATAGACAAGAACAGACATGTGCAGACATGTTCGGACACACAGTTCGGACAGGTCGAGCCGGTGGCGAAGGGTTCGCCGCTGAAACAGCGAGACCTGAAGGAGGAGGTGCCATGGGGATTCTCGATCGCTTCGAGAAGGGACTGGAGAATGTCGTCAACGGCGCCTTCGCCAAAGCGTTCCGCTCACAGGTCGAACCCGTCGAGCTGGCCGGCTCACTACGCCGTGAGGCCGACAACAAAGCAGCAGTGGTCTCCCGCGGTCGCACGCTGACCGCCAACCACTACACCATCGAACTCTCACCGACGGACTTCGATCGCCTCTCCGGACTGGAGAACGAGCTTCGCTCCGACCTCCGTCAGGTCATCGGCGATCACGCGGTCGAACAGGCCTACAGCTTCGTCGGTCCCGTCTCCGTCGACTTCGTCGAAGCCGACGACCTCGACACCGGCATGTACCGCGTCGTCTCGAGCACCCAGCGCCCCGACGGCTCACCGGCGGCTCAGCCGGCCAACCGCGGCGGCTACGACCCCGCCTCACGGGCACACAACATCGTCGGCGAGGGCTCGGCGAACTCCGGTTCCCGCCCGGTCGCTCCCCGCCGTGCACCGGAGCCGGCACCACCGCGGGCGTCGACCCCGATCCGCCAGGCCGCTCCTGCCCGCGCACGCACGATCACCGCCAGCGTGACCGTCCACGGCACCACTCACGAACTGCGCCCGGGCACACATGTCTTCGGCCGTTCCTCGGCCAGCTGCGACATCGTCATCGACGATCCGGGCGTCTCCCGTCGTCACTTCGAGATCACCGTCGAACGCGATCACGCGGTCGCCAACGACCTCGGATCGACCAACGGAACACTGCTGCGAGGACGCAAGCTCACCTCGGCGAACCTCACCGACGGCGACGTCCTCATGGCCGGAGATGCAGAAGTGCGCTACAGCGAACAGGAAGTTCAGTGAGCGAATTCACCGTCACCGTCTTCCGGTTCGTCTTCTTCATCATTCTCTGGCTCTTCGTATTCGGTGTGGCAGGCGTGCTGCGTCGCGACATCTTCGGACCCAGGCGCGGATCGAAGAAGTCCCGCCGAGGTGGCCGTTCGTCCCGCACGTCGGCCCCGCCCCAGCAGGCCAGCCAGCCGGCACCCGCACCAGCACCCGTGAAGCCGCAGTCCCAGGCTCACCCGGGATCCATCCGGGTCACCGCCGGTCCGCTGGCCGGAACCTCGGTGGTCCTCTCCGGAGCGCCTGTGACCTTCGGCCGGGCACCGGACAACACGATCGTCATCAATGACGACTTCGCCTCCAGCCACCACGCGCGCATCATTGCCGCCAACGGCTCCTGGGTCCTCGAGGACCTCAACTCGACGAACGGGACCATCGTGGACGGTTCACGCATGCACTCGCCGATCGGCCTGCGCATCGGCACCCAGATCACCATCGGCCATACGACGCTGGAGACCCAATCGTGACGACCGACGGAACGATCACCCTCCGCTCTGCTGCCCGGTCTCATACCGGGCTGGTTCGTAAGAACAACCAGGACTCCGGCTACGCAGGACCAAACTTTTTGCTCGTCGCCGACGGAATGGGCGGACATGCGGGAGGTGACGTCGCCTCGGCGATCACAGTCGCCAGGCTTGCCGACCTCGATCGCGAACCCAGCGGCGACGACGCCCTCGAGATCCTGCGCACCTCCATCCTCGAAGCCAACGACCGCATCTGCCGCGGTGTCGGCGAACAGCCTGAACTCGCGGGCATGGGCACCACGGTCACTGCGCTGCTGCGCGCACCGGGCAACCGCTTCGCTCTCGCCCACATCGGCGATTCCCGCGGCTACGTCCTGCGCGACGGCACGCTCCAGATGGTCACGCACGACCACACGTTCGTCCAGATGCTCGTCGACGAGGGTCGGATCACCCCCGACGAGGCCGAGACCCACCCCCAGCGGTCGGTCGTCATGAAGGTCCTCGGCGACGTCGGCGCCTCCCCCGACCTCGATCTCTCCCTGCGTGAAGCTCACGTCGGCGACCGCTGGATGCTGTGCTCCGACGGCCTCACCGGCTTCGCCGATACCGCGGACATCGCCGAGGTGCTCTCCGAGATCGCCGATCCCGACGAGTGCTGCCGCAAACTCATCGACCTGGCACTGGCCGGCGGTGGCGCGGACAACGTCACCGTCGTCATCGGCGATGTGCTCGAGGGCACCGTCGAAACCGCCCAAGGCAGCGCGGTCGGCTCCGTCCACCTCAATCCGCAGTACGCGACGATCGGCACGAGCGCCGTCGGCGACGCCCCCACCGAGGCTGTCCCCCACTACGGCGACAACGACGACGTGCCCACCGACACCGTCCCACTGCAGGCGGTCGACAACGAGGACAAGCAGGAGCCCACCGCCGAGGTGGTCCCACCCTCCCAGCGCACGGATTCTCCGGACTCGGAGGAGTCCGAGGCCCCGCGCAGGGGTTCTCGGCGCGCCGGCTCCCGGAAGGCGAAGACGGGCGCGGCCGTATCCGCCGAGGAGGATGACCTCGACGCTGACGACGACGAGGTCGAAAAGCGGTCCTACCTGGGCTGGATCATCGCGGGAATCGTCATCATCGCTCTCGCAGTGGGCGGATTCTTCGCCTACAACTACATGGACAACCACTACTACCTGACGAACAACGACGGAAAAGTCACGCTCTACCGCGGCCTCGACACGACGCTGGGCCCGATCGAGCTCAGCCGTCTCGAGGACACCACCGACATCGAAGTCGGCACTCTCAACAGCTTCTCCCAGGACCGTCTGCGCAGCTCCATCCAGGCCGACTCGCGCGATGAGGCCAACCGCATCATCGACAACCTCCGCAAGGAATCCGAGAAGTCGGGCAATGTGTCCGGAAACGTCGAGGACGGCGCGAGCCCGAGCGACCCGGCGCCCTCGCCCCCGAGCTCCCAAGCGGTCAACCCGAGTGATGCGATCACCAAGGAGTCAGACTGATGTCCGACTCCTCCAACCAAGTTGCACGGCCACGGCCCTACCGCTTGGCTGAGCTCGGTCTGCTCATTCTCGCCATTGCCGTGGCGACGAGCGCCTACGCCCTCGTCGGGCTGGGCACCGAGGATACGATCCCGACCAACGTCTACCAGTACGCAGCCTGGCTAGCAGCCCTCGGCCTCATCATCCACGTCGTCGTGTGGTGGAAGGCCAAGTACGCCGACCCTGTGCTCGTCCCGATCGCCGTTCTGCTCAACGGCCTGGGTCTGGCCATGATCTACCGTATCGATCTGGGTCGCGAAGAGATGAAGAACAGTGCCCTGACCCAGCTCGTGTGGATGACACTCGGCGTGGGACTGGCCATTCTGGTCATTTTCGTCGTCAAGGATCATCGCTGGCTGCGCCGGTACACCTATGTGTCAGGGTTCGCCGCTCTCCTCTTCCTGCTGCTGCCTCTCATCCCGGGCCTGGGCAAGACCGTCAACGGCGCCCGCATCTGGATCGGCATCGGCCCGATGTCCTTCCAGCCCGGTGAGATCGCGAAGATCCTGCTCGCGATCTTCTTCGCCGGCTACCTCGTGTCCTACCGCGACCAGCTGGTCGCGGCCGGGCCGAAGATCCTGGGCATCCGGTTCCCGCGCCTTCGCGACTTCGGTCCCATTGTCATCGCCTGGGTCGCCAGCGTCGGAATCCTCGTGTTCGAGCGCGACCTCGGCACCTCGCTGCTGTTCTTCGGGCTCTTCGTCGCCATGCTCTACGTCGCAACGAGCAAGGTCTCCTGGATCATCCTCGGCCTCGGCTTCTTCGCGGTCGGCGCGGTCGCCGCGACCTTCCTCTTCTCTCACGTCGGACAGCGTGTGTCCGGCTGGCTCAACGCACTCTCACCTGCTGAGTACAACAAGACGCCCGGCGGTTCGTATCAGCTCGTCCAGGGCCTGTTCGGAATGTCGAACGGCGGCCTTGTCGGGACCGGACTCGGCCAGGGCCGGCCGAACATGGTCCCCTATGCCGAATCCGACTTCATCTACGCCAGCCTCGGCGAGGAGCTGGGCATGGCGGGCCTCTTCGTCATCCTGCTCTGCTACCTCTTCATCTTCCAGCGCGGCATCCGGACCGCCCAGCAGCTGCGTGACGGCTTCGGCACCCTGCTCGCCACGGGCCTGAGCTTCACGATCGCCCTGCAGGTCTTCGTCGTCGTCGGCGGCGTCACCCGGCTCATCCCGCTGACGGGTCTGACCACGCCATTCCTCGCTCAGGGCGGTTCGTCCCTGATCGCGAACTGGGTGATCATCGGCCTGCTCCTGCGGATCTCCGACAACGCGCGCAGGCCAGTCGAGGAGTTCCACACCGGCGTCCTCAAGATCACGGAGGACCCTGTCGAAGCCCCCGCCTCGGACGAGGCGCCCACCACGAACCTGAGGTCCGAGGATCTCGACACGAACAGGCCCGTAGACCCGGGCATGACTGGAGGTGGACGATGAAGAAGTCTCTGACCCACATCACCGTGGTCGGGTTCGTCATGTTCGCGCTCCTGTTCGGTTCGACGAGCTGGGTGCAGTTCGTGACCGCCGATTCGCTCAACCACAATGCCCTCAACAACCGGCAGGTCCTCGACCAGCTGGCGCGTGATCGCGGTCCGATCCTCGTCGACGGGAAGAAGATCGCCTATTCCGAACCGGTCGACGACAAGTACAAGTTCCAGCGCAAGTACGGTTCCGAAGGTCTCGATCCTCGCGCCTATGCCTCGATGACCGGGTTCTACTCGATCGTCTCGGGCGCCTCGGGAATGGAACGTGCGAGCGGTGACCTCCTCTCCGGCGATTCCGACGCCTTGTTCTACGACAAGGTCGGCAGCCTCTTCACCGGGGAGCAGCCTCGGGGTGCGGCCGTCGAACTCACGATCGACCCGAAGGTGCAGAAGGCGGCGTGGGACGGTCTCGGCAACCAGAAGGGCGCTGCTGTCGCCCTCGACCCGAAGACCGGAAAGATCCTCGCCATGGCCTCGACGCCGGGCTGGAATCCGAACCCGATCGCCAGCCATGACCCGAAGGAGGCCCGCTCGGCCTTCGACGCGCTCAACTCCGCTGAGGGCAAGCCGGCCTACAACCGTGCGATCGGCGGCAACCTGTACCCACCGGGTTCGACCTTCAAGGTTCTCGTCTCGGCGGCAGCGCTGGAATCCGGCGACTACAAGCCCGAATCGCAGCTCAACGGCCCGGCCCGTCTCGACCTGCCCCAGACCACGTCCACGATCGGAAACTCCCACCCGGGCGCCTGCCGCAACGGCGGCAAGCCGACCATGGAGCAGGCACTCGCAGAGTCCTGCAACACGGCCTACGCCTCGCTCGGCATGGACCTGGGACAGGACGCGATCCGCAAACAGGCCGAGAAGTTCGGCTTCGGCCAGGATCTCGACATTCCGCTCAAGGTCTCTCCCTCCACATTCCCCGACGACCTCAACCCGCCCCAGCTGGCTCAGTCCTCGTTGGGACAGTTCGAGGTCAGGTCGACCCCGATGCAGATGGCCATGATGACCGCAGGCATCGCGAACGGCGGAAAGATGATGAAGCCGCAGCTCGTCGATCGGGTGCTCAACGCGAACACGCTCGAGCCGATCGAGAAGACTCGGCCGAAGGAGCAGTCGCGCCCGGTCTCCGGGAAGACCGCTGATCAGCTGACCACGATGATGGAGGACGTCGTCACCGACGGCACCGGCTCCGTCGCGAAGATCAATGGGACGAAGGTCGCCGCGAAGACCGGCACCGCCCAGAACGCCACAGGCGCGGCCCCACACGCCTGGTTCATCTCCTTCGCCCCCGCCGACGACCCGAAGGTCGCCGTGGCGGTCGTCGTGGAGAACGGCGGCAACGCGGGCAATGAAGCTTACGGAGCGACGGTCGCAGGACCGATCGCCAAGAACATGATGGAAGCGGTGGTCGAGAAATGAGACCCGTCGAAGGCACCGTGTTGGGAAACCGATACACGCTCAGCTCCAGGATCGCCGTCGGCGGTATGGGCGAAGTCTGGAAAGGCGTCGACTCCGTGCTCGGCCGTGAGGTCGCCGCCAAGATCCTCAAGGACGAATACCTGTCCGACTCCACGTTCCTCGCCCGGTTCCGCGCCGAGGCGCAGAACATGGGTCGCGTCTCCGACCCCGGAATCGCCGGAGTCTTCGACTACGGCGACGAAGACGGCTCTCCGTACCTCGTGATGGAATACGTCCCGGGTGAGGCACTGTCGGCGATCATCGAACGCAGTGCACCCCTGTCCGAGACGGACACCCTGTCCATCGTCTCGCAGGCAGCACAGGCCCTCGGTGCCGCCCACAAGGTCGGTGTGATCCACCGCGACATCAAGCCCGGCAACATCCTCATGACCCCCGACTTCCGGGTGAAGATCACGGACTTCGGCATCGCCCGCGTCACTGATCAGGCACCGCTGACGAAGACCGGACAGGTGATGGGCACCGCGCAGTACCTGGCGCCCGAACAGGCGACCGGTAAGGGTTCGGGCCCGGGCTCGGACCTCTACGCGCTCGGCATCATCGCCTATGAGGCCCTGGCCGGACAGCGTCCCTTCACCGGCGACTCGCAGGTCGCAATCGCGATCGCCCAGGTCAACCAGCAGCATCCGCCGCTGCCGGACACGGTCTCGGAACCGCTGCGTCGCCTCGTCGACTGCCTGCTCGAGAAGAAGCCCGAACGCAGGCCCTCCGATGCCATGGCGGTCTCTAAGGCAGCGGACGCACTGTCCAGCGGCGATATCGCCGGAGCAGAGGAGATTCTGCCGCAGATGCGCCACGGGAATGCGGCCTCCGAGGCGCTGACCCAGGTATTCAACAATCCCGAACCCGTGCCGACGACCAAGGCCATGCCGATCACCTCGTCCAATGACGCAACCCGGGTCAACCCCGGTGCTGCCGCGGTCGGAGCCGGCGCTGCTGCAGGAGCAGGGGCGGTTGGTGCGAACGCGGCGAACGGCGGCGAAGTCGACGCACGGACCGCGGATGAGGACACGGCGGACAAGTCTTCGAACAAGGGCCGTGCCCTGATCTGGATCCTCGCGATCGTGGCCCTCATCGCCGTCGGCTCTCTGCTCTGGTTCTTCCTCGGCAACGGCGGAAATCAGCCGGAACCTGGACCGAGCTCATCGGAAGCCACGACCTCCGCGTCTCCTGAGGCAATCACGATCCAACCCAGCGATTACATCGGACAGACCGAATCCTCGGCGACGGAGAACCTCCAACAGCAGGGACTCGAGGTCGACACTCAGACCATCGATTCGTCCCGGGCTGCGGGAACGGTCGCCGATGTGGGCAAGGGCGACAACGGGTACACCTTCGAGAAGGGTGACACCGTCACGCTCTACATCTCGGCGGGCCCGTCCGAGAACACTCAGACGCCGGAACCGCCGAGCACTCCGAAGCCGACGAAGTCGGACAGTGACAACGGCTCGAGCTCGGACAGCAAGGACTCGAAGAACTCCGAGAGCGACTCGAACAGCAAGGATGCGAGTTCGTCGAGCAGTTCCGACTCGAGCTCCGATAAGAGTTCGAAGAGTGACTCCTCGTCCGATTCGTCGAGCAGTTCCGATAGCTCCAGCAGCTCGGATCCCGGCTCGTCGAGCAGTTCGAGCAGCGATGCCAGCAGCAGCTCGGATCCTGGTTCGTCGAGCAGTTCCAACAGCTCGAAATCCAGCTCGAGCGCCAACGGTCAGGACAGCTCGAGTGCCAACGGCACCGGCTCGAATCCGAACGGCGGAGCCAATGGCTGATGAGCACTGCTGAGCAGAAGACCAGTAATCTTTGTGAATTGCGGAGAACTTTCCCACAACGTGGGTGAATCAAGCGGAGGACTTAAATGACTGAACCCAAGGTGCTGTCGGGGCGTTACGAAATTCGTGCGCTCCTCGGCCGTGGGGGCATGGCAGAAGTGCACGAGGGCGTCGACAACCGTCTGGGTCGACGCATCGCGATCAAACTTCTGCGTTCCGATCTCGCTCGCGACCCGTCGTTCCACACCCGGCTGAAACGCGAGGCGCAGTCAGCAGCCGGTCTCAACCATCCCGGCATCGTGGCCGTCTACGACTCCGGTGAAGAGGAGTTCTTCGAGACCGGTGGTTCGAGCGTCTCCGTTCCGTTCATCGTCATGGAGTACGTGGAGGGTCAGACCCTGCGCGAGGTGCTCAACGAACACGGAACACTGACCGTCGACGAGTCCCTCAACGTCATCGCCGGCGTGCTCGCCCCGCTCGAGTACAGCCACCGCAACGGCATCGTCCACCGCGACATCAAACCCGCCAACGTCATGCTCACGCCCGAGGGCGACATCAAGGTCATGGACTTCGGCATCGCCCGTGCACTCAAGGACAACAGCGGTCTGACCCAGACCCAGTCGGTCGTGGGCACCGCCCAGTACCTGTCCCCCGAGCAGGCCCGCGGCGAGGTCGTCGATGCCCGCTCCGACCTCTACTCCACGGCCTGCCTGCTCTACGAACTCCTCGTCGGGCGTCCTCCGTTCGTCGGCGACTCGCAGCTGGCCGTCGCCTACCAGCATGTGGGCGAGACCCCGAAGCCGCCGAGCTTCTACAATCCGAACGTCCCGCCCGAGGTTGACCGGCTGCTCATGCATGCGCTGCTCAAGGATCGCGACGAGCGCTACCAGGACGCCTACACGTTCCGTGAGGACGTCCTCGCTACCCGTGACGGTCGTCCGCTGAGCTTCGACGATGAGTTCGATCGCACTCAGGCCTTCCCGATGGCCGCGCCGCTGGTCGGGCCCGAGCAGTATCCGCAGGACGCCGAGGCGGCCCCTGAAACGGGTGCCGTATCGACGATCCTCGCGCAGGAGGACAAACCCCCGCAGAAGCGCTCGAGAGCGTGGATCTGGATCGGCAGCATCTTCGTGCTGCTCGCCCTCGCCGCTATCGCCCTGTGGGTCTACGAGATCAACAAGCCCGAGCCGATCCCTCAGGTCCAGGTCACCGATGTGGCGGGTATGGAGGCCGACGAGGCAGAATCCACCCTCTTCCAACAGGGTCTGAGAGTGGACCGGGATGAGGAGTACAGCGACAAGGTCGACGAGGGCAAAGCCGTCGAGACCGATCCTCCCGGTGGTTCACGCGTGAACAAAGACAGCGTGGTCAAGCTGATCATCTCCACCGGACCCGAGAGCGTCAAGGTCCCCGATGTCTCCGGCAAGTCCGAGGAGGACGCCAGAAAGATCATCAATGACGCGAAGCTCCAGGCCGGTACGCACATCTCGCAGAACTCCCCCGAGGTGGAGAAGGGCGTCGTCATCGAGACGAAGCCCGGCAACGGCGCGAAGGTCGATGTCGATTCGAATGTCGATCTCGTCGTGTCCTCCGGCATGGTCAAAGTGCCCGATGTGACCGGTAAGTCCGCTGACGAGGCCTGCAAGATCCTCGAGGGCGATGACTATCAGCTGGGTTGCAAGACCGAAGAGGTCGAGACTGCCGACGAAGAGGAGAAGAAGGTCTTCGAGCAGTCGTCCAGCGGTGGCAGCGAGGTCAAACAGGGGTCGGAGATCACTGTGAAGGTGGCCAAGAAGCCGCCGGAGGAGCCCTCCCCGACCATGCCGTCGATCCCAGGCGGAATCCCCACCGCGCCGGGCGACAACGGCTCGGATGGCGGAGACGGTGGCAACGGCGATAATGGCGACAACGGCAAGGATGATACGAACAACGACCTCACCGGCGGTGGAAGCGGCTGGTTCGACGGCTGGGCGGATGCCCGCGGCAACAGCAGCGGAAACCGCTGAGGCCGACTAGCGTCGGATCCAACTGAGGTCGAGTCGACCGAGACCGTGAGCTGATTCGACCCGAGCAGGCTGAGGCCGTCACCGGATTCCGGTGACGGCCTCAGTTCATCATCATGACTTCACCGGCGCCGAGGCGGTCTGACCGTTCACTGCCCCGCACAGGGCAGGGAGAGTTGGGTTCAGGGCGGCATCGCCGTCAGGACAAGGTGAGGAACAGGTCCGTGCGCAGCTCGGCTGGGTCCATGTCCGGGCTCGGCTTGGTCACGTAGACCTCGATGAAGGGCAGTCCTGGATGAAGGCCTGCCTCGACGGCGGCGTTCATGAGTGAGGCCCAGGCTTCGCCCAGTCCCTCGTAGCCGCCGAAGAGGGAGATCGCAGCAACCGATCCCCCCGGCAGCTCTGAGGGGATGGCGATGCGGTCCTCGCCCAGGATCAGCGCCTGTGTCAGGCCCGTCGAGACCGGCACTCCCAGCTGCACGTCGACGGTCTCGCTGGGTTGGCGGGTATAGAGCGCGAAGGCTGGTGCAGTCGGTTCGACCTCTGCTTCGCTCAGTGCGGGGAAGAGCGAGGAGAAGGTGGAGTCGAAGAGGTCCGCCAGCTCAGCCCGCGACACGTTCTGGGCTTCGACGACCGCCGTCGGAAGCGGGGAGGCCTCGAAGACGGTGAGTTCGTTGAACGGCTCCGACTGGTTGTAGCTCGGCTCTGCGGTGAAACTCGGCTCGGTCATCAGAGATCCTCTCAGTTCGCTGCGGCTGCCGACTGGCCCGCGCCCGAGGTCAGCGCCGACGCCAGCGGCGACATCGCGGCTGCCCGTACGGCGGCTCCTTCGAGTCCGCAGACCTCGAGCCAGTTGCCCAGCATCAGGTAGCCGCTCTCAGTGAGTACGGACTCAGGGTGGAACTGGACACCGAAGAGCGGCTTCTCCCGGTGTTCGATCGCCATGACGATGCCGTCCTCGGTCCGCGCGGTGACCATGAACTTGTCCAGGTCGATGGTCTCGTCGACGATCGCCAGGGAATGGTATCGGGTCACGGTCAGCGGGTTCTTGCAGCCGAAGAAGATGCCCTGGCCGTCGTGGGTGATGACCGAGGTCTTGCCGTGCATGAGCACAGGTGAGTGGGTGACTGTCGCGCCGAAGACCTCACCCAGGGCTTGGTGACCCAGGCAGACGCCGAACACCGGGGTGCCGGACTTCTCCGCCCAGCTGATCAGGGTCGGGCACACACCGGACTCCGCGGGGGTGCCGGGACCCGGTGACAGGAGGACCCCGTCGTATTCGCTCGCCCGTGCAACGACCGCCTCGGCGGTCAGATCGTCATTGCGGATGACGTCGACGTCAGCGCCGAGCTCACGGACGTAGGAGACGAGCGTGTAGACGAAGCTGTCGTAGTTGTCGATGACGAGGATCGAAGTCATTGTCCACCATTGTCAGTCACGGTTGCGTTGTTGAACGGCATGTACGGGGCAACGACCGGAAAGACGTACTGCATGAGCAGCAGGACCACGGCCGCGATAAGGATGAGGGCGAGGATGAGTTTGACCACCCAATTGCCGGGCAGAAGACGCCAGATCAGACCGTACATTCTCTAGGCACCACCGTTCTTGCTGACCTTGTCGTAGGCTTTCGAGTCCTTGATGTTGTCCGGCGGACCGTCCTGGGCCGGAGTCCAGTCAGTGAGTTCGGCGTACGCGACATAGCGTTCCCGGGCCGAGAACATCGGGTTGCAGGCCGTCATCGTCAGGATCCGGTCCTTGCCCTTGTAGTCGGGCTCGTCGGGCACCGGTGCGAGCACCTGCACGGCGTCGGGGAGGATGATGTCGAAGTTGCGGAACGTGTAGGTGTAGAACCCGTCCTTGGTCTGGACGATGATCTCATCGCCGGGGCGCAGCTTCGCGATCTGGTTGAGCGGTTTGCCGTAGGTGACACGGTGGCCTGCGATCGAGAAGTTGCCGACCTCGCCGGGCATCGCGGAGTTCGGGTACCGGCCGACGCCCATGCGGTTGAGCACGGGTTCGAGGTCGACGCCCTCGGCGGCGGTGCGGTAGTAATCATCGCCGAAGCGAGGGATGTAGAAGATGCCGAATGCGTGGTTCTTCTCCACAGGCTTCGCCACGACGGGCTCTTTGGGATCGTCCGGCAGCTTGTTGGGATCCTGATTCGCCCAATCCTGGGTCAACTCGTCGGCGAGGACCTCGTTGTCGCGGTTGGCCTGGATGTCGGTCCACCACAGCTGCCAGACCACGAACAGGATGAGGACGAGACCCGCGGTGATGCAGAGTTCACCGAACGTGCGGACCGTACCGCGCACAGGGCCCAAGGGCTCGCGCTGCGGACGCTGCTTCCGCTGACGCCGGCTGGCGTTCGGGCCATTGCCGCCCACGCTATTGCCGCCCACGCCGTTACCGCCCGCGCCGTTGCCGCCCGGATTATTGCCAGCGGCGCCATAGGCAGGGGCAGCGCCATAGGCAGGTTCAGAAGCAGAGGCAGAGGCGCCGAGGTGGGTCTGCTGAGCGCTGTTGACCGGAGGATGTCCTGTGGTGGGCTCGGAATACACCGGTGGAGCATCCGAGTACACGGCTGTCGGGGATCCGGACGCCGCTGCAGCTGCGGCCTCACGGCGGCGGAGTTCACGTCGGCTGGGCAGAGGCTGATCAGATCCTGGATTCGAGCCTGCCGCACCGGCGGAATTCCCAGCCGATCCGACGTTTCCAGAATCTCCGCGGTTGCCTGAACGATCGAAAGCTGGGGCGGTGCTCATGGGCTCGGTCGCGGGTCCCGCCTCGGGGGCGGTGTTCGGTGCTGAGTTCGAGCGGTAGCGCTCAGAGTTCGCCGACGGTGCGGAATTCTGCCTTTGAGCAGGACGAATAGTGGGTCGCGACGACGCGTCTGCGTCTGATTCGTTACCCGAGGAGGGACTATTCACCACTGTTACACCGTGCCTATGATTTCGAATCCGGGGCTCGCCCAGAGGACAAGCGGGGACACCCATACGCACTTTATCCTATGCACATGCGCGATTGTGGGCCTCACAGGGTAGTTGGAGTTTTTAAAACTGCCCCGCGTCACGCGTAGACTGGTGTGCGATTGTCCCTACGCATTCAATCGGTGACCCCAGCAATGGTCTGCCGTATAAGGAGTACCCGTGGCAAAGTCCAACGGACGGACCCAGCGCCCCCAGCGCACTTCTCGCAACTCGTCGAAGGCCGAGGTTGAGACCAAGGCCCAGCCGAACGAGGATATCGAGGCAGTCGAGGTAGACGAGGCTGAGTTCGTCGAGGTCGACGGCATCAAGGTCGACGACGCTGAGGATACGGTGACTGCTGAGAAGAAGGCTGACACCGAAACCTCCGCCTCCAAGAAGACGACCCGCACCACCGTCTCCGGCAAGAAGACAGCGTCAACGGCCGCCGAGTCCGACCTGTCCGAGGTTGCCGACGACTCCGTCGATGACTCTGCCGATGACTCTGCGGACGCCGACGTGAGCTCCAAGAGCGCAGACGTGGCTGACGACTCCGATGACGATGTGAAGTCCGAAACGGCCGAGAGGTCCGAGGCGAAGAAGGACTCCGCGAAGGCTGACGCCAAGAGCGCCAAAAAGTCGGCCACTGCCAAACGAGCAGCAAAGGGCTCCGCATCGGCTAAGGGTTCCGAAACGGCCAAGGGTTCCGAAACGGCCAAGGGTTCCGGCTCCAAGCGCACCTCGCGTTCAGGCAACCCGGCCAAGCGGCCACAGGGGCGCAAGACCGCAACGTACACCTCCCAGTCGGGTCAGCAGACGATTCGGCCGAACCCCCGCTGGTTCCTGCCTGTGCTCATCGGCCTCCTGCTCATCGGCCTGATCTGGCTGGTGGCCTTCTACATCTCGCAGGGAACGGTCCCCGTCGAGGCTTGGGGCAACTGGAACATCCTCATCGGCTTCGCCTTCTTCGTCGCCGGACTGATCATGTCCACCCGCTGGAGGTAGCAGCCAGCACACGCGCTGGCGGCAGACACGCTGGCCTCAGACGCCAGCCGCACACGCCAGCCGCAGCACACTCTTGAGAGGAGCGGGTGCTGCGTCGAGAATCGGGTGAGATCCACCCGCAGATCGACGCGGCACCCGCTCGTCTATTCACCGCTGCCTGAGCCGTTTGAACGAACGCCTGAGCCTCTGTCCACAAGTGCAGAGTTATACCCAACCCGGGTGAGTCGCTTGTGTATAACTTATTTTAAGCCTGTGACCTGCAGAAATACACGTATGTAAGTTATCCACCATGTGGATAAAGGTTGTGGACAACTTTTCTCACACCTGTGAGTGGCCCTTTTTCGACTGTAATCTGCTACAAGCCCGAGATCTGCCAGGCGCCCGACTCTGCGATCCGCCAAACACCCCCGCAGAGCACGACCACCAGCAACACCACAGCCGCGAGAACGAAGAGAAGCATCGACCGCTTCTTCGGCACGAGAAGCGCTGCGCAGCCGAGCACGAAACCGACGACGAGTCCGCCCAGGTGCGCCTGCCAGGACACTCCGTCAACGAGGAACCCGTAGCCGAAGTTGAGGGCCACGAACAGCACCACACCGGTGATGTTGCGGTCGAGCCGCCTCGTCGGCACGAGGAGAACTCCGACGATCGCGAACACCGCACCGGAGGCCCCGATGTTGTATGTCACCCAGTCCCGGCTGAACGGCTCGGCGAGGAGGAGGATCATGGCGGATCCGCCGATGGCGCCGAGGATGTAGACGACGAGGAAGCGCCAATGGCCGATGGCCCGCTCGACGAAGGAACCGAAGAAGAAGAGCCCGACCATGTTGAACAGCAGATGTACCGGTGAGGGCTGCTCATGGACAAGGGCGACGGTCAACGCTCGCCATGGCTGCTCGACGGCGAGTGCCGGTACGAAGCTCAGCCGGTGGATCAGGTCGAGGCTCGGGATGAATTGGGCGAGGAATGCCACCACCGTGACGATCATGATCGATCGGGTGACAAGGGGTGCAGAGACAGAAGTGGCCCGGCCGGTTTCCCGTGCCGAGCCCTTCTCCGGTGTGTCCATCCCACCATCGTACTCAATGGTGAGGTGTCATCACCTGCCGAGTTGTGGGCCCGCGAGCCCACAACTCATTCGATCATTCGCTGATGTCGACGGATTCGAGGATGACAGGCTCGATCGGCTTGTCCATCGCACCGGTGCGGACACCGTTGATCTCGTCGACGACCTTCTTGGAGGCGTCGTCGGCGGCCTCGCCGAAGATGGTGTGCTTGCCGTTGAGCCATGGGGTCTCAGCGGTGGTGATGAAGAACTGCGAGCCGTTGGTGCCGCGTCCCATCTGCTTGCCGGCGTTGGCCATGGCCAGCAGGTACTTGCGATCGAACTGGAGCTCCGGGTGGATCTCGTCGTCGAAGGTGTAGCCGGGTCCGCCGGTGCCGGTGCCCAAGGGGCATCCGCCCTGGATCATGAAGTCTTCGATGATCCGGTGGAAGTTGAGGCCGTCGAAGAACGGGCGCTTGGTGGGCTCACCGGTTGCGGGATCGGTGAACTCGCGCTCACCCTTCGCCAGCTCGACGAAGTTCGCAACGGTCTTCGGCGCGTGGTTGCCGAAGAGGTTGAGGGTGATGTCACCGTGGTTGGTGTGCAGGACTGCTGTGTGAGTTGAACCTGTAGTCATGTCCCCATTCTTCCACGCCGCCGCAGCTTCTGCAGATTCTCCCTGCCCTGATTGCCGACTCTGTCAGGTTATCCGCAGGGAATTTCATGACGGCCCGATGTCCGGCCCCTTGCCACAAGGCCGTAGACTGGAAAATGATCAATTGACCCCGACACAGAGGATTGGGAATGTTCATGTCGAAGAAGTCAGCTCGAGATCCGTTCACTTCGAAGCTCGATTCCGCGAAGAAGACGTCACTCCGAGTCCTGGCCGACGCCAGCGAAGCCGCAGCTCCCAAGCTCCGCGGTGCCGCTGACAAGGCACGCCCGCAGGTCGAAGCTCTCGCTGAGAAGGCCCGCCCCCAGGTGGAAGCACTGGCCGGTAAGGCCGAGCACCTGGCTGATCGTGCCCGCCCTCAGGTAGAGGCGTTCGCCGATAGGGCGAACAACCAGGTCCATGCGTGGGCCGACAAGCTCGACTCCTACCGCCCCGAGGCCACCGAGCGCGCTGGAAAGTTCGCCTCCACCGCTGCGACCTCGATCGCCGCTTTCGAAACTCCTCAGCTCATCGACGATCTGGCCGTGCGCCTGACCGGTGACAAGAAGGCGATGAAGAAGGCACGCAAGGCCCTCGAGAAGGCCGGCAAGCGGATCCAGAAGGACACCGCTCAGAAGTCGTCGGGCAAGGCAGCAGTCGTGTGGACCCTTGTCATCGGCTCGGCCGCCGGCATCGGCTACTACGTGTGGAAGAAGGCGCAGCCGGTCGAAGATCCTTGGTCGACCCCGCTGCCCAACAACCGCCCGGCAGATGCTCGTCCGGTCGGTTCGACCCCGGCTTCCCGTGAGGCTACGGCTCCTGCTGTCTCGCAGACAGCCGTCCCGGAGACCAAGGCCGCTGAAGCCGATGCCACAGCTGCTCAGCCGAAGACCGCAGGCACTCCCAAGCCTGCGACCAGCGCGAAGGCCGTCGGAACCCCGTCGGCCGCTGAGGACGCCGAGGACAAGAACGCCAAGCACTGATCCGTGCGGATCGAGTCTGCACTGACTCTTTTCAGCCAGATCTGGCCTGCTGACCTGGTCGCCCGACCATTCGGTCATCTGACTGGCCAAGTCTGACTGGCCAGGTCTGATCGGCCAAGTTTGACTGGCTAAGCAGATCGGCCAAGCAGATCGAACGGCCCACGTTGTCATGAGCGGCTCACTTTTACGGTGAGCCATTCAGGACAACGTGGGCCGTTCGTCATTCACGTCGACGTCCGACATGCTGATCCCGACTCGCCCCTTGAGGCTCCGAGCTCACAGGACCTCTCGCCTATTCGCCGGTCCTCCCTCGGTGAATCGGCCGGAGATCCGAGCCGCCAGAAGGCCGGTGATGGTGAAGGCGAGTGTCGCTGCCAGGATGAGCATCACCGGAGCGGTCCAGCCCTGGGTGATGGTGTTGAGCCACCCGGCGAACGGCGGAGCCAGCGTCGCCGCAAGATAGCCGCCGCCCTGCACCCGCGCCGAGGCCGAGGCCGTCTCTCGATCACTGCCGGCAGTCCGCGCGATGATCGAGAAGATCGCGGTGAAGCCGCCGCCCTGAGCCACCCCACCGGTGATCGCCCAGAGCACGAACGCATTCGGTGCGAGCAGCAGGCCGACCGGCAGTGAGAGCCACAGTGCCGCGATGACTGCCACGGGCACCCAGGGCTTGTTCCGAGCGGCCAGCAGCGGCACTCCGAACGCTCCGACGATCGCCGCCACCTGGAACAGTGAGGCCGTGCCACCGGAAGCTGCAGCGTCGAGGCCGCCGGTGTCAGCGAGGATCGAGGGGAGCCAGGTCGTGGTCGTGTAGTACGCGATCGACTGTCCGCTGAACGTGACCACCAGCAGTGCGACGATGCGCCGGAACTGCGGCGGAGCCTCACGCCATGGTCGGCGGGCCGCCGATGCCGAGGCAGCGGGCGCAGCCGCAGTCGATTCGGCGACAGCTGCGTCGAATCGGATCCGGGCCCTGACCACGAATAGCCAGAACACGAGCCCGATGATCGCGAGCACGCACCAGATCGCAATCGCCCAGCGCCAGCCGACGACCGCAGCCAGCGGACCCGTGCCCAGCAGAGTGGCCATGGAGCCCACGTTCATCATGGCCGAATACAGTCCGGTGACCATCGACACCTGAGACCACGGGACCTCACGACGAATGATCACCGGGACGACGATGTTGCCGAACGTGATCGCAATTCCGATGATCGCAGTGCCCAGGAGCACCAGCCACGGCGGACCCACGGAACGTAGAACGGTGCCGACAAGGATTCCGGTCAGGCACGACAGGACGGTCGCCTCGGCGCCGATCCGTCCCACGGTCTTCCCTGCGATGGGGGTGACGAGTGCGAACAGGAGCACCGGCAGTCCGGTGAGAAGACCCACCCCGGCCGCGCTCAGCCCGGTGTCGTCCCGAATCTCGCCGAGGACGGCGGTCGGAGCGATGATCGGCGCCCGCAGGTTGAGGGCGAGGATGACGATGCCGACGATCATCCACGGCAGCATGCGACGGACGGCGGGCTGGTCAGACGTGGTGGCTCCTGGAATTTTGCGACAGTTCGGACGGCACCCGCCAGGGTGTGAAGCGGGAGGGCTACATCCGTTCGGGCACGCCGATGCCGAGGACGCCGAGTCCGGCCTCGAGCACCTCGAGCACGGTCTGGCTCAGCCGCAGTCGCGAATCGCGCACCTCGGCGGAGTCGGCGATGAGGACCGGGCACTGCTCGTAGAACGAGGTGAACGACTGGGCGAGATCGAACAGGTACGTGCACAGCCGGTGCGGCGCGGACCCGGCGGCTGCCTCGGCGACGACATCGGAGAACCCGAGGATCGCCAGCCCCAGATCACGTTCGGCAGCCTCGCCGAGGTGGATCGGCGCAGCCGTGAACGCGTCCCCGTCGGCCTTGCGGAGGATCGAGCGGATCCGCGCGCCGGCGTACTGCAGGTACGGGGCGGTGTTGCCGATCGGGGCGAGCATCCGGTCGAGGTCGAACGTGTAGCTCGTGTCGTGGGCGACCGAGAGGTCGGCGTACTTGACCGCACCGATGCCGACGATCTTCGCGACCATGGCTTCCTCGTCAGCAGTGAATTCGGCGTTCGACTCCTGCAGGGTGGTCCGCGCCCGGGCGATGGCCTCCTCGAGGAGTTCGGCCAGGCGCAGCGGGGAACCTGAGCGGGTGCGCAGGATCTTGCCGTCGTCGCCGAGGACGTTGCCGATCTTCACGTGTTCGGGCTTGACGTCCTCGGGCAGCCAGCCGGCGGCCCGAGCGACGGAGAAGACCATCTCGAAGTGCATGGCCTGCGGACTGCCGACGACGTAGAGGACGCGATCGGCGCTCAGGTCGCGGACCCGGCGGCGCACGGCCGCGAGGTCTGTCGTGGCGTAGCCGTAGCCGCCGTCGGACTTGCGGATGATGAGCGGCAGAGGTTCGCCGTCACGACCGGTGAAGCCTTCGGGGAACACGCACAGGGCACCGTCGCTGATCCGGGCCAGGCCCTTCTCCTCGAGTTCGGCGCAGACTGCGGCCAGATCATCGTTGTACGTGGACTCACCGGCAAGGTCATCGTCGGTCAGGGTGACGCCGAGGAGAGAGTAGATCCGGTGGAAGTAGGTCTTGGAGTACCCGACGAGCGTGGTCCACAGTTCAAGGGTCTGTGCGTCGCCGCCCTGGAGCGAGACGACGCGGGCCCGGGAGCGGGTGGCGAAATCCTCATCGGAGTCGAACTTCGCGCGGGCAGCCTGGTAGAAGGCGTTCGGGTTCTCGGAGATCTCCTGTGCGGTCTCCGATTCGATGCCGACGTCGAGGAGGTGCTCGATGAGCATGCCGAAGGGAGTGCCCCAGTCACCGATGTGGTTCTGGCGCACGACCGTGTTGCCGAGGAACTCGTGGGTCCGGGCCAGGGCGTCGCCGACGACGGTGGTCCGCAGGTGGCCGACGTGCATCTCCTTGGCCACGTTCGGCGCCGAGTAGTCGATGACGATCCGCAGCGGATCTGTCGCCTGCTCTGCCGCAGCCGCGCCGCCCTTGCTCAGGGTCGAGGCGAGGAATTCCGGGGTGAAGGTGAGGTTGATGAAGCCGGGTCCGGAGATCTCCGGGGTCTCGCACACGCCCTCGAGGTCGAGGTTCTCCACGATCGTCGTCGCGATGTCGCGGGGCTTCGACTTCAGCTCTTTGGCTAGAGGCAGTGCCAGATTCGCCTGGAAGTCGGCGAACTGAGAGCTCCTGATCACGGGGTCGCGTCGCGCGAAGTCAGCACCGAAGGCCTGTTCGAGGGCGGCGGCGAAACGTGCGTTGAGAAGCGAAGTCAAAGATGGCATGGCACCATTCTATTGGTCAGCCGGCGACTGCGCCGCATGGGCCGTGTCACCTCGGCGCTCAAGCTTGTAATGTGGATGACGTGACTCACAATTCTTACCTCAGGTATCCGCACATCCATGGTGATCTCATCACCTTCGTGGCCGACGACGATGTCTGGCTCGTCCCTTCCGATGGTGGGCGTGCATGGCGTCTGACCTCGGATCATGTGCCCGTTCGCAGCCCTCGCATCTCCCCTGACGGCGCGCATGTCGCGTTCGTGTCCTTCCGCGACGGGCATCCGGAGCTCATGCTCGCCGAGGTGGCATCCGGGTCCCTGCGCCGGTTGACCTGGCTCGGCGGCACCACCACGACCATGCTCGGCTGGGCCGATGCGCAGCACGTCCTCATCGGATCCAATGCCGGTGAGTTCGAAGTCCGCAACCATGTTGTGAAGTCCGTGGGCCTCGATGGGGGCGTCGAGCGTCTGACCTGGGGCCGCGCCTCGGGACTGGCCCGCCACCACTCGGGAGCCACAGCCCTGTCGACACCCTTCAGCCGCCCACCTGCCCATTGGAAGCGCTATCGGGGCGGCACCGCACCGAGGCTGTGGCTTGATCGCGCCGGCGACACCACTGGAAAAGGTGCGAAGTGGCAGCGCCTCCTCCGCGACGAGGAAGCCTCACTGACCGATCCGCTGTGGGTCGGCGACTCCTTGGTCGTCACCTCAGATCGGGCCGCGACGTTTCCGCACCACGCCGATGAGCAGGCGAACCTGTGGATCTGGGACGGTTTGGCCACGCAGACGGGGTCCCTCGCCGGGGCGGCTGGAACGGTGGCTTCGACAACTTCGACAACATCGGCGAACGAGCCGCGACAGCTGACGTTCCAGACCGAGGCCGAGGGCTATGTCCGCGATGCCACGACCGACGGCACCCGCATCGTCTGGCACAGCCGCGGTGAGATCCGCATCCTCGACAGCCTCGACGCGCAGATCAGGACGCTCGCGGTTCAGCTTCCGGGCACTCAGGTGCAGCCGCTGAACCTTGATCCGAAGAAGGGCATCGGGGCCGTCTCCCCCGATCATGGCGGCAACGCCTCGGTGATCGAGTGGCGCGGCAAGACCTTCTGGCTGGCCCACCGGGAGGGTCCGGCTCGGGCACTGTGTGCTGATTCTTCGATCCGGACCCGCGAACCCGTCGTGCTCGGTCAGTCCGGACTCGTCGCCTTCATCACCGATGTCGAGGGTGAGGACTCGATCGAGGTGCGCACGATCTCGGACGAGAAGGAACCTCGCCGGATCGGGGCCGGTGCCCTGGGCCGCGTCCTCGACATGGCAGCCGATCCTGCCGGGAAGACCTTGGCAACGATCTCCCACGACGGCAGCATCCGACTCGTGGAGGTCGGCAACGGCAAGAGCCGCGTCGTCGGTCATTCGGGATTCGGCGAGGCCACGACACCCCGCTTCTCCCCTGACGGTCGCTATCTCGTCTGGTCTCAGCCGACTCAGGGCGAGGAGGCCCTTGCTCGCCTGATGATCGTCGACACGAAGTCGGATCGTCCCGGCCAGGCGCTGACCACGGGCAAGTACAACGACTTCTCGCCCGCGTTCACTGCGGACGGGAAGTACCTCGCGTTCCTCTCGGACCGCACGTTCGACCCCTCCTACAACCAGCATGCGTTCGACCTCTCGTTCAATGGGGTGACGAGGCCGTGGCTGCTGCCGCTGAGCGAGACTGAGCCGGCTCCGTTCGGTCCGAGCGCGAGCGGCTGGGCGATCAGCGAGCTCACCGACGAAGCGGCGAAGGCGGAGAAGGCCAAGGCAGAGAAGGCCGGAGTCACGACCATTGAGGTCGACCTCGAGGGCGCGGAGGAGAGGATCGTTCCATTCCCTGTCTCCTCCGGCGTCTTCCGTGACCTCGAAGCTGCCGAGGGCGGCATTCTGTGGATGCGCACCGGTGATGCCGAGGACGGCGAAATCGGTGACAAGCACGCCGGTGACGCGGGCGACGGACCCGCTGAGTTGGTCCAGTACTTCGACTTCGCCAAGCGCAAACTTGTCACGGTCGTCGACAAGGCCGATGAGTTCGCGGTGTCCGGCGACGGCAAACTCATCGTCGTCAATGACGACGGTGATCTTCGGGTCGTGCCCGCGGGCCGCAAGGTCGAGGCTGACGACGATGAGTCGGTCTCCATCGATCTCACGCGCCTGCGCTTCGAACTCGATCAGCGGGCCGAGTGGCTGCAGATGTTCGAAGAGAACTCGCGGATCATGCGCGATCACTACTGGCGAGCCGATATGAACGGCGTGAACTGGGAGGGTGTGACCCTGCGCTGGCGTCGAGTGGCCGCGAAGGCACTGACCCATGATGACCTCGTCGACATCCTGTGGGAGACCGTGGGCGAACTCAACACCTCGCACGCCTACGTCACCCCCGCCTCGGCGCCGGGAGATCGGTCGAAGAAGCTCGGCTTCCTCGGTGCCGATCTCGAGCGGACGCCGCAGGGATGGCAGATTGCACGCATCCTGCCCGGTGAGAGCAGTGACCCGGCAGCCAGGTCACCATTGAGACAGGCCGGAGTCGGCGCCCGCGAGGGTGACATCATCGTCGCCGTCAACGGGCAGCCCGTCGACGAAGTGCGCGGCCCCGCGGCACACCTGCAGGGGGCGGCGGACTCGATCGTCGAGCTCACCCTGCGTCGAGGTCGCCGTAAGGACCGCGTGGTTGCGATCATCCCCCTGGCCAGCGAGGAGAAGCTGCGCTACCAGGACTGGGTGCGCTCCCGGCGCGAGTACGTGGCGGAGAAGTCCGGTGGCCGGGTCGGCTATGTCCACGTCCCCGACATGATGGCCGGTGGTTGGGCTCAGCTGCACCGCGACCTCAGGCAGGCGATGTCCGCCGAGGGCGTCATCGCCGATGTCCGCTTCAACCGCGGCGGTCACACGAGCGCGCTCGTGGCCGAACGCTTCGCCGAGCGCGTCATCGCGTGGAATGCCGCCCGCAGCTATGACGTGATGATGCCCGATCCCGAAGACGCCCGCCGTGGCCCAGTGGCCTTCCTCGCGAACGAATTCTCGGGCTCAGACGGCGACATCATCAACGCCCGCGTCCAAGCCAAGGGTCTCGGCCCGGTCATCGGCGTGCGCACGTGGGGCGGAGTCGTCGGCATCGACGGCCGCTACGACCTCGTCGACGGAACCGGTGTGACGCAGCCGCGCTACGCCTTCTGGCTCGAAGGCAAGGGCTGGGGTGTGGAGAACCACGGCGTCGACCCGGACATCGAGGTCGAGCACGATCCGTCTCAGCTGTTCGCTGCAGATGATCCGCAGTTGGACCGCGCCATCGCCGAGGTGCTCGCCGGGTTGGAGGAGACACCCGCGGCCACAGCCCCGGACTTCCCCGCCCCCCGGGTGCAGCTGCCCCCGACGGAGTAGATCCCCGAGAAGCCGGTCGTGCGGGCAGGCCTGCCTCCGGAGAACCTCGCCCGCCGGAGCCAGCTCCGGCATAAGTGCCTCGACGCTCTCGTCATAGTGGACCCGCGTGCGGAATCGC
>NZ_JALDSX010000027.1 GCF_022748595.1 Brevibacterium sp. ZH18 | reverse complement strand
GATACGACAAGCTCGCCATCACCTATCGAGCGGCCGTCGTGATCAGCGCGATCCTGACATGGCTCCGCCAATAAAGGAGACATGCCCTAGTTCTCCGCGCCCGGTTCTCCGCGTTTGGTTAGCGAAACTGCATGTCGCCTGGTTCTCGAACCCGCATGCCCTCGTTGCGGGCTTCTAGGTCGTGAACTGGATCCAGAGGCCGATGGCCAGTGCGTTGAGTCCTGCCACCAGCAGTGCTCGTCCCTGCGCCCAGCTGACATCATCCGCCGAGGCGGGTCCCGATGGGTCTGCCATCTGCACGGCCATTGCCACCCGTGGGGGTGCGGCGAGCGCCGCGAGTGATCCTGCCGCGTTTCCGGCGGCGACCACGGGCAGAGCAGAGACATGTGAGGCTGCGGCAACCGCGCCGATCGTGCCGGTGAACATCGAGTTCGCCCCCGTGTTCGACCCGGTGACCACTGCGCCGGTCGCGGTCAGCCAGGGTGTCATGAGGATGAGGCCAGCGGGAAGCAGCGTGCCGATTGCCGCGGACATGCCTGTCGTCGTCATGATCCAGCCCATGAGCATGAACGCGGCAGTGCCCATCCCGATGGGCAGCCACGAGCGCGCGGCCGACAGCGCGACGGTGCGCCGTGAGGTGACTGTGATGGCCGCGATCAGGCAGGCGGCGGCGAGCCAGAATGGGGGAGAGGCGATGATCCGGGTGAGCGGTGAGGGTACGGCGGATGCGAAGGCACGGGCCAGAAGCAGTCCGACGGTGAGTGTGGCATAGGGCAGTACGGCGATTCCCAGTCGTCGGGTGAAGCCGGTGAATCGTCTGCGTGCGACGAAGAGTGCCCCCATCGCGACGATGACGATGAGCGAGCCGATGATCCCGGCCGGTGCCATGCCGACTGTGATGCTCGCGATGAGGATGCCTGTCCACATCAGTGCAGCCGCTGCGATGATCCCGAGCGCGGAGACGAGGCTGGGGCGCATGATGAGGATCACCGAGGCGGCGACGATGATGACCGGAATCGCATTGACCCAGGCAGTGGCGACGCCGAGGGCGTCGACATCGAGCCCTGCGAGCGCAGCGGCGACGGTCGTGCCTGGGCCAAGAGCGCCCCAGGGGACGGCGATGAGCCCGAGCAGGCCGAGGATCGCCGACTGCCGCAGCGAGCAGCCGAGCAGGCGCAGGACTGGGACGCCGATCGTCACGCCGATGCCGAACCCGGTGACGGACTCCGCGAAGGGCACGAGGCCGAAGACGACGAGTGCGACTCCCAGAGACCGACTCGGCGCAGCGGCCTCGACCCATGCGGAGATCTCGCGCATCGACCCCGCTGCTTCGAGCAGGCGGGCCAGGGCCATGCCGAAGAGGAGGATGAGCGCGACCTCGAGGATGAGCGGAAAGTAGTGGGCTCCGGCCTCGGTCAGGGTCGCGGCGGGGGTGGGGAAGAAGAGGGCGACAAGGACAGTGGCCGCAATGACACCGGCAGTGGCCGAGATCCACGAGGGCTGCTTGAATACGAGCAGGACGATGGCGAGCACAATGGGTGCGAGCGCCAGCAGTGCCGTCATGTCAGAGATTTCCCTAATTTCACTTGGTGGAATTGATTCTGCTATTCAAGAATAAACTATGATGTGGGAATGGCGAAGACAGAGGATCTCGGTGCCCGAGTGTTCGGGGCACGCATCAGAGCCCGACGCAAGTACAACGACCTCACCCTCAACGAGCTCGCGGTCCGCGCCGGAATTTCCCGGGCTGCACTGTCGAAGATCGAACGAGGCGAACAGGATACTTCGGTCTCCAACGCGATGGGTCTGTCCCGTGCCCTGGGCGTCGATGTGGGAGAGCTGCTCGCCGCTCCCGAGGTGGTCATCACTCCCAGCGACTCGATCGTCAGCCATGAGAGCTACGGTGTCGGAACCTGGCGTCGCGATCTTCCTGCGCCGCGGGAGAACATGGAGGTCGTGCACTACAAACTCGATCCCCGCTGCGAGACCGCCTCGTTCGCGGCGCACCGCAGCGGGTCTCGCGAAACGTTCTTCATCCTCTCCGGCACCATCGAGATCGTCACGATCGACCGCCGCACGATCCTGCACGCCGGAGACTGCGCCCAAGCGCCCGGCGATGTGCCACATCAGCTGGCCAACCCGACCGACCGACCGGCCGAACTCATGCTCATCATCGTGTGAGAGAACTCCCTTGACTCGGTCGTGTCGCCTCGGGCATCCTGATAGCGTCCCATCTCCGGCGTCAGGTATTGAACCAGTGAAGTAATCCCTCATTTCCGCACTCTGCGGGTGCTACGGGCCCGCAACGCAGCTTCGTGCACGAAATGAGGTCACTGATGCCTTCTGCCATCTCCATCTCCGGACTCGGATACCGCCTCGGCGACGATACCGAGATCTTCAGCTCACTCACCGCAACGATCCCCGCCGGACTGGTCGGACTTGTTGGGGACAACGGGGTGGGCAAATCCACCCTGGCTACGATCATCGCTGGCCGGCTCAGTCCAAGTACGGGCAACGTCACCGGTGCCGAAGACGCTGTCTACATCGATCAGCTGCTTCCGCACACCGACGAAAGTGTTGCCTCGGCGCTGGGGATCGCAGGAACCAGGTCCGCACTGTCAAAGGTCTTGGCTGGTGACGGCGACCCCGATGACTTCGAGATCATCGGCGACGACTGGGACATTGAGGAGCGAGCGCTGAGCGCGCTGGCCGATCTCGACTTGGCTTTCGATGCCGACGCCCTCGACCGGCGATTGAGCACCTTCTCTGGTGGGCAGGCCATGCGCATCGGTCTGGCACGGGCCGCACTGGCGGGAGAGCGCTGGCTGATCCTCGACGAACCCAGCAACAACCTCGACGAGGCGGGCCGTCGGCGGCTCATCTCCCTGCTCACGGAGAGGATGGGTCCAAGCCTTGTGATCTCTCACGACCGATCACTCCTGAGCGCTGTGACAGCGATCGTCGAGATGACGGATCAGCTGCGGATCTATGGGGGAGACTTCGACGACTATGAGTCCATGGTCGCAGCCGAGGAGGAAGCGAAGCTTGCCCGCCTCGTCGACGCCGAGAAGTCACTGGCGATCGAGAAGCGTCAGCGCATCGAACTCGAGACGAAACTGGCACGGGGGGACCGGAAGGCGGCCAAGGACAAGGAGAACAAGCGCCGGCCGAAGATCGTCATGAACGGGCTCACGGACTTCGCTCAGAAGAGCGCCGCGAAGAGGCGTGGAGACAAGGCGGCCGACGAGGCGAACGCCCGGTCCTCAGCTCAAGCGGCCAAGGACGCCCTGCGCAGGGACTCGAGCATTCGCTTGGATCTGCCGGAGACGGTGGTCCACTCCGGGAAACGGGTCCTCGACATCACCGGGGGAGTGCTGGCCCAGCCGCGCACAGTGGTCGGTCCCGAGCGCATCAGGCTGAGCGGAGCCAACGGTTCGGGGAAATCAACCCTGTTGGCGGCGATCGTCGGTCGGCACGACATCGGAGCTCCGATCGACGCACTGTTTCCCGACCTGCGCTTCACCGTCCCGGTTCCGACCGGCCACCTCGACCAGCAGTACAGGCTGCCGCCGACGCTCACCGTCATGGCGGCAGTAAGGGAGGACAACCATAGTCTGGGACCGCACCGCGTCCACGAGGTGTTGGCGGCGATGGGACTGAGGGCGGGCCGGACCGAACAGCTCTGCTCGACCCTGTCGGGAGGCGAGCGGTTTCGCGTGGCCTTGGCGAAGAGCCTGCTCCAGGACCCCGCGCCGCAGCTGCTCATCCTCGACGAGCCCGGCAACAACCTCGACCTGTCATCGCTGGCTGCTCTGGTGACGGCGTTGGACGGATTCGGCGGCGCGATGATCGTCATCACCCACGATGATCGCCTCGCCGAGGAGCTGCGACTCGACGTCGAATGGGACGTTCGGGAATTTCTGGTCCCGGAACAGGTTGATGTGGACAGAGATCAGAACGAGACGGACGAGACGGAGGGGTCATATGCGCGATCGTGAGAGGACAGCGTCTGCTTGTGCGGGTGGCCAATCATTTGACGGCTCGGGGATAATGACATGGTGAGTGTCATCAGTCCTGCCCCAGAATCCGTATCCCCAGCCACCGTCGAGCCCCTGCGCATCGGTCCCATCGAGCTGTCGTCTCCCGTCGTGCTCGCGCCGATGGCAGGCATCACCAACACTGCGTTCAGACGCCTGTGCCGCGAATACGGCGCCGGCCTCTACGTGACCGAGATGGTGACATCGAGAGCCCTGGTCGAACGCAACGAGAAGAGCATGCGCATCATCCGGCATGAGCCCTACGAGACCCCGCGATCGGTCCAGCTCTACGGGGTCGACCCCGTCACAGTCGGTCAGGCCGTGCGGATGCTCGTCGAAGAGGACCGTGCCGACCACATCGACCTCAACTTCGGGTGCCCTGTGCCCAAAGTCACCCGCAAGGGCGGAGGTTCGGCCCTGCCCTGGAAGCAGGATCTGTTCGAGGCCATCGTGACCACGGCCGTCAGAGAGGCCTCGCGCGGAGGCGTCCCAGTGACCGTGAAGATGCGCAAGGGCATCGACGCCGATCACCAGACGTTCCTCGACGCCGGTGAGATGGCACGCAACGTGGGAGTCGCGGCAGTGGCTCTGCACGGCCGGTCGGCCGCCGATCTGTACTCAGGGAAAGCGGATTGGGACGCGATCGCCCGACTCAAGGACCACCTCGGCGATACGGTTCCGGTCTTGGGCAACGGCGATATCTTCGCGGCCGAGGACGCGCTCGAGATGATGCGTCGCACCGGGTGCGACGGTGTCGTCATCGGTCGTGGCTGCCAGGGGCGTCCATGGCTGTTCGGCGACCTCGCGAACGCACTCAACGGCAGCGACGAACGCTTCCGGCCCGGACTCGCCGAGGTGGCACAGGCCGTCTACAAGCACGGTCAGTACCTCGCCGAATACTATGAGGACGAGTTCTACGGAGTCCGCGATCTGCGCAAGCACATCGCTTGGTACTTCAAGGGCTATCCCGTCGGGGGAGAGCTGCGCAGCCAGCTGGCGATGGTGTCCTCATTGGAGGAACTCGCCGAGCTGCTCAGCCAGCTCGACCAGGACGCCCCATATCCGGGGGAAGCCGCGGAGGGTTCACGGGGCAGGACCACGCGACCGAAGAAGCCGCACCTGCCAGAAGGTTGGCTCGACTCCCGCATCTTCGACTCGAGTGGGAAGTCCCTTCTCTCCGAGGCCGAGCTCGACATCTCGGGAGGGTGACGATGCCATTCGACTCTCACCCGCGCACCGAGGTGCGTTCGGGCTCCGTCGCGGTCTACTCGCCACAGGACGAGGAACGATGGGTGAGCGAACCGGCGAAGAACCCCCGCCGCTCGGCGTTCCAACGCGACCGGGCGCGGGTCGTGCACTCGGCCGGACTGCGCCGCCTCGGTGCCAAGACCCAAGTGGTCGAACCCGGTACGGACGATTTCGTCCGGACCCGGCTGACCCACTCCCTCGAGGTCGCCCAGGTCGGACGTGAACTCGCCCGCTACCTCGGCTGCGATCCTGACATCGTCGACACCGCCTGCCTCAGCCATGACCTCGGGCACCCGCCTTTCGGCCATCACGGGGAGACGATCCTCGATGCCCTCTGCGCCGGCATCGGCGGCTTCGAAGGCAACGCGCAGACGTTGCGTCTGGTCACGAGGATCGAACCGAAGGTCATCGCCGACGACGGCCGACCTGCGGGACTGAACCTGACCCGGGCGAGTCTCGATGCGCTGACGAAGTATCCCTGGCCCCGAGATGAAGCGGCGAGCGGCCGACGCGACTCCGGAGTGCGGAAGTTCGGCGTCTATGACGATGACAGGGGAGTCTTCGACTTCTACCGCGACGGCATCGACAACGGCAAGAAGTGCATCGAAGCCCAGGTGATGGACCTCGCCGATGACATATCCTATTCGGTCCATGACGTCGAAGATGCCATCGTGGCCGGTCACCTGCGCCTGAGCGAATTCGCGGAACCGGAACGTCGCGGTGCGCTCTTCGACATCACCCGCAAGTGGTACCTGCCGACGACGAGCGACGATGAGATGGACAAGGCGCTGTCGCGTCTGCAGGCCACGGCCTATTGGCCGGCGGAGACCTACGACGGATCCCGGCGAGCCCAAGCCACCCTCAAACACATGACGAGCCAGCTCATCGGCCGGTTCGTCGGAGCCGCCGAGGCCGCGACCCGAGAGGAATTCGGGTGGGAGCCCCTGGCTCGCTACGCGGCCTCCCTGGTCGTACCCGAATCCACAGTCACGGAGATCGCGGTCCTCAAGGGTATGGCGACGCTGACCGTCATGGTCGCCGAGGACCGACTGCGTCTCCACGACATCCAGTCGGCGGTCATCACCGAGCTGGCTCAGTGGTATTCGGAGTCACCGGCCAAACTCGACCCGATGTTCCGCTCCGACTACTTCGAAGCGGCCGACGACGGTGCTCGACTCCGCGTCGTCGTCGACCAGATCGCCTCCCTGACCGACCATTCGGCCTGGGCGTTCTACCACCAGCTCAAAGCCGGGGCGGGGGACCGTCTCTAGACCATGGCAGGACTGATCAAGCGCGAGGACATCGACGAGCTTCGCAGCCGTACACGCATCGACGAGGTCGTCGGCGAATTCGTCACGCTCAAAACCGCGGGAATCGGTTCCCAGAAGGGCCTGTGCCCCTTCCATGACGAGAAGACCCCATCGTTCACCGTCAGGTCGCAGGTGGGCATGTACCACTGCTTCGGCTGTGGAGAGTCCGGCGACGTCTTCACCTTCCTGCAGAAGGTCGAACAGCTCAGCTTCGTCGAAGCCGTCGAGACCTTGGCCGGTCGGATCGGCATGCACCTGACCTATGAAGACGGCAAAGGTCCAGACCGCGAACAGGCCAGCCGACGTCAGCGTCTGCTGGAGATGCACGAGGTCGCGCAGCGCTTCTTCACGCAGTCGTTGGCAACCGAAGCAGGTCAGGTCGGCCGTGATTTCCTGAGCGGGCGAGGGTTTCCCGACCAGGCGGCCCGCGATTTCGGGCTCGGGTTCGCACCGAAGTCCTGGGACGCTCTGACCAGCCAGCTGAAGAAGGCGGGCTTCAGCGATGAGGAGATCCTTGCGGGCGGACTGGCCAGCGAGGGTGGTCGCGGCATCTACGATCGGTTCCGCGGACGCGTCGTCTGGCCGATCAAAGACATGACTTCACGCACCATCGGCTTCGGTGCCCGGCGGCTGTTCGATGACGATCAGGGGCCGAAGTACCTCAATACCCCGGAGACTGCTCTCTACCACAAGAACCAGGTCCTCTACGGCCTCGATCTGGCGAAGAAGTCCATCGCGAAGACCAAACGCGTGGTCGTCGTCGAGGGCTACACGGACGTCATGGCCGCGCATTTGGCCGGTGTCGACCAGGCTGTGGCGACGTGCGGCACGGCCTTCGGCGCAGAACACGTCAAGATCATCAGGCGACTTCTCGGAGATGACCCGACCGGAGCCGTGATCTTCACGTTCGACGGGGACGCCGCAGGGCGGAAGGCGGCCTTGAAGGCCTTCGAATTCGAGTCCGAATTCACCGCCCAGACCTTCGTCGCCGTCGAACCCGACGGGCTCGACCCCTGCGACCTGCGGATGCAGAAAGGCGACGCGGCGCTTCGGGAACTCATCGACGGCCGCAAACCGCTGTTCGAGTTCGTCATCACGACCGCGATCTCGCGATACGACCTCGACTCCGTGGAGGGCCGGATCTCTGCGGTCAAAGCCAGTGCGGACATCCTCGCCGACATTCGTGACCGCAACAGTCTTAGCCACTACTACCGGTTCGTCGCCGGACGCATCGGCGTCGACATCGACGAAGTGGAATCTGCAGTCAGAGAGGCTCGCAAACGGCCGCAGAAATCCTCACCCGCCCACGGCCAGCAGGCGCAGCCCACACAACAGAGCCAGGCCGGTCAGGCTCAGTCCCGACAGGCGGGACAGGCTCAGTCCCGACAAGACGGGCAGGCTCAGCCCCGACAAGCCGGGCAGGCTCAGCCCCGACAAGCCGGGCAGGCTCAGCCAGGCCAGGGACGCCCAGCCCGCAGTGCTGAGCAGAGCCAGGGGCAGCAGTGGAATGGGAATGGGGGCCGACCCTCGTCCGGGTTCCAGCAGGCAGCTGCCGGCGCCACGCCTCCGGTGGGAACGCCGGCTGCGGCGGCCGGCGTGGCGGTCGGTGCGGACGGTGCCGACACGGCGATCGAATACGTCTACGATGAGCGTCCCGATGACTCCAACCTATCGGCTCCGATCAGTCCTGCCCGTCTGAAGACGGAGAAGGGCGCGCTGATGGTGGCGCTGCAGAACCCGGAATTCGTCAATGCGAAGCTCTTCGACTCCCTCTCGGCCAAGGCCTTCGAGCACCCCGGCTATCGGCGGATCCAAGTGGCGCTCAAGGAAGCGGGCGGACTGAAATCGGCCGGAGCGGATCCTGCACGGTGGGCCGAGAACGTTCTGGCTGCGAGTCCAGAGGATCTCAAACCGTATGTCACTCAACTGCTCGTATCTCCGCTGCCTGTCGCAGAGGGAGTGAGCGCAGACCGATTCGCGCGCGGCATCGTGGCCAGGCTCTTCGACTACGACCTCGAGCGGATTGCCAAGGAACTCCATTCTCGGCTCCAGCGCCAAGACACCACCGACAGCGGCGCGCAGACAGCGCTTCTGGGCCAGCTGCAGGTACTCGAACAGCATCGTGCGCGGCTCAAGACGCTGATGTGACTCGGCTCGGGCGCGGACGTCGTACGCGTGCCGAATTCCCCGAGGCCGTGGCTGAATAGTCCCTGAGGCCATGGCCGAACGATCCCTGAAGCCATGGCTGAACGATCCTCGATGCCGTCGCCGAATAGTCCCCGACGGTGTTGCTGAACATTTCCCAATGCCGTGGGCGAATAGTCCCCGACGGTGTGGCTGAACATTCCCCGATGCCGTCGGCGAATAGTCCCCGATGGTGTGGCTGAACATTCCCCGATGCCGTCGGCGAACGTGAAATAGTGCACAATTGCAATTTTGCAGTTGGTGAAAACTTGCATGAGATGCAAAAATGTTGTCATGCCCGATATCGAAACCGAGACTCTGCGCTCGAGAAAAGCGCGCCTGACCCGTCACGCCCTACATGAGGCTGCGATCACGCGTGTTCTCGAGGAGGGTCTCGAGTGCGCGACCGTGGCCAATATCGCCGCCGACGTAGGTGTCTCCACTCGTACGTTCTTCAACTACTACGCAACGAAGGAAGACGCCATCGTCGGGCTCGACGAATCCAACATCGACGAGCACCTTGTCGAGTCCTACGTACTTGCTGAAACAGGCATCGAGGACTTGGCCGCAGACACCTCTCTCTTCATCCGTGAAGCTCTGCTGATCGGATCGACCGATCCCGGACTGCCGGCAAGACGACGGAAGCTCTTCGCTCGGTACCCGGAGCTGGTCAGCAAGCGCTTCGACAGAGCGGAGGCTCTTGAAGAGCTCTTGGCAGGTCATGTGCTGAATCGCCTTCGCTTCCTGGGCCAGGAGTTCGCCAGCGAAGACTCGGCTTGGCGTAGCGCCAGGATGCTGACCCAGATGTGTCGCGTGCCGTTGAACCACGCGGGCCAGACGATCAAGCGATCGCCGGAGCTCGTGGATGACAAGGGCGGCACCAAAGAGATCTTCGAAGAATCATTGGGGCTCTTCCTTAAAGTTCTGAACCGACTATGACAAAGGCTGTGATGAGAAGAAACCAAGCGCTGAGGACCGGAGAAATGACCAACACTGCAGCAACCCCCGCAGAACCAAAAGCGGTGGAAGACCACAACGACACAGAGCCGATGAAGACATCCGCGATCATCCTGCTCTTCGTTGGTCTGATGATCGCGATGTTTATGTTCTCGCTCAATCAGACCGTGTTGGCAACAGCTCTGCCGACGATCGTCGGCGAACTCGACGGCGTTGATCAGATGCTGTGGGTGTCGACAGCGTTCATGCTCGCCTCGACGATCATGATGCCCATCTACGGCAAGGTAGGCGACCTGTTCGGCCGCAAACCCCTGTTCATGTTCGCGATCTGCTGCTTCCTGCTGGGTTCGGTCTTCGCCCTCATCGCCAACGACATGTCGATGCTCATCTTCGGCCGTGTCCTTCAGGGCATCGGCGGCGGTGGCATGATGATCCTGTCGCAGTCGATCATCGCGTCGGTGGTGCCTGCTCGCGAACGTGGCAAGTACATGGGAATCATGGGCTCCGCCTTTGCCGTGTCCTCGGTCGCCGGGCCGCTCATCGGCGGTTGGCTGACCGAAGGTCCCGGCTGGCGCTGGGCCTTCGCCATCAACTTCCCACTCGGAATCATCGCTCTCATCGCCGCCGCTATCTTCCTCAAGGTGCCCAAGCACCACAGCGGACCGCGGCCGAAGATTGACTTCGCCGGAATGGCCCTCGTTTCGATCATCACCTCCTGCATCGTCCTCACCTCTGCCTGGGGCGGCCACGACTACGAATGGGGCTCATGGCAGATCAACGGACTCATCGTCGTCGGCGCCCTTGCCCTCATCGCGTTCATCATCGTCGAGCTCAAGGTCAGTGAACCTGTCATCCCGATGTACCTGTTCAAGAACCGGGACTTCCTGCTGTGTACGATTGCCGGTCTGTTCATCGGCGTCGGAATGTTCGGTGTGCTCTCGTACATGCCGACCTACCTGCAGATGGTGCACGGAATCGATGCCACCGTCGCGGGCCTGATGATGGTGCCGATGATGGGCACCATGCTCATCTCGTCGACGGTCGTCGGCTTCGTGGTCTCGCGCACCGGAAAGTACAAGAAGTACCCGCTCGTCGGCGTGCTGCTCATGGCCAGCTCGATGGTTCTGCTCTCCCAACTCAAGGCCGACAGCGCCGCATGGGAGACCATCGCCTGCCTGGCTCTGTTGGGCCTGGGACTCGGCCTGAGCATGCAGACGCTCGTCCTCGTCGTGCAGAACGCATTCCCGGTCGCCATGGTCGGAACGGCAACTGCTTCGAACAACTACTTCCGCCAGGTCGGTGCGACCTTGGGTATGGCCTTCATCGGGTCGGTCTTCACTCAGCGCCTGCTCGACAACATCAAGGAGGGGATGACGAACCTCGCAACATCCGCTCCTTCGCACCCGATGCCGAAGGTCTCCTCATCGGGATTGACGCCGAAGATCGTCTCCGATATGCCCGAGCCGCTGCACTCGCTCATCATCAATTCGTACAACGACGCTCTGGTTCCGCTGTACCTGTGGGTTGCGCCCCTCGCCGTGCTCGGCTTCCTGTTCCTGTGCTTCCTGCCGAACACGCCGCTGGCCAAGAGCTTGAAGAGCGAAACAGCGAAACGTGAACGCGTGGCAGTTGAGGACGGCCCATCGGATAGTCTGGCAGTCCAGACTATTCGTAAGGAGTCGACCGATGACGGTACTGACGATTCTCAACGCACCCGGGACTCACGTCCCCGACCGGCTCACTGATCTGGGCCGACGGGACAACGTCGAACTTCGGATCGTCGGGGCGGATGAGCTCGGCTCAGCCCTCCCCGGCACCGAGGTTCTTCTGCTCTGGGATTTCTTCTCCACCGCACTGCGGGACGAGTTCGACCACGCAGATGCTCTGACGTGGATCCACGCCGCTGCCGCTGGCGTGGATTCGCTGCTCTTCGACGAGCTCACTGAGTCCGATGTTCTCGTCACCAACGCGCGAGGAGTCTTTGACCGGCCGATCGCGGAATTCGTCCTCGGATACATGCTTGCGCTGTCGAAGAACACCCTGCGGTCGCTGGAGGACCAGCGCAACACCGTGTGGAACCGTCATTCGACTCGTGACCTGGCTGGTTCGCAGGCGGTGATCGTCGGTACCGGGTCGATCGGTCGGGAGATCGCTCGAGTCCTGAAAGCACTCGACGTCTCCGTCTTCGGCGCCGGCAGCCGCGCCCGCGAAGGCGACGCGGACTTCGGGACGGTCATCGACTCGGCAGATCTGCCTTCTCACCTGGCCGGAGTCGACTGGGTCATCGACATCGCTCCGCTGACCGATAAGACGGAGAAGCTCATCGATGCCCAGGTGTTCTCCGCCATGGACTCGGACGCGTTCTTCATCAACGCCGGACGTGGCGCCACCGTGGATACCGCAGCGCTGGTCACCGCGCTCGAATCAGGTCAGATCGCCGGCGCAGGACTTGACGTCTTCGACGAGGAGCCACTGCCGGCAGGACACCCGCTGTGGCGAGCCGACAACGTCATCGTCACTCCGCACATGAGCGGCGACACCGACGGCTGGCGCATACGACTGGCCGATCAGTTCCTCGATCTGTTCGAGAGGTATTCGGCTGGTGAGGCCTTCCCTCACACTGTCGACAAGCAGCTGGGCTATGTGCGATGACCGACCGGCCGGACTCAGCTGCTGAGCGGTCACTCCTGGCGCGGGTTCTGGCAGAACTCATCGCCGTCCGCCGAGCTCGGTTACTGAGCATGCTGGTGCTCGCGTTGGCAATGTTGGTCGCGGGCCTCGGGGCGGCGATGCAGGCGCAGGGGACCCGTGTGGACGCCGTGCTTCTGTTCTCCGCATTCAGCCTCATCGCCATTGGGATCGTGTGCGCACTGGCAGCCATCGTCGCATGGACCAGAATCAATCGCGACATCCTCGACTCGGTCGCCGCAGCTCGCCCCGCGAGTGCACGCGCACCTCGGTCGCGGACAGGAGGCATGGCGATCGCGATCGGATTCGCCATCCTCGGTCTCCTGCTCGGATGGATGCTCTGGTCGGCGACGCCGATACTTGCGATCGCCGTCGTGCTGGCCTGCGCGCTGCTGGCGTGTCTGGGTCCGATCTGGGCGAACGAGTTGGACGGTGCCGACGATCGGCTCGCCGTCATCCTCGACAGCGACGGCGAACTGGCCGCCCGATTCGCGACATTCACCCCGATCTGGCTCCACGAAGCCGTCTTGAACGAGCGGGCTGAAGAGGAACGTCGCTGATTGAGAACTGAATGCGATGACCCGCTGACGACGAAGACCCCCACAGCAGTGGGGGTCTTCGTCGTCAGGAGAGATTGCCGAACTCAGAGTTCGACCTGCCTGCAGCTTCAGTCAGCGCAGCGGCATCCGTCAGGGGAACGCCGGGGCGTCGACTCCAGCCATCTTCGCCACACAGCGGACGACCTGGCAGCTGTAGCCGAACTCGTTGTCATACCAGACGTAGACGACGACACGATCCTCATCGACGATGGTGGCAAGGCCGTCGACGATACCGGCACGCTTCGAACCGACGAGGTCGGTGGAGACGAGCTCGGGGGAGGAGACGTAGTCGATCTGATTGCGCAACGACGAATTCATCGAGGTCTCACGGAGGAACTCGTTGAGTTCGTCGACGCTGGTCTCAGTCTCGAGGTTGAGGTTGAGGATCGCCATCGATACGTTCGGGGTGGGAACGCGGATCGCGTTGCCCGACAGTTTGCCCTTGAGCTCCGGCAGAGCCTTGGCCACGGCCTTGGCTGCTCCGGTCTCCGTGAGCACCATGTTGAGGCCTGCGGCACGGCCGCGGCGCGAACCCTTATGGAAGTTGTCGATGAGGTTCTGGTCGTTGGTGAACGAGTGAACCGTTTCGACGTGGCCGTTGCGAACGCCGAACTTGTCGTTGAGCGCCTTGAGCACGGGCGTGATCGCGTTGGTCGTGCACGAGGCAGCGGACACGATGGTGTCGGTGTCGAGGATGGCTGCGTCGTTGACGCCGTAGACGATGTTCTTCACGTCGCCCTTGCCCGGCGCGGTGAGGATGACCTTCGCGGCACCGGGGCAGGCCAAGTGCTTGGACAGTCCCTCTTCATCGCGCCACTTGCCGGTGTTGTCGACGATGATGGCGTCGTTGATGCCATATTCGGTGTAGTCGACCTGTGACGGATCATTCGAGTAGATGACCTGGATCAGGGTGCCGTTGGCCTGGATCGTATTGGCATTTTCGTCGACGACGATGGTGCCGTCGAATTTGCCGTGCACCGAGTCGCGGCGCAGCAGCGAGGCCCGCTTGACCAGGTCATCGTCGCCGCCCTTGCGGACGACGATCGCGCGCAGGCGCACTCCGGGGCCGCCGGCACGGTCGATGAGGATCCGCGCGAGCAGACGACCGATGCGACCGAAGCCGTAGAGGACGACATCGCGCACTTCACCTTTGTCATCATTGTGGCCGACGACCGAGGCGAGCTCTGCGGAGAGGAACTCGTCCATCGAGGCGGACTGATCCTGCAGCTTCTGGAACAGGCGTCCCACGTCGAGGCGAGCAGGACCCAGATCGAGTTCGGAGAGTTCTCGCACCATCGTCAGGGTGACCTCGATGTCGAGGTCCTCGCCGAGGAAGTGGCGGGCATAGCGGTGAGCCTTGATTATGCCGGTCACCGACTTATTCAGCAGCGAGCGGCCGAACAGCGTCAGAAGTACGTCATTCTGACGGTGCAGGCGTCCGACAAGTGGAACCAGTTCTTCGGCGGCAGTCTGCTTGTTCGCCCATTCGTCCAGGCGAGCCGTCGTTGCTTCAGTCAAGGGTTGTGTCTCCTCGGTCAGTTGGCGAATTCCCGCTCAGTCTATCGCTTTGCCTAGCTGCGCTCTGAATTGTGGTCTTCGAGACGTCGGAAGCCCAGCAGAGTCAGCGTGATGATGCCGGCTCCGGCCAGGAGAGCGCCGAGGCTCTGGATCTGGACTTTAGGCTCGACGAACCGGTATTCGGGTGAGGTGTCCTCCTGCGGCTGCGGCGGGGTGGCGGTGCCGATCCAGGCCGCAACGAAGAGGATGATCCGAGCGAAGATATTCATCGTCAGCATGATCGCGATGATCGACCCGAATACGCCTGCCGCCTTGTTGCCGGAAAAGATGTCGACGAGGACAGTGGCGAGGTTGAGGAGGATGGTGAAGGCCACAGCGCCGATCAGGGAGCCCCTGATCTTGGCTCGCTTGCCCACTGGATGATCGGGAAGCATGGTGAAGAGGAACATGAAGATCAGCCATGCGGCACCGAGGACGACGATTAAGGGAACGATCCGCACCAGGACTGATCCGAATCCGCCCAGTTTGAGTTGTTCAGTGATCCACGATCCCATGCCGGTGCCGACGATCGTCAGGGCCACGGTGAGCAGCAGTCCGACGATGAGTCCCAACAGCGTCACAACGTTGTTCAGGATCTTCTTGACGAAGGACTGATTGGGCACCACGTCGTCGAAGTCGGCGTGGAGCTGAGCGCGGACAGCGGCGCCGAGGTTGCCGATGAAACCCTGCCCCGTGTAGAGAGCGGCCAGGATGGCGATGATCCCGACGGACTGCCAGCTGGTGAGGAATTGTTCGAGCTGGTCGGTCAGTGAAGAGTTTCCGCCTAGCTGCGTCTCGATCTGATCGGTGATGACGGGGACGAGGTCGGGCCGGAGGACGTCGAGGACGAAGCCCAGGCTCGCGAACGTGAACATCGCGATCGGCATCACCGCGAGGACGAGGAAGTAGGTGATCGCAGCACCGAACTGATTGCCCAGACGCTCGCCGAATCGCTTGACCGCTCGCATCAGGTGGGCGGGGCCCGGCTTGGTGATGGCGTTGTGGCCGGCTTCGGCCACGGTGTTGCGGGAGGCCAGTACTTTGGCTGGTGCCACTTCGTGCTCCTTCGATCGTGACCCTCAAATGTCTGTTTCAACACTAGCCGCTGAGAACGCACTGTGAGCAACAGGCCGCGCTTCTAAACTAGACTTTTCACCATGCCGATACTATTTTCGACTGTCCAGCCCACCGACTTGATGCTGTCTGCAGCCTCTGGCGCAGCAGGCAACCTCAGTGGTTTCTCCGCTTGGGCGGTGACGCTGATGGAGGCTTTGGGGCCCCTCGGAGTCGCATTCCTGGTCTTCCTCGACAACATCTTCCCGCCCATCCCGAGCGAGCTGGTGCTGCCGCTGGCGGGATTCACTGCGAGCCAGGGCAATATGAATATCTACCTGGCGATCATCTTCGCCACGGTCGGGTCCGTCGTCGGTGCCGTTGTTCTGTGGGCCGTGGGCAAATGGATCGGTCTCGAACGCATTGCGCGCATCGCTGTGAAGATGCCGTTGGTCGACGTCGACGACGTGCACAAGACCGTCGCGTGGTTCGACAAGCACGGTGACAAGGCTGTGTTCTTCGGACGGATGGTCCCCATCTTCCGGTCGCTGATCTCCATTCCTGCGGGCATGCGGAACATGAGCATCGTCAAGTTCCTGGTGCTGACCAGCGCTGGCAGCCTGATCTGGAACACGATCCTCATCGTCGCAGGCTTCTACCTGGGGGAGAACTGGTCGATCGTCGAAACCTACGCCGGCTATTTCCAGACTCTTGTCATCGTCGCCGTGGTTATCTTCGTCGTCGTCTGGATCACGCTCAAGGTGCGCAAACGCCGCCGAACGAAGGCTGCGCTCCAGGACCGCGGCTCAGCCGATCGCACCGAAGAGTCGGACGGCCAGACCGAGGGCTGAGCCTCGGCGATTCGCCCGGCCTCTTATTCCCGAGAGCTCAACCCCAGCTGTTCGTCCGGTCTCATTCCCACCGCTTCACTTCAGCAATGTCGCATCACTTCAGCAATGCCGAGTCATTTCAGCAATGTCGCGTCACTTCAGCCAAGCGGCCGCTGTGTGATCCTTCGGCACCTCTTCACCGGCCCTGACCGGGCCTGGTGCCGTGCCGTCGCCGAAGGGCGACCCACCGAGCGAGTCTCGACCGTGAGGTGAGAGCCAATCCGCGAGATCCGGTCCCTTGGGCACGATCTGGGTCGGGTTCACATCGGCGTGAACAATGTAGTAGTGCTGTTTGATCTGGACGAAGTCAACCGTATCCCCGAACCCGGGCGTCTGATAGAGGTCACGGGCATAGCCCCAGAGATTCTCAAAGCCCCGCAGCGCCTGACGATTGCACTTGAAGTGCCCGAAGTAGACAGGATCGAACCGAACCAAAGTGGTGAACAGTCGGACGTCCGCCTCGGTGATCGACCCGCCCATGAGGAACCGAGAGGTGCGCAGACGATCTTCGATGGTGTCGAGAGCGGTGAACAGACGGTCGAAGGCAGCGTCGTAGGCCTCTTGGGATCCGGCGAAGCCGCAGCGGTAGACACCGTTGTTTATCTCGGTGTAGATCAGCCGCATGACCTTCTCCATCTCCTCTCGCGACTCCTCGGGCCAAAGATTCGGAGCGCCCTCACGATGATGCTGCTTCCACTGAGTCGAGAAGTCCTCAGTGATCTGAGGGAAGTCGTTCGTCACGACGGCTCCGGAGGCAATGTCAACGATCGCGGGCACGGTGATGCCTCGCGGGTAGTCGGGGAACCGAGCGAAGAATGCCTGCTGCAGCCGTTCGATGCCGAGCACCGGGTCGACTCCGCCAGGGTCGAGGTCGAACGTCCACGACCGTGAGTCATGGGTCGGTCCCGGCATTCCGATCGAGATGACGTCCTCAAGGCCGAGCAGCCTGCGGACGATGATCGTCCGGTTCGCCCACGGGCAGGCGCGGGCGGCGATGAGGCGGTAGCGGCCAGGTTCGACGGGCCAGCGCGAGTTCGGATCGGCCAGGATCCGGTCGTCGATGTAGTTGGTGTCGCGGTTGAACGCCTCACCCTTGGCCACGTAGCTGTTCGTCTCTGCGGTGTCGTCAGACATGTCGTCCTCCTCGTCTCCGGCCCGGAATTCGGGTGCTTCGCAATCAGCCTACGTCCCTTTGGGCTCTGCTGACACTGCACGCAGCCCGCGTCCCGCACGCACTGTGCGAGACACGGGCTGCGTGTCGTATGCGGAGGACCTGCCTCTGTGAAGCGGAAGGCAGACTCGCTGCGTCGGGCGGGCCGATCCCTGTGATCCGTGGGCTGCCGGATATTCCTCAGCCCGCGGTCAGCGTCTCAGCCCTCGTAGAGACCGTCGATGTCGGCGCTGAAGTCTTTGTTGACGAGGTGGCGCTTGACCGACTGTTTGGCCGAGAGATAGCCGTTGTCCTCGCTGAGTTCGACCGGCAGGATCGTGAACTTCTTGATGCCTTCAGCTCTCGACACGGTCTTGTTGACTCGTTCGACGGCTTTTTCGATCTCGTCCCGGACTGTCGGGTCCGTCGACGCCTGGCGCAGATCCATCTCGGGCAGATCATGGTTCTTCAGCCAAGTCGGCAGCATCTCCGAGTCGAGGAAGATGAGGGCTGAGACGAACTTCCGGTTGTCTCCCACGACTACGGGCTGACCGACGAGCGGGTGGCGGCGCAGGGCATCCTCGAGCGGTGCCGGAGCGATGTTCTTTCCGCTCGAAGTGACGATGATCTCCTTCTTGCGTCCGGTGATCGAAAGATAGCCGTCGTTGTCGAGGAAGCCGAGGTCGCCTGTGGCGAACCAGCCGTCATGGAACTCCTTGGCCGTGGCTTCGGGATTGTTCCAGTATTCGCGGAAGACGGGTACTCCCTTGGCCAGGATCTCGCCGTCCGGGGCGATCGCCACGGAGGCGCCGGGCAGGGGGACGCCGACTGTGCCGATCTTGGACTTCTCCGGCACATTCACCGTGATCGGTGCCGTGGTCTCCGTCAGTCCGTAGCCTTCGAGGACGATGAGTCCGACACTGCGGAAGAAGTGTCCGAGGTGCGACCCGAGGGGGCCGCCACCGGAGACCGCGTGCGAGACGTTGTTGCCCATGACTGTGCGCAGCTTCGAGTACACGAGCTTGTCGAACAGTGCGTGCTGCAGCTTGAGCGTGGCTGGGACCTTTCCGGCGTCGAGGGCTTTGGAGTACGCGACCGCGACCTGCTCTGCCCGACGGAAGATGGCTTCCTTGCCGCCGGACTGGGCGGTTGCCAATGCTGAATTGAAGACCTTCTCGAAGACGCGGGGGACTCCGAGGATGAACGACGGCCGGAAGCTGCCGAGGGCGGTGGTGAGCTGCGTGAGATCGGACTGATGGGCGAGCAGCGCCCCCGAGCTGATCGAGAGCACCTCGATGAAACGGGCGAAGACGTGCGCCTGGGGCAGGAACAGCAGGCACCGCATGCCCTCGCTGAAGACCGCGGGAATCTGCATCTGCGCGGCTTGCGCGGTCTGGACGAAGTTCGCATGGGTGAGGACACAGCCCTTGGGCTTGCCCGTCGTGCCGGAGGTGTAGATGAGGGTCGCGACCGAGTCGCTGGTGACCTGAGAGCGCTGGGCCTCAAGTGTGATGTCGTCGACCTCGCGTCCGGAGAGTTCGAGGTCCGGGAAGGCGCCTTCCTCCCAGATCCACAGCTGCGGGGGCTCGACGCCTGCCGCGGCAGCTGCCGCCTCGACGCGATCCGCATGCTCCCGGCTGCTGACCAGGCCGCGCCCGACTGCCGCGTCAGTGATCATCCAGGCCAGCTGATCCTGGGAGGACGTGTCATAGAACGGAACGGAGACAGCTCCGGCGTACCAGACGGCGTAGTCGCTGAGCGTCCATTCGAACGACGTGGGGCCGAAGATCGCGATGCGGTCGCCGACCTCGACGCCGGCGGCGATGAGGCCCTTGGCTGCGGCCTTCACCTGTGCGAGGAAATCGCCGGCACTGACCTCCGACCAACCGTCGTCGACTGGTGTGGCCAGGAGAGGCCGATTCGGGTCCTCGGTGACTTTCCGGAGGAAGATGTCGGTCGTCGATGAGGTCACGTCGACCTCGAAGCCGACGACGGGGGTGGATGACTGGGGCATTGTCGTTGGGCTCATGAGGTCTCCTTTGTGGCATAAGTTACTGCCGAGTTATCTTACTGCCCGACGCCCGCGAGGTGAAATCGCTCACGTTTGACGGCTCAAACCCACGTCGAGCGTTCTTCTGGCAGTCTAGCCAAGTCGAATCAGGGAATGTTCAGAGTACGATGGTCGAAACCCGCTCACCTCCAGTAAGTGAAGGAAGGTAATGACGACGAATCCTGAGGAGACCGGCTTCCGCTATGACGCGGAACTGGCCGAGAAGATCGAGAAGTCATGGCAGGACACATGGGAGAAGTCGGGAACCTTTCACACCCCGAACCCCACCGGTGATCTGAGCCAGGCGCGGAGCCTCGATCGGCAGGAGGAGTCCTCGTCCTATGGTCCGCCGGCGGACCTCGACGAGCGGGAGTCCCTCTACATCATGGACATGTTCCCCTATCCCTCGGGCGCCGGACTCCATGTCGGCCATCCTCTGGGATACCTGGGCACGGACGTCTACGGTCGCTATCAGCGGATGCGCGGGCACAACGTCATGCACGCTCTGTCCTATGACGCCTTCGGTCTGCCTGCCGATCTGTACGCAGTTCAGACGGGGCAGCATCCGCGCATCACCACAGACGCGAACATCTCGAACATGACACGTCAGCTGCGCCGACTGGGCCTGGCCCACGACGAGCGCCGCAGCTTCGCAACAACAGACGACGATTTCGTCCGATGGACGCAGTGGATCTTCCTGCAGATCTTCAACTCCTGGTACGACCCGGAGGCCACCACCGATGGAGAGTCCTCTGTGGGGGCGGCCCGGCCGATCTCGACACTCATCGACCAGTTCGCCGCTGGTGTCCGTCCGACACCGGACGGTCGCTCCTGGGCCGAGCTGACCTCGGCGGAGCGAGAGACGATCCTGCAGGACTACCGCCTGGCCTATGTCTCCGAATCACCGGTCAACTGGTGCCCGGGACTGGGAACAGTGCTGGCGAATGAAGAGGTCACGGCAGACGGCCTGTCTGAGCGCGGCAACTTCCCGGTCTACACACGTCGACTGCGGCAGTGGAACATGCGCATCACAGCGTATGCGGACCGTCTCATCGACGATCTCGATTCCTTGGACTGGCCCTCGGCCGTGCGCAGCATGCAGACGAACTGGATCGGTCGATCCATGGGTGCCATGCTGCGCCTGCCCGTGGCCGGTTCCGAGGCCCAGGTTGAGGTCTACACGACCCGCCCGGACACGCTCTTCGGCGCCACCTACCTGGTGCTCAGCCCCGAACATCCGCAGATCTCCGAGCTCACTGCTGCTCAGTGGGACGCGCAGACCCCGGAGCTCTGGCGCGGTGGTGGCGCCACCCCCGCCGAGGCGATCGCCGGCTACCAGCGCGATGCAGCTGCGAAGACCGACGCCGACCGGCAGCAGAGCAAGGAGAAGACAGGCATCTTCACCGGCTCGTACGCGGTCAATCCCGCGACGGGCGAAGAGATCCCGATCTTCATCGCCGACTATGTGCTCATGGGCTACGGCACCGGTGCGATCATGGCCGTTCCGGCTGAAGACGCACGTGACTGGGACTTTGCGAAGGCCTTCGGTCTGCCCTACGTCCGCACTGTCCAGCCGCCTGCCGGTCACGACGAGGACTCGCCGTTCACGGGCACAGGTGTGATGATCAACTCGGCCAACGACGAGGTCGACATCAACGGACTCGACGTCGACGCGGCCAAGGCGAAGATCACCGAGTGGCTGGCCGCTCAGGGATTGGCCACCGAATCCACGCAGTACCGTCTGCGGGACTGGCTGTTCTCCCGGCAGCGATACTGGGGCGAACCGTTCCCGATCGTCTACGACGAGGCCGGCACACCGATCGCGCTCCCGGACTCCATGCTCCCGATCGAGCTGCCCGAGGTCGATGAATTCGCACCCCGGACCTTCGCCGCTGACGATGCGGACAGTCAGCCGGAACCGGCATTGGGCCGTAACCGCGACTGGGTCGAGGTCGAACTCGACCTGGGCGACGGGCCGCAGAAGTACTACCGCGAGACGAACACGATGCCCAACTGGGCCGGTTCCTCGTGGTACCAGCTGCGCTACGCCGATCCCCACAACTCGCAACGTCTCGTCGATCCTGTCAACGAGGCGTACTGGATGGGTCCGCGCGAGTCCAAGCCCCGCGGCGGCGCAGACCTCTACGTCGGCGGTGCCGAGCACTCGGTCCTGCACCTGCTCTACGCCCGGTTCTGGCACAAGATCCTGTTCGATCTGGGATATACATCCTCCTCCGAACCGTTCCACAGGCTCGTCAACCAGGGCTATATCCAGGCCTATGCCTACACCGATTCGCGGGGCGTCTACGTTCCCGCGGCCGAGGTCGAGGAGAAGGTCGACGACAACGGTGAGAGCACGTTCTGGTACGAGGGCGCCGAGGTCAACCGTGAGTACGGAAAGATCGGCAAGTCGCTGAAGAACTCCGTCTCGCCCGACGAGATGTACGACGCCTACGGTGCCGATACCTTCCGCGTCTACGAGATGTCCATGGGACCGATCGAGCAGGCTCGTCCCTGGGAGACCCGCGCAGTAGTCGGTGCGCAGCGCTTCCTCCAGCGCATCTGGCGGCTCTTCGTCGACGAGACCACCGGTGAGTCCGTGATGCAGGAGGGCACGAGCGATCCTGAGACGCTGAAGGTTCTCCACCGCGTCATCGAAGGCGTCCGCGAGGACATGGACCACCTGCGCTTCAACACGGCCATCTCGAAGCTCATCGTGCTCACAAACCATGCTACGAAGCAGGGTGGAGCCACCGCGGACGTTCTCGAGCCGCTGGCGATCATGCTTGCTCCGTTTGCGCCGCACCTGGCCGAAGAGCTGTGGGCCAAGCTCGGCCACACCTCGACAGTCACCTATGCAACCTTCCCCGAGGCGGATCCACAGCATCTCGTGGCCGATCTGGTCACCTGCGTGGTGCAGGTCAAGGGCAAGGTTCGCGCCCGACTCGAGGTCGACCCGAACATCTCGGAGGACGAGTTGGAGAAGCTCGCGCTGGAATCGCCGAACGCCGTCAAGGCGCTCGACGGAGCCGGTGTGCGCAAGGTCATCGTGCGTGCTCCTAAGCTCGTCAACATCGTCCCCGACGCCTGAGTCAGGCGCTCTGCCCGGAAGGGTTGGAAACACATGTCAACTGAAGCCATCCAGGACGAGATCCGTCACAGCCTGGGCGTGCGCGAATCCATCGACCCGACGACGGAGATCGCCCGTCGTGTCGAATTCCTCGCTGATTACATCCTCACCACGGGTGTGAAAGGTCTGACTCTCGGCATCAGCGGAGGGCAGGATTCGACTCTGGCTGGGCGTCTGTGCCAGCTTGCGGTCGAAGAGCTTCGCCGCCGGGGGGCCGCTGCTGAGTTCTGGGCGATCCGTCTCCCGCATCATGTCCAGGCCGATGAGTCGGACGCACAGGATGCGCTCGACTTCATCCGTGCCGATCACAGCCTTGTCATTAACATCGGGGCTGCCACCGACGCCGCAGCGCAGGAATATCTGAGCGCTACCGGTGAGGCCATCACCGATTTCGGCAAAGGCAATGTCAAGGCCCGCATGCGCATGCTCGCCCAGTTCGAGCTCGCGGGCGAGAAGCGCCTCCTCGTCGTCGGCACCGACCATGCCGCCGAGGCGGTCACCGGGTTCTTCACGAAGTTCGGTGACGGCGCTGCCGATGTCGTTCCACTGGCCGGGCTGAACAAGCGGCAGGGACGGGCACTGCTCGACCACCTCGGCGCGCCCGAGCATCTCGTGCAGAAGGTCCCCACGGCGGACCTGCTTGACGATCAGCCGGGACAGACCGACGAATCATCGTTGGGTCTGACCTATGAGGAGATCGATGATTTCCTCGAGGGCAGGGAGATCGACCAGGCGTCGGCAGCGCTGCTCATCGAGCGCTATCGTGCAACCGAGCACAAGCGCCGTACACCGGTGACGCCGACCGATAAGTGGTGGATCAGGCACTGAGCCCAGAGGCGAAGCGCCGCGGCGCTGAGCACGGCAGACAATGCTGAATGCAGATGACGATGGCGACGGACTCGAAAGAGCCCGTCGCCATCGTCATGTTGGTCCTGCGCAATCGCGCGCACAATCGCATGTCGTCCGTCAGGCGACGAGTCCAAGCTCCAACGCCGTCTGATTGAACTCCCAGCGTGCGGAGACGAACTGATCACCGAGGCTCTCGCCGCGGCTGCGTGCCTCGGTGTATTCGCGCCATCCGCCCTTGCGGGTATCGCCGGGCCGGATCTCGCGCTGGGTCGTGTCGGAGGCGAGGACGCGTGTCTCCTCCTTGACCCAGATGGACAGGGCTTCGGCAGCACGGTAGAGGTTCATGAACGCGGTGTGGGAGCGCGGATTGTCGAAGCTCGACTTCGCGAACTCCTCGCGGAAGGTCAGGAGCGGTTCGAGTTCGGCGACCTGCAGGGTTCCGAAGGTGGCATCGAGGCGCAGGGACTGGACGAGTCCGTCGGAGTCGGGAAGCAGTGACAGGATCCGCTGTGCACGCGTCTCGTCGGGAAGCTGCTCGACCTCGGCGTCGATCGGAGTCAGGCCCACGGAGTCCATGCGTCCGCGCTCCGTGCTCAGCAGCTGGCGCAACGAGTCGATCTGGATCTGCGCGCGTCGCCATTCCCCATGGAACATGAGGAGAGCCACGATCACGCCCAGGCACAGAAACAGGCCGATGATCCAGGCGAACGGATGCAGGGCAGGCACGGCGAAGAGCACGATGCCGAGCACGGTGAGCACCGCACACGTCACCGCTGCCGGTGAGTTGGTCAAGAAATCCAAGAAACGCTTCACAATCCCAAGGGTACTGTTTCAACCTCCAGATATCGTGGAACCTGGTCGCATATAGTGAGGCTGAAAATGCTTGTACGAGGCAGGGAGTGCACAGGTTGAAGATTTCAGTCATCGGGTGCGGATATCTGGGGGCCGTGCATGCTGCGGCCATGGCGTCGCTGGGACATGAGGTCGTCGGCGTCGATGTCGACGAGGACAAGGTCTCTGCCCTGAAATCAGGTCGGCCGCCGTTCTTCGAGCCGGGGCTGAGTGAATTGCTGGTGAAAGGTCGCGAACGCGGCAGCCTCGACTTCACCACCGATGTGTCGCAGGTCGTGGACTCGCGGGTCCACTTCGTGTGTGTCGGCACTCCGCAGAAGCCGGGCGAGTTCGCCGCCGACGTCACGTATGTCGATGCGGCCGTCGATTCCCTGCTTGAGCATATGACTTCGACGTCGGTGGTTGTGGGTAAGTCCACGGTTCCCGTCGGTACGGCCGAGCGTTTGGCTGCAGTTCTGGCGGATACCGGTGCGTCACTGATGTGGAATCCAGAGTTTCTGCGCGAAGGCCACGCGGTGGAGGACACGCTGCATCCGAACCGTCTGGTCTATGGTGTGGCTCCCGGCGAGTCAGGGCACGCTGCGACGGCGGTGCTCGACGAGGTGTACGCGACGATGCTTGACGATGAGACTCCGCGGATGGTCACGGACTTCGCGACGGCGGAGCTGGTCAAGACGGCCGCGAATTCCTTCCTGGCCACGAAGATCTCATTCATCAATGCGATGGCTGAACTGTGTGAGGCCTCGGGTGCTGATGTCACTCAGCTCGCGGATGCCATCGGTATGGATGATCGGATCGGTCGGAAGTTCCTCAACGCGGGTCTCGGGTTCGGCGGTGGGTGTCTGCCTAAGGACATTCGCGCGTTCATGGCTCGGGCCGGTGAGTTGGGTGCGGACCAGGCAGTGGCCTTCCTCAAGGAGATCGATTCGATCAATATGCGCCGGCGTGTGCGCATGGTCGACATCACTCGTGACATCCTCGCCGGGTCGTTCATCGGGAAGAAGATCACAGTGCTCGGTGCTGCGTTCAAACCCGACAGTGATGACGTCAGGGATTCGCCGGCGCTGTCCGTGGCTCGTCTGATCGCGACTCAGGGCGGTGTGGTGACGGTGACGGATCCGCAGGCCATCGACAATGCGTCGAGGTCGTTCCCGGAGCTGAATTATGTCCGGGATACGAGCGCGGCGTTGGCGGGTGCTGATGCGGTGCTGCTGCTCACGGAGTGGCGGGAGTATCGGGATCTTGATCCTATTGCGACGGCGTCGTTGGTTGCGGACAGGATCCTCGTCGATGGGCGCAATGTCCTCGACCCGGTTCAGTGGCGCGGTGCCGGATGGACGTATCGGGCGTTGGGCCGGCCATGAGGATCGGCCTGGTCACGGATTCGACGGCACAGCTGTCCGCGGCCGAGGAAGCTCACCTGAGTACGATCACCGGCGACCTGTTCGCCGTCGTCCCGCTGACCGTGCTCGTCGGCGGAGTCGCCTTCACCGACGGTGAGATCGGGGCCGAGGATCTGTGCCGGAAGATGAGCGCAGGCGCAGAGGTGTCGACGTCCATGGCGACCCCGGCACAGTTCGCCAATGCCTATTCGACGCTCATCGACCACGGCGCCGAGGCGATCATCACCGTGACGATGTCCGGTGCCCTCTCCGGAACACGGGACTCAGCCGTCACCGCGGCCGAGGGCGAATCAACCCTGATCAACGTCGTCGACTCCAGGACCACCTCGGCGGGACTGGCCGGAGCCCTGGCCATCGCCGCTGCGGGAATCTCCCACGGTCGTGACGTGGCGTCGATCGCCGGCACCGTCGCTGACTGGTGTGCCGGGGAATCTCAGACGATGTTCGCTCCCGCGACGTTGGAACACCTGCGCCGAGGCGGTCGCATCGGAGCCGCGTCCTCCCTCCTCGGCCGGGCCCTGCAGATCGTCCCGGTGCTGGGACTCAGCGCCGGTGTCGTGGCCCCCGTTGCCCGCGTGCGCACCTGGTCGAAGGCGCTCGACCGCATGGTCGCCCTGGCAGGCGAAGCGGCCGCTGAGATCGCCGAAGACGGGCGGAACGTAGAGGTTCAGATCCAACAGGCCGAGGGGCAGCCCTCGCATCCTAACGTCCTCGCACTGCAGGAGCGCATCGAGGCGCTGGGCCTGCCGACGACGTTCCGGACGCTGTCCACGATCATCACAGCCCACGTCGGCCCCGGCACGATCGGAATCACGGTCCAGACCACTCCGTGACGGTTGTGACTCACTCGTGCGCGAAGGCCTGTTGACGATCAGCTGACTTACGTGCGGATGGCCTGTGGATGCTCAACCGATTTCCACAGGCCGTGATCGCCGCCTGGCGTCGCAGCGGCGGCTGACCGTAGTTTGTCCGGCATGGCCGTCTCACCCGATGATCGCTTCGCTGGCCTCATCAGCTCCAGCGCTGAGCGCGGCGGATGGGTGCCCGGGGATGTATTCGCCAGCGACAGCGAAGGTGAAGTGGAACCGGTCGAGCCGCGTCGTGTCCGACTGCCTGTGCTGGTCGCGGTGGCAGTGGCCATGGTGGCGGTTCTCGTCGTGGCCTTCCTCCTGCTGCGTCCGGCCCAACAGCACAGTGCTGGCGAACAACAAGGTGGCAGCTCAGCGGGTGGCGACACTGGTGCAGGTGCTTCCGGGACGGACGATTCCGCCGCGAGCGGCACCGCAGCGGGAGGAGGGGCCGATTCCTCAGCCGGTGGCGCCCAGAAGGCAGGCGCACAGGCTGGCGGGGCTCAGAAGGCAGGGGCTCAGTCTGGCGGGGCTCAGGCGAGCGGCGAGGTCGTCGTCCACGTCACCGGTCAAGTGCACAAGCCCTCGGTCGTCACGCTGGACGCAGGGGCTCGCGTCCAGGACGCAGTGGAGGCTGCGGGTGGTCTGAAGTCTGACGCCGATGCCGAGTCGATCAATCTCGCCCGTGTGCTCCAAGACGGGGAACAGGTTCACATTCCGGCCAGGGGTGAGAACCCGGATGCCGACTCCGGCGAAGGCAGCGCGGGCGCAGGCGCAGGCGCTGGCACCAGCGCAGGAGCAGGTGGCAGTGCGGGCACTGGGAGCAGCTCGTCTGGTGCGGGAAGCAGCGGCGGGTCTTCTGTCGGCGGCTCGGCTAACTCTGCCGGGGCCGGGGCCGGAGCCGATGGGGCGAACGGTTCGGCAGGGGCAGGTCCGAACGTCGGGGGGAAGATCGATCTGAATACGGCGGATTCCACCGCCCTGCAGACGCTGCCGGGGGTCGGCCCGGTGACGGCAGAGGCGATCGTCACTCACCGCCAGGATCAGCCGTTCGCAAGCGTCGAGGATCTGCTCCTCGTCCAGGGCATCGGTCCGAAGACCTACGAGAGGCTCAAAGACCTTGTCTCGGTCGGGTAGACGGCACGCCGCCGCAGCACCAGGACAGGTGCCGGGGCCCAGTGTTGCCAAGCCGCGCTCTCGGCGCCCTGTGGGCGATCGTTCGCATCGCTCGCGTATGATCCGGTGGGCGCGGCGGAACTGGGCTCTCGCCTGCGACTGGGTTCGCACGACAGCAGCGATCTGGCCCGGGTCCGTCCGACTGCTTCTGTGCGCGGTGGGACTGTGGACCTCGGCGCTGGTGGCGCCGGGGCCGTGGACTCTCCTCGTCACCCCGGTAGTGGCCGCATGTGGATTCCTCTGCCTGCGCTGGCACCACCACATCGGTGTTCTGCTCATCGTCTTCGCGTGTCTGCTCACTGTGCAGGTCACGATGCTCAGCGCCTCACGTGGTCCGGCTGAGGAGGCCGACTTGACCGGCATCGTCGTCGGCCACAGTCAACCGGGTGCGTCGGGATGGTCGCGGCTGACGATATTCACACCAACCGGGATCACCGAGGTGCTCAGCCCCTCGGTCCCACCCGATGGAGCCCAGGTGTCGATGCGTACCGCACCCCTGGACAACATCCGCCTCACCGACGCTGACCCGCACGTGGTCCGGGAGCCGAATCGCCTCTGGCAGTGGCGTGCCGAGCTGCGACTGGCTCTGCGAGAAGACTCCCTGGCCGCGGGTCACAGCGGGGGTCGGCTGCTGCCGGGCCTTGTCGTCGGGGACACCCAACCGCAGGACGAGCGGATGATCGACGATATGCGGGTCGTGTCTCTGACCCACATCTCAGCTGTCTCCGGGAGCAACGTGACGATCGTCAGCCTCGGCGCCGGTCTGGTGGCGGGCCTGTGCCGGGCAGGACCGCGCACACGGGTCGCAGTCGGGGTGCTCACGTGTATCGGCTACGTCTTCATCGTCGGATTCGAACCCAGCGCGATCCGCGCAGCCGGGATGGCGATCGCGGTTGCACTCGTGTTCCTACGCGGTGGAGGGATTGCCCCGGTGGCCGTGATGTGTTCGACCGTGTGCCTGCTGTTGAGCGTCGTCCCGGTGCTAGCCACCTCGGTGGGCTTCGTCCTCTCCGTCGTCTCGACGGCCGCGATCATGTTCGTCGTTCCCACGATCCACAGAAGACTGAGTGTGCGGATGTCGATGGTTCCGGCCGTCCTCATCTCCGCACTCATCGTGCCCTTGGTCGCCCAGCTGGCCTGTACCCCGGTGCTCGTGGCGATCGATCCGCGCATCGGTCTGTGGTCGGTGGCTGCGAATGCACTGGCCGCACCGGCTGTTCTGCCGTCAACGGTCCTCGGGTTCCTGTCGCTGGTGTGCGGGGGACTCGGACTCATCGGTGTGCCGGGCCTGCTGTGGTGCGCACAGATTCCAGCATGGCTCGGGTCCCTGTGTGCGTGGTGGATCGTCGCAGTCGCCCGCTTCTGTGCGGGGCTCCCGGGCGCCGCCCTCGACTGGCCTGATCCTCCCTGGGGGCCCATCATCGCCCTCGCTCTGCTCACTCTGCTCGCCTCCGCTGTCTGGCTCATCCTGCGCAGGCGACTCTGGGGAGTGCCGGTGTTCGTCCTCTGCATCGCCCTGACTGCAATGGTCATCGTCGCGCATCGGACGACGCCGCCGAGCCGGGACTGGCTGGTCATGGTCTGCGACGTGGGGCAGGGGTCGGCCACGCTCATCAACCTCGGCGCCGGGCGTGGCCTCGTGATAGATACGGGGAAAGACCCGAAGCCCATCGACGCGTGTCTCGACGAGAGCGGAATCGAGGACTTCGACCTCTTCATCTCCCACTTCGATGCCGACCACAGTGCGGGGTATGCGGGTGCGACGTGGTCGCGGACCCTGCACCGGCTGTGGGTATCGGACAACGTCGTGCAGGGCCCAGAGGTCCGACGCATCGTCGACGACACCGGCGCCGAGGTGATCCCCACCTCCCGTGGTCAACGCCTCGACATCGGTGGGGCCCACATCGAGGTCCTCTGGCCACCTGCACGATCTGTAAGAGGCGCGGCACAGGTGAGGACAGCGGCAGCCACATCTGCCTCGGATGACCGCGTTTCGAACCGGGTGGGCTCTGACCATCGCTTCGACGTCGGTGCGGCAGGGGGCGGCCACACAATGGGGGAGTGGGGCAGCGCCGCGCGCAATGAGGACTCCCTCGTTCTGCGAGTTGAACAGCAGGGGCTGAGCTACCTGATCCCGGGAGACATCGGCGAGGAGGAACAGTTCGTCCTCGCCCAGAGCCTGCAGCCGGTCGATGTGCTCATCGCACCCCACCATGGCTCCTCTGATCTGTCAGAGGATTTCTACAGGGCCGCGGGCGCTCGCCTGGGCACGATCTCCGTGGGGGAGAACAGCTATGGTCACCCCACACCGCGATCGGTGCGAGCCTTCGGGCCGGTGCCGGTCCTGCGGACAGACCGCTGTGGGACGGTCGCACTCTATTCCGATGCGCGATTCAGCACGGGACGCACCTGCGAAGGAGGTGACGGATGAACACATCGGGCCAGCAGTACGCCCGTCCGTGGACTGGGACTGTGGGTGCGGACTGGGGACTGGGGACTGGGGACTGTGGGCTGCGGGCTCGCCGGGCTGCGGCGGACTGCTGTGGTGATCGAGCATGTGTGTGGCGGACTGCTGCGGACTTCCGTGGTGATCGAGCACGTGTGCACTCCGTGTCCCGGTCAGACGATAGGCTTGGACCCATGGCTGTGAAGAAGACCCTGATCCCGTGGAGTTCCGCGAAACCCGCGCCGGTGGTGATGATATCCGGGAATGAATCGGTGCTCATCCGTATGGCCAAGGATCGGATCGTCAGCGCCGCCCGTAAGAAGGATCCGGAGGAGCTCGAACTCGATGCTGCCGGATACCAGGGCGGAGAGCTTGCGATGGCGGCTTCTCCATCATTGTTCTCCACTGCGAAGCTCATCGTCGTCGAGGCGGTCGAGAAGTGTTCGGAAGCGTTCCTGGCTGATGCGCTCGCCTACCTCGACAACCCGAACGACGACGCGGTCGTGCTCCTCTTGCACGGAGGCGGCAACCGCGGAGCGAAGCTGGTCAAGAAGATCGAAACTGCTGGCTTCCCCCGCATCGATGCCGCGGCGTTGAAGCACGAGAGCGATCGGGCGAAGTTCGCGCAGGGCCGTTTCAAGGCTGCGAAGCGACAGATCGACGAGGCCGGGATGGCCTCTCTCGTGTCAGCGCTGGGCTCAGATCTGGCCGAGCTCAATGCCGGCGTCGAACAGCTCATCGAGGACACCGAGGGCACCATCACCGCGCAGATCGTCGACCAGTACTACGGTGGTCGCGTCGAAGCCACCGGATTCAAGGTCGCGGACTCAGCTGTCGCCGGAGACGCGAAGAGCGCACTCAGCCTGCTCAGGCACGCACTGTCGACGGGATCCGACCCGGTGCCGTTGGTCGCCGCAGTAGCGATGAAGCTGAGGTCGATGGCCAAGGTCCAAGGATTCCCCGGATCGAGCGGTGAACTCGCAGCCGAACTGAAGATGGCGCCATGGCAGGTCGACCGGGCTCGCCGCGATGCCAGACGGTGGAACGAGGTGGCACTGGGCCAGTCGCTCATCGCCGCGGCCGAGGCTGATGAGGCGGTCAAAGGCGGAGGCCGTGACCCCGTCTATGCAGTCGAGTGGTTCGTCTCCGAAGTCTGCCGTCTGGCCCGCCAGCGCTGAGACTGCGAATGCACGAGGGGCCCGACTGCGAATGCACGCAGGGCCTGACTGCGAATGCACGCAGGCCCCGACTGTGAATGCGCGAGGGGCCCGATCCAAATGGATCGGGCCCCTCGAAGCTATAGCCTCAGTGATCGACTCAGAGAGCGTTGATCTGCGTGGCCATGCGCGACTTGCGGTTCGCAGCGTTGTTCTTGTGCAGAACACCCTTCGAAACAGCTTTGTCGAGCTTGCGGGCGGCAACAGCATAAGCCTGCTGTGCTTCGTCCTTCTTGCCTGCAGCAATGTTCTCGCGGACGACGCGAACCGAGGACCGAACTTCCGACCGCACTGCCTTGTTGCGCAGGCGAGCCTTCTCGTTGGTCTGGATCCGCTTGATCTGTGACTTGATATTAGCCAATTTCAACACTCTTTCGTGTTAGTGATACATGGTCGTGAGGGCACATCGAACCGACAGACTCATCTCCGCGGGGAAACACATTGACGATATCGAATCCGATGGCATCTTCACCCGACCTCGGCGAGACACACGCCTTGATGAAGATACAGCTCCCAATGGTACAGGCCGGAACGGTCAGGCTGAAATTCAGATATCAGCTCGCGTCGATGTTCTTCGTCACCTGGTCAAAAACATCGCGCGGCATGATCGCACCTTCGCGGCGGATGGTGTCCGGGTCCACTCGAATGACTCGGTCGAGCCGGATCTCCGAGGGACGTCCCTGGCTGTCCCAGTCTCCGCTGCCGATGTTCATCCAGCGCGCATTGCGATCCTCGCGGACCTCGCCGAAACCGCCAGGGATGTGGTCCTTGCTCGTGAGCATGAGGACGAGAACCCACTTGCCGTCCTTGCCGACTACCAGCGAAGGACGGTCCTTGCCCTGAGTGGCGTCCTCTTCGAAGGGGATCCATCCCCAGACGACCTCTCCGGGATCGGCGTCGCCGTCGAGGCTGGGGGAGTACGACGATGTGACTGCACCGTGGAAGTCTCCCGGATAGCCGCCGCCGGGGGCCGAGGCGCCTCCGCCCTGAGACTGGGACGATATGGGGCGGGCTTCATCACCGCGCCGAGGCTGTGACGGACGCGATCCCGAGGAATCCGCCCCCGTGCTCTTCTTGGACTGCGACTCTCTGAAGTACTTCACACCTTCATTGATGCCGATCTTGACGACGCGATTGACCAGTGATTTCCAACTCATAGACGACAAGCCTAATCGACCTCGCGTCAATCGACGTTGTGCTGATCGACCTTGCAACACCCAAACATCCGACGCACCGTCACTCGAATGTGCGACGCAGCATCACCCGATCCAGCGTAGAACTGCCTCGATCGGAAAATGGTCGGAAGGGTAGTCTCCGTTGACGGAGAACGTGTTGATCCGCGTCGACACGGTCTGCAGCCCTTCGGCGATGAGGATCCAATCGATGCGATCGTCGCCTCGCTTCGGACCCCGATAGCGATGGAAGGTCCCGACGTCTTCACCCGGAGCCTCGGCACCGGTGTCGATGAGTCCGACCTCTTTGCACAGGTAGTCGTAGACGGGTGAACCGGTGGCCACGTTGAAGTCTCCGGTGACGATGGAAGGGACATCCACCTCGGCGATGGTCTCCGCCATGATCTTCGCGGACTCCAACCGTGCGTGCTCGGACTTGTGGTCGAGGTGGGTGTTGAGCACTCGCAGCGATCGACCGGTGACCAGATCTCTGACGTCGACGGTCGTCAGCGTCCTCGCATGCGAGACTCCCCAGGATTCGGAAGCGACCGTCTCAGGTCGTTCGGATAGCCAGCTGATATCGACGGCGTCGACATCGAAGCGGGAGGAGTCGTAGATGACGGCCGTAAACTCTCCCGAATTCCCACCGGAGTGGCCTTCGCCCAGCCACACGTACTCATCGGGCAGCATGCTGATGAGAGTCTCGAGCTGATCGAGCTCACCCTCCTGCGTGCCGATGATGTGGGGGTGGGCCTGCGTGATGAGCTCGGCCGCGATCGGCAGTCGCTTGGCCACCGGGTGGCCGTCCATCGCGGGATACCTGAGGTTGAAGCTCATGATCGAAAAGTCACTCATGGTCCAATCTTCGCCGACGCGAAACGAAATGTGCAGACCGGGCGCGGAAATGTTCGCACACCCGCGGATTCCGGGCTGGGATACAAGTCATGGAACAATGGTGGTTCTGGTCTGTCAAGGAAAGGGCGTACATGTCACCTCAGGTGAATGCTGGTGCACTCAAGCGGATTTCGCCGTCCGCAACCTCACCCGAGCTGATTCGCAACTTCTGCATCATCGCTCACATCGACCACGGCAAATCGACCCTGGCCGACAGAATGCTCCAGATCACCGGTGCGGTCGAGCAGCGCGATATGCGGGCCCAGTACCTCGACCGGATGGACATCGAGCGCGAACGCGGGATCACGATCAAATCTCAGGCTGTGCGCATGCCCTGGGATACCGACGGCACTCCCTACGCCCTGAACATGATCGACACGCCGGGACACGTCGACTTCAGCTACGAGGTCTCCCGTTCGCTGGCCGCATGCGAAGGTGCACTTCTCCTCGTTGACGCCGCGCAGGGCATCGAAGCCCAGACGCTGGCCAACCTGTACCTGGCAATGGAGAACGACCTCGCGATTATCCCGGTCCTCAACAAGATCGACCTCCCCGCAGCCCAACCTGAGAAGTACGCGGAAGAGCTCGCGAACCTCATCGGCTGCGAACCCGAAGACTGCCTGCGTGTGTCCGGCAAGACCGGAGAGGGTGTCGAAGAGGTCCTCGATCGCATCATCTCCGACATTCCTGCTCCTGTCGGCGACCCTGAGGCTCCTGCTCGAGCCATGATCTTCGACTCGGTCTATGACACCTACCGGGGCGTCGTGACCTACGTCCGCATCATCGACGGGTCACTGAGCCCGCGCGAAAAGGTGACGATGATGTCGACCGGGTCGACACACGATCTTCTCGAGATCGGCGTCTCCTCCCCGGAGCCACACGCCTCGAAGGGCCTCGGCGTCGGTGAGGTCGGCTACCTCATCACCGGTGTCAAGGATGTGCGCCAATCCAAGGTCGGCGATACCGTCACCGCGGCCGTGAAGCCGGCAGAGATCGCGCTCGACGGCTACCGAGAGCCCAAGCCCATGGTGTTCTCGGGTCTGTTCCCGATCGACGGCTCGGACTACCCGGTGCTGCGCGATGCGCTTGACAAACTCAAACTCAACGATGCTTCCTTGGCGTACGAGCCCGAGACTTCAACGGCGCTGGGCTTCGGCTTCCGCTGCGGATTCCTCGGTCTGCTCCACCTCGAGGTTCTGCGCGACCGCCTCGAGCGCGAGTACGACCTCGACCTCATTTCCACCGCGCCCAGCGTCATCTACGAGGTGACAATGGAAGACGGCTCGGAGTCCGTGGTGACGAACCCGAGCGAGTACCCGACCGGCAAGATCAAAGAAGTCCGTGAGCCCATGGTGAAGGCCACGATCCTCACCCCCAGCGAGCACATCGGCGCAGTGATGGAACTATGCCAGACTCGCCGCGGAAAGCTTCAGGGCATGGACTACCTGTCCTCTGACCGAGTCGAGATCCGCTACCGTCTGCCTCTGGCCGAGATCGTCTTCGACTTCTTCGACCAGCTGAAGTCGAAGACCAAGGGCTATGCCTCGCTGGACTACTCCGACGACGGCCAGGACGCCGCAGACCTTGTTAAGGTCGACATTCTCCTCACCGGTGATCAGGTCGATGCGTTCTCTGCGATCGTCCACCGCGATAACGCGTACTCCTATGGTGTGCTCATGGCCGGAAAGCTGCGCAAGCTCATCCCGCGCCAGCAGTTCGAGGTGCCCATCCAGGCAGCCATCGGCTCCCGCATCATCGCCCGCGAGACGATCCGTGCCATCCGCAAGGACGTGTTGAGTAAGTGCTACGGCGGCGACATCAGCCGTAAGCGCAAACTGCTTGAGAAGCAGAAGGAAGGCAAGAAGCGGATGAAGATGGTCGGCAGCGTCGAAGTGCCGCAGGAGGCGTTCATCGCTGCCCTGTCCTCCGACGAGCCGGATTCCAAGAAGGATGCTAAGAAGTAAGTGCCAGCACAACCGACTGGTGAGACTCCACCGCTCGACGGTTCGCTTCCGGCCTCAGCCGGAGAGGGCGCCGCTGAGCGTGGGCTGAGCCTCTACGTGCACGTTCCCTACTGCCGAGTTCGCTGCGGGTACTGCGACTTCAACACGTATACGGCCGAGGACCTCGGCCCGGGAGCCTCCCGTGATGACTACCGCGCGAATCTTGCGCGCGAGCTCGATCTCTCGACCCGCGCCCTCGCCGAGGTGGGGGCCGGGGATCGTGAAGTTTCGACGATCTTCTTCGGCGGGGGCACCCCGACGATGCTGGCCGCCGAGGTGCTCGCCGGAGTCATGGACGACATCCGGGCCCGTTTCCGGTTGGCACCTGACGTCGAAGTCACGACCGAGGCGAATCCGGACACGCTCGACCCGAGCTACATTGCGACGTTGGCGGGTGCCGGCTTCACTCGGATCTCCTTGGGCATGCAATCGGCTGTGCCCCATGTGCTTGCGACCTTGGATCGGACCCACGATCCGGAGAAGATCCCGGACGTGGCGAGGTGGATCAAAGAGGCCGGTCTGGAACTCAGCCTTGACCTCATCTACGGCACTCCGGGGGAGTCGATCGATGATTGGCGCCGGTCGCTCGAGGTGGCACTGAGCAACGACGTCGACCATATCTCCGCGTATTCGCTCATCGTCGAGCCGGGCACGAAGATGGGCGCCATGGTGCGTCGCGGCGAGCTGCCGATGCCCGACGAAGACGATCTGGCCGACAAGTATGAGATCGCCGATTCGGCGATGGAAGCCGCTGGCCTCCATTGGTACGAGGTGAGCAATTGGTCGACCTCGGACGCGACCCGGTGCGATCACAACATGGCCTACTGGCGCAATGCCGACTGGTGGGGCTTCGGGCCCGGGGCGCACTCGCATATCGGCGGAGTGCGGTTCTGGAACGCGAAGCATCCTCGGGCATGGTCCGACAGGCTGCTCGCGGGGGACTCACCCGCTGTCGGACGTGAAGTGCTCGATGACTCGACGCGAGAGATCGAACGGATCATGCTCGCGGCCCGCATCGATTCGGAGCTGAGCCTCGACTCTCTGGGGTCGGGCAGCCAACGGGCCATCAGCGACTTCGTCAAGCAAGGTCTGCTCGAGGCTGAGCCAGCTGCGAAGGGACTTTTCGTCCCGACCCTGCAGGGCCGTCTGCTGGCTGACTATATGGTCCGAATCCTCACCGACTATGTGAACTGACCCGTCGGCGAACCGACTACCTGAACTGACGCGTCGGCGAACCGACTGCGGCAAGTCGGTTCCCTTGGGGGTCACGTTGCCTGAACAGACAGACGAAGCCGGTGTCATCGAGGTGATGACACCGGCTTCGCTGCACTCGCGGATCAGTGCACGTGATCGATCATGGGGCGAGAGTCGTCACTTCACGAATTCGAAGGTGAGAGGGAATTTGTAGCCTTCGCCCTTGTTCCCGGCGATGGCGGCGATGATATAGAAGACCATGTAGACACAGGGGATGATGAAGGCGAAGTACACGATCAATATGCCGAGTCCGAATGTCACCAACGCGAGAATGAAGCCGATGATTCCGAGGACGAATGAAGCCGCGAACGTGGCGATCATATTGGTGATCCACGCGTTCAGGCCCTGACGCGTGTGCTCGCGCACGAAAGGTGATTCGTCCTTCTTCACGAGGAACATGATGAGTGGGAGGAACCCGAAGAACAAGGCGCCGATGTGCGTCCACAGCACGGTGGTCCGGTCAGATTCGTTAGGCATCCAGAATTGAGCGGAACCGGGTCCGTAGGCGTTCTCGGGCAGCATGTGTGAGTCGAACAGAGCGGGGTTGCCCGCGAACCTCGGTGCGCCTTGTGCCTGCGGGCCGCCATACGGCGGCTGAGCGTACTGCTGCTGCCCGTAAGGCTGGCCAGATCCATACTGCTGACCCTGCGGCTGCTGTGCACCGTACTGCTGCCCAGATCCGTACTGCTGCCCCTGGGCCGAACCGTAGTTCTGCTGCGATCCATGACCCTGCTGTGAGTTGTAGGTCTGCGGGTTCTGCTGCGCAGATCCATAGCCAGGCTGACTCTGCTGCTGTGCGCCGTAGTTCTGCGATCCGTAGTTCTGCGATCCGGCGTTCTGCTGCGAACCGAAGTTCTGCTGGTTCGGCTGACTGTAGGGCTGTTGCGGACCCGAGGCCTGAGAATAGTCAGGTGGCATGGGCCGCGCCTGGTCAGAACCATTGTTCGGGTGCTGGGGGTTGTATGACATGCGGGGTCCTTTCAGAGCTCTTGGCCATCACACTATCGGAAACGGCTTTGGGCCGGACTGAGGAAAGCCCGAATCCTGTACCAAATCGGTCACATCTGACACCGGCGGTCCTTCAGAGGCGTCAGCCCACGGTGACGAAGTCGATGAGCTCCTCCACACGACCTGACAGCGTCGGTTCGACATCTGCAATTGTGCTCACCTTGCCGAGGATCCTGACCCAGCCGCGAGCGACGTCGCGATGGTCGGCGTGCGGCCAGCCGATGCGTCGCAGGATTCCGGTCTTCCAATCCTCACCCCGGGGGACTACCGGCCATTCCTTGATCCCGACGACGTGAGGTTTGACGGCCTGCCAGATGTCGACATAGGGGTGACCGATGATGTGGACGACGTTGCGGTAGCGCGGATCCGCACGGACCGCCTCGGCGATCTTGGATTCCTTGGTTCCGCTGACCAAGTGGTCGGCGAGCACACCGACCCGGTGATCCTTGTCCGGACCAAATGCGGCGAGCTTGTCAGCGACATCGTCCAACCCGCCCAGGGGCTCGACGACGACGCCTTCGATCCGCAGATCGTCTCCCCAGATCTTCTCGACGAGCTCGGCGTCGTGCTTGCCCTCGACCCAGATCCGCGAGCCTCTGGCCACGCGCGCCTTGGCATCGGCAACTGCTCGCGACCCCGAAGCTGTGCGCCCCGGCGTCGCTTTCTTCTTCTTGGTCGGCAGCCTGAGATCAACGGGACGTCCCTCAAGCAGGAACCCGGGGCCCAGCGGGAACGCGCGGACCTTTCCTGCCCTGTCCTCGAGGTTGACGACGACTCCTGCGGTGGTTTTCTCGGCGCCGACGACTGCGCCGACGTATCCGCTCATCGCATCTTCGAGGACCATGCCGAGGCCCAGCTCGACAGGGGTGGACTTCTTGAGCTGGTGTGAGGACGGTGAGGCGCCCGACAGCACATCGGGGCCGTAGCGATCAAAGGTATTCACAGGCCACCACCCTAATCAAGGACCCGGCGCAATCGGCGATGACCCGCTGAGCCGAGCTGGAACAGTGACTAACCTCGTGCGAGCCCGACGTAAGCTCACGAGAGACCGAGCCGAGTTCGTCGTGTCCGCCCCGAAAGTGAAATCGATCTGCAAGAGGCGTAGAATTGGCACTCAGGCCGGGTGAGTGCCAAAGATGCGAGAACCAATGACAGTGCGAGAACCAATGACAGGGAGGAGACGGATGAACGACGACAGACGAGCACAGGTCCTGCGCGCGATCGTCGAGGACTTCGTCGCCACCAATGAGCCCGTCGGCTCGAAAGCCATTGTTCAGCGCCACACCCTGGGTGTCTCACCTGCGACCATTCGCAACGACATGGCCCTGCTCGAGCAGGAGGGCTACATCGCGCAACCTCACACCTCTGCCGGACGCATCCCGACCGACCTCGGCTACCGAATGTTCGTCAATCGCATCGACGATTTCAAACCACTGACCCAGGCCGAGCGTCGTGCGATCTTCCAGCTCATCGACGGCAACGTCGACCTCGACGACATGCTCGACCGCACGGTCCGTGTGCTCTCGGGGTTGACTCATCAGGTTGCGCTCATCCAGTATCCGACGGTGTCGTTGGCCAGGATCAAGCACATCGAGATAGTCGGCCTGGGGCCGAGCCGCATCCTCGTCGTCCTCATCACCGATGCCGGCCAGGTGGAGCAGAAGATCGTGACCACTCCGGGGGCCGCCGACGACGAGGCGCTGCGCGGCATCCGCGACAGGATCAACACCGAGTTCGCCGGACAGAAGCTTTCCCGCGTGATGAACACGATGGCTCCCGCGCCCGGAGGCGAACCCGTCGCCGGCAGGCAGGAGGAGACGACGTCGGAACCGGAGTCCTCAGGCACGGACAGCGTCGCAGTGCTCACGCAGATCCGTGCGGCGGTCACGGACCTCGTCGCCGCCACCCGCGAAGAGCGCATCATCATGGCAGGCACCGCGAATCTTGCCCGTTCGGGTCGGGAGTTCGGTGAGAAGATGGCCCCGATCCTCGAAGCCTTCGAAGAACAGGTCGTGCTCCTCAAACTGCTGACATCGATGGCGGAGGACCAGGCCGAGATCAGCGTCCGCATCGGCCGTGAGAATACTCACGAGTCGTTCAGTTCGACATCCGTCGTGGCCGCCGAATATGGTCATGACGCAGGCTCCTCCGCGCGACTGGCCGTGCTCGGACCGACTCGCATGGACTATCCGACGACGATCTCAGCAGTGCGAGCCGTCGCGAAATACGTTTCCTCCGTCCTCGACCAGGGAACCTGACCGGAGAGACGATCCTGATCTCAGGCACGGCGCCCGGACGCCGACACCAATACATGCACGACAACGCCAATACACCACACCACCAGGGAGAGAGAAGTTTCTGTGGCCGATCACTATGAAACACTCGGAGTGTCCAAAGACGCTTCAGCGGCTGAAATCAAGTCGTCCTACCGCAAACTGGCCCGGAAGTATCACCCCGATGTGAACCCCGGTCACGAGGACGAATTCAAAGCCATTTCCCTCGCCTACGACGTGCTCTCCGACTCGGAGAAGCGCCGCAACTACGACATGGGCGGCGGCGACAACGGTCAGGGCTTCCCTGCCGGCGGCGGTGGCTTCGGCGGCTTCGGCGACATCTTCGAGACCTTCTTCGGCGGCGGAGGCGGTTCCGCCGGCGGTCCGATGCCTCGCACACAGCGTGGCAAGGATGCCCTAGTCGGCGTCAACATCGACCTCAAGACCGCAGCCTTCGGCGGCACCGTCGACCTCGAGGTCGCCACAGCGGTTGTCTGCGACACCTGTTCGGGTGCCGGTACTCAGCAGGGCACCAAGGTCGAGACCTGCACCCTGTGCCACGGTTCCGGCAGCGTTCAGCGCATGACTCGGACCCTTCTGGGCCAGATGGTCACGAACCAGACCTGCAACTCCTGCCACGGCTACGGCACCGTCATTCCGAACCCCTGCCTCAACTGCCAGGGCGATGGCCGCGTCCGCAAGCAGCGCACGATGAAGATCCGCATCCCCGCCGGTGTCTCCGACGGAACCCGGATCCAGCTCTCCGCCCAGGGCGAGGTCGGCCCCGGCGGCGGTCCCGCCGGCGACCTCTTCGTCGAGGTCATGGTGGCCCGCCACGAGGTCTTCCAGCGCGACGGCGACAACCTGCGCGCAGCGATCTCCGTACCGATGACCGCCGCTGCCCTCGGCGCCTCGATCCCGTTCGAGACCTTCGACGGCACGCAGGATCTGTCCATCGAAGCAGGCACGCAGTCGGGCACCGTCGTCAAGCTCTCCGGACTGGGCGCGACCCGCCTGCGCTCCGAGACCCGCGGCGACCTGCTGATCACGGTCGACGTCATGACACCGGACAAGATGGACGACGCCCAGCGCGAGCTGCTCGAACAGCTCGCGAAACTGCGCGACGAGGAGACCCCACGCGCTCAGATCACCACTGAGAGCAGGGGAGTCTTCTCCCGCATGCGGGAGAGGTTCGCCGGTCGGTGAGCCTTCCGGTCTTCTTCTCGACCACGGCCGCCGAGGCGGTCGTCGGCCAGGTGCTCACCTTCGGTGAGGACGTGGCCGGGCATGCCGTCCGCGTCCGCAGGCTCGGACCCGGGGACGAATTCGACGTGGTCGACGGCGCAGGTGTGCGTGTGCGCGGAACCGTCACGACCGCCTCGGCGAACGAGGTCGCGCTCGACGTCTCCGCAGTGACCCGAGCAGAGTCAGAAGTGCCAAGCCTCGTGCTGGTTCAGGCTTTGGCCAAGGGCGACCGCGACCTGCAGGCCATCGAAGCTACCACGGAGATCGGCGTCGACGAGGTCATCCCTTGGGCGGCCGAGCGGTCGATTGCCGACTGGCCAGCCAAGAAGAAGGACAAGCTGGCGGCGAAGTGGGACAACGTCCTGCGCGCGGCGGCTCTCCAATCCCGTCGCTCGCTCTTCCCGAGCCGGCACGAACTGGTCCGCGGCACGGGCCTGGTCTCAGCGCTGGGGGAGTCCGACAGCGTCTTCGTCCTCCACGAAACCGCGGAACTGCGCCTCTCGCAGGCACTGTCCGAGCTGAGCACCGCCCAGGAGGCAGGTGCGCCGAAGCGCATCGTCCTCGTCGTGGGACCCGAAGGCGGAATCAGCGACGCCGAACTCGACGCACTCGTCGGAATCGGTGCGACGCCTGTCCTCTTGGGGCCGACAATCCTGCGTTCGTCCTCGGCCGGCGCGGCCGGGCTCGTCATGACCCAGAATTCATTGGGCCGTTGGTGACGAACCGGACTACGATGGAAGCACACACCGGCAGTGCTCAAACGAGCACGCACAGAAGCTAAGGATCATTCTGGACACCTCCACCCACCCCACGAACCCTGCGACCCCCTCACCCGCTGACGAGGCGCCGTCGAACACAGTGCGTCTCGTGATTCCCGACTCGATCGACCTCGTCGAGTTCTTCGGTCCGGGGGAGTCCAACCTCCGCAGACTCGAGCAGGTCTTCTCCGACCTCGATCTGCACGTGCGTGCCAACCAGGTCCGGGCCAGTGGTGCACCGGCCCGCATCGATGCCTTCGTCAAAGTCATCGGTGAGCTCAAGAAACTGAGCTCGGCCGGCCACCGCATCAACGACGAGACGATCGACCGGGTGACGTCGTTCTCTGCGGACGGCACAGCCGCCTCGGCGGTGATGGGGACGAATATCCTCTCCAGCCACGGCAAGTCGATCCGTCCCAAGACCATGGGCCAGCACGACTACGTCAAGGCGATCCGCAATCACACGATCACCTTCGGCATCGGCCCTGCCGGAACGGGTAAGACGTATTTGGCAATGGCCATGGCGGTCAACGCTCTGCAGCACAAAGAGGTCTCGCGCATCATCCTGACCCGCCCCGCGGTCGAAGCCGGCGAGAGCCTGGGCTACCTGCCGGGCACGCTCAACGAGAAGATCGATCCCTACGTGCGCCCGCTCTACGACGCTCTGCACGACATGGTCGACCCAGAGTCGATCCCGCTGCTCATCGAAACCGGCACCATCGAAGTGGCACCGCTGGCGTACATGCGCGGTCGCACCCTCAACGACGCCTTCATCATCCTCGACGAAGCCCAGAACACGACGGGGGAGCAGATGAAGATGTTCCTCACCCGCCTCGGCTTCGGGTCGCGGATGGTCGTCACCGGCGACGTCTCGCAGATCGACCTGCCGGGCAAGACCCACAGCGGGCTCAAAGTCGTCCAGGGGATCCTCGACGGCATCGAGGACCTCGAGTTCTGCCACCTTGGCAGCAAGGACGTCGTGCGGCATTCGCTGGTCACGAAGATCGTCGACGCGTACGACCTATGGGGCAATGCCGAATGAACACTGAGATCTCGAACGAAACCGACGCCGACCTCGACCTCGACGAAGTCGTTGCGCTGACCGAATACCTCGGCCAGGCACTGCACATGCATCCCGGCGCCGAGCTGGCTGTCACGATGGTCGATGCGAAGGCGATGGAAGAGCTCCACATCACCTGGATGGATCTCGACGGTCCCACCGACGTGATGTCGTTCCCGATGGACCAGCTCACCCAGGGCCGCTCCGACGCTCCTACGGAAGGCCAGATGGGCGACATCATCATCTGCCCCGAGGTGGCTGCGAGCCAGGCCGCGACCGCGGGTCATTCGACGATGGATGAGGTCCTGCTGCTGACCGTGCATGGCTTCCTGCACCTGCTCGGCTACGACCACGGTGAGCCTGAGCAGCGGGAGGAGATGTTCGCCCTGCAGCGCCACCTGCTGCTGACGTTCTTCGCCGCTCGCTACGACGGGCGCACCGACATTCCCTCACCCACAGAGGTCTGAGCCGTGATCTGGCTGTTCCTCGGCGCCGCCGTGTGCCTCGTGATCTCGGCGACGCTCTCCGCGGTCGACGCCGCTCTGCTCAGTGTGTCTCACCACGCAGTCCAAGATGCGAAGGACGACGGGAAGAAGGCCGCATTCCGAGTCGAGAAGATCCTCGCCGACCTTCCGACGAACATCAACGTCATCATCTTCGTCCGCAACTTCCTCGAAGCACTGGCCACGGTCTTCATCGCGCTTGCCTATGACTCGATCTACTCGGTCGGTCCGCTCATGGTCGTCCTCACGGTGCTCACCGCCTCTGTCGCGGTCTTCGTCGTCGCGGGTGTCTCACCGCGCACCATCGGTCGCCGCCGGTCTCTGGCCGTGTGCCTCAACCTCAGCTGGGTCGTCGGTGTAGCACTCGTCGTGCTCAAACCGCTGACGAAGATCCTCGTGCTCTTGGGTAACCTGCTGACGCCGGACAAGGTCTACAAGGACGGGCCGTTCGTGACCTCGGAACAGCTGCGCGACCTCGTCGAGAGAGCCAGCGAATCCGACATCATCGAAGACGGCGAACGCGAGATGATCCAATCCGTGTTCAACCTCTCCGACACCTCGGCGAATGAGGTCATGGTGCCGCGCACCGACCTCGTGACCGTGATCTCCGGGACTCCGCTGACCAAGGTTATGAATCTCTTCCTCCGCTCGGGATTCTCGCGGATCCCGGTCAGCGGTGAGGACCTCGACGACATCCGGGGTGTCGCCTACCTCAAGGACGTCGCCCGGCGCCTCCACCAGCACCCGGAGGACAGTGAACGCCCCGTCGACATCCTTGCGCGCGGAGTTCTCTTCGTCCCAGAGACGAAGCCCGCCGACGATCTGCTCGAGCAGATGCAGCTCGACTCGACCCACTTGGCGATCCTCGTCGACGAGTACGGTGGAACGGCTGGCCTGGTGACGATCGAGGACATCGTCGAGGAGATCGTCGGGGAGATCGAGGACGAATACGATACGAGTGATGACGAACTCGTCGAAGTCGACGACGGCTCCTTCGTCATCAGCACCAGGATGTCGATCTCCGACTTCGCCGAATACTTCGACGTCAAGATCGACGAGGACGACGTCAACAGCGTCGGCGGTCTGCTGACGAAGTTCATCGGCAGGGTCCCCATCGCCGGCTCGAGCACACAGATCGAAGGTCTCACCATCGAAGCGATGGAGGGCCAGGGACGCAGACACCGCATCACCCACGTCAGGGTCACGAAGGAAGAGAACTGAGATGGAATTTCGCACGGACTACCCCGAGGGCTACCGCGCCGGGTTCGCCTGCTTCGTCGGCCGGCCGAACACGGGAAAATCGACGCTGACCAATGCCCTGGTGGGGGAGAAGGTGGCGATCACCTCGGCGAAGCCTCAGACCACGCGGCATACGATCCGCGGCATCGTCCATGCCGAGGACCATCAGCTCATCCTCGTCGACACCCCGGGCCTGCACAGGCCCCGGACCTTGCTGGGCAGCCGACTCAACGATCTCGTGGCCTCGACGCTGAGCGAGGTCGACGTCATCGGCTTCTGTCTGCCCGCGGATGAGCCCATCGGGCCCGGTGACAAGTACATCGCCGCCCAGCTCGAGCTTCTCGATGGACGCACCCCGATCGTTGCTCTGGTGACGAAGACCGACAAAGTCTCCCAGGAGAAGGTCGCCGAGGCGCTCCTGGCCGCTGGTTCTCTGGCTGACTTCGCGGACGTGGTTCCGGTCTCCGCTGTCGACGGGTTCCAGGTCGAGACCGTGGACTCGGTGCTCACCGGGCACCTTCCGGTCTCTCCGCCGCTCTATCCCGACGGCGAGCTTACCGATGAGCCAGAAGAGATGATGATCGCGGAGCTCGTCCGTGAAGCGGCGCTCGAAGGTGTGCGTGACGAACTCCCGCACTCCTTGGCCGTCCAGGTCGAGGAGATGTACCCGCGGGAAGGACGCAGCGAGGACAATCCGCTGTGGAACGTCCACGTCAACCTCTATGTTGAGCGTTCGAGCCAGAAGGCGATCATCATCGGCAAGGGCGGCAGCCGCCTCAAGGCGATCGGCTCCGAGTCTCGACGCGGCATCGAAGCGCTGCTCGGGACGAAGGTCTACCTCGACCTGCACGTGAAGATCGCCAAGGACTGGCAGCGAGACCCGAAGCAGCTCGGGCGGCTCGGCTTCGACTTCAACTGAGCAGGGTGAACTCCCAGCAGGTTAACCGTGGTCGACCTGAGGTCATATCCAGCCGAAACTGCTGAGAGCACACCCGCGCCGCTGAGGGCGTTCTTGCGTTGCTGAGACCACTCTCACGTCAGTGGCGATTGTCCGGCGCTTCGGTGTCTGCCATAGACTGGGCCGAGTGAATGCCGAGCAGACTCTGGTCGCACTGAGCGACCGTTCCCCCAAAGTGGCCCCTGATGAGCTCATCTCCGGACTCGTCCCTCCTCCTCAGTTCGAGGACGTGTCCTTCGCGGGCTATCGCACCGATGACTCCGAGCCCTCGCAGGCACAGGCACGCGACAAGCTCGAGGAGTTCGTGGCGTCTTCGAATTCGAAGGGGTTGTTCGGCAAACTGTTCTCCAAGGGCAAAGCCGGGCCCAAGGGCGTCTACCTCGACGGCGGATACGGCGTCGGCAAGACCCACCTGCTGGCATCGGCATGGCACGCCAACGAGAAGCCGGCCACCTTCGGAACGTTCGTCGAATACACCAACCTCGTGGGAGCACTGGGATTCGCCCGTGCGCGTGACGATCTCTCACAGATGAAGCTCGTGTGCGTCGACGAGTTCGAACTCGATGATCCGGGCGACACCGTGCTGATGTCGCGGCTCATGCGCGAACTCACCGACGCCGGCGTCAAGATCATCGCGACCTCGAACACTTTGCCCGGCGCGCTGGGCGAGGGTCGCTTCGCAGCTCAGGACTTCCTGCGCGAGATCCAAGCGCTGGCCGACCAATTCGAGGTCTACCGCATCGACGGACAGGACTACCGCCACCGCAGCGTCAGCGAACCAGCCGATCCGGTCCCCGCCGATCAGCTCGATGCCGAGGCATCCGGGCTCGACGGCGTCGTGGCACGAGATGACTTCCAGACGCTTCTCGACCATCTCTCCACGGTTCACCCATCGCGTTACGGCCGGATGGTCGACGGCGTAGACGCTGCCGTGTGGGAGGACGTGCAGACGATCGACAACGAGAGCGTTGCACTGCGCTTCGTGGCCCTCGTCGACAGGCTCTATGACCGAAACGTCCGGATCATCAACTCGGGCCAGGCCTTGAACAAAGTCTTCACGGACGAATCGCTGGCTGGCGGATACCGCAAGAAGTACATGCGCTGCCTCTCGCGTCTGACGGCGCTGTCCTCGCAGTAGACCGCCGGAGCGGCTTGTGGTGGCCGTAGCCGGCCATCTGCGTGGGTGTCAGTGCGTGCGCGCGTCAGTGCATGCGCGCGTCAGTTGGCGTGCGCGTGAGTTGGGGTGCGTGAGCGGGGGCGTTCGTCTGCGGTTCTGCACCGACTGCACAGTGACTCGAGGGTGCGTTCATACGCTTGCCGATCGAAACGTTCCCGCTCTTCGGCCACTCGATGCCCGAACCGGCCGCTGAACTCGATGCCCTGATCGGTTACTGCAGTCGGAGATATTTGAGGACCTGGAGCTCAGGGACCCAACCCGGGAGCCCGAAGACCCTCAGCACGCCCCACGCGACGAGTCCGACGAATGCCGCTGATAAGGCACCGACCGTCCAACGCACCCACAGTGGCCGCGCCATGATCCAGTGGGACCACTTCTCCACATTCACACGGACGAAATGCAGTATCCGCTGTGCCCAGCGGAATTCACTGGAGATGACGAAGAGTCCAATGATCACGATCAGCCAACCCGGCCCAGGCAGGGGAACGAGCACAAGGCCGATCATGACGATGAGCGTCCCCAGGCCACCGACGACGAGTCGGTAGATCCTTGCCGTATGCGGATTGGCCATGACGGTCCGCCTCCAGCGCAGGAAGCTCAGACGGAGCTGGCGCCAGGGCCTGGCCCCCTGTTTGTGATGGCGCGACAACCACCCCTTGGGGCGCTTATTCCGAGGATCGTCGTTCACACTCCCAATATAAGTCGATGAGTCTGAAAGCCCGATTTACGTCTGTGATGACGATCACCCGATTCCGATTTTGCGTCAGCCGCCACCTGCGTATAGAGTTATATCTCGTTGCCAGGGAAACCGGGCAGCGAGAAATGCGGATGTGGCTCAGCTGGTAGAGCATCACCTTGCCAAGGTGAGGGTCGCGGGTTCGAATCCCGTCATCCGCTCGAAGGCGTCATGGCACTGCCTTGATGGTGGCGTGGCCGAGAGGCGAGGCAGCGGCCTGCAAAGCCGTATACACGGGTTCGAATCCCGTCGCCACCTCGGATTCGTCTGACAGGAAACTGTTGGAGAGTCGGCGCGATTGGCGCAGCGGTAGCGCGCTTCCTTCACACGGAAGAGGTCACTGGTTCGATCCCAGTATCGCGCACAGGGACCTTGTGTTCCGGTGCAACAAATGAATAGAGCGCGATTGGCGCAGCGGTAGCGCGCTTCCCTGACACGGAAGAGGTCACTGGTTCGATCCCAGTATCGCGCACAGAAGAAACCCCGAGTGAATCACTCGGGGTTTCGTCCATTCACGACCGTCATGGCCCGGAATCGCAGACGGGGCAATGATCCTGAACTGCAATGCGCGCTCTCGGTTCACATGAAGACGAATCTCGAATGTCAGTGCCTGCATTCCCTATGTGTCAGGACTGCCACGTGAGGAGCCTGGGGAAAGAGCCTTGCTACCGAGTACGCTTGTCTTAGTAATCATCAACAAAAGACTTCGGAGCACTCATGTCTACTCCTCAGAACCCGTACGAGCCGAATAACGGCTCAGGCGACCAGAACCCCGACGGCCAGAACCCCAACGGCCAGCAGAACGGCCCGGGATATTCGACCGGTCAGAACGACGGTCAGGCCCCACAGTACGGCTCGTCGAACGATCAGAATCAGCAGCCATACGGCTCGCAGCCGCAGTACGGGCAGCAAGCTCCGCAGTACGGTTCGAACGACCAGAACCAGCCTCCGCAGTACGGGTCCCAGCCGCAGTACGGGCAGCAGACTGGCGGCGGAGCTCAGGGCTACGACCAGAATCAGTATGGTCAGGACCAGTACGGCCAGAACCAGGGCTACGACAACAACGCTCAGGGCTACGACCAGAACCAGGGCTTTGACAACAACGCCCAGGGCTACGACCAGAACCAGTATGGTCAGAATCCGTACGACCAGAACCAGGGCTATGACGCCAACCAGTACGGTTCACAGCCGGCCTACGCCGGAGCGAGCGGATCCTCGGATCAGTTCATCCCGGCCAACCCGAACGCGTCCTACGGCGCCAGTCCGCAGGGCAATTCGTCGAAGAACATCTGGGGAATCCTGGCGCTGATCGGCGGCATCCTCGGTTTCATTCTGTCGTTCTTCTTCGGGATCGGCTTCCTCTTCGGAGCCGCCGGTGTGATCTTCGCCTTCGTCGGTCTGTCTGCCATCAAGAAGGGGCTGGCCAACAACAAGGGCCTCACGATCACCGGCATGATCATCAGCTTCGTCGCGATTCTGGTCTCTATCGTGTCACTCATCCTCACCCTCGTCTTCGGTGGAATGTTCATCTCCGCGATCGGAAAAGCCGCTGACGAGCAGTCGTCATCTGCGGCACCGGTTCAGGGCCCCTCTGATCCTGGTCAGGACCCCAGCCAGGGCACCGGAGGCTCCGACGGCGGCGCAGCAGCACCTGTTGAAGGCGGAGAAGTCGGAATCGGCACTGATGTGACCGCGGCGGTATCCGTGGCATCAGGCACAGCGAACGAGTACGCGTCCGGCGCCGAATCCAGCAACGGTCAAATCGCCATCGTCACCATGACCGTCAAGAACAACGGCAGCAGCGATGTCGACCTCACTCTCGCGTCGCTGACTGCTACCGACGGAGGAAGCAAGGAATACGACGACGTCTTGGACGGAAGCAAGTACAAGGGATCGCTCGCATTCGCAGATCCGATTCCTGCTGGCGGCGAGAAGACGTATCAGCTCGCCTTCGGAGTTCCTTCGTCCGAGGTGGACAAACTGCACGTCAAGCTGAGCCTCTTGGACGACCTCGGCAAAGGCAAGGACTTCGAATTCAGCAAGTCCGCGTAATTCCGGCGTGAAAGGGGTGGAGCCGAGACATCGTCTCCGACACACCTGAACGTTGTCCGCGCGGGCGACGGCAGTCCCTTCAGCTTCATCAGTTGGGCGGCA
>NZ_JALDSX010000026.1 GCF_022748595.1 Brevibacterium sp. ZH18 | reverse complement strand
GTGGTCCGCTCGGTGCTGGGCGCTGGGCGCTAAGTGGTCCGCTCGGCGGCTGGTGGCCGGGGTTGTGGCCCGGCCTCGGAACTCAGCGCGAACTCAGTGGTTCGAGTGGTGCGACCGGATCGCCTCGGCGACGGCGATGGCATCGCCCTCCGGGGCGTTCGACTTCCGGTCGGGGCGCGCGATGAAGAGGTAGAGGAACCCGGCCGCCAGCACCACGACGAGCCCGATGAGCACGACATTGTCGGCGAAGAACGACCCGGTGTCCCCGGGCATCGCGAGCAGGATCATCGCGAAGATGCCATAGGCCAGCGCGAGGATGTTGACGATGATTCCCCAGCCGCGGAGCGACCACGGACCGGCCGGCTTCCAGCCCTTGATGCGCTGCCGCAGGGCGCCGAGGACGACCATCTGGAACGAGAGGTAGATGCCGAGGATCGCAAATGAGGTGACCGCGACGAGGATGCCGTCGTTGAACCAGATGAGCACGGAGATCAGGGCCGGCGCGGTGCAGGCGACGATGAGGGCGTTGCGCGGAATCTTCGTGCCGTCGGTGACCTTCGACAGCCACTTGTGCCCGGGCACCATGCCGTCGCGGGCGAAGCTGAAGATCAGCCTCGACGCTGCGGCCTGGAGGCTGAGGACACAGGAGATAAAAGCGAGGATCGCGACGACGAGGAAGATCTTGGCACCCACCGCGCCGAGGCTGCCTTCGAGGATCGAGGGAATCGGATCGGCGACCTCGCCGGCGACGATCTCCTCCAGATTCGGGGCCGCAAGGACGTATCCGCCGAAGGAGAACAGCGCCGAGACGGCGCCGACCACGATCGTCATGAGCATAGCCTTGGGGATGCCGCGGGCGGGGTTGGAGACTTCCTCGGCGACGTCGCCGCAGGCCTCGAAGCCGTAGAAGAGGAACAGTCCTGCCACAGCGGCGCCCAGGAATGTCCCGACATAGCTGCCGTCACCAGCGGTACCCATGGTGTCGAAGAAGACCGAGAAGCTGTGCTTGCGTTCGAAGATGAGGAGGAAGAGCCCGAGGCCGATGACGCCGATGAGCTCGGCGAAGAGTCCGATCCGGGCGATGCGCGCCAGCCATTTGGTGCCGCTGAAGTTGATGGCCAGCGCCAGCACCAGAAGCGCCAGGGTCACAGCGAGCGTGGTGTTGCGGTTGAGTTCGAAGCCGAGCAGGCTCGAAGCGAATCCCGAGCCGAACTCCGACACCGAGGTGATGGTGACGATGAGCGCGCAGATGTAGACCCAGGCAGCCATCCAGGCGTAGCGCTTGCCCCAGAGCCTACGTGCCCACGGGTAGATTCCGCCGGCGATGGGGAACTGGGAGACGACCTCGCCGAAGACCAGTGCCACCAGCATCTGACCGCAGGCAACGATGACGATCCACCAGATCGACGGTGGTCCGCCCGTCGAGAGTGCGACGGCCATGAGCGAGTACACGCCGACGAGCGGCGAGAGGTACGTGAAGCCGAGGGCGAAGTTCGCCCAGGGGCTCATCGATCGTTCGAAGGAGTCGCTGTAGCCGAGGACGGAGAGATGGTCGTCATCGGAGAGATGGGGATTGCGGGATTTCTCGGTCATGAGCCTGAACTTTCATAAGAATCGACGGTGATTCAACGGTGCTCATCGTAGCTCAGGTCTGCCCCGTGCGGACGAGAGCGGAATCATCCGCGCGGCGGAGGCGGCCATGTGGCTCGGGCCGTAGGTTGGAAACCAAGAACAACACGCGCATCCTCGTGAATGGAGCAGAGGCATTCGTGAGGGGTCCGAGGAGGAGCCATGAGCATGGGAACGAGAGACTGCGGAACAGACACTCGACAAGACACCCGACTCGATGAGAAGGGTCGGCCCTTGGCTGTCGTGCCCGCGAAGGTGCCGTGGGTCGCGCTCGGGGTCTTCGTCCTGGTCGCCGGCTGCCTTGCCTGGGTGGCCTGCCTGCCGCTGTGGATTTCCGGCGAAGGCTTGAAGAATATGGTCGCGGTCCAGCTGTGCGGGCAGGCCATGATGTTGGCCCCGCTGGTGGCCGTGATCGCTGCGATGATCGTCCAGCGAAAGCGCGCCAAACGCCGCGGCATCCCGCAGCCCGGCGTAGCGAGATACCTGGGTATCTGGCCTCTGCGCCCGGCCCGTCGAGTTGTCGGATTCACGCTCCTCGCGTTGTTCGGCACCTTCGTCCTCGTTGCCCTCGCGTACTTCCTCAGCGCCGCCTTCGGTTGGGTTCGCCTCGACCTCGCCGGCCTCTCCGGCTTCAAAGCACAGCTGGGGCAGCTGCTGCCGGGTGTGGAGAACCTGCCGATCGGATTGGGTATCGTCATCTACTTGGGCCTCATGGTCTTCAGCACGCTGGTCACAGCAATCTTCACCTTCGGCGAAGAGGTCGGCTGGCGCGGATGGCTGCTGACCTCGCTGCGCCCGCTGGGCACCTGGCCGGCGCTCATCATCGTCGGAGTCATCTGGGGTCTGTGGCATGCGCCGCTCATCCTGCTCGGCTACAACTTCGGCCGTCCCGACATCTCAGGCCTGGGCCTTATGGTCATCGGCTGCGTGATGGTCGGAATCCTGCTCGGCTGGCTGCGGATGCGCACCGGTTCGCTGTGGCCGGCAGTCTTCGGTCACGCCGCGATCAACGGCTCCTCGGGGATGCTGCTCGGCCTCTTCATCGATGCGAATTCGCCCACCCCGGACATGGCACTTGTGGCCCTGCTCGGAGCGGCCGGATGGATCCTCTCCGCCGTCGTCGCCATCATCCTCGTGGCCACCGGCCAGTTCCGCAGGCAGCCCGAGCTGAGCATCGGGCCGCCACCGCCCGTCATTGTCACCCGCACCGAGGCGGACGCTCCCACCGCTGCAGAGACCGGTGATCTGGCAACGACTTATGAGTCCTCGCTTTGAGGCTGGGGTTGGGCATCGGTTAGGCTCAAAACCCACGACTTCAAGGAGAATTCCATGCCTTTAGGATCATCGCTGCTGCAGACTGCAGGACGCGTACTCACCGCACCGATCTTCATCACCGGCGGATACTCGGCGCTGACCAACCCGGGTGGCCGGGTCGAGGCGGCCGCTGCAACGCTGGACACGATGCGCGAATACGTACCTTTCCTGCCTGAGGATGATGAACTCCTGGTCCGCGCCAACGGTGGTCTGCAGCTCCTTGCAGGCACCACGCTGATGTTGGGCATCAAGCCGCGACTGTCCGCGCTCGCCCTCGTCGGATCCCTCGTCCCGACCACGCTGGCCGGCCACTCCTTCTGGGAGATGGAGGGGGCCGACGCCGCCGCGCACAAGACCCATTTCTCGAAGAACGTCGCAGCCCTGGGCGGCCTGCTGCTCGTCGCCGGCACCGACGTGAGCAAGAAGGCCATGAAGAAGGCCGCCGACAAAGCCGCTGACAAGGCTGCGAAGACAGCGACGAAGCAGGCGCTGAAGCAGAACTGAAAAGTGTCTCGGCAGGCTCTATGCTCGGAGCATGTCGAAAGCACTTCTCATCGTGGACGTCCAGAATGACTTCACTGAGGGCGGGGCCCTCGGCGTGACCGGTGGTGACCGCGTCGCCGCCGAGGTCACACGCCACCTCGGTGCTCATGCGGGCGACTACGACGCGATCATCGCCTCCCGCGACTGGCACGATCCCGACAGCGACAACGGCGGGCACTTCAGCCCGCACCCTGACTTCGTCGACACCTGGCCGGTCCACTGCGTTGCCGGCACCGAAGGCGCCGACTACGACCCGCTCCTCACAACCGACGCCGTGACCCACCACGTGCGCAAGGGGCAGGGAACCCCGGACTACTCCGCCTTCCAGGGGACCACGGAAGCCGGGGACCGCCTCGGCGATCTTCTGCAGAACCTCACCATCACCGAGGTGGACGTCGTCGGCATCGCCACCGACCACTGCGTACGCGCCACCGTCCTCGACGCGCTCAGCGCCGGAGTCTTAGTGCGGGTCCTGCGGGACCTCATCGCAGGCGTCGGCGAAGAGTCGAGCGAGGCTGCTCTGACTGAGATGGAGACGGCCGGCGCCGAACTCATCTGAGCTGGTCAGATGCACTTCTCCATCAAAAGTTGCAGATTTTATCTGAACTCCTAGGCGATGTTCTGAGCTCCGAAACTTGATGAGCTTAGGACATGAACACAACACTCACGAAAACCGCCAACACGCTCGTGTCGAAGCGCGGCTCGTGGTTCGTCCTCGGCGGGGTCGTCGTCCTCGTCGCTCTCCTGTTCGGCCTCCTCTCCGGGGCCGGCGAGGACCGAGCCAACGAATCCGCCCCCGCCGACTCCGAATCCACCCAAGTCGACCAGCTGCTGAAGAAGTTCCCCGATGCTGACAAGCAGTCGGTGATGGTCGTCGCCACACGCGACGACGATGCGGCGCTGAGCAGCAAGGACCAGTCCGAACTCGGCAAGCTCGGCGGATCGTTGGGCGACTACGTCAACTCTGAGCAGAAGGATGCGTCGACCAGCTCGACCGGCGCCGACGAGAAGGTCTCCGGGCCGATCGTGAGCGAGGACGGTAAGGCCGCGCTTCTCATGGTCCCCATCCAGGTCGGCCTCAACAACTCTGACACCGCCGACACCGTCGACGGGCTCCGCACCTTCATCGCCGACAACTCGCAGGCGGGCCAGCTCGCAGACTCGGGAATGTCACTCTTGGTCACCGGCGGACCCGCGATCGGCGCAGACATCGCATCGGCGTTCAGCGGAGCGGACTTCACCCTGCTCATCGTCACGATCGTCATCGTTGCGCTGCTGCTCATCATCACCTACCGTTCGCCGATCCTGTGGCTGCTGCCGCTCATCGTCATCGGCACCGCAGACGGGCTCGCCTCCACGGTGACCGCCGCTGTCGGCGACGCGCTCGACCTGCAGTTCGACGCGGGCATCATCAGCGTCCTGGTCTTCGGCGCGGGAGCGAACTATGCTCTCCTGTTCATCTCCCGCTACCGCGAGGAACTCGGCCGCGAGAGCGACCACCGCATCGCCCTGGGCTCCGCCTGGACCCACACGGCATCGACGATCCTCGCCTCGAACCTCACCGTCGTCCTGTCCCTGCTCAGCCTCGTCTTCGCAGTGATCCCGGGAACCCGCGGACTGGGCATCTCCGCCGCCGTCGGACTCATCATCGCCGCGGGCGCCGTGCTCTTCGCACTGCCTCCTGTACTGGCGATCTGCGGCAAGGGCGTCTTCTGGCCCTTCGTGCCGAAGGTCGAAGACGACGCATCCGCTGGAACGAAGTCGGCTGCCAAGCCCTCCATCTGGCGGAACATCGCCACTCGGGTCGTCCGGAAGCCGGGGATCCACCTCGGCGCCGGAATCATCATCCTGGGGGTCATGGCAACGGGACTCATCGGCACCTCGGTGGGACTCGATCAGTCTGAGAAGTTCCGTGTGCAATCGGAGTCAGCGCAGGGACTGGATGTCCTCTCCGAGCACTTCCCGCCCGGTGAATCGCAGCCGATCTGGGTCGTCACCGACACCGCGCAGGCCAAGCAGGTCGAGGACTCTGTCGCGGACCTCGACGGAGTCGTGCGCGCCAACGCCATCGACGACACCGCCGCGAACGGCGGCTCGATCACGAAGATCATGGTCACCGGCGAATTCGCGCCGGACAGTCCCAAGGGCCTCGACCTGGTCAAGGACATTCGCGCCGATGTTCACGGCATCGACGGTGCCGATGCGAAAGTGGGAGGGGCAGCCGCGACCGAGCTTGACGCTCGCGACGGCAATGCGCAGGACTTCTTCACCGTTGCACCCCTGATCCTGGCCATCAGCTTCATCATCCTGCTCGGTATCCTGCGGGCACCGATCGTGGCGGCCACGCTGCTCATCGTCAACGTGGTGTCCTCGGCGGCTGCGATCGGACTCGGTGCGTTCCTGTCCCGAGTGATCTTCGGCCAGGCAGCGCTCGATGCCCAGGTTCCGATCCTCGCGTTCCTGTTCCTCGTGGCGCTGGGAATCGACTACTCGATCTTCCTCTCCCACAGAGCGAAGAAGGAGTCGCTCGTCCACGGCGCTCGCCAGGGCATGATCGAAGCCGTCAGCCACACCGGCGGTGTGATCACCAGCGCCGGCATCGTTCTGGCAGGCGTGTTCGCCGCCCTGGGCATGCTGCCGCTCATGGTCCTCGGACAGCTGGGAATCATCGTCGGCGTCGGCGTCCTCGTCGACACGATCGTGGTGCGCACGGTCATCGTCCCGGCCATCTTCGGACTCGTCGGCAACCGGATGTGGTGGCCCAACAAGGCGATCACCCACTCGGAGCAGACGAAGGCCGATGCGGACGAGGCGACGCCGGTGAGCTCGACGGCAGCTGCCGAGGATGCGCTCAGCAAGCACTGACGAAGGATCGGGCCCGGTCGTCGAGTCACCTCGGCGACCGGGCCCTTCGCCGACTGAAGGTGGGACAGGTGCCGTGTTGAGTGGGCCCGCCTCGGCGGCAGCTGGGAATGCAATCGTCGCGGATGCGGCCGGGACAGTCGCGGATGTGATTGAGTTGGCAGGGAGTACGACAATCAGACAGAACACACGGCTCGGTGCGATTGCGGCCGTGGCGGACATGCGGAAAGGTGAGACCGTGAGCACACGCGGGTGGACAGAGCGGACGATGGAGATCGGCCAGCACGCGATCGCCCTCGTCCTCACCGTCATCTCCTGCCTCCGCGCGATCAGTGACGGAGCCTCCCCGCTGGCGGCGATCGCGGTCAGCGTCGTGTTCCTCGGCTGGTACACCCTCGGTGCCGTTCGGGCCGCCCGCAGCGGAGCCATCGTGCTCGCAAAATGGTGGCTCGTGGTGCTGGCTGCGGCGTGGCTGTGTTCGCTTCTCGTGTCATCCGAATTCATCTGGGTCGCGTTCATTTTGTGGCTGCTGGCCGGGCACCTGTTCTCGCTGCGCATCGCCGTGGTCTTCACCGCGCTGACCTACATCGCCACGATCGTCGCACCGCTGGCCCACCACGGCGAAGTGCGCACAGCCAGCATCATCGGCTCGCTCATCGGCGCGGTCTTCGCCCTGGGGCTCTCCCGCGGCTATATCGAACTCCTGCGGGAAGGTCGTCGCCGCGAGGAGCTGCTGCAGTCCTTGGAACTGGCCCACCAGAATCTGCTCGACCTGCAGGACGAGCTCGCCCTGACCCAGCGTCACGCCGGTGAGATCCAGGAGCGCACCCGCGTTTCCCGCGACATCCACGACACGATCGCGCAGGAGATCTCCTCGATCCGTCTCATCGCCCACGCCGAGGTGGACAAGACCACCGATGAGCACGCTCGCCAGGTTCTGCGCCAAGTTGAGGACCTCGCCGCGCAGAGTTCGCGTGACGTGCGCCGGATCATCGCCGCACTCGCTCCCGCCGAACTCGAGGACGGTGCCCTGACTGCCGCCATCCGCCGGCTGCTCGCACGGTTGGAAGAGGATACGTCCATCCGCGGGAACGTCGACGTCGACGAGACGATTCCGTCTCTGCCCGCCGAGGTGGAGGTGGCGCTGCTGCGGACCGCGCAGTCCGCGCTCGCCAATGTTCGCCAGCACTCGCAGGCTTCGCGGGTCATGGTCAGCCTGATGGATGTGGGCGGCTCGATCCGCATGGACATCGTCGATGACGGAATCGGGATGGCCGATCCCGACTCGCGGCAGAGGGGGTCGGAATCGGGATTCGGGCTCGACTTCATCGGCTCGCGGATGCGCGAGCTGGGCGGCGAGCTCGTCATCGAGACGACGCCGGGGTCCGGCTTCGCGATCTCCGCCACGCTGCCCAACAACGAACGCACACGAGGAGAAGGCGCATGACGATTCGAGTGATTCTTGTCGACGACCACCCGGTGGTGCGTGCGGGCCTGCGGTCCGTCATTGACGCCCCGGACCATATCGCCGTCATCGGTGAGGCCGGCAGCGGCGAAGAGGCACTGACCTTGGTCGAGGAGCTCGAACCCGATGTTGTGATGTGCGACCTGCGACTAGGTGAGGGCATCGACGGCATCGAGGTGACGAAGCGGTTGCAGGCGCTGCCGACGAAACCTGCAATCCTCATCCTCACGACGTTCGACAATGACTCGGAGATCGTCGCCGCGCTCAATGCCGGAGCTTCGGGCTATCTGCTCAAGGACATCAATCCCGAAGACATCTCGACTGCGATCGAGAAGGCCTCCCGCGGGGAGACCTATCTGCCGCCCGAGATCTCGTCGAAGGTCATCGCCGCGATGCGCAATCCTGGTCCGAAGTTGACCCGGCGCGAACGCGACGTTGTGAAGCTGCTGGCTACCGGTGCTTCGAACGCGCAGATCGCCCAGGAGCTCTTCGTCACCGAGGCGACGGTGAAGAGTCACCTGGTCAACGTGTTCACGAAGCTCGGCGTGGACTCGCGTTCCCGCGCCATCCGCGTCGCCGAAGACCAGGGGCTGGTGTAGGGGCCGGCGCTCTGCTGCTTAGGCTGTGCAACCCTCGTCACTACATTTGCCCCGGTGCACCATATGATCAGGACATGAACCGGGATAACGAACAATGAGGTGGCGATCCTCTCTCGCAGTGGCCGCGACGATGCTGATGCTCGCAGGGTGCGGCGAACAGCCTGCAGCGGACCCAGCAGCACCGACTCCGACGACAGTGCCGACGCTGGCCGATCCCATCGAACTAGACTATGCGGCGACCTTGGTGGTCGACGACGGAGCCGGTCATGCGCTGGTGACAGACTGGAATGAAGAGAAGCTCAAAGCCGTGGATTCTTCCGGCAAGGAACTCTGGAAGGTCGACGCGAGACTCAACGACGACATCGGCGGAGGTGTCAGTGGCTTCTCTGCGGCAGGATCGGTGGTCATCAACGACTATTCCGGTGCACTGCGGGCATACAGTTGGTCCGACGGCAGTGAACAGTGGTCATTCGACATCCCGGGCGAGAGCAGCTCCTGTCACCCGGCCGAAGGATTCAGCGCGCAGACGACCGGGACGAATCCCATCCTCGGCGAGGGCGATCTCATTCTCCTCACCTATTCAGGTGTTCTTGAGGAGGACGGATGCGAGACCACGTCGGATAGCGGAAATGCTGTCGTCCTCGCGATCGATCCGACCAGCGGTGAAGAGGCCTGGCCCGCGCTGTCGATGAACGACGAAGGGCGTACGTTCGGCGGCACACCGCTGCACATCACTCCTGATCGCAGTTACGGTTTCCTCTCGTGGTCCGAAGGTAGGGACTCGGTGCTCACTCGCATCGATCTCAAGACGGGCAAGCACGCAGACATGGCCTTGACTAATGCGCGGTCTATCGACGATACGGGAAGCGAATTCTACGACGTCTACCCGACGACCGATCCGACCAAGCTGCTCTATGTCTACGGCTCGGACGACCCGGACAACCCGACAAGTTCGGCGGTCACCCGAGCAGCTGACCTGACGATTCCCGCTGCCCTCGCTGAATCCGATTCGCCGACTATGTCACTCGCGGGCACCTCTGGTGACGATTCTGAAGGCGACGATGTCGGCGACTCCGACAGCGTCACGATGGAGGACACGTTCGAACCCGTGTGCGCCACCGACCTGAGCTTCACTCCGAACGGCGAATCGGTGTGCATCCAGCCGCAGCTGTTCGCTTCGGCGGTGAAATACCAGGGATCGAATGGCACACCTCAGGCGTGGATCGCCGACGCTCCGGAACGGTCGGTGGAGTCGCTGGGGTATTTCGGAGCGTTGGAACCGACTCCAGTTGACGGACCCGATGGGCCTCTGCTGATCGTGCCCGGCACAGAGTCCGGAATCATGGCGGTGAACGCAGCGGACGGTAAGACCGCGTGGACAGCGGGCGACTATGAGACCGATCTGCCTTGGGGCGGACAGGGATACCTGCCCGAAGTGGATCTTATCGCCGTCACCGATGACAAGAAGACAAGCTTCTACACAGCGACGACAGGTGAATTCGTCAACGAACATCCGGCAGGCGAATATGCCTCGTTGAGTTCCGGACGGCGCGTCGTACTCGTCACCGATGAGAACTCAACGACGCTGTGGAGCGTGGTCGACCGCTGAGCGTCTCAGCACCGCGCAAGCGGCCCGAGACGCTCTACTTCTTCGAAATGTCAGGTGAATAACTGATAAGTAACCATTGGGTATGACTCGCCTGGTCACAGACGTGGATCGTCCGAGCGCACCACCCGAATCGGCGTTTTCGCAGGTGTTCCAACTGTCGCGGGTGTCAACATCCAGGTAGGCTCGTCCATGCACATCGAGACCGCGGAGGCGACACATGGCAGATATGAAGAAGATGCTGCACAGCCTCACCGACAATCCGGCGACCCGTCAGTTCGGCGCACTGTCCGGCAACACCAAGGGCATCGGCGCCGATGCGAGCAGCAGCGACTCGGCCGAAGCAGACAGCTCTGCGGGCCCATCAGGTTCGAATGACCCAGCGACGTCCGGTCCGTCGACCCCCGGCTCCAACACTCCGAAGAACCCGCGTTCACCGAAGAGCTCCGCAGATTCCGAGGAATCCGACAATGCGCTGCCGTTGCCGAAAGCCGGCGAACTCACCTCAGCGAGCGAAGATGCCATCGTCGACCCCTCCGAAGCGATCCTCGAACGCATCGATCTCGACTCCTGGAAATGGCCCGAATACTTCGCGTTCTCGTTGACTCGGATGGAAGAGCTCTTCCCCGTCGGCGGCATCCCTCGCGGAATCGGCCCCGTCCGCGACTTCGTCACCGAAGAGCACGACTTCCGCCCGCTCCTCATCGACCGTGAGAAATGGCCCGGCGCCGATGAATCGTGGTCGACCGTCGGCGACGTCCTCGCCAACACCTTCACCGACGCGTGGCTCGTGACCCGCGACGGCGTGGCCCTGGCCGAGGAATACGCGTGGCCGATGAAGCCAGCTCGTCAGCACATGCTGTTCTCGATCAGCAAGTCCATCGTCTCTGCAGTCATCGGCGCGCTCGTCGACGCCGGCAAGCTCTCTCCGGACGACCTCGTGACCGCATGCATCCCGGCTTTGGCTGAGAGCGGCTACGCCGGCGCGACGATTCGCAACCTTCTCGACATGCGTTCGGGCATCAAATTCTCGGAAGAATACCTTGAAGAGGGCTCAGAGATCCGGGCGCTGTTCGAAGCCGTCGATATGGCGCCACGCACCCCCGCCTCGGCGAATGGGATCAAATCCTTCCTCACCGGCCTCACCGCCGAACGCGAGCACGGGGGAGCTTACGTCTACCGCAGCTGCGAAACGGACGTGCTGGCATGGATCTGCGAGTCCGTGGTCGGCCAGCCGTTCTCGGTCATCGCCAGCGAATACGTGTGGTCGAAGATCGGCGCAGCGCACGCCGCGCAGGTATGCCAGGACAAATGGGGCGGATCCATCGCCGACGGCGCCATCAGCACCACCCTGCGTGACCTCGCCCGATTCGGCGAGATGATCGCCCGCGGAGGCACCACTGCTGATGGTCGACGCGTCCTGTCCGGCCAGTGGATCGACGACATCTTCACCGGTGCAGCCGACTCCGCGCAGGTCTTCGCTGAATCACCTTCGGGCAAGTCGTACCCCGGCGGCATGTACCGCAGCCAGTTCTGGGTGCCCTCGGCCAGCCGCGACGTCGTCATCGGCGTCGGAATCCACGGCCAGATGCTCTACATCGACCGCGCCACGCAGACTGTGGGAGTCAAGCTCTCGAGCGACCCCGAACCCGTGAGCATCGCTGCCCAGCATGGCACCTTGGCGATGTTCGAAGCCATCGCCGAGGCGGTCCCCACCCGTCCCGTGCCCACAGCGGATCCGATTGTCACCGACGACCAGACCCCCGCCGAGGCGGTGACAGTCCCGGAACCGACCACGTCCCCTGGGGCCGTGCCGAGCCCCGAAGCCGCTGTGAGCCCCGCAATTCCCGCGGCAGTACCGATTGCAACTGTGGCGGCGAGTGGCGCGGTCGACCCGAGCGGCGAAGTCTCACCGATAGGTGAAGTCGCACCGATCCCACAGGCGATCGATCCTCAGCTTGGTGTCCAGCCGATCGGCGTCCCGACCAGCGTCGCCTGATTGCTGACTGCCGACGACTGACTGCCTACTGCTGGCTGCTGTTCACCGACTGCTGTTTGCGGTCGTCTGGGCGCTGGGAGGCCTGTGCAGGAGACCTGTGGCGGACATCTGTCTGGGAACTCTTATGACGAAACCCCTGGGGTGCGCGCCGGTTTTCGCGTAGCGTGACGGGTGCAAGGACACCTACTCAGGAGGCAATACGCTATGTCTGAATTCCTCGATCGCGAAGGCGACGCCAAGTACGACAAGGCTTACAAAGAGACCACCCCAGACATCCTCAAGGCATTCGGTGGATTCAATGACGCGGTCTTCGCTGAAGAAGGTCGCGAGATCCCGCTGAAGTACCGCGAGCTCATCGCTTACGCTGTCGGTCTGACGACTCAGTGCCCCTACTGCATCGACGCGCACTCGAACAACGCGGTCAAGGCCGGTGCAACGGAGACGGAGCTCGCCGAGACCGCCTGGGTCTCCTCGGCCATCCGCGCCGGTGGATCCTTCACCCACGGTCGCCTCGGCTTCAAGTTCACCGGAACCCACGACCACAGCTGAGGTCTCGCAGAAGCGTTGAAGTGTGGGCCGTCCCGGATTGCTTAGACTGAAGAACAATCATGAGCGACGAACCCCGATCAACACTGCGCCGGACACCCCGTCTGAAGCCGCACCGAATCCTCGTGCTGGCTCTGGGCGGGGTGTCTGCCATGGATCTCGGAATCCCGCTGCAGGTCTTCGGCGCAGAGTCGAATGCCGCTCTTGCACAAGCGCAGGTGCCTACAGGGAAGTGGCCCTACTGCGTCGACGTCTGCGGTGTCGTGCCCGGAATGGTCGTCGGTGCCGACGGACTCTCCTATGCAGTGGATGTAGGACTCGAGGCCATCGAGACTGCCGATACGATCATCATCCCCGGAGCCACCTCGGTGGTCGACGATGAACCACCGGCCGTCGTCGTCGGTGCTCTTCTCTCTGCCTTCGAACGCGGAGCGAGGATTGCTGCGATCTCGACGGGCACCTATGTCCTCGCCCGGACGGGACTGCTCGCTGGGCGGCGAGCCACCACGCACTGGTCGACCGCGAAGGAACTCGCCCGACGCTATCCTTCGATCGAAGTGGACGAGAACGTCCTCTTCATCGACGAAGGACAGCTGCTCACCTCAGCAGGAGCCGCCTCGGCGGTCGACCTCTGCCTTCACCTCATCCGCGGCGATCACGGGGTCGGCCTGTCCAACCAGGTTGCGCGTCGACTCGTGGCCGCCGCGTACCGCAGCGCTGGTCAGGCGCAGTACGTGCCTCGCAGCGTGCCCGAGCCGTTGGGCGACGTCTTCGCCGACACGCGGGAATGGGCCTTGCAGCACATCGGTGAACAGCTGACCCTGACCGATCTCGCGGAGAACGCTGGCGTTTCCGTCCGCACCTTCTCCCGGCGTTTCGTCGACGACACCGGGTACACCCCGATGCAGTGGGTGCTCCGTGCCAGAGTCGATCTCGCCAGAGAGCTCCTCGAGGACAGTGACCTCGGCATCGAGCAGATCGCTGACCAGGTGGGACTGGGTACCGGAGCGAATCTGCGGATGCATTTTCAGCGCATCCTCTCGACCTCACCGAGCGAATATCGCCACACGTTTTCCGAGTGACTGTGGGGGAGGGGCTTGGTCCACGACCGACCTCCTGTTGCTTGGCAATGAAGTAACGGCGGATCTCTGCTGATGCTGAGGTGGGGCGGGTCTCTGCCTGCGAAGTCGATTTCTGCCCGAACGCACGTGCGAGATGGCCCTCACCGGACGCGATAGTTCTGACTGGCCAAATACTTTCGGCATCTGGCAATACAACTGGCTTGAACCTTTCGGAAAGTGTCGTGCTGGCCACTGTCGGAAAGATCTGAAATCGCCGATCATAGAGATGTACCCACAATCAGGTCTCTGCAAGGAGTGACATTGACTCGCATCGCCATCAATGGTTTCGGTCGTATCGGACGCAGCACACTGCGCGCGCTGACAGAGCGCGGCAGCGATCTTGAGGTCGTTGCCATCAATGATCTCGGACCCATCGAGGACCTGGCCAGGCTGCTCAAGTTCGACACCACCCTCGGTCGATTCGGCTACACGGTCGAGGTCTCCGGGGACACGCTCATCGTCGACGGCAAGCCGATCAGGATCCTCGCCGAGAAGAACCCGGAAAATCTCCCCTGGGGTGAACTGGACGTCGACGTCGTCCTCGAATCCACCGGACGTTTCACCAAGGCCGAGAAGGCGCGGGCGCACATCACCGCCGGTGCGAAGAAGGTCCTCGTCAGCGCCCCGTCGAAGGGGGCAGACGTCACGCTGGCCTACGGTGTGAACACCGAGGCGTACAAGCCGGAACACACCATCATCTCCAACGCCTCATGCACCACCAACGCTTTGGCGCCGCTGGCGAAGGTCCTCGACGATCTTGCCGGCATCGAACAGGGCTTCATGACCACGGTCCACGCCTACACCGGTGACCAGAATCTGCAGGACGGGCCGCATAAGGATCCCCGTCGTGCTCGCGCCGCTGCGGCGAACATCATCCCCACGTCGACCGGGGCCGCCAAGGCCATCGGCCTTGTGCTCCCGCAGCTCGAAGGCAAGCTCAGCGGCGATGCCATCCGCGTTCCCGTGCCGGTGGGCTCCATCGTTGAGATCAACACGACCGTCTCCCGTGAGGTCACCCGCGATGAGGTGCTCGACGCCTACCGCACGGCTGCTGATGGAGAGCTCAAGGGCATCCTCGAATACGAGACCGAGCCGGTCGTCTCAAGCGACATCGTCGGTCAGGCCGCATCGTCGATCTTCGACTCCGCGCTGACTCGTGTCGAAGGCAAGCGAGTCAAGGTCGTCGCCTGGTATGACAACGAATGGGGCTTCTCCAACCGCGTCGTCGACAACCTGGAGCTCATCGCGGAAGGCTGAACACTCTGACCTCAGTGCCGACGGTCTGTTGTCAGTACATCACCTGAGGGCGGTCTTCCAGAAGCACCAATGACCCCGAGCATGCGCAACGCATGCTCGGGGTCATTCGTATTTGCCGTGTGAGAGGGTCGGGCCCAAGCAAGGGTGGCCTGAGGGCTGTATCTGTTCGGTCTCAGACGTCGTCGTCGGCGGCCATTCCGCCTTCGCCTTCCCAGCGTTCGATGGCACGGACCTTTGCGCGGTTGAACTTCAGGCGAACGCCGTAGCCGCCGTTGGAATCGTCGCGGACGAACCTGGCGCCGTATTCCTCGAGAGCTTCCAGCAGGCGGTGCTCCTGCTGCTCGGTGAGATCCTCACGTCCCTTTTCGTAATCCTTGAGCTCGGCCTTCTTCAGGTCGGCTCTCGAAGACACTTCTTTTGCCGAGATGCGGCACAGGGCGCGGGCGGCGCGAGCCAGCGGTCCGTCGATGATGATCTCTTCACTGCTCATGGACTCACCATGCCAGAAGCCCTGCGATTCCGCCACATGGTCACGCGGCGAATTCCGGCGCCGGCGCCGACGCGAGCTGCGGTGCACCTGCAGCCTTGGTTCTCGTCACATTTCTAGGCATCAGTTCTTCTTTATGTTCTATTCATGCTCGATCATGTCATGTCAGTGCCGAGGTCTAGTGTCTTTATTGAGCCCGCGACTATGGGGTCGGGGCAGACGCGCCGCCGAATGTGACGCATGACGGAAGGTCAGAACAATGATGATCACGACCAACAGTGTGGCCCGCTTGGCACAGCGCTGCGGAGAGTTCCTTGACGAACTCGGGCAGCCTTTGACGATCGGCTATCCGAGGAGCCTCGCCCTGTGTCTCCTCGACGCGATCTATTCCACTGGGTCGCACCCAAGGGCGGTGGACAACGTCATCGACAGATACACTGCACGGCACGGACGCGAGGACGGCGCCAAGGCATTGCGCTATTCGATCGCCGCCGCCGGTGGGGCGCGCATGTGGGCAGAGTCCGTGGCGTGCAATCTCAAGCCGGCCAGCACCCATCCGGGCGCCTTGCTCAAGGCGGAGGTTGTCGACCGTGCCACCCGGGTCATGGCCGACCACGACATCGACACCGTGGCTGACCTGCTCGATGTGGTCGGGCGCGAACCGTGGATCAGCCCATTCTCCAACGCTGTGTCCGGAAGCTGGCTGGCTCTGCCCAGCCAGAGTTCGGGCATCACGTGGCTCCACCTGCTCATGTTCGCAGGTTCCCCGCATTTCGAAGTCGATGACAGGGTGACGCGCTACCTTGCCGAGGTAGCTGACCCTGAAGCCGAGCTCACCATCGACTATGTGCACGCCGAGATTGCAGCGGCCGCGCATGTTCTCGATGCCGAGGTGGGGATGGTGGAACGGATCGTCTGGCTGGCCTCACATGGGCGGATCCTCTCGAGGCTCAAAGCAGAGGATCTCCTCCCTGCCGCTGGTCCGATAGTGGGGCTCGAAACCACCAGTCTGGTGTGGGAATTTCCCGACGAGTATCGGAAAACCCAAGAGGCGGGGCCCTTCTGAGCGGTTCTCCCGATTAGAAGCGAAAAGGGGAGGTAACACAAGGCCGCGACGGAACTGTCGCGTCAGAGCCCGGCGTTGCGTCGATGCTGCGCGGCCAGGCGCACCGGCGCTCCTGGAGCACCGTAGCCCTGATAGTCGCTTCGGCGTTCGACCATCTCGAAGAACACGGATCCGATGGTGGACGTGTAGAAATGCAGGAACTGGCCGCGTTCGTCGCGGTCATAGAGGATGTTGTTCTGCTCCAAACGCTGCAGGAGGTCCTCATCGAGGTCGAAGCGAGCGGCGAGGTCCTCGTAGTAGTTCCGCGGGACCTGCAGGAACTCGAGCCCGCGCTCTACCGCGGTCGAAGCGGCAGTGAAGATGTCCTCGCAGGCGATGGCCACATGCTCGGGATAGGACTCGGCCGGCGACCCGGTGCCACGGACGGCTGCCTCGACGCTCTGACTGGGGGAGACGTTGAGCGGCATCCGCACCCCACCGTCGGCACTCGACATCACCTGCGACCTGACCAGGCCTGATGGGCTCGGCACGTCCTGAGAGGGTTGGGCATGAAGTGCCAGCAGTGAGGAGTAGAACAGCACCGCTTCGTCGTAGTGATTCGACGGTTGTGCAAGGTTGATGTGATCGATGTTCGAGACCCGCTCGTCCTCGTCGGTTCCGAATTCCGAGACCCAGGCAGGGGTGGAGCCGTTTGACTGGTGGAAGAAGACCTCGGATCCGTCGGGGGCGAAGACTCCGCGCAGCACCTCATCGTTGCGGGTCTGCTCCCTGGGAACCTCGACCGCGTACAGCAGCGAGGCGCGTTCCATGCTCGCCGTCGAATCGTCGACATCGAATCCGATTCCACGCAGGAATGTGCCCTGCAACGGAACCAGCGCCTGTGACGGCACTTTCGCCGAGACCGGAGCCGAGGCGGCTTCATCCCTTGCAGCTCCGACGACGTCTGCTGGCCCGATCATTTCGGTGACGATGATGCGGGCATCTCCGCGCGACCACAGCTGCACGTGCGGCTTCGCATGGTGGAAGCCTATGAATCTGAATCCGAGCTGATGCATCTGCCTGGTCAGTGCGCCGAGATCGTCGGTGCTCAGTTCAACAAAGTTGAATCCGCGGGGCTCGGTGACCTCGGGCAGAGGCTGCAGATCGAGGGTGAAGTTTGCGCCAACGCTGCCGTTGATCCTCGCAGTGACGCTGGCCTCGAGCCAGCGCAGGGACCGCAGACCATCGACAGCCGTCCGATTCGTGTCGGCCTGACGGAACGAGTCGTTGAAGACCTCGAGTGAGACGGGGCCCGCATACCCCGTGCCGGCGACCCGGGTCAGGAAATCGCTGAGGTCCCAGGCGCCCTCGCCGGGGAACACCCGGTGGTGGCGAGACCAGCTGAGGACGTCCATCGTCAGTGCAGGGGCATCGGCGAGCTGGAGGAAGAAGATCTTGTCACCGGGGATCTCCAAGATCCGGTCCAGGTCTGTACTGCGCGAGAGGATGTGGAAGCTGTCCAGGCAGGTTCCGATCCGACGATGATCGGCGGCGCGGACAAGGTCCCAGGCATGGTCGTATTCGGAGACGAAGCGTCCCCACGCCAGTGCCTCATAGGCGATGTCGACGTTGTACTTCTCGGCCAGGTCACCGAGGCGGCGCAGCTGCTCGACGACGACACGGTCGTCGTCGATGGTTGCTGTTCCCACGTTCGAGCACAGGAGCATCGTGTCCATGCCGAGCCTGGTCATGAGCTGGAACTTCGTCTCTGCGCGCCGCAGGTTCTTCTCGAGCTGCGCTTCGTCGACACCTTCGAAATCCCGGAACGGCTGATACAGATCGAGGCTGATGCCCAGGTCGCGGGCCAGCTGTGCAATGGACTCCGGGGAGTCAGGAGAGACGACGAGGTCCTGTTCGAAGATCTCGACCCCGTCGAAGCCTGCCAGCGCTGCGGCCCGGAGCTTCTCCTCCAGGGTTCCGGACAGGCACACTGTTGCTATCGACGTTCTCATGGGCGTCTCTCCTTGGTCTCGGGTGCGGACACAGAGACCATTGTCTCGTGTCCGCGGATGCTGTGGTGTTCGAGCGGGGAAGTGATGGTGCTGCCGGAGTCAGTGCCAGTCGCACTCAGCTAGCGCGAGGAGCACTGACTTCGGCAGCGATGCGGTCAGCGGGAGCGGTCCGCGTGGACGACGTCGATCTCCTCGAGGGTCAGGCCCTTGGTTTCCTTGGCAGTCATCGCTGCCAGTGCGGCGAAGACGCAGACTGCGGCGGTGAAGCTGGCCACGGAGACCCAGTTCTGACCGGTGGCACCGGCGACGGCGGAGGCCAGAACGGGAGCGAGGCCACCGGAGACGGCGAAGCCGATCTGTGTGCCGAGCGCGAGCCCGGTGACCCGAACCTTGGTCGGGAACATCTCCGCATAGAAGGAGGGCCAGATCGAGTTCGCCATCGAGTAGGCGCAGCCGGACATGATCGCGCCGCAGACGAAGATGAGGATCCAGCTTCCGCTGGAGACCGCAGCCAGATACGGGAACATCATCAGCCCGGAGCCCAAGGCGCCGGCGATGAAGATCGGTTTGCGCCCGAAGCGGTCGGAGAGGAGCGCGGCGGCCGGGATCGCGAACAGAGCAACCCCGTTGGCGGTGACGGAGACCATGAGCATGGTCGAACGCTCGAGTCCGACGATCGAGGTGGCGAACGACAGCGACCAGACAGTGAACACCATGTTCACGGTGTTGACCATGGCGCAGGCCGCTACACGAAGGACCGCAGCCTTGTGCCACCGGAACACCGACATGAGCGGTGGCTGGTCTGCGCGGGCTTCCTTGAAAGCGGGCGGCTCGTCCAGGCCGCGACGGATCAGCCAGGCGGTAAGCACCACGAATGCCGAGAGCCAGAAGGGCACCCGCCAGCCCCAGCTGAACAGCGCCTCCTCTGGGAGAAATGCGGTGAAGGGAATGAAGACGGCTGTGGCCAGGAGGGTGCCGAACTGGGTGCCGTGCAGCGTCCAGCTCGTCGTCCAGGCGCGTTTGGTCTCTGCCGAGTGCTCGAGGGAGACGCTGATCGCGCTCGCCTGTTCACCTGCTGCGGACAGGCCCTGGATCACTCGACACAGCACCAGAAGAGCAGGTGCGAGGTATCCGACCTGGTCAAACGTAGGCAGGCAACCGACGACGAAGGTCGAGAACCCCATGAGGAACAGGGTGAGCATGAGGACGAACTTGCGTCCGAACCGGTCTCCCAGCGGCCCCATCACGAGGGCGCCCAGCGGGCGAACCACGTACGCGACGCCAACGGTGCCCATTGCCAGAAGGATGGCCATGCCCGGGGCGGTCGTGTCCGGGAAGAACAGGACGTTGAGCACCAACGCCGCAGCGGTCCCATAGACCGCGAAGTCGTAGTACTCGAGGGCTGAACCCGTCCAGCTCGACAGTGCCGCTCGCAACGGGGTCTTGGCCGGGCGAGCATCTTCGGTCGCGTTGATCATGCTTCCTCGCATCTCTCTATTGCCATAATGTGGAAGTAATTGTTACATTATGGTTTACAGTGTGATTGAGATGACATAGTCTGTCAACGTTCGGTTCATGAAAAGTACTTTCAGATGATGTGCTGAGTGAGTCGCACGGTCTGTGCAGGACAACGAAGCAGGGAGGCGACGAATGCCGGCAAAAGGGTCGAATTCAGTGACCAAAGCCTTCGATATGCTCGAACTCCTCGGCGATCACCCTGACGGCATCAGCGCCGCGCGAGCCTCCGAACTCAGCGGACATCCCTTCAGCACGGCATATAGGCTGCTTCGCGGACTCGTCGAGTCGGACTATGCCGACTATGACACCTCCACCAAGCTCTACACCTTGGGTATGGAGGTGTTCCGCCTCAGCCAGAAAGTTGCGCATCGTCGCGGCTTCAACGGTGCGACCAAGGACCTGCTGCAGGCACTGACGAAAGCCACGGGGGAGTCGAGCATCCTCGCGATCCGTCAGGGCAACGTCGCGCTGACTGTTCTGGCTGTCGATGGCCCGCATTTCCGCACCACGACCGACCCCGGTGACGAATCACCGCTGCATACCTCCGCGATCGGGCAGGCGCTTCTGGCCCACGACCCGAATTGCGATGCGACCATCAATGCCCTCGAGCTGGAGCCGCGGACGCCCAACTCGATTACTGATCCTGCGCAGATGCGCAGGAAGGCCGAGCAGATCAGAGAATTGGGTTGGGCCGGACAGTCGGAGGAGAACGATGTGGGGATGAATGCTCTTGCTGTCCCCGTCATCGACCTCGATGGCAGGCTCCTGGCTTCCCTCGCGCTCGCCGCTCCCGTCTTCCGCAGATCGCTCGACGAACTCGTCGAACTCGTCCCCCTACTGACAGAGGCTGCGACCGCGATCGCCGCCAGATTGCCCAGGTGATGATGAATACCGTCCTCGTCCTCAACGGACCGAACCTCAACCTCCTTGGTGTGCGGGAGCCCGAGATCTACGGGCGCACGACTTTGGCCGACATCGAAGAGATGTGTTCAATCAGTGCCGCCGAGGCGGGGCTCGGCATTCGCTGCGTGCAGAGCAACCATGAAGGCGGACTCATCGATGCCGTGCACGAGGCACGGGAGACGACGGTTGGTGCGGTCATCAACGCAGGTGCCTATACGCACACCTCGCTCGCACTCCATGATGCGCTGAAATCCTATGACCACCCGATCATCGAAGTGCACCTGAGCAATCCGCACGCACGAGAGTCCTTCCGCCATCACTCGTACCTCTCACCGGTCGCCGCTGCGGTCATCGCCGGAGCCGGGGCCAGGGGATACGTGCACGCCATTGAGATTCTGGCGGAGAAGCTCCGCCGCACGGATTCTGCCGAATGACGACGCCAGCCCCGACATCACACGAAAACTTCCCCGACATCACACGAAAGTGAGACCATGACTCGATCACTGCTGCTGGGACTCATCGGAGAGGGCATCTCCGCTTCCCGCACTCCGCGAATGCACGAACTCGAAGGTGCACAGCACGGCATCCCCACGATCTACCGGACCATCGATGTCTCTGAGGCCAGACTCGAATCGGCATCACTGGACGAGCTGCTCACCGCCGCCGTCCGTCTCGGCTTCAACGGTCTGAACATCACCCATCCGTTCAAACAGCAGGTCATCGATCTGCTCGACGAGGTGGATCCGCGAGCCCAGCGGATCGGCTCGGTCAACACCGTCGTCATCGATGAATCGGGGCGAACCACGGGTCACAACACCGATGTGACCGGGTTCGCACGGGGGTTCGAAGCCGGACTCGAGGGTGCGGCGAGGAACCGCGTCGTGCAGATCGGTGCGGGCGGAGCAGGTCGGGCCGTCGCCTTCGCCCTGTCGGAATTGGGGGTCAAAGACCTCGTCATCGCCGACATCAGTGCGGAGCGAGCACAGGATCTGGCCGCCGAGATCGGCGAGCACGTCCGCGCGATCTCCACCTCAGAGCTGGAACCGGCGATCACCTCGGCGGACGGAATCGTCAACGCCACCCCGGTCGGCATGGTAGCCTTTCCGGGCACACCCTTCGACACGGGTCTGCTGGATCCGCAGACCTGGGTCGCCGATGTCGTGTACTTCCCGCTCGAGACCCAACTGCTCAGAGAAGCGAAGGACAAGGGTTGCCGGACCCTCGACGGTTCGGGCATGGCAGTCAATCAGGCGATCGACGCCTTCGAACTCTTCAGCGGATGCAAGGCCGACCCCACGCGGATGCGCGAGACTTTCCTGTCCTTCGGCGCCTGATCAGTCTCCCAAGAGCTCCTTGACTGCGCGATCGATGAACTCGGTGTCGGTGGGGTTCGCGCCGATGCCGGCGAAGTGGCCCCAGACTCCCGGTATCTCTCGGAACTTGCTGCCCGTGATGAGTTCACCGGCCCGCTGATCCTCCTCCGGTGCGAAGTACCGGTCCTCGTGAGCCGGCATCTGAATCAGTCGGGCCTTGATGGCTCCGAGTGCCTTCTTGGTGTCGCCGTCGAAGCCGGCCGTGTTGCCGACGTCTCCGTGCTTCCAGGTCCGGAGCATCGTCAGCAGGTTGTTGGCGTCGCGCTGGAGGAAGTGCCCCTCCCAGAAGCCCACCATGAAGTCGTCGAGGCTGACATATCCGAGTTGGCGCCACACCTCGTCCCAGTAGAACTGTGCGGAGAGACCCCAGCCTGCATATACACGGGCGAACGCGCGAAGGCCGACGTCGGGCTGGCGGTCGTACCATCCGTTCTGCCAGGTCGAGTCGGCGGTGAGTGCAGCGTACAGCGAGTTGAGGAAGACGATGTTGTTCGGCGACGTCTTGGTCGACCCGCAGAAGGGGAGCAGCCCGTCCATCATGTCCGGATATTGCACGCCCCACTGATAGGTTTGGCCGGCACCCATCGACCAGCCCAACACGAGGCGCAGGTGGTCGATGCCGAAGTGCTCGGTCACGAGCTGGTGCTGTGCCCTGACATTGTCGTAGAAGGTGCAGTCGGGGAATCGAGAACCATTGCGGGGCTTCGGGGTGTTGCTGGGCGATGATGATTCGCCGTTGCCGAACAGGGCCGGGATGATGATGAAGTACTTCTCCGGGTCCAGTCCCATGCCGTCTCCGACCAGCCAGTAGTTGTCAGAGATGAACCCCGAGTACCAGGTGGGGTAGACGATCGCGTTGCTCTTCTCGGCGTTGAGTTCGCCGAAGGTCACGTATGCCAACTTCGCTGACTCGATCGTCATCCCGGACTGAAGTTCGAAGTCACCGAGCTCGTAGGTCGTGTAGTTGTCTGTCATGATCAGCCATCCTTCTCACTGGGGGCCGTCAGGTCTGCCAGATCAGATCATGCGGCCAGGAGTGCTCAGCCTGTCGATGCACAACTGCGGTGACGCAGAGCAGGAACGAGAGCGCATTCCTGCAGTTCGCTCCTTTGCGTGAACTCGATCGCCAGCACCGGACTGCGATTCAGTCCGCTGACTGCAAGCTAGCAGGGTTCCCGGGGAATGCAATGGCAGCGGCTCAGTGCGCGTTCTTCTGCTTCCGATATTCCCGGATATAGGTGATGACGAAGATGCCGACGATGATCGCCAGCGTCAGCCACAGCGCATACTTGTCGACGACCTTGAGGACGTCGACGGCGGCCTCGCCCAATTGGTAGCCGAGCGTCGTCCAGATGAGGGTGAAGAGCAGGCAGCCGAGCAGATCGGCAATGAGGAACAGTGACAGTCGCATCCGTGTCCAGCCGGCGACCAGGTAGACGAGTGTGCCGGGAACGCCCGGGCACCGCGACACGATCGTCATGAGGAACAGCGCCCAGTTCGGGATCCGTTTGAGGCTTTCGATGCGTTTGATCTGACGCTCATTCTGAGCGAAGAGTCGCAGGATTCCATCGCCCCAGCGCCTGCCTGCCAGCCAGAACGCCCAGTCGAGCTTGGCCATTCCGATGAAACCGGCGACAATGACGAGCCACAGCGGGATCTCGCCGATGCGGGCGTAGGCGCCGCCAGCGACCACTGCGGTTTTTGCGCCATTGATGAACTCCTGCAGAACAGGAGCGTTGACCAGCATCCACGGGCGCAGCGGCATGAGCGCCAGGTAGACGATCGGCACCCCGATGATGAGGAAGAGCAGAATCTTATCGAGGCGCGTGGCCTTGCCCTGCCACGGTTTGATCGCGGCCCAGGGATTCTCCTCTGACTTTGTGGACGACTCAGCTGTGTCGGGCGCTTCGGATACCTCTGATGCCTCAGATACTTCTGACGCCTCGGACGCCGTGGGCGCCTCGGATACCGGTGAGTCTGTTTCCGCGGGCCTGCCGGTGGAGGTGCTCCGCTCTTCGGAGCAGCTGAACTCGGCTTCGCCGCCGAAATTGCCCGAGTTGCCGGATCTGCCGGAGTCGCCCGAGTTGCCGGATCGGCCGAAATCGCCGTTCGCACCGGAGTCGCCGAATGCGGCTTCGTCGTCGGGGAGTCGGTTGTGGCTCATCGAAGAAGGCTCCTGGGTGCGGCTTGGCGGTCGGCGCTCACGCTATCACGGCAATATTCGCGTCCCCACGCATTGCTTCTGTCCCGGGTTCGTTCCCCGGTGAGAACCGATATTCGCAGAAAGATATGTCAGTCCTTCGTGCTGCGACGAGCATCGCCCCAGATGTCGACTCCGGAGTCGACGGCGAACTCGTCGATTTTGGATAGCTCCTGGTCGCTGAACGGCTCTGCTTTCAGGGCTGCGACATTGTGTTCGAGCTGATCGACTCGGCTGGCACCGATGACCAGCGATGACACGCGATCGTCGCGCAGCGCCCAGCTCAATGCCATCTGCGCCAACGACTGGCCGCGGGCCGCCGCGATGTCATTGAGGCTGCGAATGCGGGTCAGGTTGTCCTCGGAGAGGAACCCGTCCTTGAACGACGGGGTGGCTTTGCCGGCCCGTGAGTCCTCAGGAACTCCGCCCAGATACTTGTCGGTGAGCAGCCCTTGGGCCAGAGGTGAGAACGCGATGACGCCGAGGCCCTCGGAGTCGGTGGCCTCGAGCAGTCCGTCGGATTCGATCCAGCGGTTGACCATCGAATACGAAGGCTGATGAATGAGCAGAGGTGTGCCCAGGTCCCGCGCGATCGCCGCTGCCTGTGCAGTGTCGGCAGCTGAGTAGGACGAGATGCCCACGTGCAGTGCGCGACCCGAACGCACAGCGGTGTCCAGAGCGCCGATGGTTTCCTCCAGCGGAGTCGAAGCATCGGGGCGGTGCGAGTAGAAGATGTCGACATAGTCGAGGCCGAGTCTGCGCAATGACGCATCGAGGCTCGAGAGCAGATATTTCCGGCTGCCTCCGGGGCCGCCGTAGGGTCCGGGGTGCATCGCCCAGCCGGCCTTCGTCGAGATGATGAGCTCATCCCGATACTGAGCGAGGTCCTCCCGCAGCAGACGCCCGAAGTTCGTTTCGGCCGATCCAGGCGGAGGCCCGTAGTTGTTCGCCAGGTCGAAGTGGGTGATGCCGAGGTCGAAGGCCCGACGGACGATGTCGCGCTGGTTCTGGAAGGCGACGTCATCGCCGAAGTTGTGCCAGAGACCCAGAGACAGTGCGGGGAGCACGAGTCCGGATCGGCCGACCGGGCGATAGGTCATCGATTCGTAGCGGTTCTCAGCGGCAAGATACACGGAAGCTCCAGGACAGGCGGAGGATGAACTGTTTACGACCAGCTTAGGCGAGGACGGGAAGGTCTATGAACGGTTCTCGAGAGTGCACACGCAGGCCCGGTTTCCTTCGGGGTCGGCGAGGACGGTGAATGACGGCGCCATCGACTCATCGACGATCGTGCCACCGGCCTCGACTGCGGCACGGATCCGCTCCGGCGCCACCGCCGGCGGGACCGAGATGTCCGCATGCAGACGTTGGTGAGGTACTTCGTGCTCCTCGCAGTCCTGGAACCACAGCAGCGGCATCTGCCCACCCGGGTCGATGAAATCGGGGCCGGAGACGTTCCCCGCGTCTCCTGTCAGCAGGGCGGCCCAGAAGGGCGCTATCTCCTCACGATGGGCGGTGTCCATACCGAGTTCGAGGACCGCGGGGGCGCTCGGATCCGCCTTCACCCCCGCCGAGGCGGCGAGTTCGCTGATACGTGCCGCGAGGTCGAGATCTCGGTCGGTGACTTCGCCGGTGTCATGGCTGGTCAGTCGGATATCGACGTGCGGAAAGGAGCGTGACATCGGGGTGGTGATTGGCCTCCTCGGCAGCGGCGCCGATGCGTTCGAGGAGCTCGACTCCGGTCGCGAAGTCGCCGGTAAGAAAGCGTGCAATGATGCACTGCGGCAAGCCCTGCCAGTCGGTAAGCCCTCTCGAATCGAGCGTGTCGAGCAGATTCTGTCCCGTGTAGGTAGTCATCAATCCATGCTAGGGACTCAAACGCCGTCCGGGAACCCTCACTTCTTGTGTGGGACCCCTGCTGCGGTGCCCGCCTTCTGCTGGCCTGCTCTTCGCGCGGTGGCGGCGCACAGCGTCACGATTGGCGCAGCGGACCGAACAGTAGCGCTGCCGACCGTTGCGCGTGACGTCGACGACGACATTCGTGCACGGATCTCCAGGAGCATGGCCTGCGGCGCAGCGGCGCAGCCGGTGCATGCCCCGAGTCGTCAGGTGGAGTGCCGTGCCGACGCAGATCACTGCTCGCAGCACATGTGCCAGCGACTGATTCTCATCCCGGTAGTGCAGGTGCCAGCCCTCGTCGTCGTGATCGACCAGCCGCGGGTATGCCGCCGCGCTCATCATCACGGCGTTGAGAGTTCGGGCTCGCTCCTCCGGGGTCTCGGCATCGACGATGCTCAGCCACTCGTCAATGACATTGCGGGTGTCGCCGAGGTCGTTGTCCGTTTCCGTGAAACCCATCGTCATCCCGAACTCACGGGTCCTCGCCTCGATCCCGTTCCGATCCGCAGGCCAGTCGTTGGCCAATGAGGCTGCCAGCAGGACCGCATATTCACCGTAAGGGTTGAGTTGCATAAGACCATTACATCAGAGTTGTTCCCATGGCTGCCAGATCAGATCGCTTCTCAAGAGATTCGCTCCACAAAGTCAGGGATTCTCCCTGCACCGAGGATGCGCCCGCCCGCAAGCCCCAGCTCTGTGAACACGGGTGGGAGGTAGAGTCGCGGCACCAAGTATCCGTTGGCACAGTGTTCTATGTTCGGTGCGTCCTCTGTGGAGTGCGTCGGGTCGACGTCCAGAGTTACGCGCAGGAGCCGCCAGTGGCCGTGAGTGCGGAGCTTGCCCCTCGCTGATTCGGCCGAGGTGGGGGAGCGTATCGTTTCTCCAGTGATTGGCCCTACCGCATACCTCGTCGTCCTTCTCTTCGCCTCGATCGCGTTGCTCATCCTCCTCATCAATTGGAAGACCAAGCTGCATCCGTTCCTGGCGCTGCTCATCACCTCAGGGTTGACGGCGTTCGCTGCCGGTGAGGAACTGGGCAAGATCCCCGAGACGCTCATCGCAGGTGCCGGTGACACCCTTGGTGAGACCGGCGTGGTGGTGGCGCTCGGCGCCATGCTCGGACGACTGTTGGCTGACAGCGGCGCCATCCAGAGGATCGCGAACCTCGTCATCGAGCACTCCTCTCCGAGGGCTGCGCCGTGGATCATGACCGGCGTCGCCTTCATCATCGGCATTCCCATGTTCTTCGAGGTCGGACTCGTGGTGCTCATCCCCGTGATCTACGCGGTGGCCTCGCAGCTGGAGAAGAAGACCGGGCAGAAGAAGATCTGGTATCTGCGCATCCTTGTTCCCGCAATCGCGGCCCTGGCCTGTCTGCACGGCATGGTGCCACCGCATCCAGGACCGCTCATCGCCGTCTCCGGCCTGGGCGCCAATGTCGGGCTGACGATCGGCCTCGGGCTCATCTGCGCGATCCCGACGGTCATTCTCGCCGGTCCGGTCTATGCCCGCTGGATTGCGCCTCGGGTGAATCTCGAACCCAGCACTGAACTCATCGACCAGTACACGGGAGAACGCACCGAGGCTGACGCTCGGCCGCTGCGCTCGATTCCCATCTGGCTCGCCTTTTCCACCGTCCTCGTCCCGGTCGTTCTCATGCTCGTCCACACAGTGGTCCAGCTCGTGGCCCCGAACTCTTCCTTCGAACCCGTCGCCGAGGTCCTCGGCAACCCCGTCATCGCTATGCTGGCCGGCGTGGTCTTTGCCGCCATAGCCCTGGGCTGGACCTCGGGGATGGGCGGCGAGAGGATCCGCAGCTCCTTCGGCGAGAGCCTGAAATCGATCGCCGGAGTCATCCTCATCATCGGCGGCGGCGGTGCCTTCAATGAGGTCCTCAAGGATTCCGGGATCGGAGATGCCGTCGTCGGTGCGACGTCCCACCTCGACATGAACCTCATCCTGCTCGGGTGGTTCATCGGCATCCTGCTCTCTTTCGCCACTGGTTCGGCGACCGTCGGGATCACCTCTGCCACCGGAATCGTCGCCCCGCTCATCGGCGACCACTCGGCCGCCTACGTCTCCCTCGTCGTCATCGCGATCGGTTCGGGCTCGATCGGCCTCAACTGGGTCAACCATGCAGGATTCTGGTTCGTCAAGGAGAGCTTCGGCATGACTCTCGGGCAGGCCACGAAGACGCACATGATGGTCCAGACCCTGGTGAGCGTCTTCGGTCTGATCTTCGCCTTCCTGCTGTCGCTGCTGTTCATCTAGCACTCAGATTCCGAGTTCACGCAGCAGCGCAAGTCCGCGGACAAAACCAGCGTGGGCGGTCCCGAGCGCTCGATGATTTCGCGACTAGGGGAGTCGCTCTGCTTGACGGTTTTCGCTCCGGAGCCACGCGTCTCCGCTCCGAGATAACCATCATCGGGACTACCCATGGCAGTGGCGGAGGACTACCGTGGATTGTGCTCCCGACTGGCAGAGGAGAATGTCATGGGCGATACCGAGTATGGCAATGCCGATTCCTCCGCGGACTGCATCATCGCCGGCGGCGGACCGGCTGGAATCGTTGCCGGGCTGCTTCTGGCGCGGGGAGGCATCCGTGTCGTGGTGCTGGAAAAGCACAAAGATTTCTTCCGCGACTTCCGCGGCGACACCATCCACCCGTCGACGCTTCGCCTGCTCGACGAGCTCGGTCTCTACAACAAATTCGCGCGGCTCGCCCATCGACGCGTCACCGGTGTCAGCATCACCGGCGCTGACGGTGAGGAGAAGGTTCTCGCCGATATGTCCCGACTGCATGTTCCCTACCCGTTCGTCACCGTTGCGCCGCAGTGGGATTTCCTCAATCTGCTCGCCGAGGCGGGAGAGAGTGAGCCTGGATTCGACCTTCGGATGGGGGTGGAAATGACCTCCCTGATCTGGGACGACGATCGAGTGGTCGGAGTCCGAACGCAGTCGTCCGAGGGCGACGATGATCTCAGCGCTCCTCTAGTCGTCGCTGCTGACGGTCGTTGGTCGAGAGCCCGGGAGGAGGCGAATCTGTCGATGCGTGAGCTGCGGTCGACGATTGACGTGTGGTGGTTCCGCATCGACACTGAGGCACAGCTCGCCGACTCCATTGCTCCTCGCGGGCGCGATGGCAAAGTATTCGTCGCCATTCCGCGGGATGGGCATGTGCAGATCGCTCGGCTGATCCCAAAGGGCGAGGACGAGAGGCTCCGCGCCGAGGGCGTCGATGTGCTGCGGAACGCCGTCGCTGAGACCTTCCCTGAATTGGCCAGTGATGTCGGAGCTTTGGAGCTCGATCAGGTCAAGCTCCTCGACGTTCGCCGCAATGAGGCCAGACGCTGGTATATCGACGGGCTGCTCTGCATTGGAGACTCTGCTCATGCGATGAGTCCGCTGGGTGGAGTCGGGGTCAACCTTGCGGTCCAGGACGGGGTGGCCACGGCGCGACTGCTCGCTGAGGCGCTGCGGAAGGGCCGCGTGACCACTCACGATCTCCGCCGTGTGCAGCGCAGGCGGATGCTGACGACGAAGGCGGTCCAACTGCTGCAGAGCGGCATTCACCGGATGATCGAACCGGTCGTCCATGAAGGTGGAACGATCAGCCCGCCGGCACCGATCCTGTGGTTGCTCACGACCTTCCCCTCGCTCACTGTGGTCCCCGCGAGGATCCTCGGCATGGGCATCACGCCGGAACACGCTCCGGACTTCGCTCGCAGGTCAGAGACGGAGCCCCAGAATCAGGCAACCGCGTCTTCGGCGTGACCGCGACCGGTTACGGATTTCCTCACCTTTCCAGGTGGTCAGCACCCGTGCGACGGCGCTTGGGTCTGCGTAGCGTAGGGGAAATGAGAAAACTATTTGATTCCATTCGCAATACAGGCTTCCGTCGAGGCCCCGAGCGCATTCTCGGTGGCATTGCCGGGAGCCTCGCCGAGATGACTGGGCTCAATGTCTGGTTGGTCCGACTCCTCGTCCTCGCCTCGTTCCTGCTTCCGGTCCTGGGCCTCGGCGCATACTTGATCGCCTGGGCGCTCACGCCGTGGCAGGACGGCAGCATTCCTGTGGAACAGGTCTTCGGCGGTCGCCTCGAGCGGTGACAGAAGCGGTCGACGGAACGAACAGCAAAGAACCCCTCCGATCCCGATACTGACTGGGATCGAAGGGGTTCTTCTGTGGGTGGGCCCCGTGGGGATCGAACCCACGACCCACGGATTAAAAGTCCGTTGCTCTACCAACTGAGCTAGAGGCCCCGCCCCAACTCGGCCGGAAGGATGAGCATCCATTCGGTGTTGCCGGAGACTCAATAATAGTAGAGGTAAGTTGCCCGAATACTCAAACCAGGAATGCCTTGCCCAGGAGCGCGGGTGTTACTTCTCGAGCTCTGGGTGGTCATCGCCTGGCTGAGTGCCGGATGAGTCGTTCCTCGTGGACGAATCCTGGTCGGCGGCCTCGTCGATGACGTCTGACTCGATCGCCTTGTTCTTCTTGATCTTGCCCCGAAGCGCAGCGATGTTCGTGAGTTTCGACAGCAGTTTGCGATCCTTCTTGGGTGCGACGTACTCAGGGTCTGTCTCCAGAGGGAAGATGGTCGGCGCGGCACCGAAGGCCTCGTTCGCCTCCTTGGCCACCTTCCGTGACATCTGAGAATTGACGACGCCGCCGATGATCGCACCGATGCCGAACGGCAGCAGACGTCCAACAAGCGACCCGCCGGCACGAGCCGCGAACTTGCGAATGAAGGTCTTGCGCAGTTTGCGTAGCATCAGGTCGACGACGGGCGCCGGCAGCTGCTTGGTGACTGTTGAGCCCCAGTTGCCGAGCATCGATTCCGTGCCGCCGGACTGCTTGCTGAAGCGCTGGACGATGTTCTTCCCGTCCTTGCCGAGCATCAGTCCGAGGACCAGAGCGTTCGCGCGATTGGCGTCCTGGACCGGCAGTCCGTGGATCTCAGAGACCGCCTGGGCGAAGAGCGCTGTGCCCTCGAGGAAGCCTGCGGTCTCAGCAGTGGCCACACCCAGTGCGGCTGTTGTTCCGAGGCCGGGAACTGCAGCGGTCGCGCCGACAGCCGCGCCACCTGAGGTGGTCAGCGTCAGGTAGTGCCTGCGAATGATCTTGATGAGCTCTTCCGGAGTCGCCTCCGGGTTCCTCCGGCGCAGGCTGCGCACATAGGCCAAGGCCACAGGCCGCTGGACGGACAACAGCCTCGACAGCATCGACTGGGCACGGGGATTGAGGGTTCCATCGTCATTGACGGCGAATTTCGCCGCCCGATTCAGGCCCGTCTTTGCCACTGATGATTTTGCCACGGGAGTTCCTCGTCGTTGTCTGCGCTCGCATCCCGCGGGTTACGGGCACGAATCTGGCACCAGTTTAGTAGTTTCCATTGTGAGCTCGACGGGCAAACCCTGACCGCGAGGCGAAAGTTCGCACAGTTCGCCGCACAGGTCGCCGCACAGGTCGCCGCACAGTTCGGGGGACTAGACTTTCGTGACGATGACACAGCCACGATTCCACCGCCCCATTCCCCTCGCCGATCTCGACTCGCTCAGCGCTTCGACCGATCCGGTCACGCGTTCCGAGACCTCTCACGCGACGGCCGCACTCCTCCTCGGCGATGCTCAGGGCAACCGTGATGAGGCCGCAACGAGGCGCTTCGTCGAACTCGCCGACGATATCGGGCTCGAGGTCATCGCCGAGATGTGGTCCTCGGCGCCTGCTGTCTCTGCCCCCGGTGCGCTGTGGCGGCTGTATGCGCTGCGCGAATGGATCCTCACCGCCCCGCGCGAACTCGCCGAAATGTTCGCCGTCGGCCAGCGCACGATCACCCAGGGGATCGGGCTCGACGAGATCCTCGCCGGAGTCGAACTTCCCGCTGGCCCCGACGAGGTGGCGCGAGCCATCGATGAGATCCTCGTTGGTGCCTTCCGCGGGGATGTCGTCATCGCGCTGCTGCGCGCCGCGGCCTTCGTCGGCATCTGCGCCGAGGGCACAGAGAGCTCCGAGATCCGGACCCGACTGCACCAGCTGTCGAAGGACCTCAAGGACGCAGCCGTCTCCCACCGCCACGGCGGACTCGACTGAAACGCCTCGACCGAGGTGCCCTAAGCGAACCTCCCCAGCTGAACAGCTTCGGCTGAGACAGAATATTCCTCACCCGGCCCTGTGCGGACTGTGAGATTTTCAACGTACGTTCACCCCGCCTCGGCGGTGGATTCACAAACGTGAGCGAGTATCGTAGGCGGTGGCCTTCGGGCCACCGGACGTTGGATCGTCGAAGCCCCGGGCTCCAATTTCAGCCGCTTCGAGCGGCCTATCGCCGAGAGGCGCTCTCACGGTTCAGCGTCCGGCACATATCATTGAGGCATCATGCACAATCGTCCGGCGTGACCGGGCCCCGGCCAGGAGGAGCGCATGCGGCTCAAACGAGTACCGCAGGACACTGTCTTCTACGAACGTCTCTCTGATCTGGTCGGCCAGATGCGGCAGTGCAACTTGGTGCTTGCCGAGCTCTCCGGCATCGACGTCAGTGAGCGGCGACAGGTTTCGGATCGCCTCCGCGAGATCGGTGATCAGGCCGACGAGGACATGGGTGCGGTGCTTCGAGCACTGCGCGAGAACTACATCACCCCCTTCGACCGCAATGACCTCTACCTGCTCGGTCACCACATGCGCGACATCTGCCACCGCCTCCACGGAGTCGGGTTCATCCTCGCCTCCGAAGCCTTCGACGAGTTGCCCTCGGGTGTCCTGGAGACCCTCGCGGTGCTCTCGAACCAGACGGATCACACCTCGCGGATGATCACCCGACTGCCGGGCAAGCTCGACCAATGGGACTTCGTCGATGCGATCAATCGCCTCACCTATCAGGTTGAGACCTTGCAGTGGCGGATGTCGGACGCTGTCCCCAACGCGAAGCGCGGGCTGACCTACATGGCAGCGGTCTCCCAGTTGGGCCAGAGCTTCGTCCGCGCCGCGCACGGCTTCACCGAGCTCGGCAAGGTCGTCGCGGCCATCGCGATCAAGGAGTCGTAGTCCGTGGAGCTGCTCTTGGCGGGAGTCATCGTGACCGCGGTGATCTTCGCCGGTTCGAACGGGTTCCATGATGCGGCGCTGACGATCGGCAATGCTGTTGTCGGACGCGCTCTCAGCGCGCGCTGGGCCGTGGGCCTGGCCGTGGTGTTCAACTTCATCGGGGCACTGCTGGGCGAGGGCATCGCCTTCGTCGTCGCCAATCACATCATTCATTTCTCCGGTGCGCCCGAGGCGGTTCTCACCTGTCTGATCATCGCCTTCGGCGCAGCGACGATCTGGAGCCTGTTCACCTACTACCTGGCTCTGCCGGTGTCCTCGACGCATTGCCTCATCGGTGGACTGCTGGGAGCGGGACTCGTCCTGGGATTCAACGTCAACTCGGCCGAAACCATGAACTCGGTGATCCTGCCCCTCGTGCTCTCTCCCATCCTCGGGTTCCTGCTGTCTTGGGCACTGACCCTGCTGTTGTCGAAGGTCTTTGCCTCCTCACCACCCAAGCCGCTTTTCCGCGGCGCGCGCATGGTCGACTCGATTCTCACCGCTGCCCTGTCCTTGGTCCACGGTGTCCAGGACGCGCAGAAGATCGCGGCTCTGGTCATGGTCGGGATCCTCGCCGTCGAGACCAGCGGGGGTTCTGAACTCTCCGTTCTCGACATCTCCTGGCCCGTCCGCCTGCTCATCGCGGCGGCGCTGGCGCTGGGAACTGGGCTGAGCGGGTGGCGGGTCGTCCGCACCCTATCGGTGCGCATGGCCAATCTGAACCCGCTGAAGTCTGCGACCGCGGATGCGACCGCCACAGTGCTCATGTACACCGCGGCGATCATCATGCGCGTGCCAGTGTCGCTGACCTTCGTCCTCGGGTCCGCCATCATGGGCACTCAGTATGCGGGGCGCAGAGGTCACCCGCGCGCCCGCTTCGTCATCCCGGTCGCCGGCGCCTGGTTGCTGACCATCCCCGCAGCAGCGCTGCTGGCGATCATCATCGGACTCGTCGTCAGACTGTTCGGCGGGTGAGACTTACCGCTGCGAGACGGTGCGAGCCTTGCGCCCGAACACGATGCCGGTCGTGACCATGGCTACTGCAAGAACAAAGTGCAGCCAGTTGTCGGCGGTGTTGAGCGGTACGAAGTTGCCCATCGATTCCATCGGAACGACGAGACCGTAGATCCACAGCACCCCATAGACGATGCCGCCGACGACGAGGTAGGTCTTCGCCAGTCCTCGTGACCTCAGCCCTAGAAGGCCGACGACTCCGAAGAGCAGGTGGACGATGTTGTGCAGGACCGAGACCTGGAAGATTCCCAGCAGTGCGGCGTGGGAATGGTGTCCTGCGAACATGATCGTGTCCAGGTCTTTGGTGATGCCTGGGACGAAGCCCAGGATGCCCACCAGGAGGAATACGGCACCGAAGACGGCTGAGACCATCTGGATTCGGCTGCGGTGTGTGCGGGTGGATTCGGTGTGTGTAGTCATGGCGGTCCTTTCAGCGATTCTTGTTGTACATCAGCTGATTCGGAGCCGTAGCCAGTGTGGATGGGTCCGCCTGTGGTTTTTTTGCCGCGACTTGAGAATGCGCCGGTCACCTCGAGTTGGCAGCTTGATGCCCGCGCTCGTCTACGGCTGTGTCGGGCCGTTCCAGTGTGTGCTGTTGGCGAGGTCGGCGGTGCTGGTGCTGTTGGCGGTGTTGGCGGGGTCGGATGACCGTGTTGTCACAGCCGCCGGTGACGGCGGCTGAGTCTCCTCTGTCGCAGCAGGGTGGACAGACTGTGGATGAGCGCCGGCACCGAGGCGATGAGCAGCAGTGCGCCACCTAGTGCTGTCGTGGACATGAGCACGGCCCCGCCGACGACGAAACCGGTGAACAGCACGGCCGAGATCACCCCGCGGGCCAGAAGTTCGAGGCCCGCGACCCGACGATCCAACCGGGGCGTGGCCACCGAGAGTTCGCCGTTCTCGAGCCTCTGGACCAGGCTGTCGAGCCGACCCGGCAGCCCCAAGGTCAGGCGCACGAAGTTGAGTGCCTCCTTCGCCACAGTCCCGGCAGCGCCGCTCTTCTCCCCCTCGATCAGTTCGCTCGCATACGGTTCGACGACCTCCCAGATATTGAACGAGGGATTCAGCGAGCTGCACAGACCCGACACCATGGAAAGCGAGCGGATGATGAGGAAGAGGTTCTCGGGCAGCTGCACGGGCAGATCCCGCACCACCGATTCGAAATCCGTGGAGAAGGCTCGCAGCTCCTTCTCGTCGACGTCGCGCAGCTGTGCGAATCCCATGCCTCCGAACCGTGCGAAGAGTGCGGTGAGAGTACGTTCGAGTTCCTCCGTGTCAGCACCGTCAAGCAGAACTCCGATGAGTTCGACGCTGGCGACGAGGCGGCGGGAGTCCCGCATTGCCACGGCGATGATGAGCTCCCGCAAGCCCGTTCGCAGGCTATCGGGTACGTGTCCCATCATCCCGAAGTCGACGAACGTCAGATGCCAGTCGGCCCTCGCCGAGGCTGGGCCTGGCGAGGTTGGCCCCGCCGAGGTTATCCCTGCCGAGGTTGGCCCCGAGGTTGTCCCCGGGTGGGCAGGTGTCACGAAGATGTTGCCGGGATGGGGATCGGCATGGAAGAACCCGGTGCGGAAGAGCTGGTCGAACATTGTGTGCGCGAAGGCCGCAGCGACCTCGTGAGGGTCGATCCCGGCTCGATGCAGTGCAGCGACGTCGTTGGCTTTGATCGCCGTGACGTCCTCCATGGTCAATACCTGCGGTGTGGTCTGCTCCCAGACGATCCGCGGAACCTGTACCCGGGCCGATCCGGTTGCAGAAGCGGCGGTGTCTGCCGACTCAGCTGCATCCGTGGCAAAGGCCTCCGCAGGCTTGGCGAAGGCCTCTGCATCCGTGGCGAAGGCTTCCGCATTCGCGGCTTCATGGAGATAGTCGATTTCCTCGAGGCTGACATGGGCGAACTCTTCGACCAGAGCCGGCATATCTACGCGGCGGGAGACGAACCGAACTCGGGAGAGCCACCCGGCGATCCGGCGCAGGGCACGCAGATCGACCTCGACAACGTCAGCGATGCCCGGGCGCTGAACTTTCACAACCACCTCGGCGAATCCGAACTCTCCAGCCAACTCCGGGGTCAGAGTGGCCGAGTGCGCCTGACCTAAGGATGCGGCAGCCAGCGGGCGTGGACCGAAGGAGTCGAAAGCGTCGTTGAGATCCATGCCCAGCTGTGCCTCGGCGAGGGTGCGGATCTGCTCGAACGGGACAGGTGAGACCTCGTCCTGCAGGCCCTCCAGCTCCTTGGTGATCTCGGGTGGGAGAACATCCATGCGCGACGAGAGGAACTGACCCACCTTGATCATCAGCCCGCCGAGGTCGACGGCCAGGACGCGGAACCTCGTGGCCGTTGACAGCCAGCGCTTCATTCGGTTCCTTGCCGCGAACCGGCTCAGGCCGATCCTCGGCAGCATCATCTCGAACCACCAGGCCATGACCAGCTGGGCCGAGGCGAAGCGGAGGATCCGACCGTAACGAGCCCTGAGGGTTCGCTTCTGATCGGGGCGAACCCGTTTGGTCGGCTCCGAGGCTACGCGTTCCCGAGCCGGAACGTGCCGCTCGGTTCCCGCCGTCATCCGTCAGTCTTCGGCGAGGATCGAATACAGCTTGCGCTTGGTCTCCTCGAGTGCGGTGACCGCCTCGGCGACCTGTTCCTTGTTGCCGGAACGGCCGACCTGAGCTGCTGCCTGTGCAAGCTCGACACCGGCCTTGGCCAGGTTTGCGGCCCTGGGGGCGTCAGGTTTCTTCGCCGATTCCCATGGGGCGTTGGACTCAGGCTCGGCTTCGACCTGCTCGCGTCCGAGCTCGGTGAGCGAATAGGTCTTGCGCCCGCTCGAGGACTCCGCGCTGATGAGACCCTCATCCGTGAGCAGCTGCAGAGTCGGGTAGACCGATCCCGGGCTGGGCTTCCAGCTGCCGCCGCTTCGTTCTTCGATCTCTTGGATGATCTGGTAGCCGTGCATCGGTGCCTCGGCCAGCAGTGTGAGGATTCCGGCGCGGACGTCCCCGCGGTTCATGCGGAAAGGCTGCTTAGGGGAGAACGAGGAGCGCAGCTGCTCTACCGCCTCCCAGATGTTGGCACCGCCCCAATCTCCGCCTCGGCGAGAGAAGCTTCCGTGCGTGAATGGCTCGTTCATGATGACCTCCAGGTCTGGCTGTGTCGCTCTGGCTGTACTGCCTTGACGATATATAACGATATATCGGCGATCTGTTGCTGGGAAGGTCGTTCGGTCGATTGCGGAGGCAACTCCCAGACCGTGTACAGGCGGATGCGACGAAGGGATTCAGTCACGCTTTGCCGCTGCCGAAGGCAGTAATCAGTCGTGCCGCGGCCCGTAGGTCACCAGCAGATTGCCCTTGGCGGTCTGCTGCACATCGGTCAACTCGAGCCGCTTCGGTGCCTCACCGCCGAAGATTCCGCGGCCTGCGCCAGCGACCACGGGATGTATCGCTAGGGTCAGCGCGTCGATGAGTTCGGCGTCAAGCAGCTGGCTGACGACGGACAGTGAGCCCTGCACCGCAATATCTCCTCCGGGGCCCTCCTTGAGTGCTGTGACGTAGTCAACGAGGTCTCCGGTGACGAGCGTCGAATTGGACCAGGTGATGTCTTCGGGGGACAGGCTCCTCGACGCGACGTGCTTGGGAGTCGAGTTGATGAAGTCGGCGAACATCGTGTCCTCGCCTGAGGTCATATTCGGCCAATACCCCGCCCACTCTTCGTAGGTGGTCCTGCCCAGAATGCAGTCGTCGACACGGTTGATGGCTCCGGTCATCCACTGGCCCAGATCATCATCGAACGAATCGAACTGGAAGAGGTTTGGGGCCGAGGCAACGCCGTCGACCGAATGGAACAGGCTGGAGATGAGTCTGCGAGTCATGGGATTCTCCTCATTGAGTGGTTGAGCTATGACTGTGAAGACAGGCTCAGCAAGCAGCCCGCAACTTCAACAATGATCGCCGACCGGGTGCGCGTCAACCACTCAATCATGCTGGGGGAGCATCATGCTGGAGGAGCGCAGACGTGGCTGGCGAGGCGGAGTCGGCATCGCAGGTGTCGACGCAGCCGGGAGCGCATGTGCCAAGAGATCAGAAAACGGTTGGCATGTTCTGCTCGATCCAAGTGTCAGGTTCGAGCAGAACATGCCAACCGTTTGAGGCTGCGGCTGCGGCTACGGCAGCGGCGGCGGAGGCGGAGGCGGAGGCCGCCTCAGATCATCCGAAGCGACCGGAGATGTAGTTCTCGGTCTCTTCCTTTTCCGGGTTGGAGAAGATCGACGAGGTCTCGTTGAACTCGATGAGCTTGCCCGGCTTTCCGGTGCCAGCGATGTTGAAGAACGCAGTCTTGTCGGACACGCGAGCGGCCTGCTGCATATTGTGCGTGACGATGACGACCGTGTACTTGTCCTTGAGGTCGTTGATGAGGTCCTCGATGGCCAAGGTCGAGATCGGGTCGAGCGCGGAACACGGCTCGTCCATGAGCAGGACCTCTGGCTCGACGGCGATCGCGCGGGCGATGCACAGACGCTGCTGCTGACCGCCGGAGAGTCCCGAACCGGGCAGGTTGAGCCTGTCCTTGACCTCGTTCCAGAGGTTGGCGCCGCGCAGGGCGCGCTCGGTCAGCTCATCTGCCTCTGACCGCGACATGCGCTTGTTGTTCAGTCGCACGCCCGCCAGCACGTTCTCCTTGATGCTCATGGTGGGGAACGGGTTCGCGCGCTGGAACACCATTCCGACCTCGCGGCGGACGTTGACCGGGTCGACCCCGGGGCCGTAGATGTTGTTGCCGTCCATGAGGATCTCGCCGGAGACGCTCGCGCCGGGGATGACTTCGTGCATCCGATTGAGCGTGCGCAGCACGGTGGACTTGCCGCAGCCGGAGGGGCCGATGAACGCCGTCACCGAACGCGGTTTGATCTGCATCTGCACACCGTCGACGGCACGGAAGTCGCCGTAGAAGATGTCGAGATCCTTGATGTCGATCTGCTTGGACAATGTGTTTCCTTTCGAAGGAACGTCTGGAGCAAGTATTGCGTAAGTCTGTGGAGAACTCAGGTCCGCCGTTTCGCTGGACTGCAGTCGCGAGTCCAGCGGGCGCCTGCGAGTCCAGCGGGCGCGAGCCCAGCGGGCGTCAGTGCGCCATCAGCGTCCGGCCTTCGGAGCCAGCACCTTCGCGATGATCCTGGCGAGGAGGTTGAGGACCATGACCAGGGTGACGAGGACCAAGGCTGCCGCCCACGCACGCTCCGAGCTTGCCAGAGCGGCGTCGCCGGGGGAGACCGGGCGCAGCTGCGAATCGTAGATGTAGGTCGGCAGCGTCGACATCCAGCCGGAGAACAGGTTCCAGTTGAGCGTCTTCGCGAACCCGGCCGTGACCATGATCGGTGCGGTCTCGCCGATGACACGCGCGATGGCGATGGTGACACCGGAGAGGATGCCCGACACCGAGGTGGGCAGAACGATCTTGACGATCGTCTTCCACTTCGGCACGCCCAGGGCGTACGAGGCTTCGCGGAGGTCCATCGGCACCAGCCGCAGGATCTCCTCGGTGTTGCGCACGACGATCGGGATCATGAGCACCGACAGGGCGACGGCAGCTGTGAAACCGGTCTTCGCGATGCCTGCGGCACCCGGCATGATGACGTTCGCGATCGTTGAGAACAGGGCGAAGGCGAAGAGACCGGCGACGATCGAGGGAATGCCCGTCATCACGTCGACGAGGAAGGTGATGGCCTTGCCCAGCTTGTTCTTGCCCGAGTACTCGACGAGGTAGATCGCTGTCAGCACACCAATGGGGATCGAGATGATGCAGGCGGCGACGGTGATGAGCACGGTGCCGACGATCGCATGGTAGAAACCGCCGGACAAGGTGGCCTCACCAGCAACGTACTGCTGATCGAGGACACCCTTCATCCCGAGCATCGTGCGAGAGAGGAGGTCGCCGTTGATGGCGGCGCCGCCCTTGGAGACTGTCAGCCACAGCAACGAGATGAGGGGAACGCAGGCGAGGATGAACGAAGAGGTGACGATCGTCGTGGCCGCGCGGTCAGTGGCTTTGCGGCGGCCTTCGTAGGACATGGAGAGCGCGAAGACGGCCACGATGTTGATGAGGCCGGCGAGGACCGCGACGACGGGAATGTTGAACCCGCCGAAGGCGATGAAGCTGATGATGATCGCGACGATGATCGAGGCGACGGCGATGACCCACGGTGTGGCCTTGGGCAGCTGCTTCGAAGTCAGGGTGCGCGACTTGGCCGTCGAATTGTCTGAGGTAGTCAACATTCTCAACTGCCCTTCACTGAGGTTTTGGCAACAATTGCACGCGCCGCCATGTTCACCAGCAAGGTGATGACGAAGAGGACCAGGCCGACCGTGATCAGCTCGGACAGACGCAGACCGGCCGCCTCTGGGAAGTTCTGTGCGATCTCGGAGGCGATGGTCTGGTTGCCGCTGACGACCAGCGATGCGGTGAGCAGTCCGGGGGAGAGGATCATCGCCACAGCCATGGTCTCGCCGAGCGCACGGCCGAGGCCGAGCATGGTCGCCGAAGCGATGCCCGACTTTCCGAACGGCAGCACCGACATGCGGATCATCTCCCATCGGGTGGCACCGAGGGCAAGGGCAGCTTCCTCCTGCAGGCGAGGAGTCTGCAGGAAGATCTCACGGGTCAGGGAGGTGATGATCGGAAGGATCATGATCGAGAGCACGAGCGAAGCTGTCAGCAGAGTGCGGCCGGTGTTCGACACCGAACCGTCGGCGTCGGGGGCGAAGATCGGGATCCAGCCGAACCACTTCGACAGCCACAGGTAGAAGGCTGTGAGGTTGCCGGCCAGGGCGATGCCCCACAGTCCGTAGACGACGGACGGGATCGCAGCGAGGAGGTCGATGACGTAGCCGAGGACCGGGGCGAGCTTGCGCGGGGCCATGTGTGTGGTGAACAGTGCAATGCCCAACGCGAACGGTGTGGCCACGAGCAGAGCGATGGCTGAGGAGATCAGCGTGCCGACGACGAGGGGCCAGACATAGGCGAAGAAGCCGTGACCGCCGGTGATCGAGCTCGGATCACTGATCTGAGCGTTGATCGTGTCCTTGGACTGTGCCAGAAGGAACAGGGCGACTCCTGCCAGGATGAGCAGGATCAGGATGCCGGCGATGAGTGTCGCTGCCGAGAAGATCCGGTCGCCGGGTCGGACGACGGCCTTCGGCGTCTGGGCTGGTCCGGACGCGGGTCGCGAGTCCGGATCAGGTGCTCCGGCAGGGCCGGAGACTGTGGTCTGTGTGCTGGTCGGCACAAGTGCTCCTCAAGAAACTTGCGATGGATCCGACGGGCGGATCCTGAGACACCGAAAAGCGGCGCAGTGGGAGCTGCGCCGCTCTTCGACTTATCGAATTACCAGGTCAGAGGCCAAATTTCAGCCTGCAACCTTGATGGAGTCGATGACGGTTTCGATCTGCGAACGCAGGTCGTCGGACAGCGGAGCCGAGCCTGCGGAGTCCGCAGCCGACTTCTGGCCCTTCTCGGAGATAACGAACTTCTCCCAGGCCTTGACCATGTCCACGGTCTCCTGGTCCTTGTAGGACGAGCAGACGAGGTGGTAGGAGACCAGGACGATCGGGTAGGCGCCCGATTCCTTGGTGTCGCGAGCCAGGTCGAAGGCGAGGTCGCCTTCGCCGCGTCCCTCGACCTTGTCCGAGGCGTCGACGACCTTGGTCGCGGCATCAGCGGAGAGCTCGACGAACTCGTCGCCGACCTTCACCTTGGCCTTGGACAGCGATCCGACTGCCGAGGCGTCGGCGTAGCCGATGGCTCCGTCGGTGTCGGTCACGGTCTGGACGACACCGTCGGTGCCCTGAGCTGCTTCGCCGCCGAAGTCCTTCGGGAAGTCTCCGCTGACCTCTGCGTCCCAGGTCTTCTCAGCGGTGGCCTTGAGGTACTCGGCGAAGTTCTCGGTCGTTCCCGAGTCGTCGGCGCGGTGGACTGCGGTGATCTTGAGATCGGGGAGCTTCGCGTCCGGGTTGTCGGCCTTGATGGCCTTGTCGTTCCAGTTGGTGATGTCGCCCTTGAAGATCTTTGCGATCGTGTCAGGGGAGAGGTTGAGGTTGTCGACGCCCTTGACGTTGAACGCCACAGCGATCGGGGAGATGTAGACCGGGAACTCGAAGGCACCGTCGGCGCCGCACGCTTCTTTGCCCTGCTTGACCTCGTCATCGTCGAGGTGGGCATCGGAACCGGCGAACTGAGCGTTGCCCGCGAGGAACTGCTCGCGACCTGCGCCCGACCCGTCGGGAGAGTAGTTGACGGTGACTCCGGAGTTCTCCGAGGTGAAGTCTGCCGTCCACGCGTCCATCGCGGCCTTCTGCGAGGAGGCGCCGATGCCGGTGAGCGTGCCCTTCAGGTCACTATTGCCACCGCCGGATGCTTCCTCTCCGGTGGCGGATGCTCCGCCGCAGGCCGACAGGGTGAGTGCGCCGACTGCCAGGATGGCAGCGGATGGGGCAAGGTGCTTCAGCTTCACGAAGATGCCTTTCGATTTGAGAACACAGCTCGAGATGTCTCGATCTTTCGTGTCCCACGCTAAGGATCATGCGTAAAGCCTGGGGAGTGGCTGGATGAATGGAAGGTGAATGAAACCTGAAGGCTCGGATTCCACCTGAGTGCTCGGTCACATGAAGTCCCGGATCTGTGAAAGCGTGACCGCCGAGGCGGCTCTGCGTACCCGTCCGGCGCGCGATTCACAGCACCGCTGGGACCAGGGAGAACACCAGTTTCTCGGACTCAGAAGCGAGTGCCTCAGGAGTCGATTGGGCGGATGCGCTCGATGTCGACGATGCGCGGCACGGCACCCGGTCGCACATAGGCGATGAGGACCTCGCCGGGCTTGAGATACGGGTCCGTCTTCGGCAGCTTCTCGGAGATCCGCTTCGGTGAGTGCTGCGTGTAGATCTCGAGGATCGTCGGCAGAACCGGGCGGTGGGTGCAGTAGATGACGGGCTTGCCTTTGGCGAGCAGCTTCTCGATGAAGCGGATGGTCTTGTCCGGATTCGCCGCTGTCGACTTCTCGCTTAGGCACGAGGCCTTCTTGATCGTCTTGCCGGTTGCCGCCGCCAGCGGAGCGAGCGTGGCCATGCACCGCTTCCACGGACTCGAGATGAGCTTCTTCGTCTCCCAGGCGGAGAGCAGGCCGGTCAGCGCCATGGCCTGCCGGGTGCCCAGCGCCAGCAGCGGGCGCACATGTTCGGTCTCATGCCACTTCGCGCGCGGGAACGCCTTTCCGTGCCGTACGAGGATGAGCGGCCAGGCCCGTAGGGCATCGGTCGCGTCGTAGGTCTCGAGCGCATCGAGCTGATCGCGATCAGCATACGAGGTCAGCTTGGTTCGCGCTTCGCCGACGGGGAACCAACGCACCTCGTCGACTTCGCGTTTGTTCATCGGTGTGAACGAGTGCTCGCCCGTGACCTGGGCGGACCAGTAGAAGACCTTCTTGAGGTTCTTGCCGCCGACCATGTACTCGGCGGTGGGTAGGGGGACGCCGAGGTGGATGTCGAGTCCCGTCTCCTCCCTGACCTCGCGGATCGCGGTTTCGGGCAGAGTCTCACCGGACTCCACCTTGCCCTTGGGCCACGACCAGTCGTTGTACCGAGGGCGGTGGATGAGGGCGACTTCGAGACCGTCAGGTCCGCTGCGCCAGCAGACGGCGCCGGCGGCGAGGATATCGGCAGAGACGCGCGAGGAGGCCTGCGCGGAGCTGACCGATGCCGAGCTCACGCTTCGTCACCGATCTGCCGGCGCTTGCGGTGCCGACGGATGAGCTCCGTCTGGTAGTCGGTGAGCTGATTGCCGTCATCGTCGTGGGTGCTGCGCGTCCACTTGCCGTCCCCGGAGAGCACGAACGCCGAGGTGGTGTCCGCGAATGCGAGATCGAAGAGTTCGATGACTTCGGCTTTGTGGTTCGGAGCGACGAGCTCGACGAGGGTCTCGACCCGGCGGTCGAGATTGCGGTGCATCATGTCGGCCGAACCGATGTAGACCTTTTGCTCGCCGCCGTTGCCGAAGACGAAGGTGCGGGAGTGTTCGAGGAACCGACCCAGCACCGAGCGGACCCTGATGTTCTCACTCAGTCCCGGGATGCCCGGTCGCAGGGCGCAGATGCCGCGCACGAAGACCTGGACGTCGACCCCGGCCCGCGATGCCATGTAGAGGGAGTCGATGATGGCTTCGTCGACGATCGAGTTCACCTTGATCTGGACCGAGGCACTGCCACCCGCCTCGGCGATGGCGATCTCCTTCTCGATCAGCTCGATCAGCCCGGTCCGGACCCGGTTGGGGGCCACCAGCAGGCGGGAGTACTCGGCGCGCGGGGAGTAGCCGGAGAGCTGGTTGAACAGCTTGGTCAGATCGTCGGCGACGTTCTTGTCCTTGGTCAGCAGACCGAAGTCCTCGTAGCCGCGGGCGGTCTTCGGGTGGTAGTTGCCGGTGCCCACGTGACAGTAGCGCGTGAGCCCCTCGGCTTCCTGACGGACGACGAGGGAGAGCTTCGCATGTGTCTTGAGTCCGACGATGCCGTAGACGACGTGGACGCCGGCGCGTTCGAGCTTGCGGGCCCAGGTGATGTTGGCCTCTTCGTCGAAGCGGGCCTTGATCTCGACGACGGCGAGGACCTGGATGCCGGCCTGCGCGGCGTCGACGAGAGCGTCGATGATCGGGGAGTCACCCGAAGTGCGATAGAGCGTCTGCTTGATCGCGAGCACGTTCTTGTCGTTGGCGGCCTGTTCGAGGAAAGCCTGCACGCTCGTGGAGAACGAGTCGTAGGGGTGGTGGAGGAGGATGTCGCGGCTCGAGATCGCCGAGAAGACATCGACCTGGTCGCTCGACTCCCGCAGAGAGAGGTCCTTGTTCATCTGCGGGACCATCTTCGGGAAGTGCAGATCATCGCGCGGCACGTCGGCGATGTCCGACAGGCCGGAGAGGTCGAGCGGCGTCGGCAGATGATAGATCTCGGGCTCGTCGATGCCGAGTTCGTCCTTGAGCATCTCGCGCACACGGGGGTGGATGTTCTCCGTGATCTCGACACGCACGGCGGGGCCGAAGCGACGGCGCAGCAGTTCCTTCTCGAGTGCCTTGAGGAGGTTCTCCGCATCGTCCTCTTCTACCTCGAGGTCTTCGTTGCGGGTGACGCGGAACGTCGAGTGGTGGATGATCTCCATCCCCTCGAACAGAGTGTCGAGGTGCTCGGCGATGATGTCCTCGAGCGCGACGAAGCGGGAGGGGACGTCGCGGCCGACGGGCCGGTCGGTGGCCGTGGCGACGTTGAAGAAGCGGGGCAGGCGCGGCGGTACTTTGACCCGAGCAAAGAGCTCCTTGCCGGAGTCGGGGTAGCGCAGCAATACGCCGAGGTTGAGCGAGAGGCCCGAGATGTAGGGGAACGGGTGGGCCGGGTCGACGGCGAGCGGGGTGAGGACGGGGAAGACGTGAGTGGCGAAGAATTCGTCGACGCGGGCGCGCTCCTCGCCGGTGAGCTCGTCCATCGAGACCTTCGTGATCGACTCCGCGTCAAGACGGGGGCCGATGTCGGTCTTGAGTAGCTCGGCATGGCGGGTCATCAGCTCGTGGGCCCGCACGCCGATCGCATGCATGACCTGCAACGGCATGCGACCGGTCACGCTGGGCACGGCCAAGCCGGTGTTGATGCGGCGCTTGAGTCCGGCGACGCGGACCATGAAGAACTCGTCGAGGTTGGTCGCGAAGATCGAAAGGAACCGGACCCGCTCGAGCAGCGGGATCTCAGGATCCGAGGCGAGGTCGAGGACGCGCTCGTTGAACGCCAGCCAACTGAGTTCCCGGTCGAGGAAGCGGTCTGCCGGTTCCGGCAGTTCCAGTTCCCTGCCGACTGCAGTGATGTCGTACATCGATCTACTCCTGAGTGCTCTGTGATGAGGAAGAAACGCTGTCCTGCACAGAGGCATCGTTGCGTGGTGACGACGCTGCGCTCTGCGATGGGGATGCCGGCGCATAGGACACATGCGCCACCGCGACGTGGAAGCCCAGCCGCTCATACAACCCTAACGCGCGAGGGTTGTCGGACTCGACGTAGAGTTCGATCGCAGCCACACCTGCCGCGACCATCCGCCGCATGCCTTCGATCGTCAGGGCCTTGCCGACTCCCTTGGCGTGGATGGCCGGGTCGACTCCGACGACGTACACCTCGCCGAGGCGACCCTGGTCATCCGTGTCCGTGATCTTGGTCTGGTGGAATCCGATGACCTGTTCAGTCCCGGTCGCTTCGACGGTGGCGATGTCGTGACTTGGCCTGGCTTCTGCAGCGTCGACGGCCTTGGCGGCGATGACCACGGTGTCCGGGTCGAAGTCGGGGGCGTCGACGATCTCGGCGAAGTCCTCGGGTGTCTGCGATCCCTGTTCGGGATGCCAGTCGAAGGCCGCGTTGTTCACGCGCAGCCAACCTGCTTCGTCACCCGGTTGGAAGGATCGGATCGTGACACCTGCAGGAGGCGACGTCTGCGGCAGATCGTCGAGGCTCAGACCAGAGTCTGTGCGCATCTGATAGAGCACTCGGTCGCGGCCGAGCCCGTGCTTCTCCGCGAGGTGCTTGGCCGCAGGGTGGTCGCCGTGGGACCAGCACCAGGAGTCGGGCTGCTCAGCGAGGATCGTCGAGAGCAGAGCCTCGCCATGTCCTTGGCCGCGGTGGTCGGGAGCGATGAGGAACTCGGCTGCGTGACGCTCACCCTGGAGGGCGCGGATGCCGAAGCCGATGAGAGTGCTCTCGTCATAGACCCGCCAATCGCTGGAAGCGGTCTGCGCGGAGTGCGATTCGTCGTCTCCGGTGGCGATGTCGAGGAGGCCGCCTGAGATCTCGGGGGAGCCGTCGGCCGAGCTCACGCGGTCGAGGAAGTCCAGCTCCGCCTCGGTGAGGGGGGCGATGGCGTTTCCCATCACGGCTCCACTGGCTTCGATCCTCATACCTTCACGTCCTCTTCCTTCGGTGGTTCTGCTTCGTGCGGTTCCTCAGCCTGTGCACTGGTCGTGCCGTCGTCCGCGTCAGATGGCTCGTCCGTCGCGTCCGTCTCGTCCGCCTCGTCCTCGGTCACGGAATCGGGGCTGAAGCGATAGCCGACGTTGCGCACCGTGTGGATGGCGGTCTCAAGGTCCTTGCCGAGTTTTGCACGCAGACGGCGGACATGGACATCGACGGTGCGCGTGCCGCCGAAGTAGTCATCGCCCCACACTCCGAGGAGGATTTCGTCGCGAGTGAACACCCGGTCGGGATTCATCGCGAAGTACTTGAGCAGGGCGAATTCGCGGTAGGTCAGGTCGAGGCTGCGCCCACCCAGATCGGCGGTGAACGAAGTCTCGTCGATGCGCAGCGCCCCGCTGACGACGACCATCGGCTCGCTGTCGCCGCCCCACTGTCCGCTGATGCCCCACTGGTCGCTGCTGGTGCGCGTTCCGAAGCCGATCTGGCGTCCCCCGCCGGCCAACTGTCCGAAACCGGAATGGCCGCCGCTGCCGCTGTGTCCGACGCCGCTTCGGAGGCCGCCCTCGGCGCGTGATCGGCCAGCCGGACCGAGGCCGCCGGCACTGCCGGGTGCGGATGCACGGCCCGGGCCCGCAGTGGTGTGGACGAGCGCCGTGAATCGGTCACGGGCCATGCGCAGCCGGGCGTCCACCTCGGCGGGGCCGGCCGTGGTGAGCATGATGTCAGCCACATTCCACCGTGCTGACGCCGTTGCCAAACCACCTTCGCTGAGCACGACGATGACCGGGGCCGCGATGTTCTTCGCGGCGACCGCCTCGGCGATGGTCGGTGCCAGGGACAGGTCGAGGCAGGCATCGGCGACGATGACGTCGACGGCGGTCGAGGGACTGTCCCTGGCATCGAGCGCGGCGAGTTCGTCGAGCCCCAGCCGCTCGATCTGATGGCCCAGGTACTGCAGAGACTCGGGCGCGAGCGGAGAGTCGGCCCGGGAGGCAGGGCAGATGTGCAGGATCCGCATGTGCTCCCCCCATCTCCTCGGCGTGTGTCGTCTGGAGAAAGTATACCGAGACCGCACCCGCCGAGGTCTGAAACCGCGGTCGGATCGCGTTGCCACAGCCGGATGAGGCACGATAGTCCTGTGATCAGATGGATTCGAGTAGCTGTTGCCATAGTTCTGGCGTTGGCCCTCAGTGCCTCCGTGTACTGGGGCTACACCCTGTTCCTGCTGGCCACAGGACTCATCGTCTTCGGTGTCGCTTACGGATGGCCGCGCCTGACGGACTCGCCCCAGCCTCGTGCGACCTCGATCATGCTCGCCCTCTTCGGCGTCGCGGGACTCCTGGCTGCTTGGCGCGACGATACTGCGCCGTACCTCGACTGGCTCCCCGTCCTGGCGGGCCTCGGACTGCTGTGGGTGTTCGTGCAGAACCTCACGCGCGGCATCGGCGCCTCTGATGCGGTGGCGAACGTCTCGGCCCAGGTCGCCGGCGTCGTCATCGTCCTGTCCGCCAGCACGTGGGTCGCTGCGATCACGGTCCCCGGAGACAAAGAAGCCATTGTCGTCGGGTTGATCGCACTCATCGTCGCAGGCTGCATGACGGCTCTGCCCTGGCCGGCGATCTACACCTCTCCGCTGGCCGTTGCGATGTCGACGGCTGTGGCCGGAATCCTCTCGGTGCTCGTCCTCGAGAATTCGCTCAGCCTGCCCGCCTCCCTTGTCCTCGGCGCGGTCATGGGACTGCTCGTCGCCGCGGTCGACCGGATGCTCGGGCTCGTCGCCCATGCGAAGTACCAGGCGGTCAACCTCGAGCTGTCCCAGAACATCGAGCTGAAGAAGAACGTGGAGAAGGCCCGCAGCTTCGCCGTCCAGCTGGCGCTCGGAGCCACTCCCATCGCCCTCGGAGGAGTCGTCGTCTACTCGCTCGAGCGCATCGCACTCTGAGCACCGGCGTCGAGTCCACGAGGCCCTCGTCTCACGACCTGCTCACCATGTTCTCGCGGTGGGGCACCGAGTGGGCAGTCCACTGCGGTCGAATGTAGACTGGAGGCATGGAAAACCTCGTCGCTCTTGAAATCGTCTTCTCCAGTCTCGTCGGCCTGGCCGCCCTCGGCGCCCTGGGCGTCGCCGTCAAGGTCATCACCTCGATGTTCAAGACAAATCACTGAATCCAATGATCGAACTTGATTCCTCGATCAATCCCGAGCTCGTTCCTCTGTCCTGGCTCATCGGGTCGTGGGAAGGCGTCGGAGTCGTCGGCTATGCCGACACCCCGGAGAAGCAGTTCGGCCAGCGCATCGACTTCGTCGCCCATGAGGGCACACCGTACCTGCAGTACACCGCCCATGCGTGGCTGCTGACCGATGACGGCGAACTCGAATCGACGCTGACGCTGGAAACCGGGATCTGGCAGCTCGTCCGCCCGCATGATGCCGGAGACGTGGGACCGGGCATGCTCGTGCCGACCCAGGAGCCCAGCTTCACCACGGCAGCAGCGGTTGAGACCCTGCGCACGAATGTCGACGGCTTCGAGATCGAAGCCGAGATCGTCCATCCGCACGGCGTGATGGAGCTCTACGCAGGTCTCGTCAAGGGACCGCGCATCGACCTCTCGACCGATGTCGTCGCCCGCACGAAGACGGCCAAGGAATACACGGCGTCGACGCGCATGTACGGCCTCGTCGGCGGAGAGTTGATGTGGGCCTGGGACATGGCGGCACTCGGACACGAACTCGCGACCCACTCTTCGGCGCGGCTGAAGAAGCTGTCCTGAGATGACCGAACCTGAGCCAGTCGTGCAGACGCGCCCGTCGTCGCTGTCGCGTGGGTTGAGTTCGACAGCGGTCGTCGGACTCGGCGAACTCCAGCACACACCCCTGCACTACGGATCGCCCCTGCGGGAGCAGCGGGCCCTGGTCGAGAAGGGCGCCATCGTCGATCTCGCCCACCTGCGGGTCCTGCGTCTGAGCGGAGCTGATCGTCTCACCTGGCTCAACTCGATCACGACGCAGAAGCTCGACACTCTGGCCACGGGCGTCTCCACGGAGACCCTCGTGCTCGATCCCAACGGCCGCATCGAAGGCTGGTTGCGACTCATCGACGACGGTGAGGCGCTGTGGGCCATCAGCGACTTCCGCACCGACGACACTCTCGAATTCCTGCGCAAGATGGTCTTCATGATGCGCGTGGAGATCGAAGACCTCAGCAGCGAATACCAGTGCATCGGCGCCGTTCGCGCTCTTCCGGAGTCCCTGCCCGTGACACAGCTGTGGGCTGATCCATGGCCGCACATCGGCACGGGCTCGGCCTCGTACGCGCAGGTCGACCTCGGTCACGAGGTGGTGGCGGAGGACCACCCCGGTCTTGAGACCCCGTTCGTCATCGGGATCGTCAAGCGCGAGGACCTGAAGTCCACCTCGGCGAGCGAATTCACAATGGCCGGATTCGACTCCTGGGAGGCCCTGCGCATCGCCGCTTGGCGCCCGGGTCCGGGCGAGATCGACCATAAGTCGCTCGTCGGCGAACTCGACCTGCTCCGCACTTCCGTGCACCTGGCCAAGGGCTGCTACCGCGGCCAGGAAGCCGTGGCGCGCGTACACAATCTGGGCCAGCCGCCTCGGCGCCTCGTCTTCGTCCACCTCGACGGTTCCGGGCATATCCAGCCCGAAGCCGGCGCCGAGGTGCTCGCCGAGGTCCGCGGTTCCGAGCGGTCCGTGGGTCAGCTGACCTCGGTCGGGATGCATTGGGAACTCGGACCGATCGGCCTGGCAGTGATCAAGCGCAACCTCGCGGCAGATGCCCCGCTGAACTTCGAACTCGGAGACGACGGCGGACGCGTCGACGGCGCCCAGGAGACCATTGTTGCCGTGGCGCGCGAACACGACCGTGAGCTGCCGGGACGCAACAAAGACGTCGACATGCGGAATCAGCACCGCTAGGTTTCTCCCTCGGCGGAATCTGTGGCTCCGGCCACAGAATTCGTGCCCGATGCTGATCTCGGACACCGGCAGCGCTGCTGACGATCGATGTGAAGAGGCCCACTCTCAGTGGGAATCTGCATCCGGTGCACGGGCGTCCGGCGCTGTCCGAGGCCCGACATTGCGCGGATCTTGGAGATGCTTCAGCGATTTGCGCCGCCGTGCCGTCACGTCGATCCAGGGTGCTCCGGGCAGTGCGGAATCCTCTGCGAAGTTCGACGGAATTCGCATTCATCGCGGGCTCGCCCCATTCGTTCTGCCCACCCTGCGGACGGCGTGTGACAAAAGCCGTCGTGAGGCCCTATTCTTCCCCGTATGACAGCTTTGGAAATTGGCGGCGAAGCTCTGCCGCAGGAACGTAAACTCGTCACCGAGATCCCCGGGCCGAAGTCCCGTGAGATCGAGGCGCGCCGCAAGTCCGCAGTGGCCCCAGGAGTCGGTTCCAGCCTGCCCGCCTATGTGGTGGCTGCCGGTGGGGGAATCCTTAAGGACGTCGACGGCAATCAGCTCATCGACCTGGGCTCGGGCATCGCTGTGACAACTGCCGGCAATGCCAACCCGCGCGTGGTCAAGGGCGCTTCCGAGCAGCTCGAAGCGTTCACGCACACCTGCTTCATGGTCAACCCGTACGAAGGCTACGTGGAGGTCGCCGAGGCGCTCAACCGCTTGACCCCGGGTGACCACGAGAAGCGCTCCATCCTGCTCAACTCCGGCGCCGAGGCTGTCGAGAACGCCGTCAAGATCGCCCGTGTCCACACCGGTCGCGATGCCGTCGTCGTCTTCGACCACGCTTACCACGGCCGCACGAACCTGACGATGTCGATGACTGCGAAGGCCACCCCCTACAAGGCCGGCTTCGGTCCGTTCGCCGGTGAGGTCTACCGCGCACCGATGTCCTACCCGTACCGCGACAACGACGCGGCCGGCACCAAGGTCAGCGGCGAAGATGCAGCAAAGCGCGTCATCACCATGATCGAGAAGCAGATCGGTGCCGAGAGCGTCGCTGCGATCGTCATCGAGCCCATCCAGGGTGAGGGCGGCTTCATCGTCCCGGCCGAGGGCTTCCTGCCCGCACTGGTCGAATTCGCCAAGGAGAAGGGCATCGTCTTCGTCGCCGACGAAGTCCAGTCGGGCTTCGCCCGCACGGGCAAGATGTTCGCCTCCGAATGGGAGGGCATCGTCCCCGACCTCATCACCACTGCGAAGGGCATCGCCGGCGGTCTCCCGCTTTCGGCCGTGACCGGTCGCGCGGAGATCATGGACTCGGTCGGACCGGGTCGCCTCGGCGGCACCTACGGCGGAAACCCCGTCGCCTGTGCGGCAGCACTCGGCGCCATCGCCTCCTATGAGGAAGACGGACTCGTCGACAACGCCGGACACATCGGCGAGATCGTCACCGCCCGCCTCGAGAAGCTGCAGGCCAAGTACCCCGAGGTCGGCGACGTTCGCGGACGCGGTGCCATGATCGCTGCCGAATTCGTCCAGCGCGACTCGATCGATCCGAACCCGGACCTGGTCAAGAAGATCGCGGACTTCTGTGCGAAGCAGGGTGTCCTCGTGCTCACCACGGGAACCTTCGGCAACATCCTGCGCTTCCTGCCGCCGTTGACGATCTCCGATGAGCTCCTCAACGATGCGTTCGATGTCATCGAAGAGGCTGTCGCCGCTTCGGTGGCCTGAGCCTCAAGGACTCTCACAAACTCAACGCTTCAAATAGCAACCTGACGGCGG
>NZ_JALDSX010000025.1 GCF_022748595.1 Brevibacterium sp. ZH18 | reverse complement strand
GGTCAGCGAGTCGGTGATCTTGTCGCCCTTTTTGACGCCCGAGACGGTGACCGTCACGCCCTTCTTCTTGTTGGCGAGATCGTCGGCGGTGATCTCCTTGGGGTCGACCTTGAGCTTGGAATCAATCGGGTCGGCAGCCTGCGGGCTGATCTTCAGTGATTTGGTGAGAGCCTGTGGAGCAACCTCGGCGCGCTGCACCTTGACAGTGAAGTTCTGCTTGGCTGCGGTGAGATCATCGGGGTTGCCGCTGTACTTGAGGAGCAACGTCGCGGACGAGCCGGAGGCAGTCGTAGCAGGTGCCGTCAGGCCGGAAGTCGAGAGCTTGTCGCCCTTCTCCAGACCAGTGACGGTGACTTCGACGCCGTCAGTGGCAAGGTCCTCGGGTGAGACCGATGAAGATGGGACCCTCAGTGAAGCATCGATCGCCTTGGGTGCTTCCTCGGCGTCTGAACCCTTGTCATCCTTCTTGCCCTCATCTTTGGTAGCAGAAGACTTGCCGTCGTCCTTAGGTGCGGGCTTCTCGGCAGGCTTGGGATCGACCTTCTTGTCGCCGCCCTTCTTGGCCGACTTGTCGGCATCGGCCTTCTTGTCCGCGTCAGCTTTCTTTTTGTCGGCTGCCTTCTTCGCGTCAGCCTTCTTCTTGTCAGCGGCCTTCTTCGCTGCCGCCTTCTTCTCTTCGGCCTTCTTGGCCGCGGCTTTGTCAGCCTTGTCCTTCTTCAGCTGTTCGGCCTTGGCCTCAGCTTTGGTGTCGGCAGAAGCGGACTGTGTCGAGGGGGTTTCTGCGGCGGCGACGGGTGCGGCCACCAGTCCGGTGAATGCGAGGGCGACTGCCGGGGCGAGGATCAACTTCTTCATTGTGTTGCCTTCCAACTGAACAACCGAGGGGAATAGCCTGTGGAAAACATCCTAGGGTGAGGGAATTGGGGAAACTATTTCTGTACGTTTAGTTCAGGGTGAATTGCGGTAACGCTTTGGTGAACAGTTGTCATTGTTCGACATTGTTCTGTGACCTACCCGCGGGTAAAGCTGAGCCGGGCGAAAGTGCGAACACCTTCGCCCGGCTCAGAGGTCCAGAATCAGCGGTCCAGAATCAGCACTCCGGAATCAGACGGTCCAGGATCAGACAGGCCAGGCCTCGGCGCGGATCTGTCGACGCTGTTCGACCGTGGGCACCCTCACCGTCAGCGCCGAGGGCATGACCTCCATCTCGAGGTAGCCGGACCGGCCCAGAGCATCACCGTCGAGCTGGACGTCGAGTTCGTCCTTGGACTCGATGACGACCTTCTGGCATTTGCGGATGTCTGTGTGCAGTCCCTTCGTCGCTCTGCGTCCGACAATGGAGGCGAGAACTCCCACCCATTGACCGATGTTCTTCGGGCTGACGATGAGGACGTCGAGCATTCCGTCGTCGATGACCGCTTGCGGAAGAAGCTGGAGTCCGCCCTGCAGCTTGCCGCAGTTACCTCCGAGCACAGATCGCACCCGAGCCGAGATCCGATAGTCGTTGTCGTAGGTGACCTTCACATGGCTGGGCCTGCCCGCGAGCTTCCGAGATCCGGCCTCGACATACGCGAGCCAGCCGACTCGGCTCTTGAGGTCCGAATTCGTATCAGCCATGACAGCGGCGTCGAAGCCCAGACCTGTCATGACGGTGAAGACATGGCTGTCCCCATCCTCGGCGAGCTTGGCCGTGCCGACATCGATGTACCGATTGCGCCCCCATAGAGCGATCCGCAGTGCCCACTCGGTCTTGTCGAGGACGATGTCGACGTTGCGCGCCAAAAGATTTCCAGTGCCCAACGGGACGATTCCCATCGGAGTCGAGGTCCCGGCCAGCGCCGAGGCGACGGCTCGGATGGTCCCGTCACCGCCCGCGGCGATGACGACGTCCACCCCTTCGTCGAGCGCGCGCACTGCTGCACCTTCACCCGAGTCGTCGAGGGTCGTCTCCAGCACGAGCGGCGGGCTCCAGCCTTCGAAGCGACAGATCGCCTCGGCGGTCGACGCCAACCGTCGGACGTCGGCCTTGGTCGGATTGACGATCAGAGCGGCACGGTAGCGGCCGGGGTGGTCCGCCTCGGCGTCGGAGGATTCAGGGTTGCGCGCGTATTGACGAACGCGCTTGAGCGCGAGTCGAGTACCGGTGCGGCGGCCGATGAAGAACGCCAACAGCAGCACCACGACGAGGCCGCCGATGACGAGCCAGGTCATCAGGGGGTCCAACTGTAATGTCATGTCCCAAATCTACCGTGCCGACCTTGAGCAGACGCACAGCTGTCGAATGTCGAAAAGTCGCCCGGGCCGTTAAACTGAGAAGGTGATCGATCTAGCGCTTCTCAGAGAAAACCCGGACCTGTTCAAAGCATCGCAGAAGGCCCGTGGGTCATCCGTCGACCTCGTCGACGAAGTCCTGGCTGCGGACTCCGCGCGTCGTTCGGCCATCACGGCCTACGAAGATGCGCGCGCCGATCAGAAGTCCTTCTCGTCCCAGATCGCGAAGGCGCCCAAAGAGGACAAGCCTGCGCTCATCGCCGAGGGCAAGGAGAAGTCTGCCAAGGTCAAGGCCTTGCAGTCGGAATCCGAAGAAGCGAGCTTCGCCTTCGACAAGCTGGCCGGTAAGCTCTCGAACCTCATCGTCGACGGCATCCCATCAGGCGGCGAAGAGAATTTCGTGACGCTCAAGACCGTCGGCGAACCCCGCGACTTCAGCACTGACGGCTTCACCCCGCTCGACCACCTGGAGATCGGCGAGAAGCTCAAGGCCATCGACACCGGCCGCGGCACTAAGGTCTCAGGCGCACGCTTCCACTACCTCACCGGCTTCGGCGCGAAGCTCGAGATGGCCCTGCTCAATCTCGCTCGCGATGTGGCCGAGGAAGCCGGATTCATTCCGACCATCACCCCGACCCTGGTCAAGCCCGAAGTCATGCGCGGCACCGGATTCCTCGGCGAGCACGGCGATGAGGTGTACCGTCTCGAAGCTGACGACCTGTTCCTCGTCGGAACCTCTGAAGTGCCTTTGGCCGGCTTCCACATGGACGAGATCATCGATCTCTCCGACGGTCCGCTGCGCTATGCCGGAATCTCCTCGTGCTACCGCCGCGAGGCCGGCTCCTACGGCAAGGACACCCGCGGAATCATCCGCGTCCACCAGTTCCAGAAGGTCGAAATGTTCGCTTACGTCGAGGTCGAGAACGCCGAAGCCGAGCATGAGCGCATGCTTTCCCTGCAGGAAAAGATGCTGGGCCTGTGCGAACTTCCCTACCGCGTGATCGACACGGCTGCCGGCGACCTTGGTGATTCCGCTGCCCGCAAGTTCGACTGCGAAGCATGGGTTCCCACTCAGGACACCTACCGCGAGCTGACGTCGACCTCGAACTGCACCACCTTCCAGGCCCGCCGCCTGCAGATCCGCGAACGCTACGACGGTGCGACGCGCCCCGTCGCCACGCTCAACGGAACCATGGCGAACACCCGCTGGCTGGTGCCCATCCTCGAGAACCATCAGCAGGCCGACGGCTCGGTCACGGTTCCCGCGGCACTGCGGCCCTACCTCGGCGGCATGGTGGCACAGGGACCTGAGGGCCCACGATTCTGAGTCAAGGAGAGAATTTGCCCAAGCACCTCATCGCGCTCGACGTCGACGGCACCATCGTCGGGTACGACGGCTCGCTGTCCGAGCCAGTCCGCAAGGTACTGACCGAGCTCACCGAGGCGGGTCACCACCTCGTCGTCTCCACTGGGCGAGCATTGCCCGGAGCCCTCGAGGTCGTGCATGCGCTCGAACTCAAAGAGGGATTCGTCGTGTGCTCGAACGGATCCGTCGTGGTCAAGCTTGATCCCGCGCTGCCGCTCGGGTGGGAGATGCACCATGTCGTCTCCTTCGACCCGCGGGATGCGCTGGTGCGGATGCGCGAAGCACTGCCGAATGCTCTGTTCCTCGTCGAGGACCCGGATCTGCACCGGTGGGCATCGGCGCCGTTCCCGCACGGAGAGCTTGCCGAATCCGACACCCTCGACATCGTGGACTTCGACGAACTGCTCGAAAAACGCGCGACCCGCATCGTCATGCGCGAGGTCAACGGCACGGCCGAGGAATTCGCCGTAGCAGTCGATCGTCTCGGACTCCACGAGGTCAGCTATTCGGTGGGGTGGAGCAACTGGCTCGACATTGCGCCCGATGGGATCTCGAAGGCCAGCGGCCTCCAGATCGTCGAGGATGAACTCGGCATCGATCACTCGCTGAGCGTCGGAGCAGGCGATGGACTCAACGACATCGAGATGATCGAGTGGGTCCATCACTCGATCGTCATGGGCCAGGCGAAAGACGTGCTCAAGGAGCTCGGCACTGTGGTGACGGAACCGGTCGACGACGATGGTCTGGCCATCGCCCTCGTCGACTACTTCGACCTCGACCGCTCAATCCTGTCGCTGGAAGGCTCCCGCAGCACCCGCAGCTGAAGACTTCTGCGGCTCAGCAACCCACCGGGCGCTGAGCAACCTTTACTGGGGTTGCTCAGCGTCCGGAAGGTTGCTGAGGTGTTTGAACCAAATGCTCAGCGGGAGGCGCGGGCGTCCAGGGCCGCGTTGAGGTAACGGGCGACGCCGTCCTCATCGACCGCCTCGGTGACGGCCGCCGCGATCTTCTTCACCGAACCCAGCGCATTGCCCATGGCCACTCCGTGCCCGGCCCAGGAGAGCATCTCGATGTCGTTGGGCATGTCTCCGAACGCCATCACCTGATCCTGGCGCACGCCGAGGTCGTTGCACAGTCGTTCGAGTGTCTTGGCCTTCGTGATCCCCTTCGGAGCCAGTTCGACGAGGCCATTGACGGGGTCTGAGAATGAGGCGTGGCAAGTCTGCGTGACGAGCGGCCCGAGCAGATCGTGCAGCGCTTCGGAGTCGCTCGAGCCGAGACTGACCAGAATCTTGACGACGTCGAATTCCGCCAGGTCCGACAGCTCATCGATGACCCGGGCTTCGCGAGGTCTGCGCGTGATGAACGCTTTGTCGACGAGGCCGCCGGTCAGTGTTTCGTAGGCGAAATGTGCCTCAGGATGGGACGCGGAAATCGTCGTGACGATCTGTTCGACGGTCGGGAAGTCGATGGTGTGCGCATGGACGACGCTCGATGAGGCGATATCGAAGACGACGGCGCCGTTGAGGCACACGACGTGGCCGAGGTCGGGAATCTGCTCGGCGATCGACGCCAGCCATCTGATCGGACGGCCGGTGACCAGGACGAACGGGACGCCTTCGCTCTGGCAGCGGTGGATCGCGTCGATCGTGGCCTTCGAGATCGGCTGCCAGTCGAGCAGCAGGGTTCCATCGATGTCGCTGGCGACGAGGCCGAGGTCGAAGTCAGGGGGAGCAGTCATGATCCGCCCAGCCTATCCAGGTTCGCCTGGGCCCGCTCGAGCAGCTCGGCCGCATCGGTGATGAAGCGCTCGGCCGCCTGGGCACTCAAGGCGATCGGTCGGCCGGAGGTGATCTCTGCGCGGGCCATGGATGCGGCCAGCACCGCCTCGGCGACCTTCGACGATGCCCGGGTCAGCAGCTCGGGGGTGTCACCGACGCGCTCGCGGGTATTGCTGGGTACGACCTGCCCGGTGACCGGATGGTGCTCGTGCAGCCAGCCGGTGATCTCATCGACGACGGGCACGAGGTCGTTGAGCCGGTGGGTGCCGTCCACGATGGTGTTCACGTCCCCCGCCGAGGTGGTCGCAGAGTCGTCCGTGCCGACCGTCGTGCCTGCGACGGCTGCCTTGGTCGATGTTTCGTGAGCTTTGTGGATGGCGACCGCAGTCGTGTAGTAGCGGTCAACGGCACGGATGAAGCGATTGCGGTTGTGGCGCCAGAGGCCCGTGCCGAACCGGTCGTCAGGTTTCATCGGTAATGACCGGTTCCTCCGGCCGGACCTGCCTGACTTCGTCCGCGATCCGGCCTTGGTGAATTTCGAGAGGAATTCGCTCACAGGTAGTTGCCGGTCCCGCGCTTGTCGTCATCGGAATGGGAATCCTGGCTACCTTGATCGCCGCCCTGTGCTGCGCCGGGAACAGCGCCGGGAGGAACCATGCCCGGAGGAAGCTGCGCATGACCGGCGAGTCCCTGCTGAGCCATGGCCTGCTGCGCCATGATCGCGGTCTGGATGCCGTGGAAGAGCCCCTCGAGCCAGCCGACGAGCTGAGCCTGAGCGATGCGCAGTTCGGAGTTCGTCGGGGGACCGTCGCTTGTGTCGAAGGGGAGGTCGAGGCGCTCGAGCTCGTCGATGAGGTCCTTGGACAGTCCGTCCTCGAGCTCTTCGATCGACCGGCGGTGGATCTTCGCCAGACGTTCCCGGCCCTTCTCATCGAGATCGGTATTGCGAACCTCGTCGAGCAGCTGCTTGACCATCGTGCCGATCCGCATCACCTTCGCCGGGGACGAGACGTCGACCTCCGCGGAGGGCCGCTCGGAGGAGGCCTGCTCCGGCGCAGACGCCGCAGACGCAGGTGAAGCCGCAGATGTCGCAGACGTTGTTCCGTCGACGGTCGAACCCGGCGCAGTCTCATCGGCGGGGGAGTGGACCGTCGAGCTGACGGGCTGATCGGAATTGGTGGTCATGACCGGACTCCTTCTACCTGTGGTGGCCTCATGGTCACTGCACGCCAGGCGTGCAGTGATATCGACTCAGCTCGCCGATTCTTCGTCGACGATGAGCAGAACCTTGCCGATGCTTGATCCGTCTTCCAGCGCTGTGTGCGCCTTCGCGGCGTCGGCGAGCGGCATCGTCTCGTGGACGATCGGGCGGATGTAGCCCGAGATCACGGCCGGCCACAACTGAGCGGCCACCTCGGCGACGATGGAGATCTTCTGCTCTTTCGGACGGGCACGCAGGGTGGTCCCGGCGACGGACTTGCGCGGCTGCATGAGGGAGCCGATGTTGAGCTCCGCCTTCACGCCGCCCTGCATGCCGATGATGACGAGGCGCCCGTCGGTGCGCAGTGCTTTGATGTTGGATTTGAGGTATTTCGCACCGATGATGTCGAGGATGACGTCCGCGCCGGTGGTGCCGTCGGGATGCTCGCAGATCTCGTGCACGCGCTCGACGAAGTCCTCGTCGCGGTAGTTGATGACCGCATCGGCGCCGAGGCTGCGGCAGAATTCGGCCTTCCGCTCAGAGCCGACGGTGACGACGATCTTCACTCCGAGGTGCTTGGCTATCTGGATCGCGGCGGTGCCGATTCCGGAGCCGCCGCCGTGGACGAGAAGCCATTCGCCGGCCTGGATCCGGGCCTGGCCGACGATGTTGGAGTGCACGGTCGAGAGCACCTCGGGCAGGGCGGCTGCCGCGGTGAGATCGAAATCGTCGGGGACGGGAAGGAGCTGACCTGCGGGAACAGGGACCGCCTCGGCGTATCCGCCTCCGGAGAGCAGCGCAGCGACACGGTCGCCGACCTGCCAGCCGGAAACCTCGGAGCCGAGGTCGGTGATCGTCCCAGAGACCTCGAGGCCGGGGATCAGTGTGGCTCCGGCCGGCGGATCGTAGAAGCCCTGGCGCTGCAGCAGATCGGCGCGATTGACGCCCGCAGCGTGAACCTTGACGAGAACCTCGTCGGCGGCGATGTCCGGTGTCGGTTCGTCAGTGACCTGGAGTACTTCGGGACCGCCCGGGGTGGAAATCGTGATTGCTCGCATGATTCCACTCTAGTCCGTTGGGCGAGGCCAGTCCCATTCAGGCGAACCAGTCTCGCTCAGGCGAAGAGGCGGAACATCGGCGAATTCTGGTGCACGCGTTCGATCTCGATCTGCGAGGCGTCCATGCGTTCGAGGAGGTTCGGCAGGTCTTCGGCATAGCCGAGCTCGATGCCGACGAACGCCGGTCCGGTCTCACGGTCGGAGCGTTTGACGTACTCGAACATCGCGATGTCGTCGTCGGGGCCCAGGATCTCATTGAGGAATCTGCGCAGAGCCCCGGGCTCCTGCGGGAAGTCGACGATGAAGTAGTGCTTGAGCCCTTCGTGGACCAGTGAACGCTCGAGGATCTCCGGGTAGCGGGAGATGTCGTTGTTGCCGCCCGAGACCAGGCAGACGACGGTCGAACCGGGTTCGATGGTGATCGGTTTGCCGGTTCCGGGCGCGCCGACTGATGCTGAGGCCAGGGCGCCCGAAGGCTCGGCGATGATGCCGTCGATCTGATACATGTCGAGCATCTCCGTGGCCACTGCACCTTCGGCGACAGGGCGGACGTCGAGCCCGAGTTCGGCGACGATCTCATAGGTGAGAGTGCCCGCCCGTTTGACTGCGGTGCCGTCGGCGAACCGGTCGATGTTCTCCAAGGTGACGGGACGGCCTGCCTTGAGCGCTGCAATCATCGAGGCGGCGCCTGCCGGTTCGGCACCGATGACGGTGGTATGAGGCATATGTTCCGACGCGTAGGCGGCGATGCCTGCCAGGACGCCTCCGCCTCCGACGGGCACGATGATGATGTCGGGGTCGTCATCGAGCTGGGTGTGGATCTCGGCTGCGACGGTGCCCTGGCCCGCGATCGTGCGCAGGTCATCGAACGCGGAGACGAGGAGGGCGTCCTCGCGTTCGGCGAACCGATGTGCCAGTGCCGACGCATCGTCATAGGTGGAGCCGGCGATCTCGATCGTCACCCGGTCGCCGCCGAAGTGACGAACACGTTCGATCTTCTGCCTCGGCGTGGTTTTGGGGACGAAGATCGTGCCCTGGATGTCGAGTTCCTTGCATGCGTGGGCGAAGCCCTGGGCATGGTTGCCGGCCGAGGCGCACACGACTCCGCGGGCGCGCTCGGTCGCGTCGAGTTGGAGCATGAAGTTGAAGGCGCCGCGGATCTTGTACGACCGCACCATCTGCAGATCCTCGCGTTTGAGGTAGATAGTGGAATCAGTCGCGGCCGAGAGCCGCTCGGAAATGTGGAGGGGAGACATGATCACGGAGTCGGCAATTCGCGCCGCGGCCGCTTCGACCTCGTACGCGAGTGATTGCATCTGGGATGATTCGTCTCGTTTCAACACATCTCCATTGTGCTCCTACTGTCTTGTTATTTGGCAAACCGTTCCGAAATGAGGACTCCCGAAGGGCCTTGGGTGTGCGGGGGTGAGGACTCTCGGGTGTGCAGTCTTAGAACCGCAGGATGTGCGGACGTGGCCGTCGGTGCGGCCCCGGTTGACCTGCGAATGCACCATATTCTGCGACGGAGTTGGGGTTTTCGGGTGCGCCCTGGTCCGCGCGGAGGTCTTATCATGATTGGATGGAAGACGCCCGTAATCCCTTCAAGGAGGCGACATGGCCATCAGCAGTGAGCTGGAACAACTGTTAGCCGGCTGGATACCTCGGCAGTCGTGGTTCCCCAAGCTCGCCGCAGATTTCGGGACCGATCCCGACATCACCCCGATGTCGGTGGCCCGCGCCTTCACTTATAAGGCCGAGGAGCTCGGCGGATTCGCCGGCCTCGTGACCGTGATCTCCGTGGGCGACGGCCCGACCCTGCGTCGCCTCAACATCCCGCTCTCATTGCGCGGCACCGAGGACATGCACCTGCGTCACGCCCTCATCGGCTCGATCGACGACCTGGCCCTGGGTCACGTCTATGTCTACGACGGCGCAGCCGATCCCGTCTTCGTCAACCTCATGGCCGACGCGATCACGAAACGCAAGGTCTTCGACGGTGGTCAGCTGTCGACCGAGTCCCTGCGCCACGGCCAGGAGAAGGCCGCGTCGCGAGAGGGCCGTTCGCCGCTGTCGCCGGTTCCTACGCCGCCGACCGCAGCACCATCGGCATCCGCCTCGTCGACTGCCGCTGACACCTCCGCCGAGGTGGTGCCTCCGAAGCCGTCGAAAGCCGCGTTGGTCACGGATTCCCGTGAAACCCTGGACATCGACGTACGTCCGATCGAGGTCGCCGATGCCGGTGCCCACAAGTCGACGATCATCATCCATGACGAGTACGAACCGTTGGAACTCAGCTTCTTCCGGGTGCTGGAGAACGGGATGCCGTCATCGCTGACGATCCCGGTCCTGCTCACCGAGGCTGGCTCCCGCAGTGTTCCGGAAGTCATCGGCTGGGGCTCCGGCCGGTGGTACGACATGTTCGAAGTCACCGAGATGGAAGCACCTATGGCGCTTCTGACCCATGTCGACATCGATGCCGAGCCCGCCTGGCGCGAAGCCGTAGACATGGTGTGTTCGGTCGATTCCGGATCGATCGGTGCCTACAACGCTCAGGCCGCCGAGATGGGCCGTCGCATCGGGGAACTGCACTCGGACATGGCGGCCGAGTTCGGGATCGTCGAAGGAACGGGCGAACCGACGAAGCTGTTGGCCAAGAAATGGATCGAACGCATCGACTGGGCGTTGGGACGTGCGCCTCTGGCACTGGATTCGCTGGTGCCAGAACTGCGGGCCCACCGCGCGAAGCTGCAGTCGCTGGAGACGATCGGCACTCTGCAGAAGATCCACGGTGAACTCACACTCGATCACGTCGTAAGCTCACCGACCGACGGATACTCGGTTGTGAAGTTCACGGACTCGACGAATTCCGACCCGAAGCCTGTGGCTCTCGACCTCGTGGCACTGCTGCGCAGCGTTGACTACGCGGCCGGCTTCGCCCGCCTCCAGCGGACCGATGCGCTTGACGCTGAGGACGGCGGCCTTGTGGTCAACGGTTTCGGCAATGATCCCTCCGCCCTGAGGTCGATCTACGATTCGCCGGAGTTCCTCTGGGCCTCGCAGGTGCAGAACTCCCTGCTCAGCGGTTACTCGAGGGCGCGGGGAGAGAGCATCGGACTCGGCGATCCTGTGCTGCGCGCGGCGCTCATCGACAGACTTCTCGTTGAGGTCGTCACCGAACTGCGCAACCGCCCGAACTGGCTCTCGGTTCCGCTCGCAACCCTCACCCTGGTGCTCAAGGGCAAGCCCGCTCGATCCGGTGACGCTCCGGCCGAGGTCGAGCTCAGCGTCCCTTCGACCGACGAGTCTTCACCAGCTGTCGTGGCCGATCCTGCGCCCGCGGACGAACCGGCACCTCCGGCCGAGAAGCTGGTCGGGGGCAAGCTGCCGACTGAGGACGAAGAGTTCGAAGAGGAAGAAGAAGAGTTCACGGTCTCACCGGTGCCGGCGACATTCGCCGCTCGTGGTGCAGCCTCGTCGAATTCAGACTCGACTGGAGGCGCCTCGAACGGTGAGCACGCCGACCCTCGCGATTCGAAGCGACCCGACGTCGACTCTCACGACGCTGATGCCAGGGAAGGCCTTGAGGGCAAGCGTTCGAAGGACCGCGCTGACGAGTCGGGCAACGGGAAGTCGAACAAGAAGAACGGCTTCAAGAAGTCCTGACCTTCAGGGGCTGCCTGCCCGCACTGATCGATTAGCGGAAGACAAACGGTCTGTGAGAAACTAATGTGGCTCAGCCTCGTACTGGGCAGGCCGGGTTCATTGCGAACCATTGGAAGCGTGTCCGAGCGGCCGAAGGAGATGGTCTTGAAAACCATTGTGCGGCAACCCCGCACCGTGGGTTCGAATCCCACCGCTTCCGCCAAGTGAAAGTCCCCGATCGGCTTCGTGAGAACGAAGGCGATCGGGGACTTTTTCATCGCTGCGCCTGCCTCGGGGCGGAGAGGGGAGCCTACTCCGTGGCAGCCTCCGGTTCGGACATCTCGGCGTCAGCCTGGGGGTCATCGAAGCTGCGCACCGTGCGCTTGAAGCCGCGTGTGAGCACGGCCAGATAGATGATGCCGATAGTCAGCCAGATGAGGCCGCCGATGAGGGCTGTCCCGTGCAGGCTCGCCCACAGGATTCCGGTGAGGATCGCGCCGATCGCCGGCATGACCACATAGTTGAACGCGGACTTGAAGTCGACGACCTGTTTCGTGCGGAATGCGTAGTGGGCGATCACGGTCAGGTTGACGAAGGTGAACGCAATGAGTGCACCGAAGTTGATGAGCGCGGAGATGAGTTCGAGACTGAATGACATCGCCAGCAGGCACACTGCACCTACGAGCACGATGTTGAACACAGGTGTGTGCGTCTTCGGGTTGATGTAGCCGAATGTTCTGCGCGGGAGAACGCCGTTGCGGCCCATGACCAGCATCATGCGGGAAACTGATGCGTGCGAGGCAAGGCCCGATGCGACTGTGGCCGCGAATGCTGCGGCGACGAAGAAGAGCTGGAAGATGTGTCCGCCCGTCAGCAGACCGATTTCAGGCAGCGGGTCATCGACGACACTGAACTGCGAGTTGTCCGGGAACAGCAGCTGGGCGAAGTAGCCTGCTACGAGGAAGATGACGCCGCCGGCGAGGACGGTGATCATGATCGCCTTGGGCATGAGGTTCACGTGCTTGGCTTCGTTCGTGTACATCGTCACGGCGTCGAAGCCGATGAAGGAGAAGCACACGACAGTCGCTCCGGTCAGCACCGCGCCGAGGTGGACCCCGTCATGGATGAAGGGCTGAGGGCTGAAGACGAGGCCGGCACCCTCGCCGGCTTTGAGCTGCATGACTGCGAGAACGCAGAATGTGGCGACAAGGATGAGGGCGAAGATGAGAAGGATGCCGTTGATGTTCGCAGTGCCGCGCATCGAGCTGAGCACGATGCCCGTCATGATGACGGTGTAGGCGACGACCCAGACCCAGGCTGGAGCGTTGGGCACCATGGACTCCATGTAGAGGCGGACGATGAGGCAGTTGACCATCGGCAGCAGCAGGTAGTCCATGAGTGAGGTCCAGCCGACGAGGAACCCGAGCCCTGGGCTCATTGTCTCCCGGGTGTACGTATAGGCCGATCCCGCGGTCGGGAAGATCTTGACCATTTTGCCGTAGCTGAAAGCCGTGAAGATCATGACGATGAGCGCGACCAGGTACGCTGCCGGAACAGCCCCGTTCGTGCCCTCCGACACGATTCCGAACGTGTCGAAGACGACTGTCGGTGTCATGTAACCGAGGCCGAGTCCGACGATGGACCACAGCCCGAGGTTGCGTTTCAGTGACCCTGAAGCAGCCATATCAATCCTCTCCGATGAGTCTTGCCGTGTGCGGTGGTGATTGCACCCGAGCGTGCGCAGGCGCACAGGCGCAGAAGTGATCTGCGTCATAAATGCTAGTCCTTCATCAACTGAATACGAAACCCCAGTAGCGATTTGATATGAAAACGTCATGCAGTAATCCGGATTCGCAACGATTTCAGTGGCGATCTCTGCTCATTGCGTACAACGGTGCTTGCCCTGGTGGCGCTCGCGGCACTGCTTGCGGTGCTGGTGCTCGCCCCAGCGCTTTCGGCTCCATCGGTCCGCCAAATCGAATGATCTTTCAGTAACCGGAGCTGAAGGAGTAAGTTACCTCTAAAGGACAATTACGACCGACGAGAGGCATCAGGCAGCAATGGCGATCGAAACACTCAGCCCACAGCAGTCGCACGCGTGGAAGGAACGGATCCTGCCCGACGTGGAGAACGTCGCCGAAGGTGTGTGGGCGATCCCCGTTCCGATCCCGAACAATCCGCTGGTCTACACCTACTGCTACGCCGTCGCCGATGGCTCTGGGGTCATCCTCATCGATCCCGGTTGGGACGGTAAGGACCAGTACCTGGCGCTCACCTCGGCGCTGGAGTCCCTGGGGTTCGCCGTTGCCAACATCCACGGGATCGCGATCACGCACTACCATCGGGACCACATCGGCTTGGTCCCTGCGCTGCTGAAGAAGAACCCCGACATCTGGATTGCCATGCACGGCGAAGATCTGCGCTCACTCAAGCGCTTCTATTCGCAGACTGTCGACATGGGAACCGGTCTCGATCCGAACCTCAACATCGCTCGTGCCTATGGTGTGCCAGAAGACCGGTGGGCGGAAGTCGAAAGTCTCCAGCTGAATAAGAAGGCTGGCAAGCGCGGCGGCGGTTCCGACGCTGACGAGTTCGCGCTGCAGATGAGCTCGATCCCCGACACCATCCACGTCCTCGAAGACGGCTCCGCGCTCCCGCTCGAGACCGGGGCTCTGAGCGCACTGTGGACGCCGGGCCACACCTACGGCCACTCGGTTTTCGTCCGCGACGAGGATCAGCTCCTCTTCTCGGGCGACCATGTGCTTCCGACGATCACTCCGAACATCGGGCTCGACAGTGGTGCGATCACGCACAGCCTCGGCGACTATCTGAAGTCCCTGGACAAGATCGGGACCCTCGACGCCGAGATGTCGGTACTGCCCGCCCACGGATTCCGCTTCCAGGGACTCCACGACCGCAAGCAGGAGCTCATCGACCACCACCATCAGCGTCTCAACGAGATCAGGGAGCGGATGGAGGCGACCGACGACCACAGCGTCTACTCGGTTGCCCAAGGTCTGCACTGGTCGCGTGGGTTCGAGTCGCTGCACAACTTCAACTTGTTCGCCGCCCTGGCCGAGACCGCGGCGCACATGCATTACCTCGACATCGACCTGGGCATCGGACCTCTCGTCCTCAAGGACTGAGGTTCGCGCACGCAGTCGGCGCCCGCTGGCGCCCACTGGCGCCCAGTCGGCTCGACCAGGCGTTCGAGATGTGGGCGCTCCCGACCTCGCCCGCAGCCGAATGCGATGATAGAGGTAGCCGTGGAGGACCCTCCGCCGTGTGCTGCAGTGCAGACGGCAACAGGCTGGTGGTCCGAGGCGCTGATCCACAGCGTCGATTCGAAGAGGAGTCGCAAGTGAGTGCAGAGTTCGTCCCCGCAGCCGATGTCAGGCCCGAAGTGTTCACAGTCAGGGCGTCCGACCATATCGGGCGCGGGAAGCAGCGCGGTCGTCAGCTGCGGACGGGGATCGAGTCCGCGATCGCCGGATACCGGCGCTACTTCGCTCACCTGTCCATCGCCGAGGCGGATGTCCGTTCCGCTGCCGACGCAAGCTTCGTGCGTCTGCAGGACTGGGCGCCGGGTGCGGCTGAGGAGATCGTCGCCGTGGCCGAAGGAGCGCAGATCCCCGTCGCAGACCTGATGGAGGTCATCGCGCGCACCGAGATCATGACGCAGGCGCCTGCCGCCCCGACCGAGTGCTCGACGCTGAGTCTGACCCGGTCCGGGTCGTCGATCGCGGCGCAGAACTGGGACTGGGCGGCCGACTTCTCCACCTTGTGGCACATCAACGACGTCGGTGCCGTGCCGGGCCAGCTTCGGCACGTTGGCATCGCCGAGTACGGAATGCTCGGCAAGATCGGTCTCAACGAAGCCGGCGTCGGAGTTCTGCTCAACATCCTCAAGCACGACGGCGACGGCCCCGGGGGAGTGCCCATCCACATGATCCTCGAGCGCGTGCTCTCGAAGGCGACCACCATGACCGAGGCGCTCACGATCATCCACTCGGCCGAGACCTCGTCATCGTCGATCATCACTGTCGTCACCGCCGAGGAGGCGGTGCAGGTCGAGATCGCGAATTCGCAGAAGCGCGAACGTCGTGCAGGCGACTCCGGTTCCGGCGCCGAGGCGGCGGGCGAGTCTGTGGGATCGCGCGCCGGATTCCTCATCCACACGAATCATTTCCTGCACCCGGAACTCCTCCCGGGAGCACTCGAGCTCAACCAGACGTCGACCTCGCAGGCCCGCTATGCCCACCTCGAGTCGAAGGTCGCCGAGGCGGTGGCAGAGTCGAAGTTCGCCGAGACGGTGGCTGCCGGAGAATCCGCCGGAGTGCACGAGACGACTGCGGATCTCGTCGATCTGCTGACCACTGCCCCGGAGGAGGCACCCGTGTGCTGCATTCCCGAACCTGGTGCGGCCTACGGCGACAGGTCAGCGACGCTGGTCACCGTGCAGATCGATCCCGAACGCAAGCGGATCGATCTCGCGCCGGGATCACCGGCGCATGGACTTCGTGGCAACCGGCGCTACCAGCTCTGACTCAGCTGTCGTCGGCGTCCACCTTGCCGTGCTCAGTTTCCCCGTCTTCGTCGTTGTCGATGCCGGCCTCGGCGGCTTCCTGCTGACGCATCTCGACGACGGCGTCGAGCGCCGAGGCGATCGAGTCTGAGTCCTCAAGTGCGGTCTGCGCCAGACGCCAGGGAACGAGGTCGAGGTTCTGGTCGCCGACGACGAAGCGGATGAAGGGCTGTCCGCTGCGTGGGTCATCATGTTCGAGGTTGGTGCCGTAGCGCCACTGGCCGAGGCCGATGCGGCGGATCGTCTCGCCGATGAAGCGCATCGCTCCGCCCACGAACGGAGTCTCCTCCTCGCTCGTCATTTCGTCGCGGGAGTCATACCGCGCCGCGAGCTGCCGTCCCAGGCGTGCAAGACTGTCGCGGTCGAACGTCCACGATGACGGATCGGCCTGCTCCTGCGTCCATCCGGCGATGCCCGGCTCTACGGTGCCGGTGAAGCGCGACAGGAAATCGACCTCTTCCCGACTCGAGTTCTCTGCGTTGAGCATTCCCAGCGAGAGTCCAGTGCACTGACGTTTGGGCTCGCCAGTGCCGCCGAGCTTCTCTCGGGCCCTGTCGAGGACTCTCGAGAAGACTTCGGCGCTGCGCTGGTCGACGGCGGTCAGGACGATCGCCACGAGCGGGATCGGTTCGCCCTGAGCCGGCCCCTCCTCGGTGTCGGGGCGGATGAAGGGCATGCCGTTGCCGTTCTCCTCGTCGTGGTCCCAGACCCCGCCGATCGCCCGCAGATAAGTCTCGCCGAGGTAGCGGATGAGGCCCTCGACGAAGCGTCGGTTCTCCACGGCCAGCGCCTCGTCGGGCGAGGCCAGACGCGAGAGCACGAAGAGCTCGAGCATCGGCAGGGACTTCGCGCCGAAGTCCTTCGGGAAGGGCACCTCGGTGCCGTCTTCCTTCTCGAAGGTCTCGGGCAGATCAGCGAGGACGAACGCGCCGAGGCGGACGTCCATGTTGTTGATGAAAGCGGTGTATTCGCGCTGAAGTTCATTCACCCCATCCACCTTAGTGCCTCAGTGCACGCTCACCCCAGCCATGGAACAGGCCGTCGAGGGGAAAGTGCCCGGGTCAGGCGCGCCCGGCTCCGGACGAGCCGTCGTGTTCGCCGGCCTCGGGGTCGTCGGGGCACTGTGGGAACTCGAGCAGTTGGAGCAGGACCTGGACGATGAGGCCCGGATCGATGTCGATGGGATCCTGCAGCTGCATTCCGGCCAAAGCCTGCAGTGCAGTCTGCTGATAGACCGAGATGAGGACGGTGAGCAGGCTTTCGGTGGGGATCTTCGTCGTCGCCCCGATGATGTCGAGAGCAGTCGCCACCAGTGCGCTCAGCCGCTCGAGCTGATAGGAATTCAACTCCTGGTACCGCGCATAGAGCTGAGGCACCCGCAGGCAGTAGAGCTCGATCTCCTGCTCGGCGATGACGCGCGCCGCGGTCTGGCGCTCCTCGTTGAAGGTCTCCTGGACGAAGGTCGTGAGCAGGTCTTCGATGTCCTCGACGACTTCCGAGTCCAACCGGTCCTTCCAGCGCTGGATCGTGAGATCGAGACGGTCGAGAGTCTCCGAGGTGCGCACCTCGATCGCTGCCAGAACCAGTTCATCGCGGCTGGAGAAGTTCGAGTAGAACGCGCCCCGGGTCAGCCCGCCGGCTTCGCAGATCTCCTCGATCGAGGCCCCGGCGATGCCTTTGACGGCGAACACGGAGATACCGGCTTCCGCAAGCGTGGACCGGGTCTGTTTCCTGCGGGCACTGAGGTTGTCCGTGTTCATCTGCTCTTCGTCGTGGTCGGTGTCCGGTTCGATGTGTCGGGGTGTGGTGGGTGATGCCGTCGGCCGCGAGGGCCTGCCTGTGTGTCTTTGAGTCTGAGCGTCCCATGAGAATCTTCACGAAAGGCGAGATGAAGTTGCACGGGAGGCAACGATTCAACAACAATACAATACTGTATCCAATACACTTTTGTATCGAGGTTTTCGTGTCAACTTTCCTATATGCCGTGGGCCGCCGTGCGTTCCGCACCCCAGTCCGGTTCATCGCACTGTGGCTGGTGATCTTCGGACTCGTCGCCGCAGGCGTCGCGGCATTCGCGAAGGACTTCGACGATGACTTCACACTGCCCGGGTCTGAGGCGCAGGTCGCTCTCGACTCGATGAAGTCGACCTTCCCGGAGGCATCCGGCGTCTCTGCCTCTGTCATCGTCGTGGCCGCTGACGGTGACGACGTCGAGGACTCGAAGTATAAGAACGAGATCGAGAAGGAAGTCACAGAACTCGAAGACCTCCCTCACGTCGATGCGGTGACCTCGCCCTTTGACGACATGGTCGACGGGTCGATCAGCAAGGACAAGTCGGCTGCGATGATCTCCGTCCAATACGGCGGGACGCAGCAGGAGGTCGGCGAAGCCGCTCCGGATCAGCTCCTCGACGCCCTCCAGCCGCTGCGCGACTCTCTGCCCGACGGTTCCCAGGTGGAGGGTGGAGGCCAGCTGTTCCAGATCACCGGTGTCTCGATCTCCTGGGTCGAGGGCGTCGGTGTGGTCATCGCCTTCATCGTTTTGCTGCTGACCCTCGGCTCGTTCCGCGCGGCTGGAATGCCTCTTCTGACAGCGCTCCTCGGTGTCGGCATCTCCGTCCTCCTGGTCGTCGGGTCCACTGCGTTCGGTGCCGTCAACTCCTCCTCGATCATGTTGGCGCTGATGTTGGGCCTGGCGGTCGGGATCGACTACGCCCTCTTCATCGTGTCCAGGGCCCGGGCGATGTTGGCTGAGGGCCACGAACCCATCGAGGCCACGGGCCGAGCTGTAGCCACCGCCGGCTCGGCCGTCGTCTTCGCCGGCATGACCGTGATGATCGCTCTGCTGGGACTGTCCCTGGCCGGCATTCCATTCCTCACCATCATGGGCATCGGCGCCTCGGGGGCCGTCGCCATCGCCGTGATGATCTCCCTGACACTGGTTCCGGCCCTGCTGGGACTGGCCAAAGGCAAGATCACGCCCAAGCCGACCAAGCGTTACCGCAAGGCCTTCGCCAGTGCGCAGAAGCGAGCAGGCGAAGACACCTCCCACGAGTCGATTGCCGACGAAGCCCGTGCCGAAGCCGGCGAGCCCTACCCGCTGACGGTCATGAACAAGTTCTTCGCCGGCTGGCTCAAGTTCGTGACGAAGATTCCGCTGCTGACCATCGTCGTCATCGTCGGCGGTCTCGCCCTGTTCGCGATCCCAGCCTCACATCTGCAGCTGTCCCTGCCGACCGCTGGCAGCCAGGAGGAGGGCACCCCCGCTCGAGTCACCTACGACCTCATCGACAAGCACTTCGGTCCCGGCTTCAACGGTCCGCTGGTCATGACCAGCGAGATCGTGACCTCGGATGACCCTCTTAGCGATGTCGACAAGATCAAGGACGAGATCGAAGACGTCAAGGGCGTCGACCAGGTCGTTCTCGCCACCCCGAACCGGGACGCGACGACGGCGCTGTTCCAGATCATCCCGACCACGAGCTCCGAGGACCCCGCGACGCTCGACACCGTCGACCGCCTCCGCGACCTCAGTTCCCAGATCGAACACGACGACGGTTTCGACACCGCTGTCACCGGTGCCACAGCGATCCAGATCGACGTGTCAGATCAGCTCGGCAAGGCGCTGCTGCCGTTCGGCATCTTCGTCGTCGGATTCTCGATCATTCTGCTGATGATGGTCTTCCGTTCGATCGCCGTGCCGATCAAGGCCACTGGCGGGTTCCTGCTGTCGGTGTTCGCATCGTTCGGAACCGTCGTCCTCGTCTTCCACGACGGACTGTTCGCGGGACCTCTCGGGATCGACTCGACAGGGCCGGTGATCAGCTTCCTCCCGATCATCCTGATGGGCATCCTGTTCGGCCTGGCCATGGATTACGAGGTGTTCCTCGTGTCCGGAATGCGCGAGGCCTATGTGCATGGTGCCACTGCCCGAGATGCGATCAAGGCCGGCTTCGCGTCCTCGGCGCGTGTCGTGTCTGCGGCGGCGATCATCATGTTCGCCGTGTTCGCGGCGTTCGTCCCCGCCGGCGAACCGATCATCAAGTCCATCGCACTGGCGCTGGCCTCCGGCATCTTCGTCGACGCTTTCCTCGTGCGCATGTCCCTGGTGCCCGCCGTCATGCAGCTGCTCGGGGACAAGGCCTGGTGGCTGCCGAAGTGGCTGGACCGGATCCTGCCCAAACTTGACGTCGAAGGTGAAGGGCTGGCCCACGAGGTGGCTCTGCGCGACTGGCCGGAACCGGACTCGGACTACCGCGTCTACGGTCGCGGCATCGCAGTGAGCTCTGGCCGTCGCGGATTCGCCCAGGTCGACATCTCCCTGCTGCCCGGACAGATTCTTGTCGCCAGCGGACGGGCCCGTAAGGCCCTGCTCCTGGCGCTCTCGGGACGTGTGGGACTGACTGCCGGCGAGATGAAGGTCGGACAGATGGTTCTGCCCGAGCACGCTGGCAAGGTCCGTCGCCAGGTCCCGTACTTCGACCTCGATGAGGGTGGAACGGGCACCCCACCGCGGGCACGCGATCTCTCACGTCTGCGCGCCTCGGCGCCGGACCTGCTCATCATCGACGGAGCCGAAGCACTGTCTGCAAGCAGCGGTCGGGAGTTGTTCGAACTCATCCCCGAACTGCAGGAGGCGGGCACCACGATCGTGCTGGGCCTGCCCACCGGCGACGTCACCGGGGTCCTGGCCCCGAACACGAACTACTTCCACCTCGACCTCGATGAGGCGACGCCCGACGGCGAGGGTGGAACCGACAATGAGAACGGCGGCGTGGAAGCGTACGCGGCCGGACGCAGCGAAATGGAAGGCGTGCAGTCGTGAGACTCGAACGTGCGAACTCGAAACGGCCCGTGACCTGGGTGTCGATCCTCGGCCTGGTGCTCATTCCGATCATCGTGGCAGCCGGCTTCATCCTGGCCACCTGGCACAGCAACGACCGACTCGACACGATCGAGGCCGCTATCGTCAACAATGACGACGGCGCGAAGGTCGACGGCAAAACCGTGCCGATCGGCCGTCAGCTCACCAGTGGCCTTGTGGGTGAGGACAAGAACAACATCCACTGGGTCATCACCGATGAGGACGATGCGCAGAAGGGCATCTCCGACGGCACCTACGCTGCGAAACTGACGATCCCCGAGGGCTTCTCCCGGGCTGTGACCTCGGTCAGCGACGCGAAGTCCGCGACACAGACCCAGCTCGACGTCGACGTGTCCGGGACCGCGCCGGCCACCGACACTCTGATCTCGCAGTCGGTCGCCGAAGTGGCACGCACGACCTTCAACACGAAGATGACGGAGAACTATCTCGACAAGATGTATGTCGGGTTCAACGACATGGGCGACCAGATGAAGGACCTCGGCGATGCTGCCGGGGAGCTCGATGACGGCGCGAAGGACCTGTCGAAGGGCACGGAGAAGTCTGCGAGCGGAGCCGGCGAACTGTCCAAGGGCATGGATCAGCTGGGCTCGTCCGGCGATGAGCTCAACAAGGGTGCTGGGGATCTGGCGAAGGGTGCAGGAGACCTCTCGAAGGGAACCTCCGGGCTCTCCGACGGACTGCAGCAGATGAAGAAGCAGACCTCCGACCTGCCCGACAGTACGCAGAAGCTCGCCGACGGTTCGGGGCAGCTCTCCGACGGTGTCGATGAGTACACGAAATCGATCGACAAGATGATCAAGGGCTTCTCCGGATCCGATGACTCCGGTGGCGGTCTCGATGACCTCGTCAAGGGCGGCAAGGACCTCGATAAGGGAGCCAAGGGTGTTGCCGACGGCGCCGATGGCCTCTCCTCTGGTCTCGGCAAATACCGGGATCGGCTTCAGACCGGAGCCGACCAGGCAGACAAGCTCGCGAAGTCCGGGACGCTCACCAGCCTCGACGACCTGGTTGCCAAGCGCAAGATGACGAAGGGCGAGGCCAAGCAGGCACGCGCAGGACTCTGCCCGGCTGGCACACCTGACGAGGTCTGCCAGGGGATGGAGCAGGCCTATGTGACGGGGCTGCTCAACGGAACCTCGGGCGGTCTCAACAGCGCCGTCGACGGGCTCGAGCAGAAGCAGGACGGGCAGTCGCTGCTCGGCGGAGCTGAGAAACTGGCCGACGGCGCCGATCAACTCAGCGACGGCACGAGCAAGTTCGTCAAGGGCCTCGAAGACGGCATCGGCCAGCTCACCAAGGGCATGGAAGACATTTCGAAGAACGCACCCAAGCTGCTCAAGGCATCGCAGGGTCTGCGCGACGGTGCCGCCGGGGTGGCCGATGGCAACCAGCAGCTCGCCGACGGCATGCCGCAACTGAGCAAGGGCATCGCGAAGGTCGCCGACGGTTCGACCGAACTCGACGACGGTGCCGGCCAGCTCTCCGACGGGATGAACCAGTTCTCGACCGGACTCGACAAATACACGACCGGAGTCTCCGATGCTGCGACAGGCACCTCTGACCTGGCAGCGGGCCTGGACCAGCTGTCCAAGGGCAGCGACAAGTACGCGGATGGCGTCGGCAAGTTCTCCGACGGCGTGAAGAAGGGTGCAGACAAGGTGCCCTCGTACTCGGCACCTGATCGCGACAAGCTCTCCACAGTCGCGTCTGCCAACATCGCCGCGCCGAACACCGATGACGCTGTCCCCAATGTCCTGCAGGGTTCGACGATCGCTCTGCTGATCATGCTCGCGTTGTGGGTCGGCGGACTCGTCACCTACACGGTGCTTAGGCCGATCTCGTCATCGACCCTGCTGTCGACGAAGTCTTCGGTGGCTGTGTGGCTGCGCGGGCTGGTGCCCGGTGTGGTCGTGGGCCTGCTGCAGGCGCTGGTGCTCTCCGTCTTGGCGGTGAGCGTGATGGACATCGACGCAGTCCAAGGCTTCGACATCGCGGTGCTGACGTTCGTGTCCGCGCTCGTGTTCATGGTGCTCAACTTCGCCCTCGTGGCGTGGTTCGGCGGAGTCGGCAGATTCCTGTCCGTGATCGCAGTCGTCCTGGCTGTGGCCGGAAGGACGATTGGCGCGGTGCCGCAGTTCTTCGACTTCGTCGCGCCGATCCTGCCGCTGACGCCCGCGATGAATGGCTTCGCCGCGATCGCTGCGAACTCGACCGGACAGGCTGCGGCCTACGGCGGACTGCTGGCCTGGGCGATCATCGGAGTCGTGATGTCGCTGCTGGCGATCGTGCGAGCCCGCACGACGAAGCCCGAGGCCGCGCTGGCGATGGCCTGAGGGCCGTCGGCGCGCGGCGTTCCCCAGGGGGCGCCGCGGCCTCGGTGCACTCGCGACGGCCCTGAAACGCAGACAGAGCTCTGAGCGCAAGCGCCGTTGAAGCTGTAGTGCTGGGCGGGTCTCAGATCAGGTCGAGGATCGCCTCTGCGGTGGCGTGGGAGTCGTTGAGCGTCGTCGCGTTCGAGTGCGGATTCGCTGCGATCGCCAGGCCCCACTGCACCGACGAGAGCTGGATGGACAGCGCGAAGCGGCGAGGATGGACGGCGCCGTCGACGTCGATGGTGCGGTAGGGGCGAGGTGTCAGGGCCAGGCCGCCCAGGAACTTCTCCCGACCGTCGTCCAAGGTCAGACGGGCCGGTGTCAGTTGGCCGCGGTCGACCATCCCGTGGACGAGCACATCGGCGGCACGTGTCACCGAGTTCGTCGGTGATGCCGCGTCGATGACGACGCTGCCCGTGAGTGAACCCGCCACCTGCGCCGAGGTGACCGTGAAGATCTGTGGCAATGTGTCCGCCCGCTGGCGTGAGCTCGCGTCCGCACTCACATCCGCACCCGCACTCGCGTCCGCACTCACCGCCGCGCTAGCCTCGATGCGCATGTCCGGGCCGATGAACTCGACGATGCCCGCCTCGGCGAGGGCGAGGAGCTCAGCGATGCGCTGCGGTGGAGGGCCGTCGCAGATGCCCGAGACGAAGCTTTCGAACCAGCCGCAGATCTCCATGTCGATGCTGACGCGATCGATGTGGCCGGCGACGATGAGCTCCTTGAGCAGAAGCCGCGACTGCCAGAGCACATTGAACAGGGACTTCTCCGGGTCGCCTGCCGGTCCGGCAAGCGAAGCGTGCAGGTCGGTGCGCAGGAAGTCGAGCATCCAGTCATGGAGCGAGCCCTCGGCTCCCGGCTCGCGACCGGAGAACTCGCGGCCCTCGAGGGGGTTGAGGAGTTCATGCAGTGACATGCTATCAGCGGGATCAGGGACGAGGCTCTCCTCGATCTCGGCCCAGGCGAAGGCCTCGCGGGTGACCCTGCCCTGGCGAGCCGCCTCATGCTCGGAAGTCGCACTCTGCGCCGCAGACTGTTGTGACGCCGCCTCGGTGGAAGCACCGCCCGAAGGCTGCGTCTTCGTCTCAGCCTGCGTCTTCGTCTGCGTCTGCGCTTCAGCATGGGTGTCTGCGGCTTCGGGGTGGGTCTCCTGCCAGGTGCGCCTGGTCAGGTGACGGGACACCGCCTCGGCGATGGCTTCACGCAGCTGCCCCGGATCACCGGCGAATGCGGCGGGACGCACATGGGAGAGCGTGCTGTAGTAGGCGAAGCGCAGGTCGGCGAGGACGAGTGGCCAGAGCTGATCGTTGAATCGGGCTCCTGCCTTGCGCTCGCCGTCGAGGTCGTCGAGTCCGGCCAGGAGCGCGATGTTCTCCTTCGTGAAGTAGCGCAGGGGCCAGGCGGAGCGCGGGTGCTCACGGCAGATGGGCTTGCTGCGGTAGGGGATGCCGCGGCGTGATCCAAGCGCCAGGACTGGCTCCTCGCCGCTGGGCACATAACGGAGTTCGCCGGATGCATCGGGGGAGGTGCCTGCGGCGCCGGACGGGTCGGAGGAGGCACCCGCCTGAGGAACCGGCTCGAAACGGCCTCCGCGCTCGTGGGTGAACAGGGTCTGGAGGTCGAAGTAGTTGAGCCCCATGCCGCGGACGATGACGCGGTTGCCGGGGGCCACCTCGGCGACGGGAGCCTCTGCGGGCAGACCTTGGGGGATGTAACGACCGCCCGAGCGCTGGGCAAAGGCGGCGAGCCGGGCGCGCTCCTCTGTCTGCGCACTGGGGATGTGGCCAACGGCGAGGACGACCGCCGAGGCGATGATGACGGTGCCGTCCTGGCAGCGGACCACCTGGGGTGGGGCGACGCCGAGGTCCTCGCCGTCGGGCAGGGGTGGCAGCGGCAGGTCGACTGTGGGGAGATCGATGATGGATTCGACGGTCGTCGGGTGCTCGACGATCTCGATGAAGTCGGGGCAGGCCTCGCGGATGCGGGCAAAGGAGTCGCGGAGGTAGCGGCCGTAGAGGGCGCGGCTCGGGAAGGTGGCGTCGATAGGGTCGGTGCCGCCCCGGGCCTGGTACCACTCGCCCATATTCGGGCCGATGGGCTCGGCATCGGGGGAGAGGAAGGCACAGCTGGAATCGGGGAAGATCGTCTGCTCGGCGATCGTGGTGTTCATCAGCAGCGTCTCTGGCTGGTCGGTGCGCCAGACGATGCCGGCACCGGCTGGGTACGGGTCGATGAGGTGGATGGTGAACCGTGGACGGTCCTCGCCTCCGGCGCCGGCGCCGACCTCGGTGAACCGCTCGTTCGAGAGTGCGACAAGTCGTTCCAGAACGCTGAGTCCGCGCGGGCCTGCCCCGACGATGACGACGGAGGGGGCCTCCGCTTCGGGACTTTCAGACGGTTCGGGTGCTGCGGTCACCCTTGGTCTCCGGCTCCCGGACCCGGGTAGCCCGGGAAGTCGTCGCCGGGCTTGAAGCCCTTCGGGTAGCACTTGCCCTGGGCATCCGGCTCGCCGGGTTTGGTGGTTTCTGTCGCCTCTCCGCTGGCGCCATCGGCCGACGCGCCATCGGCGCTGTTGGAACCCTTGTCCGTCTTATCGTCCTTCGTGGAGTCGTCCTTCTTCTGGTCCTTGCCGGCGTCGTTAGTCGGCTGGGCAGTCTCCTGGCCGTTGGAAGCGCCCTTGACCTCACCGAGGATCCACTTGTGGAGGACATCGAAGTCGGGGTTGTAGGTGGGGGTGACATCGTTGTTGATCTGGACGGTCGTGACGTCGCCCTTCTGCATGGCCAGGGCCAGCTCGATGAAGGCCGGCACCTCGTTCTGCGGGATCGACGTCGCAATATTGCGAGACGCCGAGTTCGCGAGCTTCGGATACGCCGTGGCGAGCTCTCGCGGATCGATCTGGTCGAGCGTGGTCTTGATCATCCGCTGCTGACGGCACATGCGGTCGTAGTTGTCGCTGCCTTCACGGGACCTGACGTACCACAGCGCGTCCTTGCCCTTGAGAGTCTGCGGACCTGGGTCTACCCATCCGTAGATCTTGTTCGGGACGCCGTTCATCGACTTTCCGCCGCCCATCGGGATCGGGCGTTCGACGTCGATCTTGACGCCGCCGATGGCATCGACCACGTCCTGGAAGCCGGCCATGTCGACCGAGGCCCAGTAGTCGAGTTTGAGGCCCAGCGAGCCTTGGACCGCCTGCATAGTGGCGGCCATTCCGGGCTCGAGTCCGTGGGTGTCGCCGACTACGTCTTTGTTCTGTTCGCCCCATTGCCAGACGGAGTTGATGAGGTCGACGGAAGAATCGCCGGTGGGGCGGAATCCGTCGGGCCATGCCTTGGCGAGAGAACTTCCCTCCGGGAAGATGGGGAACGCGAGGTTACGCGGGACCGAGATGAGAGCGGCGTTGCCCGTCTTCGTGTCGATCGAGGCCACGAGCATCGTGTCGGGGCGGGTTCCCTCACGGTCGTCGCCGTTGTCGCGACCCATGAGGAAGACGTTGATGTACGGCTTGTCCTTCCACAGCTCCTTGGCATCGAGTGCCTTGCCGTTGCTGTCGCCGAACAGGCTCGAGACGGTGTTGCCCTGAACGCGGGCGTAGACGGATCCGACGCCGAAGGGAATACCGATGATCAGCGCGAGTGAGACGACGAGGACGCCGGCCAGCTTGTTCTGCCACGGGGTGTACCGGTGACCCCTGCGCAGCCCGAGGTGCGAAACCACCATGACGATGATCCAGACCACGCCGACGACGGCGGCGAGCACCGCGATGGTGCTGAGGATGCTCGGGCTCGACACGATCATGCCGATCGCGCGGATCGGGCCCTTGATGAGGAGGTAGAGGATTCCGCCGACGACGGTGAGGATGAATCCGGCGAGCAGGACGATGCCCACAGGCCGGAATCGTGTGCGCAGTAGTCCGATGCCGGGCAGCAGGGTGCTCAGCGAGGTCCAGCCGACGAGGCTGGGGAACGCTTCGCCGACGCGCGAGGAATGCCGACGGGCCCGGTGCACGCGTTCGTCGGTGGAGTCCTCATCTGTTCTGCGATCGGTTCGGGGGCTGCCTGCGGCGCCGACTGCGGCGGCACCCGCTGAGGCTGCTGTGGCGCGGCGGTTCGGGCGCAGCGAGCGAAGACTCGGGCGGGAACCTTCCTGCCGAGGACCATTCGTTCGACGGTCCCGGCGGCTCGGCAGTGACTCGTCGTCGGAGACTGAATCTGAGTCGGATCCACGGGCTGAGTCGGATCCGCGCGCCGAGGCGGATGCGCGGTCGTGCGCATCACGTTGACCGGCCGGGCCGGCCGGGTTCGACCCGGTGGTGGAGGTTGTCTCGGCGGCGTTGGAGGAGGCATCTGGGGAGTTGCCGAGGTTGTCAGTGCCGTCGAAACCGTTGCTACGGTCATCGCGACGTTCGCTGCCGTCGGCATCGGCGCGGTTACGGTCGTTTTCGCTGTCGAATGTCGGTCGCGGAGAGGACGCGGCGGCGGCAACACCGGCTGCCGAAGCGCCTCCGGTTGCCGCTGCGCGGAGCATCCGTGCTTCGCGACGAGTGCGCGGGGCGACCGGTCGAGGAGTCGGCGCCTTCGAGGAGTTCTGGTCCACACCTGCCGCGGACTTCGCCGACCCTGCCCGCTTCGCCGACTTTGAGTCTCGTGGCGTTTCGGAGGCCGACTTGGAGTCGGAGCGCGGATTCGTCCGGTCCGAGGATTTCGACTGTGAGGAATTCGGCGAGTACGACGAGTCGGAGCGATTGTTCTGCTGTGCTGACCGGTGGTCGGATGCCGCTTTCGGGGCGGATGGCTGCGAGGAAGTCGAACCGCTGTCACTGGCGGCGGCATCACCGCGGAACCGAGGTCGAGAAGAAGCGCGGAGACGGCGGCCCGCAGAGGGCGAATTGGGATCGTTCCCATTCGGTCCTTGCTTGTCAGGGGGAATCTCTGGCAAGTTCTTTACTCCTCATAGTTCACTTCTCGTGCTGTGTGCATTGCTCAATGCGCCCGTCAGTCGGCGCGCTTTGCGGCCGATCGTGAGCGCAGGGGCATCTCCGGAGCATCGTTCTCATATCCGTAGGAGAGCAAACCGCAGAGCACTTCAGATCGATTTTACGCCTGTACATTGATGAATGCTGGAATTCAGGTGTCAGTCAGCAGAAGAAGCCCGCCGGTGCAGGCGGTTTTCCGGCGATCCCGTCCTTGCCCGCAGAGCGGTGGATATGATCAAGACCACTCACTGCGTGCACGCTTTGCTCTCGATGGCCACTTTCGCATAGGCTGTCCCCGTAGTGCGAACTGCAGATTCGAGGCTCTCCTCGCGGGGCGTCATCGAGTCAGTATCTGGAGTCGTGGCTGAGCGGCCGAAAGCGTCACCCTGCTAAGGTGAAGTCCCTTGAACTGGGGACCGTGGGTTCAAATCCCACCGACTCCGCGTTGTGGAAAGCCCCTGTGAACCGTTGAATCAAGCGGATCACAGGGGCTTTCGCCTTCCCGGAAGCGATGTCCTGTGATCTCCTGAGATGTCCTGCGATGTCCTGGGCCTACACGCTCCGACAACTCCCCGAAGGCTGGTCCTCTCAGCAGGAATGGTGAGCGTCTTCCTGCGTTGCCAGACAATCCGCGATAGTTCGATCTCCCCAACTATGGAACTACCGGGGGTGGTGCTGGTGCAGTCGATCCTCTAGCATCGATATTGTCAGTCAATCTGATGTGGCTGATCGAATCGAGAATGAGGAGCAACTGCCATGAAGATTTTGCTTGTCGGAGCTGGTGGCCATGTCGGCGGTGTCGCAAAAGCCGAACTGGAGTCCCGTGGCCACGACGTCGTGGCGGCCTCTCGATCGACTGATCCCGGAGTCGACACATCCGATCCCGAATCAATCGGCGCCCTACTCAAGGCTGTGGGCCGCGTAGACGCCATCGTCGTCGCTGTCGGTTCGGCTGCCTTCAAGCCGGTGACCGAGCTGACGCGTGAGGACTATATGGATGCCTTCACGTCAAAAGCTCTGGGTCAGATCGAGTTCGTCAGACAAGGACTCGACTATCTCAACGACGGCGGATCGATCACGGTGACGACGGGCGTGCTCAGCCGCGAACCGGTGCCGACGGCTGCGGCGGCAGCGCTCGTCAATGGTGCGGTCGAGTCCTTCGTTATCTCCGCGGCGCCCGAGCTGCCGCGCGGTATCCGCATCAACGCGGTGAGCCCCAACGTGCTGAAGAACTCCCCGCACTTCCATGATGCATTCGCTGGAATGGTGCCCGTCACCGATGAGCAGGTCGGAGCTGCGTTCGTGCGCTCGGTCGAGGGCAACGTGACTGGCCGAGTCATCGCTATCTGAGAATTTCGCGGCATTCGTCCGACGACAGCGACGAGTGCCGGAGATCCGGGCGCTAGGCTGTGAGCCGCGCGAATTCGGCTGCAGTCTGCGTGTCGGACAGCCCGCACCATCCGTCTCGAGAAAGTAGTGCAGCAGTGGAGTCGCTGGGTCCAGAATCAGGGAGTGCCGACCGCATTGCAGCGCGTCGTCCGGTGTCCAATACCGAACGACGGCAGCGCGTCGTTGATGAGATCAAACGCCGCATCATCCTCGGCGAGATATTGCCGGGGCAGCGGATCATCGAAGCCGAGCTGACGTCCTCTCTCGACGTCAGCCGCCCGACTGCGCGTGAGGCGCTCAATCAGATGGCCCGTGACGGTTTCCTCATCCAGGAGGCATACCGCGGTCTGCGCGTCGCCGATATCCATGTCGATTCTCTGCTCGAGATCGCACGTGTCCGAGTTGCGCTGGACACGGAAGCCATCAACGAGATCCTCGCGGACACCTCCGGCAGGAGGATGGCCGACTTGGAGCGGGTTTGGGAGAGGTTCGAATCCGCAGGCGTCGATTCGGACCCGCTGGTCCTGCACGAGGCTCACGTTCGGTTCCATCGTGGAATCTGGGAAGCTGCGGACAACTATCTCCTCATGCGGATCTGGCCGGTCGTCGAAGCCCAGATGACGCTCATTCTTGCCTACGATCAGTTCACCCGGCGGGATGCCCGCCGTGCGCACGCGATTCACGCGGCGCTCATGGTCGCGATTCGCAGCGGCGATGCCGAGCGGATCCGCACTGCTCTCGACATCCACACGATGGACAGTGCGCAGGAACTCGCCTTTCTCATCGGCGGCTCCAGCCAAGGCTGACGGCTGCAGTCAAAACTGACGGCTGCTTCCTTAACAGCTTCAGCTCGAGCCCTTCATCCTGGCATCAGAGTCGCGGAATCGTGCTCGACACCAGGTGATTCTCTGCATCAGACGGGCATCCCCTCGGTGAATTCTTTGTATTCGGATATTCCATTGACGTGATCGTTTTCATTGCGTAGCGTATTCAACAAGTGATTGTCATACAATCCATGCGAGCTCAATCGAAGCCGCGGCCAACGTCGGACGCGGACTGCCGTCAGGGGGACCGGATGAAAACAGTTGTCATCGGAGGTGGAGTCGTTGGACTCGCCAGTGCCTATGAACTGGCAGTCGCCGGCTGCGACGTCACGGTTCTGGAAGCAGGACAGTGCGGGGCGGGGGCGTCCCATGGCAACGCGGCCAAGGTCGCACTTGCGGAGAGCACTCCTGTCCCCGCGCCGGGAGTCCTTCTGCAGGGGATCAAGTGGATGCTCAGACCTGACAGCCCGCTGTCGATCAGACCGTCGGTGGCCCCGGGGTACCTCAAATTCCTGCTCCGAATGGCCACGCACTGCAATGCACGCGACTTTGCGGCAGGCCTCGATCTGCATCTGCACCTCGGGTCTGATGCCAACGAGCTCTTCGACGAATATCAGCGGCAGGGCATCGACTTTGAAATGCACGATCGAGGGGTGCTCCTGGCGTTTGAGACCAAAGAGCGCTTCGACGAGCACAGCGCGAGTCTTGCCGCATTCGAGTCCGCCGGACATGTCTTCGAACGACTTCATGGTGATGCGGTCCGCACGGCCGAACCCGCGCTGAGCGAACGGATCAGACACGGGTTGTTCTTCCCGGCCGATCGTCAGATCGAACCCGATTCCCTCACGCGGGCACTCGTCGGCAAACTCCAGGAGCTCGGGGCCACCGTGCGCGAGGGGGTGAGCGTGAACAGTTTCGTGCGCTCGGGTGACACAGTGACCGCAGTGGTGACGAGCGACGCGGAAGTCATCACCGCTGATGCCGTCGTGGTGGCGGCCGGAGTGCCGACCAGTGGACTGCTCGCGAAACTCGGCCAGAAGGTGCCCATCTACTCGGGCAAGGGCTACAGCATCGACTACTCACCCGCTCCGATCGAGCTCAGGACCTCCCTGACCCTCGAGGACGCACGGGTGGCGGTGACACCGCTCAACGGCACCCTGCGCTTGGCCGGAACGATGGAGTTCGGCAGCAGAGACGACAACGTCAATGGGGTCCGGGTTGAAGCGATCCGTCGATCAGCGCGCGAAGCCTTCCACTCCTGGGGCGAGCCCGTGGGAGAGAAAGCACCGTGGGCAGGGTCGCGACCCATGACTCCGGACGGGCTTCCGGTCATCGGCCGTCTCGACATTGCGAAGAACGCCTATGTGAACTCGGGACACTCGATGCTGGGGCTTACCTTGGCGCCGGGCTCGGCGAAGGTGCTGGCAGACGTCATGCTCGATCGTCGGCCTAGCCTCAGCCCGGAACTCCTCGCGCGCATCTCCCCGAACCGATTCTGACCAGCCGCACAACCGAATACGATCATCCGAAACTGTCCGTCGTCCACAGCAGCACGCGGGACAGTGCCAGAAAGGCCCATCATGACTTCTCACTTCAGCGGCATCCTCGCCGCATGCGTCACTCCGTTCACCGCCGATGGACGTGAGATCGACATTGCAGGGATCAGCGCCCAGGTCGACCACATCATCTCCGGGGGCGTCAACGGTTTGGTCCCCGGCGGTTCGACAGGAGAGTTCCCGGCGCTCTCTGCAGCTGAGCGCAAGGCTTCCAACCGCGCCTATGTCGACGCGGCTGGGGGCCGGGTGCCTGTGGTCGCCGGCACGGGTGCCCTGAGTACTGCGGAAACGATCGAGCTCAGCCAGGACGCCGAAGCGGCGGGGGCCGACGCGCTCATGATCGTGCCGCCGTACTATGACACCCCGTCGTTCGACGAGATCATTGCCCACTACGCAGCCGTCTCGGATGTGGTGGACCTGCCGATCATGTTCTACAACATCCCCGGTGCCACCGGCCTTGAACTCACCCCCGAGGAATTCGGACGTCTCGGTCGGGAGACCGGTGTCACGAGCTATAAGGACACGGGCGGTGACTTCTCCGTTTTCACCCAGGTCCACTTCAACCACGCGGACGACATCCAAGCGCTCAACGGCTGGGACACTCTGACCTTCAGCGCATTGGCACTCGGCGCCGAAGCGGGAGTCTGGGGCGCGGCGAGCATCATTCCGCGACTGTGCGCTGATCTCTACCAGGCTTTGGCCGTCGACTCGGATCTGCAGCGAGCTCGCAAGCTCTGGGCGAAGATCAACCCGATCTGCGTGTTCTTGGAATCGCACAACTACGCGTGTGCGATCAAGACCGGCCTCGAGCTGGTCGGAGTCCCTGCCGGGCCGACACGAGCGCCGATCCGAGCCCTGGCTGTCGAGCATCGCGACGAGTTGCGTGGACTCCTCGAAGCGGCTGGAGTCAGCACCGGCCCGTGACAGCTCATCTCTTGTCCGTCGTGCGTCCGCTGCCAGCAGCGGTCGCGCCCTTCACCGCCGAACGTCGAGACACTTCACGCGAGGAATCCACATCATGACAAACAGACAGCTCATCCAAGCGGTCGACGTCCACGCTGCCGGAGAGCCGGGGCGGGTGCTCATGGGCTCGGGCCTCCGGGTCAAAGGGTCGACGATGGCCGAGCGGCTGCGCTACTGCGAAGAGAACCTCGAGGATCTGCGCACCCTGGTTCTGCAGGAGCCGCGCGGTTATCCCGGGCTCTGCTCACCGCTCATCGTGCCACCGGTGGATCCGACCTGTGACTTCGGAATGATCGTCATGGAGCAGGGAGGGTTCCGACCGATGTCCGGGTCGAACCTCATCTGCTCGGTCACGGCACTCGTCGAGACCGGCGCGATCGATGTGGAGGAGCCCATCACCACCCTGCGGGTGGACACTGCGGTCGGAGTCGTCACCGTGCGCGCGGAAGTGGAGAACGGTCGAGCCAGGAAGGTCACCTTCGACAACGTGCCCGCGTTCGTCCACGGACTCGATCTGCCCCTCGAGGTCCCTGGCTGCGGAACGATCCCGGTCGATATCGTCTTCGGGGGACAGTTCTACGTCCAAGCGAAGGCAGAGGACCTCGGCGTCGATCTGGACCCGAGGAACGCCAAGGCCGTCATCAGGGCGGCCTCGGTGCTGCGCAAAGCTGCCGACGAAGCCTTCGACGTCTGCCATCCGCTGCTCCCCGAGATCGATTCGATTGCTCTGCCGATGGTCCACGGGTCCGCGCAGACCGCGGGAACGCACGGCCGCAATGCGGTTGTCCTGCCTAATGGCGAAGTCGACCTCGATGATCCGAGCACGTGGACGGGCACGCTCGACCGCTCGCCGTGCGGGACGGGAACAAGCGGCCGTGTGGCGGCGAAATACGCGAGAGGCGAACTGGAGATAGGGGAGCAGTTCGTCCACGAATCGATGATGGGCACAACGTTCACCGCCGAGGTGAAGGAGGAAGCCGCAGTGGGCGACCTCCCAGGCGTGATCCCCTCCATCAGCGGCCGCGGTTGGATCACAGGATTCCAGCAGCTGGTCCTCGAAAGCGACGATCCGTTCCCGGTCGGCTACACCGTGGCCGACATCTGGGGGCTTGGCCTGGGCCGGCTCACAGCCGACAGCTCCTCGGCGGCGGAACCTGCCGACGTCCATAATGCTGCCAACGACCACAACGGCGACCACAACGCCGACTCCGACGAGCGAGGCTGACCGTGGAACTCGATGGAATGACGGTGCTGGTCACAGGTGCCGCGGGTGGTATCGGGACGGCAATCGCAGCTGCATGCGCCCGACAAGGTGCCGTCGTCGCCGCTGTCGACCGTGTGGAGGCGGTGCCCGATCCTACGTTGCCCGCCGAGGTGCGTGATCGCATCGTCGCCTTCGCCGCTGACATTTCGACCCCTGAGGGCTGCACCCGAACCGTCGCCGAGGTGCTCGCTCACTTCGGCGCCATCGGCGGGCTGGTCAACTGCGCCGGGGTGATGCGGCGCGGTGCTCTGTTGGAGACGGACGAAGACGACTGGGAGGCAACCTACGCCGTGAACGTCGCCGCAGTCGTCCGGCTGTGCCGTGCAGTGCTGCCGACGATGATCGACGCCGGTTCCGGAGCGATCGTCAACATCGCCTCCCAGTGGGGGCTGCAACCCGCCGCGGGACACATCGCCTACAACAGTTCCAAAGCAGCCGTGGCATCCCTCAGCCGAAGTCTGGCCCGTGACTACGGCGCTGCCGGGATCCGAGTGAACTCGATCTGTCCGGGAGAGATCCTGACCCCGATGGTGCAGCGCAAGCTCGACGATTCGGGTATCACCGAGGCAGAGCTGGCCGGATCGATTCCGCTCGGGCGACTCGGCCGTCCGAGTGAGGTTGCCGAACTGACGACGTTCCTGCTCAGCGACCGGGCTTCCTTCATATCCGGTGCTGCCGTCGAGATCGCCGGCGCCCAACAAGTCGGCTGACCGACACTGGTCGGATGACCGACATTGATCAGTTGTCAGAGGAGAACACGATGACCACCACAGATCACATGCCGCTGAGCGGCCGGAAGGTCCTCGTGACCGGGGCATCGAAGGGAATCGGAGCAGCCATCGCCCGAACTGTCCACCGCGACGGTGGCGCCGTGGCGATCCACTACAACTCGGACGAGTCCGCCGCCCGAGCGCTCTCGGACGAGCTGGGTGATCGGGCGTGGCTCGTTCCGGGCGATCTGTCGCAGCCGGGCACCGCGCGTTCGCTGTGGCAGACTGCGACAGCTGCTCTCGACGGAATCGACACCCTGGTCAACAATGCCGGCGCATGGATCGCGTCACCTCTCGACGACGAACAGGGATGGGACGCTGGCTGGGCGGCGAACATGCAGCTCAATCTGCAGGCCGCCGCTGATCTGTGTCGTTGCGCGCTCCTGGAGTTTCCTGCCCGGGGCGGCGGGTCGATCATCAACATCACGAGCCGCTCCGCTCATCGCGGAGATGATGCCGAGCATCTTGCCTACGGGGCGGCCAAAGGTGGTCTGCTCAGCCTCACGAAGGGCATCGCACGCGGATACGGGGACCGGGGAGTGCTGGCGTATGCGATTGCTCCGGGATGGGTCGAGACCGGCCTGTCCGCAGGGGCCGTCGCCGAGGATGTCCTGGCCGGGCTTCCGCTGCGTGAAGTCACGCCTCCGGAAGACGTCGCCGAACTCGTGGCGTTCCTCGCCTCGGGACGGTCACGACATCTCACGGGCTCGACCCTCGACATCACGGGAGCCGACTATGTGCGCTGAGTGAGCGAGCAGCAGGGTTCGGCCGTCATCATCAATGCAAAGGAGCAATCATGACGTGGGAAAGAAATCTGGAGATCGTCGACGCTCACGCCGAAGGAGAAATCGGACGTGTCATCATCGACGGGGTCGGTGAGGTGCCGGGCGAAACGATGTTCGACAAGAAGATCTGGCTGGAGCGCAACCGTGACGAGATCCGACAGTTCGTCCTGTTCGAACCGCGCGGAGCCGTGTGGCACAACGCGAACATCATCCTTCCGTCGAACGATCCACGCGCAGCGATGGGCTACGTCATTCTCGAATCGACGGAGTACCCGGCGATGTCGGGGTCGAACACGATGTGCGTGGCGACAGTTCTGCTCGAGCGGGGAATCGTCCCCATGCAGGAGCCCGTCACGGATCTGACCTTGGAGTCTGCGGCCGGACTCATCACGGTCCGCTGTGAATGCAGCAACGGCAAAGTCACCAGCGTCCGCTTCGTCAATCAGCCGGCGTTCGTCTACCACCGTGACGCCGTCATCGAGATCGAGGGCTTCGGAAGCAGACGGATCGACGTCGCCTACGGAGGGATGACCTACGCCATGGTCGAGTCCGAGGACTTCGGAGTCGACATCGATCCCTCGGAAGCCCGAGAGCTGTGCGACCTCGGAGAGAAGATCAAGATGGCTGCAGCCGAACAGCTGCAGGTCTCCTTCCCCGGGAACCCTGAGATGCCGGGCATCACCAACATCGAGTTCATGGGACCGCTGGAGCGGAACGACGGCATACTGACGGCCAAGAACACCGTGGTGGTCTCACCGGGGCGAGGCGATCGTTCACCATGCGGGACTGGTTCATCGGCGCGATTGGCACTCATGTATGCGCGAGGAGAGCTGAGCGTCGGTGAGAAGTTCATCCACCAATCGATCACCGGCACCACTTTCACCTGTGAGATCGATGGGCTCGCAACGGTCGGGAGCTACGATGCAGTGATCCCCGCCATCGCCGGTCGCGCCTGGATCTACGGCTTCACTCAGACAGTGCTGGATCCGAGTGACCCCTATCCGAACGGGCATGCACTCGCGGACACCTGGTTCGACACGTCGAACCTCACCATGGAGCAGTGGCGACGGATAGCCGACCTCAACTCACGGAAGTGACACCTTTCCGGCAACACTGATGTCCGGGCAGCACTGATGTCCGGCAACACTGATGTCTGGCAACACTGATCTCGGGGATTGCTGCAAGCGAGATGGGCGCCCTGGGACAAGCACGCGCAAGGGCCTGCTTCCGTGAACTGCCAAGGGCCGGAACCCCGACGATGGGGTTCCGGCCCTTGGCAGTGTCCTCAGATTACGGTCAGAACCGCACTGCGTCGATGAACTTCTTGAGCTCGGGATCATCCGCCTTGTTGAATGCTTCATCCGGTGTGGCGTTCACTGCGATCTCGCCCTCGTGGAAGAACACCACTCTGTCCGCAGCCTTCGACGCGAAAGCCATGTCGTGCGTGACAAGAGCGACCGCAATGCCCTCCTCCTCTTTGAGCCTGCGCAGAACGTCGAGGACCTCCGCGGCCACCGGAGGGTCGAGTGCACTCGTGATCTCGTCGCACAGCAGAAGCTTCGGTCGCATCATCAGTGCACGGGCGATCGCAACGCGTTGCCGCTCACCACCGGAGAGCTCGCTGGGACGGGAGTGGATGTGGTCGGACATCCCCACCTCGGCGAGGGCCTTCTCTGCGCGCTCCAGCGCCGCGGACTCGGACATGCCCAGCCGCTTCCGCGGGGCCAGAGTCAGATTCTTGAGTACATCCATGTGCGGCCACAGGGTGTAGCTCTGGAAGATCATGCCGACGTGGGAGTCGACCTGCTTCCAAGCCGGAGTGCGCTTCGAATCCTCGAACACGACTTCGCCGTCGAAGGTCATCGTGCCATCATCGGGGTCGGTGAGTCCGGCGATGGCACGCAGCAGCGTGGACTTGCCCGATCCCGACCTGCCGATGATGACGGTGATGTCGCCGGCGAGCATGTCGAAGTCGATGCTCTTCATGACCTCACGGTCGCCGAAGCTCTTCTTCAGCCCACGGCAGGACACGAGCACATCACCGGACTTCGCGGTGATGTCCCTGTGCGACCCGGTGTGGGCGGCAGAGTTCTCACTCATGGTTTGACCTCGACCTTCGTTGCTGGAATCATCTGCGCCGCCAAGCTCTTCCGGCGAGTGCCGCGCACATTGCCCGTCTCCATCATGTTGCGTTCGATCTTGCTCAGGATGAGCGAAGCGGGGAACGCGATGAGGAAGTACATGAGCGCAGCGACTGTCAGGATCTCCAGTGCCCGGTAGGACTCGGTGGAGATCTTGTTCGCCGTGAACATCAGATCCGCCACTGCGATCGTGGACACCAGGGCGGTGTCCTTGAACAGTGAGATGTCGAGCGACATGATCACCGGCAGCTGCTGCTTGAGTGCCTGCGGAACGATGATGTGACGGATCTGCTGGAACCTGGTTAGGCGCAGCATCTTGCCTGCTTCGACCTGTTCAGGAGGAACTGCCTGGAATCCGCTGCGGTAGGCCTCCGCCATGAACGCGGTGAGGTTGAGCGTCAGTGCGATGACCGCCGAGATCGTGCCGGGAATGGTGATCCCGGTCAGAGTCGGCAATGCGTAGTAGACCCAGAACAGCTGCACGAGAAGCGGGGTGCAGCGGAAGATCTCGATGTAGAGCTGTGCGATCCACCGCACCACCTCGATGTTGGACATGCGCAGCAGAGCCACAGGAATGGCCAGGACCATGCTGAGGATGATGACGATGACCGATATCTCCACGGTCAGGAGGAGGCCTTCGAGCAACCGTGGAAAGTTGTTCGTGACCACGCTCCAGTCGAACGTGTAATTCATGAGAATTCCCTTCTTCCAGGGGCCGGATCGGTCACTTCATTTCGAGGTCGCCGAGGTTGTCGGGCCCGATCACTCCAGCCTTGTCCAGCGCCGCCTGGAAGGAGCCGTCGTTCTTCGCATTCTGAATGGCGATGTTGATGACCTGCAGCGAGCGTTCGTCGATGTCAGCACTGACGCCGTAGTTCGAATCGCTCTTGAAGATGACCGGTTCCGGGCGGACGATCTTCAGTGACTTGTTCTTCTGAGCGGCATCCGCCAGGGTCGGGAGGTCACCGAACGCTGCGACTGCACGGCCGGCTTCCATCGCGGTGATCGACTGCGGGATCGCTTCGGCATTGACGATGTCGACTCCCAGGTCGACGACCCGGCGTTCGTAGGATGTGCCCGAGGCCACGGCAACCGGCTTCTTCGCCTTGATGACATCATCGGTGGACTTGATGCCGGAATCGGACTTGACGATCCACACGCCTTCGTAGGTGTAGACGGGGTCGGTGAACTGGATGGCCAGCGACCGCTCCGAGGTGGCGTCGAGGTACGCACCGACGTCGAACCGATCCGCTTGCAGGCCGGACACCATCTTCGACCACTCCGCGGGGACAGGAGTGAACTTCACGCCCATCTCCTTGGCCAGGTTCTGCAGCGGCAGCACGTTGGGCCCGCCCATCTTCCCGTCCTTCTGCTCACCCGTCATCGGAGGGGCTGATGCGATGCCGACGCGCAGCTCTCCGCTGTCCTTGATCTTCTTGATCCATGCTCCGTTCTCGGTTGCGCCCGCGCCGCTGTTGGAGCGCAGGCCTGCTCCGAAGTAGCCGCCGGCCAACGCGAGGACGATGACACCGACGATCGCGATGATGATCTGACTTGTTTTGGACATCTTTGTCTCTTTTCGTCACGTCTCGACAAGGTCGATTGGTCGAGATCTGCAAGATTCGACAGGGCTCCGCTGTGGACTCGGAGCGACACATTGCGCCTGTCCTGTGTCATACAATCGAGCCTATAACGAGTTAGGGTGAGATGCGACACATTTAGGTAAAATAGACGTTCAAGCGTTACCTCGGCGTGATCCCCTCACGGAGCCGCCAAATTGTATGACAATATGAGAATCTTCCGGTTGAGAGTGAGGAAACTGAAATGGCTCAGGAGATCAACGACGCTCACGGGGAGCGCATTTCATTCGAGCGATTGGTCATCGCTGTCAAAGAGACGCTGCAGCGGGCGGGCGCCGCTCCCGAGGTGGCCCATACGCTGGCGCTCAACTGTGCCTCGTGCGAACGTGATGGAACGCTGAGCCACGGCGTGTTCAGGGTGAAGGGGTACGTCGACTCGCTGAGCCGAGGATGGGCCGACGGTCGAGCGCAGCCACGGGTGGAATCGGTGGGCGCGTCCTTCGTTAGGGTCGACGGTGCCAACGGGTTCGCGCAGCCGGCGCTGGAGGCCGCTCAGCCTCAGATTGCCGACGCGCTCGAAGCGTCAGGCGTCGCAGTCATCGCACTTCGAGCGACACACCATTTCAGCGCGCTCTGGCCCGACCTCGAACCATTCGCCAGACGTGGAAACATCGCCATGGCCATGATCGCCAGCGGCAAGCTCGCCGTTGTGCCGGAAGGAGCGACTCGGCCGGTCTTCAGCACCAACCCCTTCGGGTACGCGACGCCGGTCGCAGGCCATGAACCGGCAGTCTTCGACTTCTCCACATCGTCGATGTCCCACGGCGATCTGCAGCTCGCCGCGGCGCGTGGGGAGACGGTGCCGCCGGGGACGGGTGTTGACGGCTTCGGTCAGGAGTCTGACGATCCTGCCGAGATCTTAGACGGAGGCGGAATCCGCCCGTTCGGCGGGCACAAGGGCGCGTTGCTGTCATTCATGATCGAGACCCTCGCCGCGGGGCTGACCGGCGGCAGCTTCAGCTTTGAGGTGGACACCGAAGCACCCGAGGGAGCTCACACGTTCCGGACCGGGCAGCTCTACATCGTCATCGACCCCGAATGGGGAGGAAACGGTGTCTATCCGGAGCGGGTGCGAGGATTCATCGACCTGCTGCGGGAGTCCGGGATGACGCGCATGCCGGGGGACCGCCGCTATGCGAACCGGGCTGAAGCCGAGGCGCTGGGAATTCCAGTCACGGACCACATCCGGCAACTGATCGGCTGAGGCTCGCGGCTTCGCCGCCCTCGCCTCAGCACCTTCACCGATACATGCGCCTCAGCACCTTCACCGATTCATGCGCAGCCACAGTACGGCGACATGGAGTGCTGTCCGTGACTCTGCATCATCGAGCGAGACGCCGAGCCTCTGCTGCAGCTTGTCCAACCGTGCGTACAGGGCAGGCCGCGACAGGAAGCCGCTCCGGGCGAGAGCTGATTTGTTGCCGCCGTGGCGCAGGAACTTCTCCAGGAGCGCGATCATGTCCTCTCCGTCCTGTCCGCTTGCGGCGTCGAGCAGAGGGGCGAGTTCCGCCTCGGCGAAGGCGCGCACTCTCGGGTCGTCGCTCAGCGAGGAGATCAGGCCGCGCAGTCGGACATCGGAGAAGCGGTAGTACGGCTGCTGCCGCATCTCCAGGGTCGAAGCCATCTCGGCGACCTGCATTGCCGAATCGAGGTGCACCACGGCATCGACGAGCGACCTGCTGGAGCGACCGACGCCCACGGTGGTGTCCTGCGCAGATACGCCGGCGAGCAGACGCTCGAGGATCGTGCCCTCGTCGACACCCGCAGACGGTGCCACCACGACCCCGAATGACCCCGACTGCAGACCCGCCGAGAGGGTGGAGCACCGCAGCTCGTCCGCGGCGGACAGGAAGCTGCGGTGCAATGAGCGCTCCCGCAGCTGCAAGGTGGTGGGGTCGGTTGAGGCACTGCGGTCGACGCGGACGACCACAGGGATCATGTGGCTGCGCGGTGCGAAGCCGAGCGCGCTCGCCCGCTCACGGACCTGTTCCTCGTCGAGCTCAGTGGATTCGAGGATCTCGCGGATCAGTCCGCCCTGTGCCTGGACGAGGAGGTCCTGTTCGTCGCGCTCGGCCATCCGTGCCAATGTCAGCGCCTGCGCAGCACGCTCGATGACCTGCGCGGCTTCCTCGTTGGAGGCTGAGAGGTCAGGCGCGAGCAGCCGGCCCCATCGCCGGTCCCGCAGCCCCACGGGTGTCTGCAGTCGGCGCTCATCCTCGCCGAGGCGGTCCTTCCCTGCCGTGTCTGTCCGGCGACCCTGTGCGGGCGCGGCCCTTCCGCCGGAGCGGGCGAGCAGGCGATGGCTGACGTCCTCGAGCGTGACGGGCGAGTCCAGCAGCTCCGCTGTCCGGTCCACGATCTCCTGGGGCCCTGCGCTTTCGAGGCTGAGCTGGGTGAAGACCTCGTGGACGGTGCGCGCGTGTTCGACACGGGCGAGCTGACGGTTGAGCAGTTCCTGATGGGCGATCTGCGTGACGCGGACGAATTTGATGCGTCGGCGCAGGACGATGATCGGCATGTCTCGACTTCGTGCCGCGGCCCGAACGGTCCTGACGGCAGCGTCATCTGCCCGACCCGCATCGTCGATGAGCTCGATGATCGCCCCTGCGGCGGATGCCGATTCGAGCTGGTCGAGGAATATCGCTGTTGACTTCGCTGATGACCGGAAGGACAGGCCGGTGCTGAGCACGAGCTCGCCGCCTTCGAGGAACTGGTCGACGTTCTCCGAATCGGCGATGTGGACCCACCGCACGGTGCGGTCGAGGCGGTCTGCGCCGGAGATGACCTCTGGGTCACCCCGGCGGATCTCGTCGACGTCGAGTAGGCGGGCGACCGTCAGGTCGGATGCCTCGGGCAGCAGATCCTCCATTGGGCGGATGCCTCCTCGGCGGTGGTCACAATGTCGTTTACATAGTGTAAAGGGAATAGCGCAGATATTGACAGTCTGATCATGGTCAATTCGGCTCGACTGGCACACCATTGAATGAGTACCGGGCCCTGATCGCACGTCGATGTGAAAGCAGAGCCTCGGCCCGCCTCGGCGGACAATCACGAACTCTCGGAGGGTGACAGACCATGACCACGATGAATACAACAGAACAGCTCGACCGAGAGCTCGACGGCGTCGGCGTCTCCGAGCGGGGGCATGACGGACCGGACCGGGCGATCACTCCGGAACTCCTCGACGCGGGACAGCGAGCCCACGACCTCGACCGCGCGCACGTATTCCACTCCTGGCAGGCGCAGGGGCCGTTCGATCCGATGACCGTCGTTGCCGCCGAAGGCCCCTACATCTGGGACGGCGAGGGGCGGAAGCTGCTCGACATGTCCTCGCAGCTGGTGAACACGAACATCGGACACCAGCACCCGAAGGTCGTTGCCGCGATTCAGGAACAGGCAGCGAAGCTGTGCACGATCGCCCCGCAGCACGTCAACGATGCCCGCTCCGAGGCTGCCCGGCTCATCACCGACCGCACCCCCGGCGACCTTGATCACGTGTTCTTCACCAACGGCGGCGCTGACGCGAACGAGCACGCGATCCGCATGGCCCGACTGCACACGGGACGGACCAAAGTGCTCTCCGCCTACCGGAGCTATCACGGCGGCACCCAGCTGGCCGTCAACGTCACGGGCGACCCGCGCCGGTTCGCCAATGACTACTCGGCCGAAGGCATCGTCCACTTCATGCCCGCCTACCAGTACCGCTCCTACTTCGGCTCCACCACCGAGGCAGAGGAGACGCAGCGAGCGCTGCAGCACCTCGAGGACATGATCACGCTCGAGGGCCCGAACAACATCGCCGCACTCATCCTCGAAACCGTGCCGGGCACCGCCGGGATCTACGGGCCGCCGGCTGGATACCTCGAGGGTGTGCGAGAGCTGACCTCCCGCTATGGCATCGTCTATATCGCCGACGAGGTGATGGCCGGTTTCGGTCGGACCGGACGCTGGTTCGCCGTCGACCACTGGGACGTCACCCCGGATCTCATCACCTTTGCCAAGGGCGTGAACTCGGGCTATGTGCCGCTCGGTGGTGTCGCGATCTCCACCGCGATCTTCGAGACCTTCCGAGACCGCGTCTACCCAGGTGGACTGACCTACTCCGGTCATCCTCTGGCCTGTGCGGCAGCGGTCGCGACGATCAACGCCATGGACGAAGAGGGAATGATCGAGAACGCCGACCGCCTCGGCCGAGACGTCATCGGCCCGGCTCTGCGCGATATGGCGCAGCGGCATCCTGCGATCGGCGAAGTCCGCGGCATGGGATGCTTCTGGGCCGTTGAGCTCGTCAAGGATCAGGCGACGAAGGAGCCATTGGCCGCGTACGGCGGCAGCTCGCCGGAGATGAACCAGGTCATCGGCGCCATGAAAGCCGGGGGAGTGCTGCCGTTTGCGAACTTCAACCGGATCCATGTTGTTCCGCCGTTGAACACTCCAGACGCGGACGTCCGCTTCGGACTCGACGTGCTCGACAAAGCCCTGACGATCGCCGACGGATTCGTCGGCTGACCAACGGCGCGGTCTACGCGAATGGTCGACCGCCTCGGCGAGGTGTGAAGACAGGGTGTGATGCCAGGGTGTGAAGACGGAGTGTGAAGACGGATACTTTCTCTGCCGCCGTCGAGGCGTTTGGCCAGCTCAGAAATGAACGAAGCAAGTCGTGGACGACGTAGGCAAGAATAGTAGGTGAAGTTCCTGCTGATTAGACTGTAGACTCTTCACGATTGAGGTCGCTGTCCGCAGCTAAATCATCCACGGTCCGAATTGTGTCTACATCCAAGGTCGCTTAGTGGAAATCATCTTCGTCGTCGTGCTGGTCATCGTTTTGGCACTGTTCTTTGACTTCACCAACGGCTTTCATGACACTGCCAATGCCATGGCAACACCGATCGCCACTGGTGCGATCAAGCCGAAGACGGCAGTGACCCTGGCGGCGCTGCTCAACCTCGTCGGCGCCTTCCTCTCCACGGAGGTCGCGAAGACGATCTCCGGCGGCATCATCAAAGAAGGTGATGGAGGAGTCCAGATCACTCCGGACTTCATTCTGGCCGGGCTCATCGGCGCGATCATCTGGAACATGGCGACCTGGCGCTTCGGTCTGCCGTCGTCGTCTTCGCACGCGCTGTTCGGCGGTCTGATCGGTGCGGCGATCGTCGGGGCGGGACTCAACTCCGTCGACTTCGGCGTCTTCATGTCCAAAGTGGTCCTGCCTGCCCTCGCAGCTCCGATCATCGCGGGCATCAGCGCCTATCTGTGCACGCGCCTGGCCTACGCCATCACCAAGCGAAACGGTGAGGGCAAAACCGCCCACCGAGGACCATTCAAATACGGACAGATCTTCAGCTCATCCCTGGTCGCACTCGCGCATGGAACCAACGATGCGCAGAAGACCATGGGCGTCATCACGCTCGTCCTGGTCTCCGCGAACCTGCAGGCGCACGGGACCGGGCCGCATCTGTGGGTCATCTTCTGCTGTGCGTTCGCCATCGCAGCCGGAACCTATGTGGGCGGCTGGCGGATCATCGACACCCTCGGCACCAAGCTCACCACGGTCAAGCCCGCGCAGGGCCTGGCTGCAGAGACCTCGACGGCGGCCGCCATCCTCGCTTCCTCACACCTGGGCTTCGCGCTGTCGACGACCCAGGTCGCTTCGGGCTCGGTGCTGGGCTCGGGACTGGGCCGCAAGGGCGCAGACGTGAAGTGGTCGACTGCCGGGCGGATTGCCTCCGGTTGGCTGTTCACCATTCCAGCAGCCGGAATCGTCGGCGGCGTCGCCGCAGGCATCGCCCACCTCGGCATCATCGGCGTCATCGTCGACACGGTCGTCGCGGTCATTGCAGTCCTCTGGATCTTCCTCAGCTCGCGCAAGGTCGCCGATCCTGAGCTCTCGAACTTCGACGCTGTCGGCGAGGCGGTCGGCATTCGCGGACGCAAGCGCAAGATTCGCAAGGACCGCAGCCGGAAGCGTGCGGCCATGAAGCGTGCCACGCGCATCGAGGCCAGAGACCAGAGAGAGTCGGACAGAGCCGACGCGAAAGCGAGCGGCTCCGAGCCCGCCGCAGAAGCCGAGGCCGACACTGTGAGCCCTGCGACGGCAGAGGCCGACACAGCGGACGCACGTGCGGACAAGGGAGAGTCGAAATGATCGAGTGGAGCTCATTCCTCATCGTTGCAGTCGCGACCTGGGTGTCGGCGATCGTCGTCATCACGCTGTTCTCCGCAGCAGTGCGTATGCGCGCGGTGCACATCGATCTCGCCGAGGCGGGCCAGAGCAAGCCGTTGCTCAAGGTCGGCTATTGGACGGTATTCGGCATCTGCAGCATCGTCGTGCTCTTCGGCGTCTACCTGATCGTGCCAGCACTCCACGGAGCCTGAGGCTGGGCTTGAGCTTGAGCTTGAGCTTGGGCTTGGACTTGGGCCTTGGGCTTGGGCCTGAGCTTGGGCTTGGACTTGGGCCTGTGCCTGGGCACAAACGTACACTCAAGGTGTGAACATGTCGCCAAGCCGGCCCGGGCTCTCACCGGACCTCCTGAAAGAGATCGCTAAGGCGAACCGCAAACGCCTTGAACGCTGGTCGGATGAGTTAGACCGGACTGGTCGTGTGGTGCTGCGGACGAGCTTCCTCAAGACTTTCGGCTTTGCCGTATTCGCTTGGATCTGCGTTGGGGCGCTAGTCACGATGTTCACCGTCATGCCGCTGTCCATGTGGAACCCGCTGTCGGTTGATTTCGCTGGATGGGTGCAGCTCGTCTTCGGCCTGTTGCTTTTCATGGGCCTGATTCTGTTTGGCTTCGGCGCTGTGCTGTGGACGTTCGTCTACCCCATGGTTCGACCGCGAACGATCGTCTCGCGGTGGGGCGTCCAGGCGGTCGTGTCGAAACCTGGCGGACCACTCACCCTGTTCGAAGCGGCGTGGTCCGACATCGTCGCCGTGGGTGGTGGAATCTACTCATTTACACGCTGGCCGTTCCCACCTGTGCTGACTGTGAGGATCAGCGCTCAAGGAAAGAGCGTGCAACGCAAGGTTCTGATCCGCCCGCGCAGAATGCCCGAGACTGTCGTCGCCAATATAAGCGGAATGCTGCGTGGGCGGCCCCGCGATGTGCTGGCGTTCCTCGTCCATGTGCAGACGGCAGTAGATGAGGGACGCTACGTGGGCAGCTGGAGGGCCGGTTCGGGCGAGTGGCGTCAGCGCTGAGCTGCCTAGCGGCAGAACCAAAACAGACACGAAAATCCCCCAACCACCTCGGCGATGGTTGGGGGATTGTCGATCTGTCGGAGCTTCAGCTGTTCACGAGTTCAGCCGATCACTGACTCACTGTCTCACTGTCTCACTGTCTCAGGCGAGGCCCAGACGGTCGCGCAGGTTGTCGACCTCGGCGCGGAGTTCGGTGGGAACCGAATCGCCGAGCTGCTCGTACCAGTCCTCGATGAGCTTGAGCTCGGTCGCCCACTCCTCAGGCTTGATCGCAAGAGCCTTGCGCAGCTGCTCGTCGGTGAAGTCGAGTCCCTCGGTGTCCAGGCCGCCCTCGACGGGGGTCAGGCCCAGTGGGCTCTCAGCGGCGTCGGCGGTGCCGGTGACGCGCTCGAAGACCCACTTGAGGACACGCGAGTTCTCGGAGAATCCGGGCCACAGGAACGAGTTGTCATCGTCGCGACGGAACCAGTTGACGTAGAAGATCTTCGGCAGCTGGGCGCCCTCGGTGTTGCCGATGTCGAGCCAGTGCTGCAGGTAGTCACCGACGTTGTAGCCGATGAACGGACGCATGGCCATGGGGTCGCGACGAACGACGCCGACGGCTCCGGTGGCAGCGGCAGTGGTCTCCGAGGAGAGCACAGAGCCCATGAACACGCCGTGGTTCCAGCTTGTGGTCTCGGTGACCAGCGGCATCGTGGTCTTGCGGCGTCCGCCGAAGAGGATGGCCGAGATCGGCACACCGTTCGGGTTGGTCCACTCGGGGGCCAGGGTCGGAACGTTCGCGATCGGGGTGCAGAAGCGCGAGTTCGGGTGAGCGGCTGGAGTCTCGGAGTCCGGAGTCCAGTCGTTGCCGCGCCAGTCGGTGAGGTGCGCCGGCTTCTCGTCGGTCTTGCCTTCCCACCACACGTCGCCGTCGTCGGTCAGCGCAACGTTGGTGAAGATGTTGCCGCCGGCTTCGATGGCGCGCATCGCGGTCGGGTTCGTGGTGTAGCCGGTGCCCGGAGCGACGCCGAAGAGGCCGAACTCGGGGTTGACGGCGTAGAGCTGGCCGTCGTCGCCGAAGCGCATCCAGGCGATGTCGTCACCCAGGGTCTCGGCCTTCCAGCCGGGAATGGTGGGTTCGATCATGGCGAGGTTGGTCTTGCCGCAGGCCGAGGGGAACGCAGCGGCGATGTACTTGACCTCGCCCTCCGGGTTCGTCAGCTTGAGAATGAGCATGTGCTCGGCCAGCCAGCCCTCGTCGCGGGCGATCGACGAAGCGATGCGCAGCGCGTAGCACTTCTTGCCCAGCAGAGCGTTGCCGCCGTAGCCCGATCCGTAGGACCAGATGGAGCGCTCTTCGGGGAAGTGGGTGATGTACTTGGTGGAGTTGCACGGCCAGGCAACGTCGTCCTGACCGGGCTCGAGCGGTGCGCCGACGGAGTGCACGCACTCGACGAAGGTGCCGCCATTGGCTACGATCGCGTCGAGGGCGGTCTTGCCCGAGCGCGCCATGACGAGCATGGAGAGCACGACGTAGGGGGAGTCGGTGACCTCGATGCCGAACATCGGCTGATCGGCATCGGCGTGGCCCATGACGAAGGGGATGACGTACATGGTGCGTCCGCGCATCGAGCCGTCGAAGAGACCATTGAGGGTCTGCTTCATCTCGGCCGGAGCCATCCAGTTGTTGAGGGCTCCTGAATCCTTCTCGTCCTCGGAGCAGATGTAGGTGCGACCCTCCACACGGGCGACGTCCTCGGGGTCGGAAGCCGCGTAGTATGAGTCCTTGGTGCCGGTCAGACGCACGATGGTGCCGGCTTCGACGAGCTGCTCGGCGATCAAGTCTTTCTGCTCATCCGAACCATCAACCCAAACGATGTCGTCGGGAGTGGTGAGTGTGGCGACCCTGCTGACGAATGAAAGCACCGAGTCGTTGTCGGTGGGTGCGTTCTTCAGCTGGTCAGCGACGACGTCATGGTCGAGGACAGTCATGAGTGGTCTCCTGGTCAATCGGGATTACGGGGTTCCGCAGGGCGGTTGCTACATCTCCACCGTAGAACTCGGCCGAGCATGAAAAACTCGGATTCGGGTCATCGTAAGATGTGCATTGGGTCACAAGACGGGTGTCAATGACGTGAATGAAACTTTTGTATGACGTATATTTGCAGAGAAATGACGGATTGTTTCATCGCATGAAAACTCTCGAAATCCTTGATTTCTCGGGCTTCTCGCCGAGGCTGGTCTGAGGTTGACGGCCCATCTGGACCGTGGTCCCGCTAGATTTAAATCGCAGATTTGAGTTGACTGCCTGGGTGTCGGCGCCGATACCGCTTTCGGCTCGGTCATGAATGGGGTCAGGCATGAATGTGGCGAAGCGCACTCGGGCCGAATTTGAGCTTGGGTGAATTCGGTGTGTATAGTTGATCGAGTTGCAGGGCGAGAGTCCAGACAACATGCGCCACTAGCTCAACGGATAGAGCATCTGACTACGGATCAGAAGGTTGGGGGTTCGAATCCCTCGTGGCGCACCGCAGAGAAGTCCCTCACCAGGCAGTATAGCCAGGTGGGGGACTTTTTCGCTGTCAAGGCTCGGAGCTGAGGGGTGAATGGGATGTTCGAGGACGCGCGGCGATGATCCGGCCGGCGAGGCCTCGGCGTCGTCTCCCGGAACGAGCCGCGACGTACCTCGTGCCTTTTACCTCAAACGCAATCCGCTCCCGAACTCCGAGGACCTCGAACTCGAGGCGAGGAAACTCGAGTGGTTGCGTGAGCGGCATCCGGTCCCACGGGTCGTCCGTCACAGTCGAAGTATCGTCGACGACTGCGAGGTCGAATACCTCGTCACGGAGGCGCTGCCGGGAACCAACGCCGTCGCCCCGGAAAATGCCGCCGAGGCGAATCGGACCATCGTGGAGATCGCTGAGGGGCTGCGAATGCTTCACAGTCTGCCCGTCGACGACTGCCGTGGACATGGTCGGTTGAGGACCGACTCGGACTCATCGCCGCGGAGGCGGTCGGAACAGGGAACGCGGTGACGGTACTTGGACAGGCCCCTGAGATCGATCGCCTCGTCGTCTGTCACGGCGATCCATGCGCCCCGAACACCCTCCTCGGCGAGGACGGGCGCTTCCTTGCCAATGTCGACATGCAACGTCTCGGCGTCGCGGACAGATGGGCAGACCTGGCCGTGGCGACGATGTCCTTCGGGTGGAATTACGCGAACTACGACGAATCGTTGTTCTGGGAGGCCTACAGCGTCGAGCCCGACGTCGAACGGATCCAGTACTATCGTCGGCTGTGGAACGCAGAGTAGCCTCGACGAGCTGGCCAGAGACTCAGCCCCACATGCCGAGGACGTACATCCAGCCGCCGCCCACGAGGCTCCAGATGAGGATGTTGACGACCGAGGCGAAGAACCCGACCCGGAACCACTCGGGAGTCGTGACGTAGCCGGACCCGTAGATCACGCCCGCGGGACCCGAGGCATAGTGCGAGAGTCCGCCGATGAGGTTGCCGATGAAGCCCAGGGCCAGTGCTGCGAAGAGCGGGGGCGCGCCCGTGGCTATCGCCGCTCCGAGGAACACGGAGTACATCGCGACGATCTGCGCGGTGTTGGAGGCGAAGAGGTAGTGGACGTAGAAGTAAACGAAGCTGAGGACGGCGAAGGCCGCGATCCACGGCATTCCGCCGACCAGGCCAGCCACTTCGTCGCCGATCCAACCGATCACGCCGAGCGTGTTGAGGTGGGTCGCCATGCCCACCAGCACGGAGAAGAAGATGAGTGTCGACCAGGCACCGCCGTTGGCGGCCATGTCCTTCCAGGTCAGAACCTTGCTGACCAGCAGGATTGCGACGCCGACGAATGCCGCAGCAGTCGCATCGACGCCGATGCTGCTGCCCAGCACCCAGAGGATGAGCAGGAGGACGAAGGTCGCCAGCATGGTCCACTCGCCGCGGTTCATGGGCCCGATCTCCTTGAGCTCAGCCCGTGCATGGGCCGGGGCATCCGGCGTCTTCGTCAGACCGGGCCGGTAGATCTTCGACATGAACCACGGCATGACGATCAGGGAGACGAGACCGGGCACGATCGCGGCGAGAGCCCAGGTGCCCCAGGAGATTTCGACCCCGGCGTCGGCGGCAAATCCCACGGCCAGGGGGTTGCCGGCCATGGCGGTCACGAACATTGCCGAGGTGATGGTGTTGACCTGCACCCCGCTTAGCGAGAGATACGCGCCGAGTCTCTTCCTCGACTCGTCGCTGGACGGGTGCGAATCGTTGACCGTCGCCAGCGACTTGACGATGGGATAGACGACGCCGCCGGCGCGTGCCGTGTTCGACGGCGTCGCGGGGGAGAGGACCAGATCGGTCAGCGCCATGCCGTAGGAGAGGCCGAGCGAGGACTTGCCCAGCAGCGACACGAACAGCAGCGCGATGCGCCGCCCCAGGCCGGTCAGCAGGAACCCGTCGGCGATGAAGAAGGCGGCCACGATCAGCCAGATGGTGGAGTTGCCGAAGCCCTGCAGCGCCTCGGTCTTCGTATCCATGGTGCCGGTGATCATCGCCGCGGCCAGCCCGATCAATGCGACCGCGGCCGTCGGCAGCGGCTGCAGGATCAGGCCGAGGATGGTCCCGGCGAAGATTCCGGCCATGTGCATCCCGCGCGGGTCGACACCTTCGGGAGCCGGGATGAAGTAGATGATCAGGGTGAGTGCGAGGATCGCCGCGATCTTCCACGCCATCGTCAGCCGGACGTGGGTTCGAGCATTCGTCTCCGGCGCAGTGCTGCTCGGCGTGCTGGGCATGGGGCATCCTCGATTCTCACTCGGTGTGCGCCTGATGCCGTCGTCGTTCGCGTTCTGCCGGCGGCCTGCGCTGTCGGCTGCGACGGCATCGGCGTTCGGCGGGACCGCGGCGGACGGTGTGCCCGGTTCTGCGCGATCCGCTATCACAATAGACCCGAGTTCGGCTGTTGAGGCCACCCTCAGCCGGAGTGAAATCTCACGTAGCGCGAGGAGCAGTCGAGTGGTAACAGGCCGGCGCTCGCGCGGGATCGAGGGCCTCCTCGGCGATACGATGATGCCGTGTCCTCACTCATCTGCGACGACGGCGTCCGTATCGATTTCACCTGCACCGGCGATCCTGCGGGGCGGCCGGTCGTGCTGCTGGCTGGATTCCGTGCCCCGGCCACCAGCTGGCTCTACCAGATCGGTCCACTCGCCGAGGAGGGGCTCAACGTCCATGCGGTCGATCTGCGTGGGCACGGCACGTCGGACCGGCCGACGTCCGGGCTGACCATGGAGCGTCGCGGACAGGACGTGGCCGCCGTCCTCGAGCAGCTCGATCTCCACGACGTCCTCATCGTCGGAGGTTCCATGGGCGGGAACACGATCTGGTCCTATCTCTCCCAGTTCGATGCCGAGCGCCTCGGCGGAATCGTCACCGTCGATCAGACCCCGAAGATGCTCAACACGGCTGACTGGGCCCACGGATACTACGGGTATGACGAGTCGAATGCCGACACCTACTTCGCCGAGGGCATCCCGCCCACAGGCCATGGCACGCCGGTCATGAAGCGAGGAAGGCGGCTGTTGCGCCTTCTCAAAGCGATGAAGGGCGTCGACCGCAAGATCAGCCGAGGCGAACTCGCACTGCTCAATGATCATGCGAAGGCCGACTGGCGGCCTGTGATCGAGGGGTGCGATGTGCCGGTGCTCTTTATCGCAGGGGCAGAGAGCGAACACTGGCCTTGCTCGCACGCTGCTGCTTCGGCGGCTCTCGCGCCGATCGGATCATCGACTGTCATCCCCGATGATGGGCATGCGGCCAATATCGAGCAGCCCGAGGCTTTCAACCAGATCCTGCTCGAGTTCGCCGGGTCCCCCTGACAGAAACTGCGAGCAGTGCATCCCGCTGCTCAGGCGACAGATGCTTCACCGCTTCGCGCATCGTCACACCCGAAGCTCGATGCGCACGCGGCAGCATCCAGTCGAAGACCATATCGGGACGTGTGCGGGCGGTGTCGCGCAGCACCCAGCCGATGGCCTTGCGGATGAAGAATTCCTTCTCCTCCAGCATCGCATCGGCGTACCGTGAGAATCGGTCGAAGTCTCCGCGACTTTCCCGCAGTGGCCTGAGGTGGGCCAGCAGCGCAGAGCGTCGGATCCAGAAATCCTCGTCACTCGCCCAGCGCTCGAGCACAGGATCAAACTCCGCATCGTATTCGGACAACGGGCCGACGGCATCACCGGCGAGTGGATCGACGAGTGCCCAGGTGCGGGCCTGCCGCAGCAGCCGTTCGAAGAGGTCACTGTCACCGGCGCCGAGGCGGTCCTGCTTTTGGATGAGCACCATCGTGGCCGCACTGCGACATTCGTAGATGGGAGTCCCGCGACCGGCCCCGTCGAGGTCGCCCGCGCGGGCGACCCCGTCGAGCTCGGCCACGCGGCTCGTGTTGGTCAGTTCACCTGCACGGCCCGCCCCGCCGAGCTTACCTGCGCAGCTCGCGTTGTCCGGTGCGCCCGTGGAGTTCCACAGGGCCTCGACGAGAGCGATGATTCCGTCATGGTCCAACTCTGCCCCGCGCAGCGCAGTGCGCACCACTGCACGTGTACCCGGCACGCCGACGCCGTAGTGGAGGAGGTTGCTCTTGAGGTAGGCGCGTTCCTTCGTGGCGCGTACGGAACTGCCACGATCGCGAAGTTCCGACTCGATCACCTCGGCGAGGGACTGCGGGCTGGACGCCGCTGCATTCGGTGACATGATCACGATCATCTCACTCTCCGCGGGAAGCTGCCTGCGGTGGGGAGCTCTCCGCGGGAAGCTACCTGCGGGGAGGCTGCCCGCGGCGAACTGCCTGCGGGGGACTACCCGCTGGGAAGCTACTCGTGCAAAGAGACCGCGAAACACGGTGAATAGACGAAATGGTCGGCAAGTTCACCCTGATCT